>JAXMBX010000017.1:0-83664 GCA_046349635.1 Planctomycetales bacterium
AGGTCACGCTGCGGCTGCAGTCACAAACGCAGCTTCCCGCCGCCACGAAGGACGGCACCTCCATCGAAATTCTGGGGAACATCGAGTTCCCCGAAGAAGTCGAGCAGTGCCTGAAGTACGGCGCCAACGGGATCGGCCTGTACCGGACGGAATTCCTGTACCTGGGGAAAGAGAAGGAACCGACCGAAGAGGATCACTACGAAGCTTATTGCAAGGTTCTGGCCCCTCTCCCCGGGCGGGCGGTCGTCGTCCGTACGCAGGATCTGGGAGCGGACAAACTGCCGGAAAACATGAGCTATCTGGCGGTCGGGATGGACAACCCATTCCTGGGTCTCCGGAGCCTGCGGCTGAGCCTGCATCACTTGCCACTGTTCAAGACGCAGCTCCGGGCGATTCTGCGGGCGGCGGTGCATGGGGACATCCGCCTGATGTTCCCGCTGGTGACGACGATGTATGAGCTTCGGCAGGCGAAAATGGTGCTATCCGACGTGATGGAAGACCTTGAATACCAAGGGATTCCGTTCAAGCGAGACATTCCGGTGGGGATGATGGTGGAGGTTCCCTCGGCGGCGCTGATGGCGGAAGAGTTTGCCCGCGAGGTGGATTTTTTCTCTATTGGAACCAATGATCTTATTCAGTATACCTTAGCGGTGGATCGCGCGAACACGCAGGTGGCGAACCTGTTCAGTTCCGGCGATCCTTCCGTTTTGCGGCTGATCGAGCAGGTCGTGCGTGCGGGCCAGAAGGCGGGGATTCCCGTGACGGTCTGCGGCCAGATGAGTTCGGATCCAGCCTACACCGCCTTGCTCCTGGGGCTCGGAGTGCGTCAAATCAGCGTGACGCCCCATTCGGTCCCCGAGCTCAAGGAAGTGATCCGTCACCTGTCGATCGGACAGGCAGAGGAAATCGCCGCTCACGCCCGATCGCTCGACGTGGCGCGCGATGTCGAGAGTTACGTCCGGGGAGAACTGAAGAAGCTTCTTCCCGAACTGTACAACTGATGATTTCCGGCCTTCGCCGGACGTCTGATGAAGATTTCCGGCCTCCGCCGGATGTTTGATGAAGTCCGGTTCCGCCGGATTTCATGAGCCCCGTTCATTCGGGACTCACCCCGATCGGCGAGTCCGCTCGCCGTTCACCCCGCTGATCTGGAAAACCTTACTCGTAAGGTTTTGGACAACCAACCGTTCAACGCCGGCCTGGAGAAACGCGATTCTCATTTTCAACGAAACCTCGCGTTCTTCCCGATCCGGCACACACCGCCAGCGTTTCGGCAGCGCTGAACCGGTGAGAACCACACCATAGGTTCACCCGAGTGCGCATTCGAATCCAGCACGCACCCTCGATTTCCACCAACACGCCTGACCTCGCAGGAGAGTCACAAGGCTGGTGGGAACCCGCCGCTCGCCATTTCCCAGTTCTGCCCCGCGTGGTCGCGATGTGTGTTACACACCAGTCGACTTCGCGACACTCGACCCTCTCCGGCCCGCGACTTTCCGAACTTTCGGAGCGCGCACCGCATCGGTTGTCGAATGAAGAACTGCGTCAGGCGAACCGGCACGATCCGGCCTCGGAGTCTGTGCAACAGACATTCGTTCTCCAAGCATTTGGCTCAACGAATGGCACCCCCTGCTCCACGGGACCGAAACCTCAGAAAGTTTCAGTTTCTTGCAGGATCTCTGACTCCACAGTCCCGGATCTTTCTCCGCTGAAGTCGAATGGCATGGTCGATCGGGGAGGCTGGTCTCCCCTTACTTCCCCGCAATTGCTCCGCGATGACTTCGCCCCGGACCGCATGACGCGCTCATGCCCCGCCGCGATCGCATCACCGGACCGGAGCGTGGAACATCGACCGACCCGCACGCCACGTCACTGCCGGCGAAAGGCCATTCATGAAGAAGGAAATGTTGATCAATGCGCTTCAGCCCGAGGAAAGCCGCATCGCCATCGTCGAGGATGGCGTCCTCGAGGAACTGTATGTGGAGCGCATCAGCCAGGAGAACTTTGTCGGTAACATCTACAAGGGGCGGGTCGTCAACCTGGAGCCGAGCATCCAGGCGGCGTTCGTCGATTTCGGGGTGGGACGCAACGGCTTCCTGCACGTCAGCGACGTCGAGTACCAGTACTACAAGCACCTTGTCGGTCCGGGGTATGAACCGGACCATCCCGAGGACCGCGGCCCCGATGAAGGTGGCCCGCCCGCGGAACGGACCGAGCGGAGCAAGGGTCCGCAGCGCGGACGTCGGCGCATCAACGAGCGCTCCGTCCGGAACAAGCCCCCGATTCAGGAAATCTTCAAGCGGGGAAGCGAAGTCCTGGTGCAGGTGATCAAGGAAGGGATCGGCACGAAGGGTCCGACTCTCTCGACGTACATCAGCATCCCCGGACGCTACCTCGTCCTGATGCCCGGTCTGCAGCGAGTGGGTGTCAGCCGGAAGATCATGGACGATGACGTCCGTCGGAAGCTCCGCGCCAGCATGGAAGAACTGAGCCCGCCTCCGGGTCTGGGGTTCATCATCCGGACGGCCGGGATCGATCGGGCCAAGAAAGACCTGCAGCGCGATATGAACTATCTGCTGCGGTTGTGGCGTACGATTGTCCGCCGCATCAAGAAGACCCGCGGGCCGGACACGATCTACGAAGAGTCCGACATGATCATCCGGACGATCCGGGACATCTACAACAGCGAGGTGGACTCGGTCCTGATCGACGAACCGCAA
This sequence comes from Planctomycetales bacterium, assembly GCA_046349635.1. Lineage (GTDB taxonomy): Bacteria > Planctomycetota > Planctomycetia > Planctomycetales > Planctomycetaceae > JAXMBX01. The sequence goes on from JAXMBX010000017.1 coordinate 2,721, forward strand.
GCCTTTGAACGGGCGCGCGAGTTCCTGAAGATCGTCATGCCCCGGCATGCGAGCCGCATCCAGCTCTATGAAGGGCGCGATCCGCTGTTCAACAAGTATCGGATCGATGAAGAGATCAACCGCATCCATCAGCGGAACGTTCCGCTCCGTGGCGGCGGATCGATCGTCATCGATCAGACGGAAGCGCTCGTCGCGATTGACGTGAACTCCGGGAACTTCCGGGCGGACAACAACGCCGAGGAAACCGCGTACCAGGTCAATCTGCGGGCGGCGGCGGAAATCTGCCGCCAGATCCGGCTCCGCGATCTGGGGGGTGTGATCGTCAATGACTTCATCGACATGCGGGAAGAACGGCATCGTCGCGGGGTCGAACGGGCGCTGCGCGAATCGATCAAGCGGGACCGGGCCCGGACGAAAGTCCTGCGGATCAGTCCGTTCGGCCTGATCGAAATGACCCGGCAGCGGATTCGTCCATCGCTGCGGCGGAGCACCTATGAGGATTGTCCCTGCTGCCATGGAGCCGCGCTGGTCAAGACGGCGGAAAGCATGGCCATCGAGGTGATCCGGATGCTGCTGACGAAGGCGTTCCAGGAAGGTCTGTCCCGGATCAATATCGAGGTGCACGAGCGGGTGGCGAATTACCTTAACAATAAGAAGCGTAAGGACATATCGAACGTCGAGGACCAGGCGAAGATCGTGGTGGGGATCATTTCCCGGACGGATGTGAAGCCGGAACACCTCGATTTCCGGATTTATGACCAGGCGGGTACGGAAACGAAAATTTCGTTCCCGGAACCCTCGCCAGCGAAGCGGTAATTCGCTAAACTGTTCGATTCCTCCTTGGATTAACCCCGCGCCGATGGCGGTGCGGATGCGGTTTTGGGCTGGAAGCCCAGCTAAAACCAATTGATAAATAAGGGTTTACGAAAATGTTCGCGATTGTGGTTGATGGTGGTCGTCAGTATCGGGTCCAGCCGGGTGATCAACTGCTGGTTGATTACCGGGACGGGACGAAGCCGGGCGAAGCTTTGAAGTTCGAGGAAGTGCTGCTGGCGGGTGCGAAGTCTGGCCCGCAGATCGGCAAGCCGAGCCTCGCCGGTGCCTCCGTGGCGGCCGAAGTGGTGGAACACACCATCGGCGACAAGCTGGAGATCGGAAAGTTCAAGCGTCGCAAGAAGGAACGCCGTCACACGGGCCACCGCCAGAAGTACACGGCGATCAAGATCACGGGCTTTGACATTCCCGGGCTGAAGGACGAATAGTTTTTTCGGTCGCAGACGAGATGAAAACTTCAAACGCCGACGGTTGATGCCGTCGGCGTTTTTTTGTTTGCGGGGGAACGTTCAGCGTTGTTTGCTTCGTATCGGCGCCCAGGGACGCCAAACTGGGGGCTGCGTGAATACGCCCACCCCAGCCACCCATCGTTTAATTGCCCCACTGAAGACTGGACACATGCCCACCCTGCCCCTCCGTGGCGAAGTGGGCATTCCACCCAGAGACATGACAATCACGGGTGGTGAGGTTTGGGGAGCGTCTTTCCCCGACCTGCTCCAGCGAGTAACATAAACTCACGACCTGCGAGAGTGGCGGAATTGGCATACGCGCCAGACTTAGGATCTGGTCCCGCAAGGGATAGGGGTTCGACTCCCCTCTCTCGCAATACTAACGACTTACGCAAAAAACATCGAGAAATCTCGGTGTTTTTTGCATTTCTGGAACCCCATTTTCGTTCCGTCTCGTTCCGCCACGTTCCGCCCCAGACCGGGGAGAATGGCAACAGAATGGCAACATGAAATCCGGCAGATTGGCCCCCTCGCAGTGGCATCAGGGATCCCTGCTATCTCTCGCGGCATTCAAATGGGGGACTGAAATAAAGCTCGCGAAGCCAGCACAATCCTCGAGCAGGACCTCTAGACATATGCACACATGTACACAACTTCGCGTCCAGCATTTTCACTTTTGGGGCGTTCTGTTCGCGACCTGACATTCCCCCGTCACTCCTCAGCCCCTTACCATGAACTTTCACATCTTGAAACTTTCGGGCTAAAAAACCACCGAAGATTATTCCGGGCATTCTGAAACAAAGAGCTCCCTCATGAGACGTCGTCGTATTCAAACCTCTCCGGACATCCTGGAATCGCGCCTCCTGCTGACGGTGAACGTCTCGTTCAATGCGAAATCCGGACTGCTGAAAATCACTGGTGACTCTGCCGGGGATAGAGTCGATATCGATGGCACCGGCACCGCAGGCCAGGTCGAGGTCTTCATCAACTCCGTCAAGTTTGACGATTTTTCGAATGTCAAATCGATCAAGGCGAATCTCGGAGCGGGGGACGACGAGCTCAACCTCTCTGCCGTGACGATCGATGGTGACATCAACGTCAATCTGGGAAGCGGCGCGGACAAATTCGATATCGATAACAACACCACTCTGGGATCGGGACCTGACGGGTTGGTATCGATCGGTGGAAATGTCAAAGCGAAAATGGGGGGTGATTCTGGCGACTTCCTCAACTGGGATGACGGAATGCAGCTCAAAGGTAATGTCGCCATTACCGGGGTGGCTGATGTCGACATGAAGGGAGACGGCATTGCAGCTTCCGAGAGTGAAGTCAATGACATCACATACCTGGGAACTATGTCGATCAAATATGCGCAATCAGGAGACGTCAACGGAGACGGTTTGGAGGGAGACTTTGAAAGCTTGCTCGGCGTCGGAAAAATGACACTCACTGGTTCCAGACTCGCCGAACGGATCGAATTCTCGACTTCCGCCTTCAATAATTTCGCCGCGAATCTGGGGAGCGGCGATGACGTCTTCAACATCAACTTCAATTCCGCCAATGCCAACATCTTCGGCGTCTCGAATTTCCAGGGAGGTGGTGGACTCGATACGTTCCTGAAGGGACTGAATAATCGCTTCGATCTCGCGGCCCCCATTATCGGCGGCTTCGAAACCATCGTCTGAGAGGGACCTGCCGGTTCTCCGTTGAACCTCGGGCCAAGACCGCGGGCGAAACGGTGTCCAGACCGAGCTGCCGTAAGTGCGCTAACGTTCCGTGGGAACGGGGAAAGACTTCCATAAGGCGTCTGCAGGGGAGGTTCTGCCCGCATCTTTCCTCTCCACCTAAGGGCGGATAACATATCGTTATCCACACGGGCGAGAGGGGTCGACAATCGACTTCACTGTCACGGAATTCCTCTAAATCCTCACTCAACGACATCCCGAGACCCGGTCCCATGCTGCGTATTCTTGATCTGCCTTCGATTTCGCAGAACGCGACGCTGTCGCGGCGGGAGTGGTTGCGGATCGGGGGAACAGGTTTGGCGGGGCTTTCGCTGCCGATGCTGGCTGGCGCATCGCCGCAGGCTGCGACGTCCAACACCACGCCGCTCGGGTCTGCGTTCGGGCGGGCGAAGTCGGTGATCGTGATCTATCTCAGTGGTGGGCCGCCGCAGCATGAGTCGTGGGATCCCAAACCGGAGGCCCCCGCCGAAGTGCGCGGCGGGTTCGGGACGATTGATTCCCAGACCCCGGGGTTGCGGGTGGGGGAGTTGATGCCGTTGACCTCGCGGCTGACGGACAAGATCGCGGTCCTGCGGGCCATGGTCACGAATGACAATGCGCATTCGACGAGCGCCTACCAGATGATGACCGGCATCCCGCACATTCCCCTCAGTGCGGAGAACGCCGTGTCGAAGGCCCCGAATCTTGCCCCGCACTGGGGGGCGATCACGAAATACGTCAAACGTCACGAGCGGACATTTCTTCCCCCGGCCATCACGTTGCCCCGGCAGAACGCCAACGTGGGGGAATTCGTCTGGCCGGGCCAGACGGGGGGGATTCTGGGGCCGAACTACGACCCGTGGCTGCTGACGTGCGATCCGTCGACGCCGGATTTCAAAGTCCCCGACCTTTCCCTGCCGGCGGAGCTGCCGCCATTGCGGTTCGAGAAACGCCTGTCGCTGCTCGCGCAGATGGATCAGCATCGGGAACAATTGAATCGCTCGGGAGCGGTGTCGACATTCAACCGCCACGCGCAACAGGCGCTCGACCTGCTAGCTGGTGCCCGTGCCCGCCGCGCGTTTGATCTCTCCCTGGAGACCCCCGAAACAAGAGACCGGTACGGACGGACGCGGTGGGCGCAAAGCGTGCTGCTCGCCCGCCGGCTGGTGGAGGCGGGTGTTTCCCTGGTACAGGTGAACTGGTGCCGCATCGACGGCGAACCCAATAACGGGAGTTGGGACACGCACAACAATCACAACGACATGCTGAAGCGGATCCTGATGCCGTGGATGGACCAAGCTTATTCGGCGTTGCTCACGGACCTGGCCGAACGGAGGCTGCTCGACGAGACGCTGGTCGTGTGGGCGGGGGAGTTCGGGCATACGCCGAAGTTCAATCCGAACGCGGGGCGGGATCACTGGGGGCAGTGCTTTTCGATCGCACTCGCGGGGAGGTGTCCGGGGTGGGACGGTGGTGGGGAAATCCGATCCGCAGGCAGCGTATCCGGTGTCAGGACGGGTCGAGCGGCGGGACCTGATGGCGACGATTTTTCATTGCCTGGGTTACCAGCCGGAGACGGAGCTGGTCGATACGGAAGGTCGTCCGCATCCGATTACTCGCGGGCGAGTGTTGAGCGAGATTGTTTAGCCGGTTCACATTTATTATGCCTTATCCTCCGCTCGAACTTAACACCCCTCGTTGCGGCTTTCTTCATCGCCTTGCTCCTTTCGCTGATCCTCGTGCGGAATCTCCCTGAGTCGATTCTTGACTTGTCTGAAAAGCACCTGGTCGATCCTGCCTACACTAATGCTCGCGGCTCATCTGATGGAAAGGCTTCAAATCAATGGTGTCCTACTGCTCTCCACTCTCTTCGCCTGGACAATTTTCTGTTTGAGAGGATCCCAAGAACGTTTCGCACGCTGCCTATCGTTCCTGTTTGCGACCACGCTGTGGCTGCTGTTCACGGCGATCATTCTGGGAATGATCTGGCATGCTGTTGCCAATGGAGATTTTAAAGCACCCTATGAAAGCCACTACATCGTCCAGCTGATTATCGTATCATTACTTGGATTGGTACCATTCGTTCCATTGACATTCCTGATGTACAGCACGTGGCGGGAATGGCAAAACAGCAGGATGTCGAAGCCCGTTCCAGTTCGACACTCAGCGTGACGTGCCCCATGTCCACGAAGCAACAGATCGAAACGTTTTTGGCTGCGCTGCGTTTGCAGTGGTGGGGGCGTCGAATGATCAGGAGAAATACGGCAACAAGGTGTTGCGGGCGTTTCAGATGGCGGGGCGGAGGGCGTTTCCTGTCCATCCGAAGGAACAAATCGTCGAAGGGGTGCAGGCTTACCCTGATCTCGCGTCGCTGCCTGAACCTGTCGAGAGCGTGAGCATTATCACGCCGCCAACGGTGACGGAAAAGGTTGTCGAGCAGGCGGGTCAGTTGGGGATTAAAAACGTGTGGCTGCAGCCGGGAGCGGAGAGTGAGCGGGCGATTGAAATTGCGGAGTCCTACGGGATGAATGTGATCGCCAGCGGCCCGTGCATTCTGATTGCCGCGGTACCGGTCAATAGATTTGTCGATGCCGAGGGATTATTACCGCCCTTCACTTCCGCTGCACGTGGGGCATGGTGGTTTTGCCGTCGTAGCGGTAGGGTTTGCCTGCCTTGTAGAGCGCAAGCTGGTTATTCCAGTCGTCGATATTGGGAGACTCCTTGACCACCGCCTCTTGCAGTTCAACTGCTTTTTTGAAGTCTCCGAGTTCCGCGTGAGCGGCGGCGAGCACCCATTTGTGCCACGACGTCATACCCCCAAAGAGTGCCGCGCTCTGCTCCGTCAGCTTGATGGCCTCTTTGCCGTCGCGGACCTTGTCGTCACTGCACGCCGCCAGGATCGTCGCCAGATGGAGGGGGGCATACTCGGAGTCGGGGTTCAGCTTGAGCGCTTCCCGGTAATCCTCCGCGGCTTCTTTGAAGTTTCCCTGGACCTGGCGCAATCTGCCCCGCGACAGGTAGCCATACACAAACTGCGGCGTCCTGTTGATTGCTTCGTCGATATTTTTTTCCGCCAGATCGAATTTCTTGTTTTTGCGTGCATAATAGCCGCGCTGGATCAGCTTAATTCTCGCCGCCCGACTATCCGGATGCACATTCAGCCGCGTCTCTCCGATCGTGATGCCTCGCGTCCGCAAAGCGAGGGTCGCCAGGAGGGTATAATCATCCCCTACGTTGAACCCTGTCGCAGCACATTTCAGATATTCCTCGGCCAACTTGTGTTCCCCGTGCGTTTCGAGGAGTTGCCCCGCGAGGTAATACCCGACCGGCACGAGATACTCATCCTGCTCGTCCATGATTTCTTCAAACGCACGTTTGTTCCAAGGACTTTTCAGGCGTTCTTTAACAGATCTCTGAACGAGCCGAACCAACTGTGCCACATAGCTGTGCGGATCCACCTTGGCCTCTTTGTCCGCGAGGATTTGGAGCAGCAGCTTGTCTCGGACTTCCGGCTGTTTGATTCCGTCGGCGATTATCGCGGCCATCATCGCCTGGAAAGGATCTCTCTCGTCCCAGTTGATGGGGGCGGAGAGAATCCGCATGGTCTCCCGCAGATCGCCTTTTTCCACCAGCGGGATGATGCGGCTCATTCGCTCGCTCCTCCTGATGGGAGGATTTTCAAACGTCTTCCAGTCCTTCTCCGCCAAGGCGAAGGCTTGCTTCATGTTTCCCCTTTTTGTCCGGAGGCACCACTTGTACCACTCGTCGTGCATACTATCGTAACGCTCCGCCGCAAGCTGATAGTATTCCTCGGCCCGCTTCCAATCCTTCAGGCCTTCGGCAGCACGTGCGGCGCACATGAGCCCCCACGCGGAATAGGATTGTGCGGCTGCCTCCGCATACTTCCTCCCCTTTTTCCATTCCCCTTCCCGCATCAACAGTTTCGCGAGGCGGTCGCAGGCAGTTGCCTGTCCCAGATCGTCACTGGGGAGCCTTATCGCGGTCTCCAGCGTGCGTTCCGCCTTCTTGAGATCTCCTGTTTTTTCGTACTCGGCCGCCAGATCATTGTAGGCATCGTGCGACGGGGATAATTTGATCGACTTCTCCAGGCAGCGGATCGCTTCGTCCGAGCGATCTTCAGACCGATACTTCCTTGCGAGCTCTTTCAACAGCATTGCATTTTTCGCGAATTTCTTTTCCCATTCTTCAGCACTCTTGTCGTCGAACGTCTTCGACGTGTACATCATGTTCGCCACGACCCAGGGCTGATTGGGCATGACCTGCGGACTCAGCTCGATCACTTCCTTGACCCACTTTTCATACTTCGTCGCCTCCGCGCGCTCCAAATCCCACTGTACCCGGTCCCAGTGGTTGTCCACGTGCGTCCACAACAGCCCGAAATATTTTTTGTCACCGGCCGTACTCATAATCACCAGCGGCATACATTGGATTTCGTACATCGTTCCCGGGGTTGTCCGGCAGATCTCCAGCAGTCCCTCGATCTTCTTGTTAGGATCGGCATCTCCAAAAGAAAGCAGGAATTTTCCGAACCGGTGAGGTTCGACCAAGGGGAGCAGGCGTGCGATTGTTCTGTTACGATCGTCGACGGGCAAACAATAGGTATTCGTTTCGACACTCAGAACGTGCAGGGCCTGCAGGTAATTCGCCTCGTTCAAGATCTCTCCCAGCATGCGCCAGGAGGGCTCTATTCCCGCTTCCTTCGTCAGCTTTGCGGCGCATAATTTCCGGATGACACCCACGCGCGCTTTCTGTTCCTCTGCACTCGGTTCTTCGCCGCCGGATTCCAGTGCCCCACGTCCACGCGGCGATTTCTTCTTTGTGAGGCGTCCCGCCGCCAGTTCTCGTGCATCAGAGGGCAATCCCGGCATCTCATTCAAGCGGGCATATATCTGCACCCACGCCGTGTCGGTGATCCCTAACATCGATTTGTCCTGCACGCTCAGGCTGCTGACCTCACCCATCTGCTGCCAGACTTGCAAGCAAGAGGGATTCGCTCTCAACATTTCTCCCATGGCGCCCAGCGCGATGTCTTCATCCCGATTCGGATCCAAGACGCGCATCCGTAGATACAGGGCCAGTTCCTTGAACTCTCCGTTAACTCCTTTCAGATCCTGAGGGCGGTATTCACAAAACGCAGCAATCAGTGGGACCCAGGCGGCCCCATCGTTTGATTTCGATTCTCCGATCGCTTTCAGATCAGCCAGTGCCAGACCGTGGTTTCCTGCCAGTGCCCAGGCATAGGCGCGATGCGCCAAGGTCACCGGGGTCTTGCCGTACTTCGCGATCATACGGTGTGCATACAGAATTGCGCGGGCGCGTAATGCTTTCGACATCGGGCTCCAAAACGGCTCGGTCAGATCTCCAAGATTTGCATACGCACGGACGAGAGCCCCCAGGTTGTCAGCAGTCTCACCCTTCACTCGACGCTCGGAATGCAATTCTCGCAATCGTGCAAACTGGGATACGGCGTCCAGCCTCTCGCCACAGCCCTGCGGTCCTTTCCATTGCTCTCCCGTGGAGTGTGACTTCTGATAGCCCACCTCCTGCAAGCCTTTTACCAACTCACCCCGCGATAACGCCTCGGTCTTTTCGGCCAGCATTTCCAGGGTGGGCTGCAATGCAGAAGGGTGTGGCGTCGATTTCCATTCGAACTTTTTCCCTGCCGTATCCTCACGGAATATCTTCACGATGAAAGTCGCTCCACCGGGTTTCTTGAAATCCTCCTGTCCGAGGACGTCGACATGCAGGGGAAATCCGTCAGTGGCATCCGGACTCAATGCGACTTCGTCCAGGGCCACGTCAAGTGTGTCCGTTCCAAGTTCATCCCGGGCCGCTATCAGGACGGCCTGTCGGAAGAATTCTCGTGCGAGTGAGCCGCAACGGGCCCGGCGCAACGACTTGACCACCGTGAAGTCATCGACTGCGAGGACCAACGTTTCTTTCGGGACATCCTTGTAGCCCTCGCGCTTCGGGAAGGTAGTCGCTGTCGGTTTTTGCGGCCCTTCCGCCGCCTCAATCAGCATTTCCCCGATCAACATCAAGAAGAGTCCCTGGGCTACGATCTTCCACACAGATCGATTTTGGGGAGCTGTCACGGTGGGGGATAACTTCAGCGTAAGCGCAACCATAGGAATGTCTCAAGGGAGGAAAAGATTAAAAGAATAAAGAGCAGACATGGTCGGTGACATTCACTTCCGCTGCACGTGAGGCATGGTGGTTTTGCCGTCGTAGCGGTAGGGTTTGCCGTCCTTGTACAACGCCAGTTGATTTTTCATCGCCTCATTGTCCGGCAGTGCTTTCACCACTTCTTCCTGTACTTCGATTGCTTTCTTGAAATCGCCGCTTTCGGCGTATGCCGCCGCCAGCAGCCACTTTTGCCACAGGGTGGGTCCGCACAATTCCGCGGCCCGTTCCGCGAGCTTGATCGCTTCCTTGCCGTCGCGGACTTTGTCATCGCTGCAGGCGGCCAGGAGCGTGCCGAGGTGCAGACAGGCGCTCTCTGATTCCGGGTTCAACTTCAGGACTTCCCGGTAATCGTCGGCCGCCTCCTTGAATTTGCCTTCCCCCTGCCGCAGCCAGGCGCGGGCGAGGTGTCCATACGCAAACTGCGGCAGGATTTTGAGCCCCTCATTGATCGACTTTTCGGCAACGTCAAACTTGCCGCTCTTCCAGATATATGAACCTTTCTGGACCAGTCGGACCGCCTCGACCCGATCGTCCGGGCGATTGTTCAGCCTCGTTTCCCGATCTTGATGCCGCGTTTCCGCAGCGGCAGGGTCGCCAGCAAGCAGTAATCATCCTCGACGTCAAAGCTCGTGGCGGCGGCCATGAGATACTCTTTGGACAGCTCATGCTCGGCATTCGACTCCAGGAATTCTCCCGCCGCATAATACCCGAACACGATTCCCCGGCCTTTCTGCTCATCGATGAATTCCTCGAGGCAACCTTGTTCCACCGGAATTGCTTCAGGTCTTTCAGCGCCCGCCGAAACAACCTGACGAGCTGCGGCATGTAGGTGTGGGGAGACTGGTCTTCCATCGCGTCCTGGAACATCCTGTCGCGGAAATCCGGCAGCTTCATCCGCTCCGCGATGAGTCCGCACAGGATTCTCTGGTTCATGTCCCGCTGGTCATGGTAGGCCTCCGCGGACAGAATCCGCATCGCCTCGCGGTGTCCCCGGCTTCCATCAGGGGCATGATCAGGCTCATCCGCTCGTACCACCTTAACGGCGGATTGGGGTAGCTCTTCCATTGTTTCTCGGCCAACTCCCGAGCCTGTTTCAAGTCTCCCCGTCCGGTCCGGAGGCACCATTCGTACCACTCATCGCGCGGTGTCGTAGCGGCTTCCGCGGGCTGCGGTAATAATCTTCGGCGGTCTTCCAGTCTTTCATCCCTTCCGCGGCGCGGGCCGCCGTCGTCAATGAACTCCCGGAATAGGACCCTGCCGCTTCTTCCGCGGCTCCCGCCCTTCTTCCCACTGCCCCTTGCGCATCAGCAGGTAGGCCAGGCGTTCGGATGCCCGGCTTTGTTCGAGACCTTGCCCCGGTAGTTTTGTCTCCGCTTCCAGCACGACCTGGCTGGCATCGAGATCCCCCAGGTTGTAGTACTCCGTCGCCAACTCCCAATATGCGCTGTGCGTGGGGGAGAGGTTGATCGACTTCTCGAGCAGCGGATCGCATCCTCCGGCCGGCCCAGCGCTGGTACTTCCGCCCCAGTTCTTTCATCAGATAGGCATCCTCGCCATATTTCTTCTCCCAGTCCGCGGCGACTTTGTCATCGAGGACCGTCCAGCGTTGCAGCCTGTAGGCCAATGACCCCGGCTGGTTCGGCGCCACGTCGATCATCAGTTTCGACGCCTCTTCCGCCCACTCCCTGAACTGCGTCCCGTCCACGCGCCACAAATCCCCCTGCAGACGTTCCCAGTGATTGTCGATATGGCTGCAGAGCGGGACGTAATAGTTGTAGTCTGCCAGCGACGCCACATTCGCCACGGGGAGGCACTGGATCTCATACGCCTCTCCGGGCTGGTTGCGATAGATCTCCAGCAGCCCCGCGGCTGCCGTTTTGTTGTCCCCGTTGCCAAAACTCAGCAGGAATTTTTTGAAGCGGTGTTCCGCCACCTGCGGCATGATCTGCTTCACAACCTCGGGCATGTCCTCCGCAGAAATACCCAGCTTGAACTTCAGCGAATACAACACCCGCCAGGCCTGGACGAAATTCGCATCGTTGAGCATCTCTCCCAAGACCCGCCAGGAAGGCTCCGCGCCTGCTTCATCCGTGACCTGGGTGTTACACAGCTCCTGAATGAGGGCCACGCGGGTTGCGTGTTCCTGGCCGTCTCCGCGCCTGCGCACTCTGACCTCCCCATCTTCATCTTCGTCCGGCTTCTCTTTTTTGTCTTCTCGCGATGCCGCAATCTTCAGTGCGGCGGCGGGCAGCCCGGGGAGATCCTTCAACCGGGCGTAGAGGGGAAGCCAGGACTCGTCGGCGACTCCCTCCGTGGATTGTCGGCACGGTCCCAGGCTTTCCGTTTCGCACATCCGCTCCACGGCCCGCCAGCAGATCGGATTGACTTTCAGCATCTCGTCAATCGCCTCCATCGCCCGGTCGGTATCCCGGATCGGATCCAGCACGCGCATCCGCAGGAACAAGGCCAACTGCTCGTTTTCTCCGGCGTATCCCCCCAGGATTTGCGGCCGGTATTCGCAAAAAGCCACAATCAGCGGGAACCAGTCGGGCAGGTCCTTTACCTTCGCCTCCTCCACGGCCTTCAGGTCCACCAACGCCAACCCGTGGTTCCCTGCCAGTGCCCAGGCATAGGCGCGGTGTGCCAGCGTGACGGGGGTCTTTCCATACCTGGCGATCATGCGGTTGGCATACAGGATGGCCCGCGCCCGGAGCGCCTTCGACATCGGTGTCCAGTGCGGCTCCGTCAGTTCCCCCAGATTGGCGTAGACCCGGATCAGCGCTCCCAGGTTCTCCGCGGTCTCGCCTTTCAGCCTCCGTTCTGAATGCAACTGCCGCAGCCGTGCGTACTGGGATAGCAGATCCATCCGCTTCTCGCACCCCGCCGGGGCGCTCACCGGTTCGCCAGTTGATTTCGCTTTCTGGTAGCCCCCGTCTTTGAGTCCATTTATCAAGTCACCACGCGATAGCGCCTCCGCCTTCTCGGCCAGCATCTCCGGTGTCGGCAGAAGCGCGATCGATTGCGGCGATGATGTCCATTCGAATTTGTTCCCCGTCGCATCTTCCCGGAACATCTTTACTATGAACCGTGCCTGCCCGAAGCTCTTGGGATCGGGTTCCGCGAGCACGTCGATCCGCAGCGGAAAACCTTGCGGCGAGTCGGTCAGCAATGTCACCTCACTCAGCGCGGCATCGACCGTCTCCGCTCCCAATTCGTCCCGGGCCGCGATCAAGACCGCCTGCCGGAAGAACTCCCGTGCCAGTGACCCGCACCGGACCCGGCGCAGCGAGCCTTTCACTTTCAGGTCATCCATCGCGAGAACCACCGCCTGCTCGGGGGCCTGTTTGAAGCCGACCGGTTTGGGAGGGGGTTCCGGTTTCGCCTCCGGCAGGACGACCGGTGGAGCCGTGGTCTTGGCGATCTGCTCACCTCCATAGGCCCCCTCGACGCCGATCACGTTGTCCTTGTCGTCGACGGTCGCCACCAGCCGGAACTGCGTCACGAGACTCGGCCAGCGATACACGACTTTCCGCCGTCTCGATGCTTTCGCAGCACTTCCCCCCTGCACGTCGTCGCGAATCGCAAATCCGCTCAGATGTTTTCCGATCTCGTTCAGCGGCACTCCCACCGGCTTGCCGGGCTGGCGCGATTTATCGATCGCGGCGTCCAGATTGGAGAGACTCGTCTGATACTGGTAGAGCGCGCCCCCCTCCAGCAGTACTCCGCCCACCAACACTAACAGCACTCCCCATCCAACGATCTTTTTCCACGCGGATCGTTTGCGGGGAGCGGGAGCAGCGGCAGGATTTTCGGGCGCAGGGGTAGACATAGAGATACCTCAGGGAGGTTGCGGAGAGTGAAGAGTGAGAGAGCGAGAACGCACAGCGTTTTAGTGTCGCGTCAAAATCAAACTTTTTTGCCGAGATTATCGCCGCGTCAGACGCTACACATAAAATTGATGCGATCTAGAACGCATGGCGTTTTAGTGTCGCGTCAAAATCGATGATTGTTTCAAGGCTTTTCACCGCGACAGACGCGACAGATAAACTCAACGCGCTCCAATGATGAGCAGAACGCTCATCGCGGGAACACTCTTATTCTAATGCCGGATCAGGACGCTTTCAGCGCTATTGAGAGGGAAATCATTAAGGTCTCGATCCCGTGGGAGAGAACCTTAAGAATCCGAGACGCTCCGAAACGGAGGAGGACGGGTCGCCGAACTTCTTAAAGTCGGGCCGGTTCAGGCGGCCCGGCGGCGGAAATTCCGGCTCTCTTCCGCTTCGTCATCATCCGCATCGTAACCGCGTCCGGGGTTGCGCATGTCCTCGCTGCTGCTGATGATCGATTCCTTGTCGAACCGCTTGCCGAAGTAGAACTCCTGGGCCTGGCGGTCATTCAACACGGTCCGCGCGTCCCCTTCGACCAGCACCCGTCCGCCGCAGATGATGTAGTTCCGGTCGGTGATCGCGAGCGTTTCCCGTTCGCGGTGGTCGGTCAGCAGAATCGCGATCCCACTGTCCCGTAGTTGAAAGATGATGTCCTGAATGGAGTGGATGGTCACCGGATCGATCCCGGTGAAGGGTTCGTCGAGCAGGATCAACGTCGGCTCGCTCGCCAGACAGCGGGCGATTTCAAGCCGGCGTTTTTCACCGCCGGACAGAGTGGTCGCGATCTGATGTTTCTTGGAGGTCAGGCCGAATTGGTCGAGCAATTCCCCGGTGATGGTGATCCGTTCTTTGCGTTTGACGTGCAGCATTTCCAGGATGGCGAGGATGTTTTCTTCGACCGTCAGCTTGGTGAAGATGCTGGTCTCCTGGGCGAGGTAGCCCATGCCGTGCTGCGCGCGGCGATACATGGGCCAACTGGTGACTTCCATGTCGTTGAGGTAGACGGCGCCTGCGGTGGGTGAGACCATGCCGCAGGACATGCGGAACGAGGTGGTCTTTCCGGCTCCGTTGGGGCCGAGCAGGCCGACGATTTCGCCGCGTTCGACGGTGAAGCTGACGCCGTCCACGACGCGGCGCGAACCGTAGTTCTTCACGAGTCCCCGACATTCCAGATGTGGCATCCCTGCGGTCCCCCCGGCTATGGCCCATGACCCGCAAAATCCATTGCGAGCCTTCGATTTTCGGGGACATCAAACCACGGTCGTCGCTCAGCGTCAACAGCGCTTTCCCGTTCCCGAATTGGACTTCCAAACAAGTCCGAAATTTCAGCAGACCTCCCATTTTCACAGGAATGAGGTGAAACTCTCATTGCCAGAAATCGGAAGATCCGATAATTAGCTTCTTAACTTTCCGACCAACGCCATCAGGACGATGGCTGCGGACACTTCTCTCTGACATTCCGATGGGACAGCCGTGTCCCGGATCGTCGCCGAACACAGGTAGGACGCCGTGTTTTACGATCTCATCTATAGCCTTCCCGCGTTGATCATTGCCGCAGTTTCCCAATGCTGGCTGTTCACGGCGATTGCGATTCGCGTGGCACCGCGGTTGGGGATTGTGGATCAACCCGATAACCGCCGCAAGGTACATCGCGTTCCGACTCCGCTGATGGGTGGAGTCGCGATCTTCCTGTCGTTTGCACTGTGTGCGCTGGAAGGCTGGTACGCCGGCTGCAGTTGGCTCACGGCCGACCGGAACACCACGCATATCAGTCTGACGCTGTTCATCTCGGCGGGACTGTATTGTGCCCTGGGGCTGTATGACGACCGCTATCACCTTCGCCCCCTGCACAAATTCCTGGGGCAGATCGTCGCGGCCATTCCGTTCGCCGTCTGGGGACACAGCATCGACGTCGTGAGCGTGCTGGGGTGGAACATTGATCTCGGAATGTTCGGCATCCCGCTGACCATTTTCTGGCTGGTGGCCTGCACCAATCTCGTCAACCTGATGGATGGGCTGGACGGCCTCGCCGCGAGCCTGTCGTTTGTCGTTTCCGTCACGGTCGCCTTCCTGGCGATGCAGCAGGATCTCCCCGGGATCGCGGGGTTGAACCTGATCCTCGCGGGGGTGTTGTTCGGCTTTCTGCTGCACAACTGGGCACCCGCGAAGATTTTCATGGGTGACTCCGGGAGCCTGACGCTGGGCTTCCTGGTGGGTGCCTTTGCGATCGAATCCTCTTTCAAAACCGCGACGGGGCTGACTTTGGTTCCGCCGATCGTATTGCTCAGCATTCCGATGTTCGACACGACCATGGCGATTGTCCGCCGCAAATTGAACGGGCGGGGAATCGGCGAAGCGGACCGGCAGCACTTTCATCACTGCCTGCGGGACCGGGGTCTATCGACGCGTCAAAGCGTCCTCGCCATCGCAGGCCTGTGCGCCACGATGGGGGGAGCGGTCATTCTCGCCAAGATCATGAACTTCGAGGTTCTCTCGCTGGGAATCTGTGGCGCGGTTCTATCGCTGCTGATTCTGGGGCGGGTCTTCGGGTTCTACGAAACCTCGCTCTTGTTTGAAAACATGGCGACCGTCGCCGGGCTGGTCCGGAGCGGCACCCGCCTGATCCAGCAGAGCATCACCCTCACGCGGCTCCGGCTGGGAGTGGCCCAGCATCCGGAAAGCTCCTGGGATCTGCTGCTGCAACAAGTTCGCGAACTGCAGGGGCATACCCTGATTCTTTCCTGCCACGAATCCGACAGCGTGAATGAACCGACGCAACTGAACTGGAATTCCGATCAACCCGTGGCGGAAGGCATCGATTGGGAACTGACCTGCCGGATGCCCCGGGAACGGAGTCACGTGGTCCAGATCGTCGCCAAGGGTCGCCATGCGGAGACGGGAGAGCATCTGCAACTCAGCAGCTTGTATCACCTGTTGCAGTTGTTCTGCCAGAACTGGCCGATTGAACCCAAGGGAGACGGCACGATCCCCTTTGCGATTCCCGCTCCTCATTTCACACTGCCTCCGGTACACGCTCCGGAAGAAGACGTAGTGTCTTCCCGTCAGCGTGTCGCCTGAGAACTGCGGGTTGCCCGAGAAGAACTCAGGGCATCGAGTGGACCAGGAGCGAGTCGTGACCCTCGGCGGACCAGTTGGAACTGGTGACCAGAACCAGCTTGCTCCCGGTATGCAGGCTCGTTTCCCGTTTGAGCCAGGCAATCACCTCTTCCAGCAGTTGGCGTTGATCCTGCTCGGAAGCCGAGGAGAGAATCGGCGTCACTCCCCAGTACAACGTCATCCGTCGCGTCGATTCGGGCATCGTGCTGACTCCCAGGACGGGAATCGACAGCCGCTGCTTTGAAACGGCCAAGGCCGTGCGTCCACTTTCGGTGGCGACAGCGATGACCTCCGCCCCGAGCATGGCCGCGACCTTTCCCGCTCCCTGCGTCACCGCTTCGGTGACGGCGAGCGCGCGAGACCGAGGGGCGGAGAAATGATCGGTCTCCTCGCGGGGCCCCATGAAGCGTTCCGCCTCGTGTGCCAATCGGCTCATCATGAAGACGGACTCCACGGGAAATTCTCCCGCCGCGGATTCTCCGGAGAGCATCACCGCATCGCTCCCATCCAGGACGGCGTTGGCGACGTCACTCGCTTCGGCGCGGGTCGGACGGCTGTGATGCTGCATGCTGTCGAGCATCTGGGTGGCGGTGATCACCGGGATGCGGTGCTGATTACACATCTTGATGACACGTTTCTGGAGCATGGGGACCCGCGCGATGTCCACTTCCACACCCAGATCACCGCGGGCAACCATGACGGCGTCCGTCAGTTCCAGGATGCGATCCAGTTCGGCGATGGCCTCCATCTTTTCGATCTTCGCGACGATCAGGGGCGTGACCGCGGGATGATGGGCCGCCATGGCCTCCTGCAGCTCCCGGATATCCTCGGCCTTCCGGACGAAGCTCAAGCCGATGAAATCCAGTCCGATCTGGAGCGCCCATTTGAGATCGTCCCGGTCCTTGTCGGTCAGGCAGGGGGTGCTTAACATCGCGCCGGGGAGATTCAGCCCCTGACGGCTTTTGAATGTTCCCGGCTGTTCGACGACGCAGACCAGCCGCCCCTCGGCCGCGTGCTTCTCCACCACCCGCATGCCTACGGTCCCATCCGCCAGCATGATGACATTTCCGACGGCGAGTTCATCCACCAGGGGCGCGTAGGTGCAGGTGAGTTTGTGGGGATCGTCCGTCTGCGCACCGCGTACGAATTCAAACGTTTCTCCGTGCTGGCAGCGGATCGCGTCACCGGGGAGTTCATGCAGCCGGATCTTGGGACCGGAAAGATCCCCGAGAATTCCAATCGGTCGTTTCAACTCTTCGGAAACCTGTCGAATGCGGGAAACGATCTGTCCCAGCCATTCGTGCGATCCGTGTGCAAAGTTGAGTCGGAAAATGTCTGCCCCGGCGAGGGCCATATCCCGGATGGTGTCGAGACTTTCGGAAGCCGGGCCGATCGTGGCGATGATCTTCGTTTTGACATACGTCAGCTTTTCAACCCTGGGATGCGAACCAGTCGGTGTGTTCAAGATATCCCTGCGTCCTTTCCAAAATCACGAGGAGTTTGCGGAACCTGGTGAAACGCTTCCCGTTCGAACGGATTGTCCCGATAAGAATCGCGGCCGGTCAAAATCAGCCAGACGCTGCAGAGGAGATACGCGGGGATAAAGAAGGGCCCCAGCAGCCACTGCCGGACGTGTACCATTTTCATGGGCGTGGGGTGATTTCTAAAGCGGCCGGGGTACGTCCCAGAACGACGTGCCCCAGGGTCATGGCCATGGGCTGGATCGAAATCCGGTCAAATAACCAGTCGATCAGGCTCCCGGAGAAGCCGAGCACCCCTTCGCGACGGCGGACCGCTCCGCCAGCGCACAACCCCAGCAGGCCGACCGTCAGCCCGATCAGGCTGGCGGGGCTCGCCCACACGTATTTGCCGACACTGAGCATCCGTCCGATCCTTCACACACCTCGCGTCTCGCGCCGTTGGCTTCAGTCACGTCCTTGACTAAGCTATAGGGCAGGATTCAACATACTGTAGCGTCCCGCAGCGTTTTCAGCCTGCTTTTTTTGTCGATTTTGCAGCCTCTCCCGGGAGAAAGTCACCCCTCATGCGTTCGATTCTGGTCACCGGCGGTGCGGGTTTTCTGGGGAGCCATTTGTGCGACCGTCTCCTGGCGCGCGGGGATGAGGTCATTTGCGTCGACAATTATTTCACGGGGCGCAAGGAAAACATCGCGCACCTGATCGGCCACCCGCGGTTTGAAGTCGTCCGCCATGACATCGTCCATCCTCTTTTCCTGGAGGTGGACCAGATCTACAACATGGCGTGTCCCGCGTCTCCTCCCGCTTATCAGTCGAACCCGATCAAGACGATCAAGACGTCCACCGTGGGCATGGTCAACATCCTTGGGCTGGCGAAGCGCTGTCACGCCCGGGTTCTGCAGGCGTCCACCTCCGAAGTTTACGGCGATCCGGAAGTCCACCCTCAACGGGAAGACTACTGGGGGCACGTCAATCCGATTGGACCGCGGAGCTGCTACGACGAAGGGAAGCGGGTCGCCGAATCCCTGTGCATGAATTATCACCAGTACAACCACGTCGAAATCCGGATCGTGCGGATTTTCAACACGTACGGCCCCCGGATGGATCCCAAGGACGGGCGCGTCATCTCCAATTTCATCACGCAGGCGCTGCGGGGGGAACCGCTCTCTGTCTTCGGGGACGGAAAGCAGACCCGCTCCTTCTGCTATGTAGACGACCTGGTGGAAGGGATTATCCGGCTGATGGATCAGGACAAGGAAACCGGTCCTGTGAATATCGGCAATCCCAATGAATACACCATGCTGCAACTGGCGCAGGAAGTCCTGCGGCTGACCGGTTCACGCTCGCAACTCGCGCACCGCGACCTGCCCCAGGATGACCCCAAACAGCGGTGCCCCGACATTTCCAAGGCGAAACAGCTGCTCAACTGGACACCCCAAGTTTCTTTGCAGGCGGGTCTGGAAAAAACGATCGCTTACTATCGGGACGTCCTGGGGATTGGCAAGGGGTAAGAGGACCTTATCCGGCTCTCTCCACGACTCCTTTCTTCTGTGAGGCCGAAACGACGTGAATTCTCCTGCGGGCCAAGGCCGTGATTCCCTCTCTCCTTCCGGAGAGGGTTTTGTCATCCTCCCCGAGAATCGCCTGGCCTATACTGCCGTCACGCGCTGGCCCGATCCGACACAGGAGATTCCGCTGCTGATTCTGTACGGCACGTCGGGGATCGGAAAGTCGCACCTTGTCCAGTACGCTTTGAACCTGGTGCAGGAAAGAAATCCTGACTGGAAACCGAAGCATCTCACTGCGTCCACGTTCGCCGCCGAATTGGCCGAGGCGTCCGAATCGCGCGGGATCGCACGGTTCCAGAAACAATACCGCACGGCTGACCTGCTGATCCTGGAAGATCTGCAGGGAATTGAGCGCCGTCCGGAGACGCAGCAGCAACTGGTGGCCTTGCTGGATGAGTTCCTGAAAGAGGGGAAGCCCCTGCTTTTAACCAGCCGCAAACCAGTCGGCGAACTGGAAGGATTTTCCGCGAAGTTCATCAGCCGCTGTCATGGAGGATTGATCGTTCCGTTGCGCAAGCCTGGGGCGGAGAGTCGCAAACTGCTGTGGGAGCATTTTGCGAAAAAACGCCACCTGCTGCTTCCGGAGGAAGTGTTGTCACTCCTGGCGACGAAATGCGATGTTTCTCCCCGCGAGATTCAGGGGATTCTGCTGCAGATTGAAAACTTGGCGCGGCAGTCTAAAAAGTTGCTGGATGTCTCGCTGGTCAAACGTTTCCTCGACACGGAACTTCCACAGGTGCGGATGAACCTGAAGGAAATCGCCCGAATCACCGCACAACATTTTGGGATCCCTCTGGCGCGGCTGCGGTCCGCGCAACGAGACCAGACGACCGTCATTCCGCGCCAATGTGCGATGCTCCTGGCGCGGGAACTGACGTCGGACCACCTGGAAAGCATCGGCAAGTTCTTTGGAGGGCGGGATCACAGCACGGTCGTGCGCGCCTGCCAGCGACTGCAATCGCAGTTGGGGGATGACCCGGAACTCCGCAGACATCTGCAGCAATTGCGGGCAAAGCTGGGGCATGAAAGTTGACGTCGCCAGCGTTTTCCAGGCAGCGAAATCGGCTCTCCTTTCCGATCTTGGTTTTTTTCTCTTGACCTCAATCATGCTGGCCGATAAAGTAATCACAACTTAGTCGTGATTTATTTCTCCTCCCATCCAATCACGTTTGACCGCGCCAGAAATGGGCGATTTTTCGCCAGGGAGTTGAGAACATGAGGCAAGGATCCACGGGCTCGATGGAACGAGCGGGTCTGCAGATGATTTATTGGGCCACCAGCGACAAGGAGGATGCGCTGATTACTTCATCTCCTCAGGGATTTCACACCTGTCACTCAGGACCGGCCGCCGCCGGGATCACGTTCCGCTGTTGATGCGGACATTCAAACATCGCTCCTGCCCCCCATGAGATGCCTGAGCATCTCCGGAGTGATTTCCACCCCATGTTTTTCCTGACCGCGGGTTTCGGGCACGCGGACAGGGTTCCCTGTACTCATACCTCCCCTCGCGGAGTGTTCTTATTTTTGATTCGAGGATGAGATGAAACGTCGTGGATTTTTGATCGATATGGACGGAGTATTGTATCGCGGCAGCGAGATGATCCAGGGAGCGGATGAATTCATCGGTCGGCTGCGCGAAAACGAGATTCCGTTTCTCTTTCTGACGAACAACAGCCAGCGGACCCGCCGGGACGTCGTCACCAAACTGCAACGGATGGGAATCGACGTCGAGGAAGAACACGTTTTCACGTGCGCCATGGCGACCGCGCGGTTCCTGGCGGACCAAAAGCCGGAAGGAACCGCCTTCGTCATCGGCGAGGGAGGGTTACACCAGGCGCTCCACCAGAACGGCTACTCGATCGTCGACTACGATCCCGATTACGTCGTCATTGGGGAAGGGCGAACGCTCACGTTTGAAATGATGGAAACGGCGGTCCGGATGGTTCACGGCGGAGCGAAGCTGATCGCCACGAACCTCGACCCCAGTTGCCCCACCCAACAGGGCATCCGTCCCGGTTGCGGCGCACTCGTCGCGATGGTTGAGGCGGCGACCGGGAGGAAGGCATTCAGCGTCGGCAAACCGAGCCCCATCATGATGCGGACCGCCCGCAAGGAACTGGGGCTGACCGCAGATGAGACCATCATGATCGGCGACACGATGGAGACCGACATTCTGGGAGGGCTGCAGATGGGCTATCGCACGATCCTCGTTCTCTCCGGAGGAACGGCCTTGTCCGATCTCGACAATTACTCCTACCGCCCCGACCGAATCGTCGATTCGATCCGGGACCTGATCGATCTGCAGGAAGTGACCCGTTCCGGAGCAAAACTGATCCGAAGGCACGAACTTCTTCCGACGACCGCGTCGTAATTTTTTTCGCAGGGTAATGATTTATTTATTGTCACGTTTTTCCGTCAGCCACTCCTTTTCAGAAGTGGAGGCCATGTTCGCATGGTCTCCACTTTTTTGTTTGCGGAAATGCAACTCTCAGATGAGGGCGCACTTCAGCGGGCCGTTCCTGGCGAAGATCCAGGGGCAATCCTTGAGCTTCGATCTGACCGGAACGAAAACGGAAGCGTCGTGAGTCAAATACTACCAGCGTTCCACGTTTTCTTTACCCGTGTTCCACGGTGTTCTCTACCAGTGTTCCACTGGGCCGCTGGGAACAGGGATGTGCAGATCGGGGAGCATGCCGGTCCGGCTGCCGCGGGTGGGGCCGCGTTCCGCGATCCGCTGCACGATCTCTTCCAATTCCTCGCGTGTGCGCGCCTGCTGAAAGTCATTCCGCAACCGGCCGGGGACATACATCCCGCGCAGGTACCAGTGCGCCATCTTACGGAAGAACGGAACCCCGCGCTCCATCCCCTGCAGTTCAATCAGGTACTGCAACTGCTTCATGAGCAATCCGAGGCGTTCTTCAAACGTGCCGAGCAAGGGATAACGCCCGGTCCGTTCCCACTCGGTGAGTTGGACGAAGATCCAGGGATTGGCAAGTGCCCCGCGCCCGACGGAAACTCCGTGGCAGCCGGTCTCCTCGAACATGCGGGCCGCGTCGGGAATGTTGCGAATATCTCCATTGCCGATGACGGGGATGCGTTGCACGGCTTCGACAACCGCGCGGATGCCGCTGCGGTCAACGGTCCCCGAGAATCCCTGCTCACGGGTACGGCCGTGAATCGCAACGGCTGCCACTCCGACGTCTTCAAACGCGCGGGCGAACGCCGGAGCGGTGATGGTCCGGCTGTCCCAGCCCAGTCGCATCTTCACGGTGACGGGAATTTTGACCCCTTCGACCACCTTGCGGACCAGTTCCACCGTGCGGTCCCGCTCGCACATCATGCTGGCCCCGGCCCCCCCCTTGGTGATGCGGTCCACGGGGCAGCCCATGTTGATGTCGATCGACTGCGTCCCGCGCGCTTCCAGGAACTGTGCGGCGTCCCGCATCACCTCCGGCTCCGCGCCGAAGATCTGGACCGACAAAGGGACGTCCTCCGGGCAGGTCTCGATCAGTTCCCGGGTTTTGCGGCTTCCCTCGAGCAGGCCGCGCGCGTTCACCAGATCCGTCGTGCAAAGTCCCACGCCGCCGATCTGCCGGATGATGCGGCGGAACGGCAGATTCGTGAAGCCCGCGAGCGGCGACAGCAGGTACCGTGACTCCAGACGGAGGCTGCCGTATGACAACGGCTCACGCGGCGGAGGGGGAGGGTAACTGACGTATTCCATGCAAGTTCACAGGCCAGAGGAAAGCGATGATTTCAG
This sequence comes from Planctomycetales bacterium, assembly GCA_046349635.1. Classification (GTDB taxonomy): domain Bacteria; phylum Planctomycetota; class Planctomycetia; order Planctomycetales; family Planctomycetaceae; genus JAXMBX01. The sequence continues at coordinate 25,745 of JAXMBX010000017.1, forward strand.
GGACTCTACTACCTTATCCGGCGACGTCGATTTGGCCCAGTTTCAAATGATTGCATCTGCGAATTCAGCCTGAATTCCCAGTAAAATCCGGGCTTCGGGCCGTTTTCCGCCAGCAACCACGACACCGGGGGTGATGCGGGATAAAATGCAGGACTATGGTCCGCGAACCTGTCCCACCTCCGACGATCCCGATCGTTCCCGCCACTCAAGGAACGTCCCTGTTGCGCTGCGCGGAGATTTTCCATTCCATTCAGGGGGAAGGGAGCCTGATGGGGACGGAGTCGGTCTTCGTCCGGACGACCGGGTGCAATCTCCGCTGCTGGTTCTGCGACACTCCCTATACGTCCTGGGAACCGGAAGGGGAACAATTAAGCAGCCGCGAGGTTCTGGACCGGGTTCTGAAATTCGGATCGCGGCACGTGGTCCTCACCGGCGGAGAACCGCTGCTGCAACCGGCGTTGATCCCTCTCAGCGTGGCACTCCGGGAGCAGAAACAGCACGTGACGGTGGAAACGGCGGGGACCGTGTACCGTCCCGTCGCGGCCGATCTGATGTCGATCAGCCCCAAGTTGTCCAATTCCACGCCGGAGGAATCCCGCTCCCTCAAGTGGTCCCGCCGTCATGCCCAGCAGCGAGAAAACCGGAACGTCGTCACTCGACTGATGGCGGAGTATCTGTACCAGTTGAAATTTGTCGTCGAACAGCCTGAGGATCTGCCGGAGATTCTTACCTATCTGGAAGCTTTTCCCCAAGTGACGGCTGAGCGGGTGTGGCTGATGCCCGAAGCCCGGACGCAGCAGGAACACGCCGACAAACGGGCGTGGCTGGAACCGCTCGCTGCTTCACACGGATTCCGATTCGCCCACGGCTGCACATCGAACTGTGGGGAAACGTGCGGGGAAGTAGCTCGCTTCCTCCAGCGTGAACGCCGGGAGGGTACGACCTTGCCACCGGCCATCGCGGACTCGTGAGCACAGATTCCCCACGGTCCAGTTGGCGGATTGGACGGCGTTGGGCCAGGGGTCGCGATTGTTGATCAGTGCGTCGACGAATTCATTCACCAGGTGCGGGTGCGAGCCGCCGTGCCCTCCCCTGGATGAAGGAGAGATGATCCGCGTCCTGAATCGTGCGGGTGAATTTCCGGATCGGTTCCGGAAGAAGGTGCGCGAAGTCCGGTACGGTCACTTTCGACGGGATTTCGTGCTCCGGCTTCTTGGCAGTGTGAATGACGTGTTCCTCCCCTTCCACCAGAGACCATTCGAAACTTTTCTTGGTGCCGTAGACGTCGAAGCTCTCCCGGTACTGACGGGCGGTGTCATACAGGAACCGCCAGATGTGGCAGGCGATATCCGAATCCTTGATCTTGATATGGCAGGATTCCACCGCGAAGGGATTGCCGGACTTCTGCTTGATGTCCTCGCGGACGCTCCCCGAGCCGAAGCAACTGACGTATTCCGCCCGCCCGTTGACCAGTCCCAGACAGGGGCTGACGACGTGCGTTGCGTAGTGCATGGGGATCATCCGTTCCCAATAATCCGGCCAGCCATCCATGTCCTGCGGATGCGAGGCCGCCATGTGCTGGATCTTGCCCAGTTCTCCCTTTTCGTAGAGATCCTTCACGAACAGGAACTCGCGGGAATAGACGACCGTTTCCGCCATCATGTACTTGAGGCCGGTCTGCTTCACCAATTCGCAGATCTGGCGGCATTCCTCGATGGTGGTCGCCATCGGGACGGTACACATGACATGCTTGCCCGCCTTGAGAGCGGCGAGGGACATGGAGGCGTGATCCGGAATGGGGGAGTTGATATGCACGAAATCGACGTTCGGATCTTTCAGGACATCCTCGTAACGGATGTACCGCTTCTCGATGCCGAAGTGATCGCCGACCTTGTTCATCTTCTCGGCATTGCGCTGGCAGATGGCGTACATATTCGCCTGCGGATGCGCCTGGTAGATCGGAATGAATTCCGCTCCGAAACCAAGTCCGATGATCGCGACGTTCACTTTTCCAGCGGGCATGATCCTGTCCCTTCCGAATTTCGGAGTCGTCTGTCTTGAAGTGACTACTCTGCGGTATGACTTCTTGAGCGCGTTACTTTGGCTGCGTTATTTTTTGGGGGGGGGCTTCCGAGGCGGGTTTGGCATCCGCGGGTTTCTCGGCGGGCTTCTCTGGTGGATTGGTCTCCGCGGGTTTGTCCGCGGGCTTTGCTTCCGGTTTTTTTTCCGGGGCTTTTTCGGGTGCTTTTTCAGGGGTGGCCGGAGCAGTTCCCTCCATCCCGGCGATGTCGATCAGTTTCGCCTGGAGCACTTCTTTGCTGTGTTCATCCTGCACGAACGCGGCCAACTGCAGGTTTTTCAACGCCACCGGCTGGGCGAACAGTTGGCCGATCTTCTCTTCCAGCCTGGCGGTTTCCCGTTCGAGCGAGGACTTCAGATCCGCCAGGACGATCTCCGTCTCAAAGGCAAGTTTTTTATCCTTGGGAGCAATGCCTTCGACGCCTCCGGGCATCGTGCGGACCACGCAATCGTGCAACCGGATGCCATTGGGGGCCTTGAAATGGATTCCATTTTCCACGATTGCCAGACGCAACCGCAGATCATCGGCCAGGCTCTCCCCGACGACGTTTGCCTTGATCTTGAGCTTTCCCTGGTTCACGACCCCCGACAGCTCGATCTGCATGGGAGTTGTCCGTTGCAATCCCGGGTCGATCTGCTGGCGCAGGTTCTGATAGCGGGCGGGGGCCTGAATCGAATAGCCGGACAAGTGCTCTTCCACTTTTCCGTCGAGGGCCCCCATCGGAGTCCCCTCCAACTGGTAATACGTGAATCGCTTGGCGGTCATCTCCGACGCGAAGGGGTCCGGAGCAGGGATATGCTCGTGATACTTCAGGACGATGACTTCATCCGGCTTGTAGTGATGATGAATCCCGGACATGGTGATATCCGCCGCCACGCAGGGGGGACAGCTCGTACCGGTGAACAGTTCCAGCAAGGCGACGCGGGCATTCTGCGGACGGGGAGGGATTTTGTCCCGCGCGGGGGTCAAGGCCGCGATTTCCTTCTCGTAGGTTTCCTCGAAGAATTTATCCAGGCCATTGTCCGACTTGTGGATCTCTTTCCAGATCCGCTCGGCGGCCTGCGTCGGCTTCTCCCGGGAGACCTCGGGCATCGATTCCACGAGCATCTGTTCCATGAAGGGGACAACCGCGAGTTTGGCGTACAGATCGAGCGCCTGGGAGGGCTGCTTGTCCGCCTCGTACGCCCGGGCGAGGACGTAATTCAACAGGATGTCTTGAGGGCCCCCCTTGGGGGCGCTGGTCAGCAGGGCGATGGCCTCCTTCGACTGTCCCAGTTGCACGCGGGCCAGCGCCAATTCCGTCGTCCAGTTCGCGGGGTAATTCGGCTGCAACTGTTTCTGGAATTCATCCAGGTAGGCCTTCGCCAGATCCGGGAAGAATTGCAAGCGGGCGAGGATCGACGCGAGATCGAGGGAGGCCCGCACCTTGACCGGTCCGCCCCACAACTCCGCCGTCTTCAGCATGTCCGCGTGCAGTTTTTCGACCTCCTCCTGCTTCGCCTTGGTGTTTTTCAAATGGGCGAGGAGGATCGGATACGCGTTCAACAGGAGAGGACTCCCCGGATGCTTCTGGATGAAATCATTCAGGGCGTCCACCGCATCGGGAGAGGAGGCGACCTTCTGCAGCAGTTCCGCATCCGGCAATGGTTCCCCTTCGGGCTTGTTTTCCAGCGTCTCCGCATCGGTTTTCACGAATTGAACCGGCACCCCGAGAATCTTGGGAATCAACAGGGAGCCTTTCACCCCCTGTTCCGTCCGCCTGGCGTGAAATTCGAGCGTGACATCGTCTCCGGCGTTGTAGATCATCTCCAGGGAGTCCCCCTTCACGGCGGAGCTCTTCAACTTTGCGGCATCGAAACTGGCCGCCATGACCAGCGTGGCGACCGTTTGCTTGCCCTGGGGATCGGGGGGAGAGATTTCAATGACCGCAAAATCGCGTGCGGTCCCTTCCTCAACCAGTTCCAGGTGCCATTTCCCGGCGAGTCCCGTTTCCTGCTTCGCTTCGGGTTTCGATTCGCCCGTCGATTTTTCCGCGGGAGCGTCGGCCTTGGGGGTGGGGGGAGAGGGTTTTGAGCCGTCGCACCCCGCGAGTAACACGGAGAGTCCGCCGCACACCAAGCCACTTAAGATCCACTTCAAATTCATCACGTTCCTCGGCATCCCTGGATTTGACTGAGATTTTTATGGACCGTTCCGCCGCATCCTGTCCGGCGCAGCAGACGCCCTCCGCGGGGTTCGCGGCGTCGGCTGTAAGTCCCGAGTAAGCATTTACATACGAAAAATATAGTGAACCATGGGGGGACCATGCCACCATACGCCACCGGGAATCAGTCCGGATCGGGGCGATCCAGCAGAATTACGCGGAAATTCCCCGGATCGCTGGCGAAACCGGTCCGTATACACCGCTTTCCGAGTACCTCGTGACTCTCTTCGCGTGACTCTCTTCAGGAGGAACGGGGTTTATTTCTATAATCGCGGGATGCTTTGAGCCGATTTTGAATTTCCGAAGCGGGACATCATTCCAACAGACCCGGAGAGTTCCTCCATGACAGGCTATACCGTGCATACCGGATCGTCCGAGAAGTTTTCCGCAGGCTGGGACCAGATCTTCAAAGGGACGGCGAAAAAGAAAACGGCGGCTTCCAAGACCGCCGTTTCGAAGAAGAAGGCCACCAAGCCGAAGGGGAAGAAAGCGACGCGCAAGAAGAAGGGCTGAGCCCATCGCTCAGGCGATCAGGTCTTTGACGACATTTCCATGCACGTCGGTCAGCCGGAACTCCCGCCCCTGGTAGGTGTAGGTCAACCGCTCGTGATCCAGCCCGAGCAGATGCAGGATAGTGGCCTGCATGTCATGCACGTGGACCGGCTTTTCCACGATATTGAACCCCAATTCGTCGGTCGCGCCATAGGTTAACCCGGGCCTGGTGCCCCCCCCTGCCATCCACATGGTGTACGCCTGCGGGTGGTGATCCCGCCCCTTGGCTCGGCCCAGTGCGGGGTTGGACTCGATCATGGGGGTCCGGCCGAACTCCCCTCCCCAGACGACCAGCGTGTCATTCAACAGGCCGCGGCGTTTCAGATCCTGGACCAGTGCGGCACTCGCCCGATCGGTCGCTTCACAGTTCTTGGTGTGGTTGCCGATCAGATCGCTGTGGGCATCCCAACCTTCGTTGTAGATATTGATGAACCGCACTCCGCGCTCGATCATCCTGCGGGCCAGCAGGCAGGCGCGTGCAAACGAAGGCTTGTCCGGATCCGCTCCGTATAACTCCAGAGTCTCCTTGGATTCCTGGCGGAGATTCATCAGATCGGGCGCAGAGGTTTGCAGTTTGAACGCCATTTCATAGGCCGCGACTCTGGTGGCGATCTCCGGGTCCTGCTCGATCTGCATGTGACGGCGGTTGAGGGTGCCGAGCGTATCGAGGGTGTCGCGCTGGAGCTTGGCGTCGATTCCATCGGGGCTGCTGACATTCAGGATCGGATCTCCCTGGTTGCGGAAACGGACCCCCGCGTAGACCGTCGGCAGGAACCCGCTCGACCAGTTCGCCGCTCCCCCGCTGATTCCCGAACCCGTGGACATCACCACGAAGGCGGGTAAATCGTTTGCTTCCGCACCGAGGCCATACGTCACCCAGGAGCCCATGCTGGGACGGCCCGGTTGCGAGAACCCGGTGTTGAAGAAGATCTGGGCGGGGGCGTGGTTGAACTGATCCGTCTTCACCGATTTGATCAGGCAGATGTCATCCACCACCTTCGCCAGATGCGGCAGCACGTCCGCGATCTCCGCTCCGCATTTTCCGTGCTTGGAGAATTTGAACTGCGGCCCCATCGCGGCGGCGTCCGCCCGGATGAACGCATACCGCTGTCCGCCGATGACTTCCGGCGGGATGGATTTTCCCTCGTACTGCGCCAGCTTCGGCTTGTAATCGAACAGATCCAGATGGCTGGGGGCGCCGGCCATGAACAGGTGAATCACGTGCTTGGCCTTGGGAGCGAAATGCGGCGGTTTCGCGGCGAGGGGATTCGTGGTTTCCGCACGGGCGAATCGGGCGGGGGACAGCCCATTCGTCAACAGGCCGGCCAGTGCGATCTTCCCCAGGCCGATTCCACACTCCTCGAAGAAGTGCCGCCGGGTCACGTGCAGCAGGTTTCGTTCTGATCCTGACATCACATCACTCTTTCGTGAAGGTTTCATCGAGATTCAACAGCGTGCGGCTCACCAGTGTCCAACTCGCCCGGTCCATCGGATCGCCCTCGCCGGTGCCGGCGATCTTGGCCGCATCCAGTTCTTTCCGTTCCAAGCGGGCGCGCTGCTGGTCCCAGAAGCTTTTGAGACTGGCGATTTCGTCGGGGGCCGGGTCGCGCGTCAGCACTCTGCGGAACAGGCGTTTGATCTTTTCCTCCCAGGAGCCGCCGGCTTTGGTCATCTGACGTCCAAGTTCCTGGCCTGCTTCGGTGAAGACCAGGTCATTGAGTAACGTCAGGGCCTGCAACGGGGTATTCGATACTTCGCGGCGCGGGAAACAGGCTTCGCCGCTGGGGGCGTCAAAGGTCGCAAACATGGCGTAGGGGGCGGTCCGTTTCGCGAAGGTGTACACACCCCGCCGATACCGGTCGCTGCCGGTGCTGACCGCCCAGCTCAAAGCTCCATAGGTTCCTTCGGTGCTGACTCCCGGGGGTTGCGGCGGGAAGACGCTCGGGCCTCCGACTTTTTCCGACAGCAATCCGCTAATCTTCAAGGCGGAGTCCCGGATGAGTTCCGCCTCCAGCCTTGCACGTGGACCGCGCGCGTAGAGGCGATTCTGCGGATCCTTCGCCAGCAGTTCCGGCGTGGCGTGCGAGGATTGCTGATAGGTCGCACTCATGACAATCAGTTTGTGCATCTTCTTGATCGACCAACCGCGGTTCATGAACTCCACCGCCAGCCAGTCGAGGAGTTCCGGATGGGTCGGGGCTTCCCCCTGCGTTCCGAAATCCTCCTGAGTGCGGACCAATCCCCGTCCGAAGATCGTCCCCCAGTGGCGGTTCATGGTCACGCGTCCCACGAGGGGATTTTGCGAACTGACCAGCCATCGCGCGAATTCCAGCCGGTTGTGTGATTCCTTGACCGGAAACGGATGCAGCACGGAGAGGGTCGCCGCCTGGACCTGCTCGGTGGGCTGCAGGAATTCTCCCCGTTTGTGAATAAAAGTTCCCCGGGGATTCTGGGCGGGCCGTTCCTGCATCACCAGGGCGGTCGGGTAAGCGGGGATGGAGCGCCGCAGCCGATCCAGTTCCTGCCGTTCCGATTCCAGTTCCGGAGCAATCGTCACGTAGTATTCCCGCAGCTTGTTCAATTCTTCCGCGGTCCGTTTGTCGGCGGGTTTTTCCAGAACCAGTTCCACCCAGCGCGGGCGTTCCCGGGCTGCCGCGTGTGAATCGCTGCTGGCGGAGAACGAAAACTTCCCGATCCCCGCGGAATAGTATTTCTCGAAGATCATCCGGATCAGCAGTTCGTTTCCCGTTGGCAACGGGGCGGGGAAATTGAAGACCGCGTGATGTGGTTGCCCCTGTCCTCCGTTGATTTCCCAACCGGATTGGGGATTACCATCAATTGCTCCGGCGGCCGTTGCCCCGTTGGCGGCGAAGCTCTGGCTCGCTTTCTGGAAGGGGAGCGCTTTGCCCCCCTGCTCCGCCTGGAACTCGCTCAGGTGAAAGTCGCCGAACGGGCCTTCGTAAAAGATGCGCCCGGGGCCATGTTCCGGCAGGAGATCGTCGGGATAGACATCGAGCCGAATGGCGGTTGCCCCCTGCAACTCGCCTTGCAAGGCTATTTCATACACATCCCGCTTCGTCTGATCGCCGGTGGAGAAGACCGTCCCATCCTCCCGGATCGTGAGCAGCGGCAGGTTGCTGGTTGCCTTGACTGGTTTGAGGGGCTTCCAATGGACCACGTGTTTGGATTCATGCGCGAGCCAGCTTTGGAACTTGCGCTCCAGATGTTCGCGGCGTTGATCCTTCTCCGCCAGGGTCGCGACGGCGCGAACCTGACCGAGACTGAGGCGATATCGCCCGAGGGTCTTTTGAGCGCCGGCTTGCTGATCCAGTTGAATCGTCCAGACCGTGCCCTGCGGGAAACCGACGGGCTTTTCCAACTGGAAAATCGCCGCGTGATTTCCACTCCCTTTATCGGCCGCCGTGATTCCCCAGCCGGTCTGGGGATTACCGTCGATGGCAAGTTTCGCCTCTTGTCCTTTCGAAGCTTTCTCTGCGGTCGCCGCGACCAGCTTGACCGCTTGCTTCTGCTCCGGTGCGTTCAAGGGAGCGACCGTCACCTTGATCTCACTGAGCACGAATTCTCCGTCCGACCGCCGGCCCGGACCACCGCCCCCTAGACGGTGATGCGTCAATGCCTCCAGCTTGATGAAGGAGACGCTCTCAGCGGGGCTTTCCAGCCGAATGGTCTGCTCCGTCTTGTCCGGGTTTCCATCCAGGCAGAGGACAGAACTGTCTTCCTGGATTTCAATCCGCGGCTGACCGGTCGAATCCGTCACCTGGCTCGGCCGGAGTGCTTCCCAGCTTAATTCCTTTTCGACGGGGAATTCCCCCATCAGTTGCGTCTGGCGTGCCTGGATTTTCAGCTCGATGTCGGAACGCTGCTGGACGATCTCCGGCTGGGGAATGTCCCGCCGCGGTTCGTCCGCGTTGTTCAGGAAGGACATCATCTGGTAATACTCGCGCTGGGTGATGGGGTCGTATTTGTGCGTATGGCATTGCGCACATCCCATTGTCAGTCCGAGCCAGACGGTGCTGGTCGTGTTGATCCGATCGACCATCGCATAGAAACGAAATTCGAGCGGATCGATCCCCCCTTCTTCATTGAGCATCGTATTGCGATGGAAGCCGGTCGCCACCTGCTGGTCCAGAGTCGGATTAGGGAGCATATCGCCCGCGAGTTGCTGAATGGTGAACTGATCGAAGGGGAGATCATCGTTCAGGGCCTTGATGACCCAGTCCCGATACGGCCAGACGGAGCGGGCGCGATCTTTTTCATAGCCGTTCGTGTCGGCATAGCGTGCCAGATCGAGCCAGCGGCGTGCCCAGCGTTCTCCGTAATGGGGCGACCCGAGCAGCTTGTCCACGAGTTTTTCGTAGGCCCGGGGATCCTTGTCGTTCAGGAAGGTATCCGCTTCTTCGGGAGTCGGCGGGAGGCCGATCAGATCCAGATAGACGCGTCTGACGAGAGTCGCGCGGTCCGCCTGCGGGGAGGGTTTCAAGCCGTTCGCTTCCAGCTTCGCCAGGATGAACGCGTCGATTGGAGTTTGAACCCAGTCCCCTTGTTTGACGGCGGGAAGTGGGGCCTGCTTCGGCGCAATGAACGCCCAGTGGGGTTTGTACGAAGCCCCTTCGGTTATCCACTGTTTCAGGACGTTTTTCTGGTCGGCGGACAGCGGGCTCTTGGCACTCGGCGGAGGCATCACCTCGGCCTCGTCCGTGGAGAAAATCCGCTTGATCAGCGCGCTGTGATCCGGCTTGCCGGGGACAATCGCGACTTCGTCGGAATCCGACTTCTTGAGCGCTCCTTCGCGGACATCCAGGCGCAACCCCCCTTCGCGGGCCTTGTCATCGGGTCCGTGACACTTGAAGCAATGTTTCGACAGGATCGGGCGGATTTCGCGGGCAAAATCCACCTCGCCTCGCACGGAAACCGGGCTTGTGATGAGGAACAGGACGAGCCACGCCAGGTGGTGCCAACCTCTCTGTCGAAAGCCGAGGGGTGCTGTCCGTCCAAAACGCTTCATGGATGACCTTTGTCGCGGCAGGGGGTGTCGAGGCGGGAATGTCCGTCCTTTTATTTTCTCCACCCGATCCCCGTAAAGGCAACCGAAACCACGCCCTCTGAGGAGTTTGAAGCAGGAATCTTTCCGACAGTTTTGCGCAACCCTGCTCCTTATGAATGAACAGACTGCGGTTGTGCTTCCTGAATAACGGGTCCGATCCATGTCCTTTGAACCACCAAATCCCGTTATCCTTCCCCTTACCGGTTGCGCATGCGACGCTCCGGGGAATTGCCCACGGCATGGTTGCGCGAAATCCGCTCACTGGCATCGGCTCTGCCGTACCCGTCTGGATTATTTTGCACTCTGGGAACAAGGGCGCGGACCGGGACAGAAAATCTCTGACTCTCAACAGACCCACGGCCTGGGAGACCTCGTGGCATCTCTGCTGCACCGCGCCGGAATCCACGGCATCATCCGCCGGATTCAACGCCGACTGGGAATCCGGGACTGTGGCTGCCGGCGGAGACGGAATCTTTTGAATCGGTTGTGGCCTGCCCGTCGGCGGAAAACTCCGGACTGAGCTTTTACGGATGCCTGTTCTCTCACAGATTCTTGCAGGGGGTTTCGGCGGCCAGATCGGCGATCATTTCCCGCGTGGCGGCTTCGACGGCCTGCTCCCATTGCTCGGGGGTAAATTTCTCGGCGTAACCTTTCCGCTTGTGGGCGAAGATGATGCCGCGCGAACTGTTGACGACGGCCCCCAGCCCATCCGAGGTGAATCCTCCTGCGACGTCTTTGCCCGCTCCTCCCTGACTTCCATAGCCGGGGATCAGCAGGCTGACGTTCGGCATGGCTTCGCGGAGATTCGTCAATTCCTGCGGATAGGTTGCTCCGACGACCGCACCCACGGCCCCGAACGGGTCTTCCCCACGTGTTTGAGCAGACAAGTCCTGCACGGCACGGGCGACGTGTTGATACAGAAACTCCCCATCCGATTTGCGATCCTGAAAAGTTCCCGCCCCCGGATTGCTGGTCCGGACGAGGACATAGATCCCCCCACCCCGCTGGACGGCGACATCCACGAACGGCTGCAACGTATCCACACCGAGGTAGGGATTGACGGTCAGGGCATCGGCGGCCCACGCTGCCGCAGCGGGATCTTCTCCGGCCAGGTAACCGCGCGCGTAGGCTTCCGCGGTCGATCCGATATCCCCCCGCTTGGCATCGCAGATCACGAGGAGGCCCTTTTTGCGGGCGGCACGCATGACCCGCGCCAGGGCAGCGCAACCGGGAGGCCCCAGTTCCTCGAAAAAGGCCGCCTGCGGTTTCACCGCCGGGACCAGAGGAGCGACGACGTCAATAATCCGGCGGCAGAACTCCTCAAAGGCGCAGGCCTGTTGGAGCAGATCGCCCGGCTTCTCGCCGAATTTCTGGTGAAATTCCCCGGGCAGATCGGCATATCGCGGGTCCAATCCCACGACGACACCGTTTTTCTTGTGACGAACCGCTTGATGCAACCGGGCAATATAGGACGACATCTGTGGCAACTTTGGAGGGGTGTTAAAACAGCGGACAATTAAGGATTGTCAGAAACTCAAGTTGCACGTTACATTAACGGCGAAACTGGTTCCCCGCAAATCCCTCGGAAATCCGGCCGGAGCCAAGCAGCGCAACATCCGTTGGCATCTTTAGCTCAGGAGAAATAGATATAATGGCGAGCGACAAAATCGGCGGAAATCCCCCCGCTGGGAACCAAGCCCCCGGACAGCCCCAGGTTATTGAAGTGGACGGCCTGGAGGCGTTTTATGCAAATTTCGCCCGCGTCGCCGGGTCCCCTGAGGAGTTGATCCTCGACTTCGGCCTGAATCCCCAGCCCTACACGACGGATGCTCCCCCCATCAAGATCGCCCGTCGGGTGGCGATGAACTTCTATACCGCCAAGCGTTTGCTGCATGCCATGGGGATGGCGATCCAGCGGCACGAGCAGGCGTTCGGCGTGATGGAACTGGACGTCAACAAGCGGTTTGCAACCGCGAACGCGACCAAGACGCACGCTAACGACTGATCCTGATCTGATCCTCCCAAGCGGCCCTGAAGAAAATTCTTCCGGGCCGCTTTTTCATTGCTCCTCCCAGCCCCCCCAGATTCCGACCTCTCACTTCTTCGCCCGCTTGTGGCTGACGCCGCCCACACGCCCTACGGGCATATGGGCCACCCATCATCAGCTTGCCTCGGGGATTCGTCCCAAGACCTGATCTTGTCACAAGTTCAGGAATGAACTAAGAATTCGCCTCCCTCTCTCCGAGATTTTCGCGCTCACTCACGTCACGACGTTTTTTCCCACTTCTCCCGTTCGAGTCGAAGGCAAAATTCCGTCGATCGGTGCAGATCAGGGATGGTGTTTTCATCTGTTCCAGGAACCGGGTCATGAATCAGGCTATGTATCGTGCGCTGTTGTACTGCACGTTCATCGTCTGTCTCTGCACGGGCTGCGCCCTCTCGGGCGGGAGCAAGAAAACCGCCTCCACTGATACGAAGAAAGCCCCGCCGCGCAGTTCCAAAACAGAAGTCGCGGCGACCCCCTTTTGGCGGCGTCCCTTCGGTAGTTCCGCCTCGAAGTCCTCCACCGCTTCCAAAGACAAGCCCGCTTCGAAATCGAAATCCACGATTGCCTCGCGGGGCAAGAACACGCGGAAAGAGACTTCAACCGAGACGGCGCAAGCCTCCAGAGAGAAACCGGGCGCCCAAGAGAAGGATTCGGACGTCGAGAAGACGAGCGACAAATCGCTCGCCAGTTCCACACTGGATGGCTTCGATGAGACGACCCGCGCATTGATTCAGTCGGAGCTGCGGGAGGCAGATCCCGAAACGCGGGAAGAAATGTTGCGCGAACTCAAGGGGGTTCCCCCCGAGATGGTCCCGCGGATCTTGAACACGTGGCGGCTCGGGGCGAAGTATCAGAACCAGGCCAAGAAGGACAAAGTCACCCCCGTCTCGGGTAAAAAGACCGCAGCACGGGACGACTCCCCGGAAAAAGCCGACGCGTGGGAGCCCGGTGCGAAGAAAACCCCCGATGCGGGTCTGGGTTCGCAGAATCCGTGGAATGCGAATTACACTCCGGGCGCGAACCAGAATTCCCAGGTTGCAGCTCCCCCTGCGACTGCGGAGGCTGCGGCCAACGCCGCGCGGAACTCTCCCACGGGGAACAAGGACTCCATGGCGCTCGCACAACAGATGGCTGCCGCGATGGGGGCGAACACTCCGGGGGCGGGCCTGTCACGACAGGCTACTCCTGCAAACGGCGTCAACAATCCGTTTGCCGGTGGCGGCTCTGCGATGAACCTGCTCGGGAACGCGGCGTCACCCAACGGTTCGGGAAATCCCGTCCAACTCGGCCAGCCGCTCGCCGCCGTGGAAGCGGCTGCCTGGGCCGCAACGCAACAGCAAACCGGCATCGCGCAGCAGGGCTTCACCCCGAATCCCTCCGACGTCGGACAGATCAGCACGATCCCGACCACGATCCCCGCCACGACCACTGCTGCTCCCAACTCTAACGCGATCCAAATCCCGGGGAGCCTGGGGCCGAATCAACTTCAACAGACGGTGGCCATTGCCCCGGCGATGAATCCGCAGACGCTGGAAGCGGTCCAGAAAATGATTTCCCTGAAGGAAGCGGAAGTGGCCCAGATGACTCCCGGCCATTCCGATGCGGAGCGACAGAAATTCATTGAAGCCCATGTCCACCTGCGGATGCTATACATGATGGCGGGACAGCAACAAAGGGCGTTGCAGTCCATTCCCGGTATCGAACCGGCGGACCAGGAATTCTGGCAGCAGGTCGTGTGGGGAATGACCAACTATTTCGACAATGCCTCGATCCCCAATCCTTCGGACCGGGCCTCGCAGACGGTTGCCCAGTTCCAGGTTGCTGGAAACCGCCTGCGTGAAAAAGCCCGCCTCGAACTCCGCAATCTGAGCTTCTGCAACAAGATCGACGGGTTTGGCGACTTCGAGCGCTACCCTCACGATGAATTCAGCCCGGGGCAGCAACTCCTCATTTACGCCGAGGTGGTCAACTTCCGGAGCGAGATCACCGCCGAAGGGAAGTTTCGGACGTTGCTGAAATCCAGCTATGAGATCCTGCGGCCGGGGGGAGGGACCGAAGTCCTCGATCACAAAAAGTACGATTCCATTCCGGACGTCTGCCGCAACCAGCGGCAGGACTTCTACCTGAACTATGAGACCCGGCTGCCCCAGAACCTGAGCCCCGGGCCGTACATTCTCCGGCTGACCGTGTCGGACGAACTGGCCCACAAGGTGACGACGCAGAACATCAACTTCACCGTGCGTTAAAGCAGCCAGCGAAGCGGATGGTCTTGATTGTCAATCATGCTCGCGCGGGAGACGCACCTGAGCCACCGGAGCCGATTTCACGTCCCGTTGAGTGATCTGTCCGGGATTACCGGGGAAGCTGATGCCACGGACCGCTTCGAACAACGGTTCGGATTGCACCCCGAGCCAGACCGTGGCGACCGTCGCCAGGACGACTGCAAACTGCGTGGCACCTGTCGCACGGGGAGGCTGCTTGGCGGGGGGATCATACAGGAACATCAACGCGATGACCCGCAGGTAATAGACCGCGCCGATCGCGGCGTTCAGGACGCCGACCACCGCGAGGATGACGAACCAGCCGCTCGGAAGCGGAATCAACGTGGCGGAGTCTCCACGGACTCCCAATGCCGACGCGAACACCGCCAGTTTTCCCCAGAACCCGGGCAAGGGAGGAATCCCGGCCAAGCTGAACAGGAAGATCGCGGCGCAGATCGCGGGAACCGGTTGGACTTTCCACAAGCCGGTCAGTTCCTCGACTTCTTCCACCTGTCGGTCTCCTCGCGACAAGGAGACCAGCACGGCAAACAGACCGGTCGAAACGAGACTGTAGGCCAGAAGGTAGAACAGGCTCGACTGGATGCCTCCGGGCAAGCCAAACATCGAATCTCCGGTCAGGCCCGGATGCAGTTTTTCCCAGAATCCGACTGAAATGCCGACCAGCATGTATCCCGCGTGCGCGATGCTGGAATAGGCGAGCATGCGGCGGATATTGGTCTGCAGCAGAGCAAGGACATTCCCCAGCGTCATCGTGAACAAGGCCATGATCAACGCGGTTGTCTCTCCGGTCAGTTCGAGTCCTGGGAGTGAGAAGGAGACGATCCGCACGATGGCGATCAAGCCGGCGGCCTTGGGAACCACCGCCAGGAGGCCGGCGTTCCAGGCATTCGTTCCCTGGTAGACGTCGGGAGCGTAGAAGTGAAAGGGAACAGCGGTGATCTTGAAACCGAGCCCGGCGAGGATCAGGACGAGGGAGACCATCGCCATCCGGGAGGGAACCAGCGGGACGGTGGTTTCTGCGGTCGCCCGGACGCTGGAGGCGAGGATGGTGCGGATATCGGCCAGGTTGGTCGAGCCGGTCACGCCATATAGCAGACAGAAGCCATAGAGCAGAACCGCCGCGGAGGCGACGCTCAACAGGAAGTATTTGACGGCGGATTCCTGCGAGCCGTAGCCATGCCGTCCCAAGTACAGCAGGACGTACATGGGGATGCTGATCAGTTCCAGTCCGAGGAACAGGAGGATCAATTCATTGGCACAGCAGACGAGCATCAGGCCGGCGATGACGATCAGCAGCAGGCCATAAAATTCGGGCGCGTTAGCATGGTCATCCCGATCTTGAATCGCCGCGAGGCAGAAGAGCGCCCCAATGGCGAGGAAACTCATTTGAAACAGGACGCTCATGGGATCGATCAGGACCAGGCCGGGATCGACCTCGGCAGGAGGGGCCCAAAGCGCGACCAGCTTGGTGAGCTTCCATTCCGCGACGCCCGCGATGGCGAACACCACGACGCCGAGCATTCCCCAGATATTCCGCGGCAGGGAGAAACTTCCCGCCAGGATGAACAGGCAGCCCGCCGTGACCAGGATGATTTCCGGCAGCAATGAGATGAATGTCGTCGACACGGTCACTTACCCACTTCTGAAGAAAGAACCCCCGCGCGTTCCGCGGGGACTTGAGATTGAACGAGTCCGGTCTTTTGCACGGCACCCCGATCCGCCATCTGGGGGAGAGGTTTCTGATGCAGCGCCTGGACCACTTCCGCGATGGAAGGCTCCATCTGGCTGATGATGAACTGCGGGAACAGGCCGACCCAGAAAATGGCGACGGTCAGCGGAACGATCGCCCCCAGTTCGCGCCAACTGAGGTCCGGGATGCTGCTCATGACGACCGCGGGAGATCCATGTCCATGGTGGTCGTGGCCGCCGTGATCGTGTGCCCCATGGCCGTGTGCTTCGTGATGGCCACCCGCTTCATGTCCGTGAGCCGCACCGTGATGGTGGCCCCCGTGCGAGGCCAGCGGCTCACGCAGCGGTCCGAACATGACGCGGCGATTCAATTGCAGCATGTACCACGCACCGAGGATAATGCCGCTCAGCGACAGGATTCCATACACCTTGTTCGTCGCGAACATTCCCATCATTGCCAGGATTTCCCCCGTAAAACCATTCAGCCCGGGGAGGCCGATGCTGGAGAAGACGACGACGATAAAGAAGAACCCGAGAATGGGGAACTTGCGAACCATGCCGCTGTAGGCGTCGATCTCGCGGGTGTGATAGCGGTCGTACAACATGCCGACGAGGGTGAACAGCGCTCCGGTGGAGAGGCCGTGGTTGATCATCTGGAGCATCCCGCCGCTGATCCCCACGGAGTTGAAGGCAAACAGCCCCAGCAGGCAGAAACCCATGTGGCTGACGGAGGAATACGCGACGAGCTTCTTGATATCGTCCTGAGCGAGGGCCACGAGGGCCCCATAGATAATGCCGATGACACTTAAGGTCGCGATGGCATTGAACGCCCACCACGAGGCATCCGGCAACATGGGGAGCATGAACCGCAGGAAGCCGTAGGAGCCGATTTTCAGCAGCACGCCTGCGAGCAACACGCTGCCCGCCGTGGGGGCTTCGACGTGTGCCAGAGGGAGCCACGTATGGAACGGGAAGAGGGGCACCTTGATGGCAAAACCGGCGAAGAGGGCGACGAAGATCCACGGGCTGACCTGCGACCAGAATTGCGCCTGGGCATCCCCGGCGGCAACGAGTTGCGGGATTTCCTTGATGAGCCGCGGGATGGAGAAGGTCAACTGCGACGACCCACCCGGCAGTGATTGGGACATCCAGCTATGGCTGAGGACAATGAACAGCAGCCCCAGGAAGGTGAGCAGGCTTCCCGTGAGGGTGAAGACGAAGAACTTCCGGGCGGCCCAGCGGCGGTCGCTCCCGCCCCACAGGCCGATCATGAAGAACAGCGGGATGAGGGTAAACTCGAAGAAGATATAGAACAGGATGATGTCCTGGGCCGAGAAGACCCCCATCATGCCGGATTCCAGAACGAGCATCAGTGCGTAATATGTCGCGGCGCGATCCTGAATCGACTCCCAACTGATGAGGACCGCGGGGATCATGAGTAGGCCGGTCAGCGCGATCAGCCAGAGGCTGATCCCATCGACACCGAGGCTGAAGCGGATATCCGGTCCCTGATTCGGCCGGGCGGGTTCGCCGGGGAGATGCGGCCCGCTGCTGGAGCTGATCCAGGGCATGTCGGTCTTCATCTGGATCAGCATGCGGTGTCCGTTGGCATCCCGCTTGTATGGGTTGTAGTTCATCGCGACCTGGGCGGAGAGGGCGAAACAGATCAGCGTCGTGATCAGTGCCACTCCCCGGACCGCTTTCAATCCCAGACCTGAAACCGTCAGCACCAGCACCGCCCCCACGAGCGGGAGCAGGACCAGCGATTCCACGATTTCCGACAGTACGTGTTCCGGCAGCATGTTCCTCTATCCTTACCAGGCCAGGATGGCGGCCAACATCACCGCCATCGCCAGCATCATCGACAATGCATAAAACTGGACCAGTCCGTTCTGCAGCGGACGGAGCAAACGCCCCACTTCGCGCGGCAGGTAGGTGAAGAGCCCCACTCCGGCGCCATCAATCAGTCCCCAATCCAGGAACCGGGAAAGCTGGGCCAAACCGCGCAACGGCAGAACGAACAGGACCATGTAGATCTCGTCCAGGTAAAACTTGTGCAAGCTGAGTCTGGTCAACGGAGGACAGGCCGAAGCGAGCATGGAAGGAAGTCTGGATGCACTCCCGTACATGGTCCATGCGAGACCGATGCCGAGCACCGCGACGATGGTGCTGACAATCGCCACCATCCAATCCATCTCGTGATGAGCGCCCGCGCCAGCGATGGTGTGACCCAGGTAGCCGTCGAAGATCCCGGAGACGTGCCCCAGCGCGAGGCCGATCCCCGCGGCCCCGAACGCCAGAATGATCAAGGGGATTGTCATCGCGGGAGGAGACTCGTGGGCATGATGCCCGGCTTCCTCAGGGATTTTTTCCGGTCCGTGGAAGGTCATGAAGACCGCCCGGAAAGTATAGAACGCCGTCAGAAACGCGGTGAAAGTTCCCATCGCGAACAGCAGTTGATACCAGTACTTGCCATCGATCCACAACAGTCTCGCGGTCCGGGCTGCGACGACCGGGTGGGCTGCTTCCGGGTGATCGCCGTGTCCTGCCGCCGGCTTGTCGGCCGCGTGGCCATCGTGACCTGCGTCATGCCCCGCGTCATGCGGCGCGGCAGCGGAGTGACCTTGTGCCGCATGATGGACGGCTGCGAGGATGGTGTCCTTGCTCCAGAATCCGGAGAGGGGAAACAACCCCGCCAAAGCGAGCGAGCCGATGACGAACGTGATGTAGGTGATCGGCATCAGCTTCCGCAGGCCGCTGAAGCGTTGCATGTCGATCACGTGCCCCATGGCGTGCATCACGCTCCCCGCACCGAGGAACAGGAGCGCCTTGAAGAAGGCATGCGTGAACAGGTGGAACATGCCCCCGGCGATTCCGACAACCGATCCGGCCCCTAGCCCGAGGAACATGTATCCCAACTGGCTGACGGTGGAGTACGCGAGAACGCGCTTGAGGTCGGTCTGCGTCAAGGCGATCAACGCCGCCAGAAGTGCAGTGAATCCTCCGACGAGCGAAATGACCAACTGGGCGTTTGGAGCGAGCATATACAACGGAGTACACCGCGCAACCATGTAGACCCCGGCGGTGACCATCGTGGCGGCATGGATCAATGCACTGACGGGGGTCGGGCCTTCCATCGCATCCGGCAACCAGACCATCAACGGGAACTGGGCGGATTTGCCGATTGCCCCGGCGAACAGACAGAGACAGATCGCTTCGATGAGCAGCGGATTCTCCGCGGCCGTCTTGGCGAGGAGAGCGGGCTTGCCGAGCGTTTCCGAGAAATTCACCGTCCCAAACGTCACCCAGATCAGGAAGATTCCGATGGCGAATCCGAAGTCGCCGATCCGGTTGACGACGAACGCCTTCTGGCCGGCATAGGCGGCGGAGGGTTTCTCATACCAGAAGCCGATCAGCAGGTAGCTGCACAAGCCGACCGCTTCCCAGAACATGAACAACATGACGAAGTTCGCGCTCAGGACGAGCATGATCATTGAGAACACGAACAGCGAGACGATGGAGAAGAATCGCCAGTAACCTCGATCTCCGTGCATATAGCCTGAGGCGTAGATCACCACGAGAGTGGCAATGAACGTCAGCATGGAGAGCATGATGCAGGAGAGGGTATCCAGGTGCAGCGCGATGGGAATCGACACTTTGGGCGCCCCGGGCTGCGTCAGGATTTCCATCCAGCGATAGAGTTCGATATCCACCGGCTGGGTCGCTTTGGGGAGGCAGGCCCACGAACAGGCACAGGCGACCGCGCATCCTAATGCCGCGACCCAATGGCTTTTGTCCTTCAGGAATTTCGCGCCGAAAATCGCGATCAGCAGGCAGGCAAGCAGCGGAGCGGCCGGAATTGTCTTGACCAGTGTCTCAACCATGCGGCACCTCCACCTTCTCCGACTCCGCCTTGGATGCGGGCATCTTCTTCTTTCCGTTTGCCGACTGTTTCGAACCGGGCAGGCGACCCGCGACCGTCAAGTGGGGCCACTGGGGAGTCTGCTCTTCCGCATCCTGCTCCGAGCCGAATTCATTGGGAATCTGCGGCTGGTCGGATTCCCTCAGATCCTGCCACAGGGAAACATCGAGGGTCTTGTTCCGCTTGAAGAGGACGACGATCAGCGCCAGCGCGATGGCCGCTTCACCGCCCGCCAAGGCCAGGCTGAAGACCGTGAAGACCTGGCCTCCCCAGTTGTTGTGATACCTGCTGAACGCGACCAGGGAGAGGGAGACCCCCTGGAGCATCAGCTCCGCGCAGAGGAACATCACGATCAGATTTCGCCGCGTCAGAAATCCGATCATCCCCAGGGAGAACAGGATCGCTCCCAGGAGAAGATAGTTATTGAGTGTGGCCGACGGGTCCATGATTCCGGTTTTCAAAAAAGGGATAACTCTATCCGGGAAAATGTTTCGTTAAGGAGTTGTCTGCTCCGGGCGGGGAGTATGCGAGGCGATGAGCATCGCCCCCACGACCGCCACCAGAAGAATGACGCCGATGACTTCGATGCTGACGTAATGATCCAGGAACAGCGCGCGTCCCAGTCCTTCCACGTGCGGCTGGTCCGCCTGCATCCGTTCATTGGGATGGGCCTTGGTTCCGGCGGCGAGCTGATTCTTCGTGGGGAGGACGCTCAAGGGCTGCGTGGAGTTGCCGCCGAGGAGGGCGATCCGCTTCTCCAGAGGCTGCGTTTCGTGGCGAGTCGCATAGGTCAGCGTGCCGATCAACGTCCACGCCAGGATGACGCCGGTGACGCAGGCGAGAAACGGCTCGCGGCTGTAGCGGTCATAGAGGGCGGTTCCCTTGGGCTGGGCGAGCATGATCACGAACAGGAAGGTGACGATGATCGCTCCGGCGTAAATGATGATCGTCGCCGCAGCGAGGAACTCCGCCCCCTGCAGCAGATACAGCCCCGAGTTCGTCAACAGGACGAGCGCGAACCAGAGAGCCGAATAGACCGGGTTATGGCTGCTGATCATCAGCACGGCTGAAACGATGCTGACCGCCGCCATGACGTAGAAGGCGATGCCGTTGGTGAGATGGGGGATGGCCTGGGCGGATTGTTGCGCCAGGAGTGCCAGGCCGATCGTCGCCAGCAATCCTCCGAGGTAACGGAGCGGCGTCTGGCCGGCGGTGCGCCCGTTGGGGAGCAGGAGATAAACTCCCAGCCCGCCGAGGGCGACAGTCAGAAAACTCATCAATGTCAAACCGTGCTGACTCATAGCTTCTATTCCCGAACGCGGTCCCAATCAGGTGCGCGGAGGTGTGATCTTGTGTTCCGTCTTGTGTTGCATGCCGGGGTGATTCGCCCCGGCCGGAGTCGTCTTCATCGGCTCCTTGTCCTTCGTCATGTCGTAGACCGACAGCAGCTTTTCCTTGTCGAAGACCATTTCCTCGCGGCTGGCGCCGGTCAGGTCAAACAACGTCGTCAGTTCAATCGCATCGCAGGGACAGGCTTCTTCGCACATCCCGCAGAAGATGCACCGCAACTCATCGATGACGAAACTCTGCGGATATTTTTCGCGGTCTTCCCAGGGAGCCTCCGCACCAACAATATCGATGCAGTGGGCGGGGCAGGCGGTCGCGCACATGAAGCAGGCGACGCATTGCACGCGACCTTGCTCGTCCTTGTTCAGACGATGGACGCCGCGATAGATGAGAGGGTTGGGGAACTCCGGGCGCTGTTCCGGGAACTGGCGGGTGAAGGAGTCTCCCTTCACGACGCTGAAGAAGTGCTTTGCCGTCGTCGAGAGCCCGTCGATCAACGGGGTGAGGTACATCTTCCCCGCCAACCCCAGCTTGGGCTCTTCAATCCACCGGATGGCTTTATCGTCTGTTTTCATAACGTCCGTCGTATTTCACTCAAAAAGTCTTGTTCACGCCGCGGGCATGCGCGGGATCGACCGATTGACCGGGCTCAACTCCCGCGAGGATTTCATCGCGTACCAGATGGCACAGAGGACGACCGTGCCCCAGGAAATTGCCGCCTTGGCGGCGTAGGCGTTGTGCGGGAGGAATTCCTGGGCGATGGCACTCGTCAACAGGTTCACCAGCCCAAGGGGAATCATCACTTTCCAGCCGATGGACATGAGCTGGTCGTACTTGAACCGGGGCCAGCTCCAGCGGGTCCACATGAAGAAGAAGATCATCAGCAGAACCTTGGTGTGCAGCACGGCGACCCGGATCAGTCCCCCCACGAGAGTGACCTGATTGGCTTCGGTCATCGGAGCCAGTCCCCAGAAGTGCCAGCCTCCGAAGAAGAGGATCACGGAGAGATAGGCGATGGTGACCATGTGCAGGTATTCAGAGAGGGCGAACATGCCGAACTTCATGCCGGTGTATTCCGTGTGGTAGCCGCCGACCAGTTCCTGTTCGCATTCGGGGAGGTCAAAGGGCAAGCGGGCCGCTTCCGCGAAACCGCTGATCAGAAACACCGTGAAGCCGAGCGGCTGCAGTGCGATCCACCACCATCCCGAGGAGGCCTGCGAAGTGATGATCGTTTCCATCCGGACGGTTCCGGCGATCAGCACCACGCCGATGATCGACAGGCTGAGGGGCAGTTCATAGCTCACCAACTGGGCACTGGAGCGGAGCCCCCCCAGAAAGCTGTATTTGTTGTTGGAAGCCCAGCCCCCCAGGATGACTCCATAGACCCCGAGGCTACTGATCGCAAATACGAACAGCACGCCGATGTCGAGGTCAGGGGCAATGGAGAGGGCAATCGGCTTGCTGACGCCGGGGACCGGTACGTAATAACCAAACGGCACCGTCGCAAAGGCCAGCATCGCGGAAGCGAGGATCAGCACCGGAGCCGCGAGGAACACCCCTTTCATCGCGCCGGCCGGGACCAGTTCTTCCTTGAGGATGAACTTTAATCCGTCGGCCAAGGGTTGCAGCAGACCCCAAGGTCCGACACGGTTCGGCCCGAGGCGATCCTGCAGGTACGCCGCCGCCTTCCGTTCTATCAGCACGAGGTAAGCGACGGCCCCTTGCAGGGCGCCGACGACCACGGCGATCTTGATCAACGGTTCCAACCAGTCTTGCATCATCCCAACCTTATATTTCTCGTTTTCCGTCAACGCTCTGACGCGAACATCGAAAACGCATTCGTTACGAAACTTCGACCTTCTCCACTTCCAGCATCGGCGAGCCCGGTGCCCGGAACGTCGGGAGCGGATGCGTGACCGTTCCCAGTTGCGAGGTGATGGGGCGCTTCTCTTCTCCCGTCACGAGGTTCAAACCGCATTCCGGCACTCCGTCTTTCGCCCGGGCGAAGAACGGAATCTTTTCCGCGAGTTCCTTGAGGACGTCTCCGGCGTGATAGAGGCCGCGCCGTTCCGCCAGGTCGCCGAACGTTTGGCCGTCGACGTGCGTTCCTTCGTGCGGTCGGAGTGCCCATTCCGTGGTTTGCAGCAAGCCGGCATGATTGACGTAGCAACCGCTCTTTTCCGCGAAGGTGACGCCCGGAATGACATAGTGGGCTTTGCGGGCAATCGGCGTGGGGAGAATGTCCTGCACGATCCGCAAGGAAACCTTGTCCAGCTTCGACGCTTCCGCCTCGTCGTTCCAACCGTCGGGATAATTCCCGGTGATGTACGCCGCCTGAATCTGTCCCGCGTCCGCCTTTGACAGGAATTTCTCCCAGTCGCAGGCTTCCGGCTGGAAGTGCTTCAGGATTTCTTCGACCCCCTTGCGGTTCGGGCAGCGTTCCGCCCGAATCGTGAAGCCCGCCTTGAAGACCTCATCCTGTCCCTCGACGGGAACCTTCCCCAGAACAAGCAGAGTGTCCGGCGACATGGCCTTGAACGCGCTCGCGAGCAAGTAGGCTTCCTCACAGGTCAGGAACGGCGAGACAACCGCCGCGGCCTTGCTGCCACCCGCAGTTTTCACGGTCGATTTCAGAGCGTCCCGCACCTGGGCGATCCCCTCCGTCCAGGAGACATCCTCGAAACGGTCCTGTGCCCGTTTCTTGATTCCGCTGAGACGTTCCGAGGCATGGACGAATTCATTGCGGTACCGGCCGATGTCACACATCCACCAGTCATTCGCATTGGGGTTGTAGCGGGGCTGGAGACGGTACAACTGGTTGTTGTTTTCATGCACCTGGATGCTGCAACCCGTGCTGCAGCGGGTACAGACGGAGTCGTGCGGCTCCATGAACCAGACCCGCTGTTGATACAGGAAGTCCGTCGAGCAGAGAGCGCCCACCGGGCAGAGGTCGTTGACGTTGCCGGAGAGGTGGTTGTCGATCGGGAAGCCGGGGAAGGTGTCGATTTCCCCATGCGCACCCCGGTTGATGACCATCAATTCCGCTTCGCCGGAGATTTCGCGCGTGAACCGGACGCAACGGGTACACATCACGCAGCGGTCGACAAACAACGTGACGTGTTCTCCGAGTTCGCGTTTGCGGCTGGTGAAGGGCTTCACGTCGGCGCGGCGTTCGGGTTGGCCGTACTGGAAGTAGTAGTCCTGCAGCCAGCATTCCCCCGCCTGATCGCAGATGGGACAATCGACCGGGTGGTCCAGCAGAATCCCTTCCTGGACGTAGCTCTGATTGGCTTTGACCTTGGGGCTGTTGGTGACGACGACGGTGCCATCTTTGGCCGGCGTCTGGCAGGCGGGAACGAGACGGGGCTGCATGTCGACTTTGCCCGTCTCCTTGTTCTTGGCGCCGACTTCGACGAGGCACATGCGGCAACTGGCCACGACCGACATCCCGGGATGCCAGCAGTAGAACGGAATGGCCACTCCGGCGCGATCCGCCGCCTGAATGACATTCAGCCGTTCGTTGTCCCCGATCTGAATTTCCTGACCGTCAACAATGATGGTCGCCATGCTGATCCTTCTTTACCGTCGCGATGCTCGCCGTGATTTCAGTTTGTGTTGTTTCGCCGCAGCCGTCGTTTAATGACCGCCGAGGCCGACCAGTTCCAGCGCTTCCGCCGGTGCCTGGGATTGATAACCGTTGGGATTTGTCCGCTTGATGTAGTCTTCGAATTCGCCGCGGAATTTGCGGATGGCATTCTTGATGGGCCACGCCGCACCGTCCGCCAGTCCGCAGATTGTCGTGCCGGGCATGATCCCGATCGACTCGCTGATGTCGAGCAGGATGTCGAGGTCCTTCAGCCGTCCCTTGCCGTGCTTGATGCGGTTCAGAATTCGCTCGGACCAGCTCGTCCCCTCGCGGCAGGGGGTGCATTGGCCGCAGGATTCGTGAGCGAAGAACCGGCAGGAGTTGTGCAGGAAATCGACCATGGAGACGGTCTCATCCATCACGACAACCGCAGCCGTCCCGAGGCCGAGGCAGCCAACCTTGCCGGGTCCGGCGAAGTCGAGCTTTGTATCGAATTCCGGTTCGGTCAGCAGTCCCATGCTGATTCCCCCGGGAATGGCTGCCTTTCCTTTGCGGCCTTTCCACACGCCACCGCCGTGCTTCTCGATCAACTCGCGGCAGGTGATTCCCAGTTCCGTTTCGTAGATGCCGGGCTTGTTGACGTGCCCGCTCAGGCAGTACAGCTTGGGACCGTAGCTCCCCGGATCGCGAGGGTTATTCGGATCGGCGGGGACCCCCATCGTTTTGAACCAGTCGGCTCCCCGGTTCACGATGTGCGGCACGCAGGAGAGGGTCTCGATATTGTTGACGACCGTCGGCTTGCGGAAGGCCCCTTCGATGGCGGGAAACGGAGGCTTGATCCGGGGCCAGGCCCGTTTGCCTTCCAGGCTTTCGATCAGTCCGGTTTCTTCGCCGCAGATGTAGGCTGCCGCTCCGCGGTGGATGTAGACATCCAGCGAGAAGTCGCTCCCCTGGATGTTCTTGCCGAGGAGTCCGGCCGCATAGCATTCGTCGATGGCGCTCTGCAGGCGTCGCTTGGAGAGAGGGTATTCGTAACGCAGATAGAGGTAGGCGGTCTTCGCCCGGGTGGCGAAGCACCCGATCATGATCCCTTCGATCACCTGGTGCGGATCGGCTTCCATCAGGAGACGGTTGTTGAACGTTCCCGGTTCGCTTTCGTCCGCGTTAATGCACATGTAGATCGGACCGGGATGGTCCTTGGGGAGAAAGCTCCACTTCATGCCGCAGGGGAAACCGGCGCCACCGCGACCGCGCAGGCCGGAGGCCTTCACCAGTTCCACGACGTCGTTGGGGGACATCCCCTTCAACACTTTCCGAATGGCAGTGTAGCCCCCGTTTGCCTCATACACCTTGAGGGTATGGCTGTCAGGCTTGTGAACGTTGGCCGTCAGGACAGGTTCGAATTCCGCCACGATTGTTTCCGTTTCCAGAGTTTCCGGGATGTACGAATCACCCGGCCTTCATTGACTACTCAGACTCGCCGCAACGAGCTATTCCTTCTGCGCCTGGGCCTTCAACTGACCGGCGAAATCCTTTGCCGTCTCGACCGACAGATTCCTGTACACCGTTTCATTGGCGAGCGCCGCCGGGGCAAAATCACACAGACCCAGGCATTCGCCGAACTCGAACGTCACGAGTCCGTCCGGAGTCGTTTCGCCGGGCTTCACACCCAGTTCGTGACTGACCGCTTCCAGCAGCTCATCCGCACCGCGCAACGCACAACTCACCGAACGGCAGACCCATGCCCGCACCTTGCCGCAGGGTTTGTCCTTGAAGAACCCGTAGAACGAGAGGGTGTCGTAAATCTGGGCGGGGGAGAGTTCCAGCAGGTGGGCGATTTCCGGAATCGCCCCTTCGGGAATGTAACGCAGTTTCTCGTTCACCAGATGCAGCGCGGGGAGCGTCACCGCCTGCTTCGTCGGATAGCGGGGAAATAAGGCCCGGATCTCCTCCACCATCTCGGGAGTCAACACGGTCATAGTCGCTTCTGGCATAATCTTCAGTTTTCTAGAGGACTCGATACGCAGATATTTCTCGCTCGTTCAGCGATCCAGTTCCGCCGCGATGATGTTCAAACTTCCCAGGACCGCCACCACGTCGCTGATGGAGTGCCCCCGGATCAGATGCGGGAACATGGCAAAGTGGATGTAACTCGGCGGCCGGCAGCGGGCCCGGTACGCCTTGTCGCTCCCATCCCCCGCGAGATAGAAACCGAGCTCTCCGTTCGGCGCCTCGAAGGGAGAGTAGATTTCCTGCTTCGGAGCCCGCATCCCCCGATTCGTCATGATGACTTCGAAGTGGGTGATGCAGCCTTCGATGGTGTTGTAGACCTTGTCCTTGTCCGGCAGAACCAGCCGTTCACCGGTATCGACGTTGACTGGTCCTTCGGGGAGGTTTTCCAGCGCCTGTTCGATGATCTTCAGGCTTTCCAGGGTTTCTTCCATACGAACCAGATAGCGGTGGAAGCAATCCCCACCATCGAGCAGATGACCTGGAAATCGAAGTCCTTGTAGGCCATGTACGGCTCGTCCTTGCGGACGTCGCGCGGCACGCCGCTCGCCCGGGCGACGGGGCCGGTCGCACTGCGGCTGATGGCCTCTTCCTTTGTGAGCAGGCCGATGTTCTTGGTCCGTTCGACGAAGATGCGGTTGCGATTCAGCAGCCGGGTGAAGTCGCCGTAGACCTTGGGGTAGCGTTTCACGAAGGCTCGGGCCAGCCGGATGAATTCCGGGGTGGCATCGTACATGACGCCACCGACGCGGGTGTAGCTGTTCGTGAAGCGTGCCCCACAGAGCGTTTCGAAGGCCTCGTACAGGTTTTCCCGTTCGTTGAAGGCGTACAGGAAGGCGGTGAACGCCCCCGTATCGAGCGCCATCGCTCCACAGGAGAGGAGGTGATCACTGATCCGGGCCATTTCGGAGAGGATCGTGCGGATGTACTGGCAGCGTTTGGGAACTTCGATTCCCATCAGCTTTTCAACCGCCAGGTGCCAGGCGACGTTGTTCGCCATCGGCGAAATGTAGTTCATCCGGTCGGTGACCGTGACGTACTGGTTGTAGTTGAGATGTTCGCCGATCTTCTCGAAACCGCTGTGCAGGTAGCCGATGTCAGGGATCGCATCAATGACCGTCTCGCCCTCGATCTTGAGCAGCAGGCGAAGCGTCGCGTGCTGCGTGGCCGGGTGCTGCGGACCGAAGTTCAGGGTCGATACTCCTGCTCAATCGGGTGATTCGGTCAGTGTGGTTGCCATAATCAATCAAACGCCGGAATTGTGATTCGATCTTCACGCGACCCTCAGGTCGCCGTTTTCATAGCTGTTCTCTCGATGAATTCGCTCAGTTGTGCCGTTCGCCTCGGCCGCGCAACGGATAGTCCTTCCGCAGCGGATATGCTTCGAAGGCATCGGGCATCAGGATTCTGCGCAGATCCGGATGCCCTTCAAAAATGATCCCGAACATGTCGTACACTTCCCGCTCCATCCAGTTCGCCCCTTCCCAGAGAGGAACGGCGGAGGGAACGGTCAGATCCGGTTCGTTCAGGTAGCAGCGGACATTGAGCCGCAGGTTGTCGCTGATATTCAGCAGCAGGTAGACCAGGCCGAACCGGTTGCGGGCCCCGCGATAGTGCAGATAATCGACGCAGGTGACATCCACCAGCATGTCGAAACCGCACGATTCCTTCAGGAATTTCAGCGTATCGAACAGCTTGTCGGCAGGGACCTCGATCCGGCGACTTCCCTGGTCATAGGATTCGGAGGAGCGGCAGCTCTCCTCACCCAGTCGCTGTTTGATTTTCGCCAGAACTGAATCGTAAGTTTCCATCGCACCAAGCTTCCGAGAATCGATACCGCCGGGGACCATTCGCCAAGAACCGACCTGACCTTGTCTAACGCGTCACAACCGGCAACAACCGGGGCTGCACTTCCCCCGGAGCCAGTTCCACGAGCGCCCGCTTTGTCGCTTGCCGCTGCGCCGTCTCGAATTCGTTCCCGCGAATCGTCCCTTCCCGCTGAATCTTGTTCTGCAAGTCGATGATCGCCTGGATCAACTGCTCCGGACGGGGAGGACAGCCGGGGACATACATATCCACAGGGATAAACCGGTCGATTCCCTGCACCACGGCGTAGGTGTCGAAGACCCCGCCCGTCGAGGCACAGGCCCCCATCGAAATGCACCACTTGGGTTCGGGCATCTGCAGCCAGATCCGCTGCAACACGGGGAGCATCTTCATCACGACCCGCCCGGCGACGATCATCAGATCACATTGCCGGGGGGAAAATCGGAACACTTCCGCTCCGAACCGCGCCACGTCGTGCTTGCTCGCCCCCGTCGCCATCAATTCGATACCGCAACAGGCGGTCGCAAAGGGCATCGGCCACAGGCTGTTTTTGCGGCACCAACTGGCCAACTCGTCCAGCTTCGTGACCGCGACGTTCTCGGGAACTTCTATTTCCACTGAAAGACCCCCTTGCGCCAGGTGTAAATGAACCCCAGCGTGAGGATCGCCAGGAAGCCCATCACCACCCAGAACACACCATGACCCGGCCCGAGCGTGCCGGCACGATTTCCCCCGAAGGCGACAGCCCAGGGAAATAAAATGAGCAGTTCGACGTCAAAGACCAGAAACTCAATCGCCAGCAGGTAGAATCCGATGTTGAACCGCTGGCGTGCATCGTGCACGGGGTCCATTCCGGACTCATAAGGCATCAATTTGACGGAGGATGTCCGGGAGCGGGGGCCGATAATATGGGCCGTGATCAGAATCGCGACCGAAATGGCAGCCGAGACTGCCACGAACAATAAAATCGGAAATGCTGGCGAGGTCATAGGTTCCATTCACGCATGTTGACGAAATCCGGCTATTTCTTCCAGCCTCACAAGCTCGGATTATACGAATCCCGCCCGCAGGCGACAGTCAACCGCCATTTTTCGCAACTATGGGAATTTCACCCCATTGCGTATTCTGTTTGCTTTAACCCATGCCGTTTCAATCAGTTCTTGCTCGTCGTCACGATCCGGGTTCTTTCGCATGCAAACCGTCGTCTCTCTTCTGCAGCAACTGGTCGCCATTCCCAGCGTCAATCCGATGGGACGAAACGTCTCCGGCCCGGAGTATTACGAGACGAAAATCGCCACCTTTCTCGAAAGTTATCTGCGCGACCTCGGTGTCCCCGTCCATCGGCAGCCGGGACTTCCGGGGCGGGATAACCTCATTGCCCGCTATGACGCCCCAAACTCTTCCACGACCCTGCTCCTCGACGCCCACATGGATACCGTCCCCGTGGAGGGGATGATCATCCCGCCGTTTGAACCCCGTATCGAGAACAACCGGCTGTATGGCCGGGGGGCGTGCGACATCAAAGGTGGGATGGCGGCGATGCTGGCTGCCTTCACCCGTCTGGTCCGCGAACGCCCGGCGCACTCCGCCAATGTGCTGCTGTCCCTGACCTTTGATGAAGAATCGACCGCGCAGGGGGCGATTTATCTCTCCCGGCTGTGGACATCCGAACTCGGCGCCTGCCCTTTGATCACCAGTCCCCCCGACCTGGCTCTCGTGGCCGAGCCGACGGATCTGGATATCGTCGTCGCCCATCGGGGGGCGACCCGCTGGAAAATCAAAACGACCGGCAAGGCGGCCCACAGTTCTCAGCCGGAGAAGGGTGTCAACGCGATCTACAAGATGGCCCACATCATCTTCGCGCTGGAACAATATGCCCAGCAGCTCCCCAACCTTCGCCCGCCGCATCCTCTGTGTGGTTCCGCGACGTTGAGCGTCGGCCGGATCGAAGGAGGGATCAGCGTGAACACCGTTCCCGATGAATGTACGATCGAAATCGACCGCCGCGTGATCCCCGGCGAGAACGGGCTGGATGTCATCCCTCAGGTGGAAGAGTATCTTCAGCAGAACGTGGCCGTCGAGTTTGAATTTTTGCCCCCGTGGCTCAACGGCATGACGCTGACCGACAACAACAATGGCCTGTGGGCGGATCGGCTGATGGAGAAAATCTCCGCTGTTGTCGGCCCGCGCAAGAAAGTGGGGGTTCCCTACGGCACAAATGCCTCCCGTCTCTGCGCCACCGGCGTCCCCGGGATTGTCTTCGGCCCCGGCTCGATCCAGCAGGCGCACACGATCGACGAGTGGATTCCGCTGGACGAACTGGAGCAGTCGAGCGAAATTTATTTCCGTTTCTGCGCGGAGACGTCAAACTGGAAGTGAGTTTTCGTCCCCTTCTCTCTTCTGGGACTATATCGAGGCGAATTCTCTCCTCGCTCAACGCAGTGTTGCTCGTTGCGATTGTTTCGTCTCCGGTGACAGCACAGGATTTCAGTTGGCCCAGGGGACTCAATGGAACCTCTGGATCTGTGGGGTCAAGGAACA
The DNA here is from genome assembly GCA_046349635.1 of Planctomycetales bacterium. Lineage (GTDB taxonomy): Bacteria > Planctomycetota > Planctomycetia > Planctomycetales > Planctomycetaceae > JAXMBX01. The sequence goes on from JAXMBX010000017.1 coordinate 56,896, forward strand.
ACGATGAATACGCCACGCTGACCGATGGCACGTTCCCACCGATAGACCACAACCCTGACTCGGAGGAAAAGAAACGTCTGGTTGTCGAGTGGGGCAAGGTTTCGATGGGCTATACGGTCTCTAACCTCTTGTCTACGAAGGGGAACCAATATTGGACCACCTGGAAAGATGATTCCTCGCTTCGCCGAGATCGCCGACTTTCGATTCGTGGCAGATTGCTCATCGAGTCCGCAGACGGTAAAAGCCGCAAGCCGATTGATTGGGTTCAGGGAGTGAGCGTCATCGTCTCGCACCTCCCGGACAAGCGACATGACTGGTCGCGTCGTTATGAACGAAACGATGCCGTCCGAGGGGATTTTGTGATCTGGGAGAAAGGCGAATTCCTGGCAGACGTGACTCTCAGCGAAATTGAGAGGCCGATCGGCAAGAATGCGCGCTTCCAGGTTGCACTCTCGCTAGGTCAGAAAGGAGGAAAAACAATCACCTGGGAGAACACCGACGGTGCATTGCCACAATCGGTCACGATGCTCACGATTCCCGGCCCGCCTCCGATTTCCGAGACGATGCAGATTATTAACGTAGCGGACGTCAATGCAGCGACCCTGATACGAGCCGTCAATCATCTCCAGGCGATGGGCAAAGAGAAGGCTCTTCAGGAACTACGCGCCTTTTTGAAAATTGCTCGGGATTCAGGCGAAAGTCACCGCATCACGGAAAACATCGACACCTCCAGCCGATCTTCGGTGCTCTCGATCCTTCCAATCCTGTTCGACAATCCAGAGTGGAGGACGACGTTCGATCCTCCCTGGGAGGACTCAAAATTCTGGCCCTTGTACCCATACCACATCCAGAATGATATTCCATTCGTTTTTGCAGGCGGATTTGAAACCGGACCGCTTCCGGATCGGGAGGAACTTCGAGTATCTCAAGCCGAAACGGACGGGAAGTTTTTGATGAAACCCCTGCGCCCCCTCGATAACCCATTGGTCGCTGCAGAGCGTTTTTTAGCCCTCCCTCAAACACAACGTCTCAAGAATTTTCAATATGACTATTTCGCGGACGACATCTATCAGCAGGCTTGGCGGATGATTGAGGGAGCCGAGATGACAGACTCCATCCGGAAAAAAATTTCGGATGCCAGCTCAATCGATATCCCTGATTGGAACGCTCGCACACAACTGCTCCAAAAATTCAAAATCCACTGGAGCGAGAAGGAGCAGAAATACATCCTTAAGTGAAACGCATCTGTTTCACTTGCCTCGCATGCGATTGACGATTTCCGCGATGCGGCGGATGCCGGCGTCGATTTCTTCCGGCGTGTTTTCGTGCCCCAGGCTGAAGCGGACGGAGGATTTTGCCAGTTCCGGTGGGCAGCTCATGGCGAGGAGAATCGGGGCGGGTTCCATCGAGCCGCTGGCGCAGGTGCTGCCTAGCGAACAGGCGACCCCGGCCAGATCGAGGGCCACGAGGAGCGCTTCCCCGTCCAGTCCGGGAAAGGCGATGTTGAGGGTGTTGGGCAGCCGGGCGGCTCCTTCGCCGTGGACGAGGACGGGCACGCACTCCCGCTCCAGTCCTGCCTGCAGTTGATCCCGCAGCGCGGTGATCTTTTTTGTCCTTGCGTCTGCGTCCTTGTGCCATAGTTCAGTGCCGTTGCCATTCCGGCGATTAACGCGACCGCTTCCGTTCCCGCTCGGCGTTCCTGTTCCTGGTGCCCGCCGACCAGTTGCGGGGTCAGGCGTAGTCCCTTTCGAACGAGCAACGCCCCGATCCCACGTGGCCCGTGAAACTTGTGGGCCGCCAGGCTGAGGGTCATCGCCCCCGATTCATGGAAATTGACCGGGATTTTTCCGACGGCCTGGACTCCGTCCAGGTGCAGTGGAATTTTCTGCTCCGCACACCACGCTGCGAGTGGGGCGACGTTTTGAATCACGCCGGTTTCATTGTGGGCGAGCAAGAGCGTCACCAATCGCACCGGTTCCGTGGAAAACAATTCCCATGATCGTTTGATCAGATTTCCTTGCACACTGATCGGCAACTCGTGGATCTCAAAGCCTTCCGCCACCAGTCGGGCGCAGGTCTCCGCGACGGAGGGATGTTCCCCCGGTCCGGAGAGAAGCGTCCCCCGATTGCTGCCGCATAATCCCCGGATGGCGAGCGTGTTGGATTCCGTTCCGCCGCTGGTGAAGACGACTTCCTCCGGGTTTGCGCCCAGGATCGCCGCGAGTGATTCGCGGGATTCTTCCAGGACGCGTCGGGCACGGCGTCCGGCCGCATGCCGACTGCCGGGGTTCGCGAACGCCTCGCGCATCACCCGCGTGACAGTCTCGATCACTTCCGGCGCAGGGGGCGTGGTGGCATTGTGATCGAAGTACAATTCCGCTTGAGTCATGCCGGCGCTCTAGTGGCCTGTGTTTACAGGCTGGCGATTTGTATCAATCATCGTCAAACGCGCACATGCCCACCCTGCCACTTCGTGGCGAAGTGGGCATGCCACCCCGAAGAACCAGTCCACTACTACTTGCCGCGACCGAAGAGAAAACTTTCCCCCCCGCCGCCAGCGGTGCCACCCTTGAGGGGGCCTTTGCGTTTCCGTTCGTACGCAGCCCCTCCTCCGGGAGCCAGGTCTTCATCCTTCGGCTTGGGAGCATTTTCTGGCTTGGCCGAGAGTGCTTTCAAGGAGAGGGCGATGCGGCGCTTGTCGCGGTCCACGGACAGGACTTTCACTTCGACTTCCTGGCCCAATTTGACCACGTCCGTCACGCGATGGACCCGCTTGTGGTCCAGTTCGCTGATGTGGATCATCCCTTCCACGCCGGGGGCCAGTTCCACGAACGCTCCGAAGTCGGTCGTCTTGGTCACTTTCCCCTGCACGGTGTTGCCGACGGGGAACCGCGATTCCAGATCGCCCCACGGATTGGACTGCAACTGCTTCATCCCCAGGCTGATTTTCCCCTTCTCCTTGTCGGCGGCGAGGATCTTGACCTCGACCTGCTGACCTTCCTTGAGGAGTTCCGAGGGATGATTGATGCGGCTCCAACTGATTTCGCCGACGTGCAGCAGGCCATCCGCACCACCCAGGTCGATAAATGCCCCGTAGTCCTTGAGGGTCTTGACCGTGCCGGTGACAACCTGTCCCACTTCGAGCTTCTTCCAGATCTCTTCGCGGTTTTCGGCCCGGACGTCCTCCAGATAGGACCGCCTGCTGACGACGAGATTGCGCTTCTGCGGATTCACTTCGATGATTTTGACCCGCAGTTTCTGCCCCAGGAATGTTTCGAGGTTGGAGACGAAGCCGAAATCGACCTGACCGGCGGGGAGGAAGCCCCGCAGGTTACTGATCGAAACTTCCAGTCCCCCCTTGTTTACCTTGGTGGCGGTGCAATCGACCACCTGGCCGATGGAGACTTCATCCCAGTTCCCGGCAGGACGAGCCGCGCGGGGGAGGCTGCAGTGAATCAGGCCTTCGGTCGGATCGTACTTATCCACCACGACGTCCACGGTTGCGCCAACAGCCGGAACCTTCCCTTCGAATTGCTTCGTCTGGATGCAACCGGAGGACCGGAAGCCGACGTCTAGAATGACCGTCTCTCCGAGCGCGGATTGCACGGTCCCCTTCAGTTTCGTCCCCGGCTGCAGATCATCTTCACTCTGCGGGAGCGCGGGCCCCTCTTCCTTGGCGGGTGCGGGACGAGCCACCGCGCCGGGGATCTCTCCCGAGGCGAGGGCGGCTGCGATTTCCGCTTCCGTCTCCGGATCCAGTTCGGTTCCCTTGCGGGAGGGAATCGACACCGGACCGCTCGGCGGCGAGGGCATCGGAATCCCAGGACTCTGTGCGACTGCTTTGTCGTCACTTGCGAGCACCGTCGGATTCAACTGCACCTTGGGGCGGGGTGTTTCCGCGGCCGGTTCGGCTGCGGGAGCAGGCTCAGGCGGGGGAGCATCGGTCGCCACAGGAGCGGGGGTGGGAGCAGTTTCTTCACTCGACGGAACTTGATCGGAACTCATTACGGCTACCTGAACGAAAAGACGGCTGAAAATTCTCCGGCTCGAAAGACCGGAGCGGGGGAGAAGACGCTGATGATGATCGGGCGGGGTGAGCGTCCGAGAGATCGGACTCTTGCCTCACGGCCGATGCCTCCGCTCGCAGCGCGAAGAGTAAGGCAGCATCAGAATACTCAAACTCTCAGGCCAACACCACTATTTGCCGATTTTCAGCAGATTTTAACCCAGGTTTTTCACACGGTCTGGCCGGAGATTTTGCTCGTTCAGCGTCCAGACTGTCGGCAACTCTCGTGCGGATCGAGCAGGGCCGACTCCGCCGAGGCTCTACCGGGCATACACGTAAAAGCCTTCTCCCGATTTCCGCCCGAGCTTCCCGCCATCGACCATCCGTACCAGGAGCGGAGAGGGGCGAAACTTCGGGTCTCCCAACTCTTTGTGCATCACCCGCAGGATATCCAGGCAGACATCCAGCCCCACGAGATCCGCCAGTTCCAGCGGTCCCATGGGATGGTTGCAGCCGAGTTTGACCAGCTTGTCGATCGTCGCGGCGTCCCCCACCCCTTCCTGCAGGGAGAAAACCGCCTCATTGATCAAGGGCATCAGCACCCGGTTCACCACGAATCCCGGGCTGTCGATGACCACCAGGGCTTCTTTCCCCATCTGGATCGCCAGTTCGCGGGTTTTGGCGATGGTCTCCTCGGAGGTGCGCAAGCCGCGCACAATCTCCACCGGCTGCATGATGGGGACGGGATTAAAGAAGTGCATCCCGACGAAGAGTTCCGGCCGTTTGATCGCCGCCGCCAGCCGCGTGATCGAAATGCTGGAGGTGTTCGACGCCAGGATCACCCCTGGTTGGGCGAACTCGTCCAACTGCTTCAAAACCTTGCTTTTGAGTTCCTGGTTCTCGGAGACCGCCTCGATGACATACTCCGCTTCCGAGACCGAGGACAACTCCGATTGCCAGCGGATCCTCCCCAGGACTTCGTCCGCGGACTTTACGGAGATCTTTCCGCGCTGGATTCCTTTCTCGACAGAGGTGGCCATCTGCTTTTTTGCAATCTCCTGCTGGGCGGGATTGATTTCGACGACGTCGACCTGCAGACCGCGCACGGCGGCTGTCTCCGCGATCCCCCGCCCCATTGTCCCCGCCCCGATCACTGCAATCCGCTGAAATGCCATCGCATGACTCCCAGGTGAATATCTTGTGGTCGCGTTGTTTCAAGCGGCGACCTGCCCCTATCTTGGCACAATTCCGCGCCGGAGTCAGCAGACTTGCAGCGCAAAAGAGCACACAGAAGATCACTGTGACGACAGGAGCAGCGACGAAATTGACGCGGATCTCCGAAGGGGTTCGCTTAGCCCTCGAACCACCGTGACCGGGAGTGATGCAGCATCTTCTGCAGGAATTCCGCGGACGCGAAGGGGTCGGTCGCCGCACTTTGTGCCATCGGCAAATCGGCAATTGCATGCCGCGCGCTCTTCGTCTGGACCAGAATCCAGGAAGAATCGATCACTGACGATGCCGTGACCGCTTCCACGAGGAAGAAGGAGGCGGAACCTGGGGCAAGCCCGGTGACCTGTACACTGGTCGCGGAGCCTTTCACGGAACCCAGCAGGACCGTCGTATAGCCATTCGACCAGTAAATCCGATAAGAAGTCGCTCCGGAAATCGCGTTCCACTGCAATGACGCGGAGGTGCTCGATGTGGTCGCGGTCACCTGCAGCGTCTGCACGGGGGCGGGTGTCGGCAGTTGGACCGTCACCGGATTGGAATCAGCGACGGTCGAGCCGGAGTAGGCCTCGACAATGAATGTGTCCTTGGAGGCGGAGGTCAGGTTCGTGATCGTCACGCTGGTCGTGGAAGAGGAGACAGTCCCCAGCAGCACCGGCTTGGAGTTGATCACCTGATAGATGTGATACCCTGTCGCGCCGCTGACGCTGTTCCATGACAACTGGGCGGAGGTCGAAGAGAGGGCTGTCGCCTGGACGTTTGTCGGCGCGGTCAGGCCGGTGGTTGTCGTTCCCCCGCCGCCCGTTGTTCCTCCACTCCCCCCGGTCGTCCCCCCTGTCCCTCCCGTGCCCGTCGTGGAACCGTAGGCCGCGAGGTATGGGATTAACTTATTGGCGACCGGAGTTCCCAGTCCGGTTGCCAGGTCATACCCCACCCCCGCGGCCTGGTATTGTGTGCTCCCCTGCGTGATGTCGTGGAAGTCGGCTGACGGCGCGGCGTATAACGCCTTGAGGGTCTGCGTGGCACCGTTCAATGTCCCCAGACCTGCCGCGACGCGACCTTGGTTCGCGATTGCAATCAATCCCGCCCACTGCGGCGCCCCGGCACTGGTCCCGCCCACACCAACCCAGCCATGGTCATTGCCGAAGGTGTCGTATACCGCCATCCCGACTCCGGCGTTGTAGGAGACGTCGGGAATCTTCCGCCCCGAGAATTCCTGGCTGACTCCGCCGCCGCCACTCCAGACCGTTCCGGAGCTGTCGGTTTCGGCCACCCAGGCGGTCTCTTTGCTGATCGTGTTGTTGGAGTTCAGATACAGATCGGTCCCGCCGACTGCCAGAACGTTCGGGTCGGTCGCCGGGAAGCTGGCATAACCGTTGTCACCCGTCGAGGCGATGAATGTGATCCCCTGGTGCCCTGTCGGCGTCACCAGATACTGGGATGCGAGTGCCTGATCGTAGGAGGCATTTGCGGCGGTATCCTGACTCCCCCAACTCATGGAAATCACCGACACTCCCGCGACGTGTCGTGCATAATCGACCGCCGCGAACAAATCCGCATCGGAAGCGCTATTCGCCTCCACCAGCAGGATGCTCGCACCCGGCGCAATGGCGTGGGCCCATTCCACGTCCAGCGCCGTTTCCCCTTCCCAACCCTTCTGCGGATCGGTCCTGGGGAGCTTGGTCCCACCCGTCTGGTTGACCACCTTGAACGAGGGTGGCGCTGCAATCCCCAACTGGCTGTCGAACGTCGCCAGGTCGCTGGCAATATTCGGATCATCGTAGGCGTCGATGATTGCGATGGTCTGCCCCGTTCCATCCGCGGCTGTCGATCCGAACATCACCCCCGTGAAACCATACGCCGCCCGCAACTGCGCCGGTGTGTATCCCGCGCTGGAGGCTCCCGCGAACGATTGCATGTCCGAGAGGTTCTCGACCCCCGGATTGATCACACTGCTGCCGCTCAGCAGCGTCCGGATTTCAAATGTCTCCACGGAGATCGACACGGATGTCGATTTGAAAGCCTGACGACGAGACGGAACGGTTCCCTGCATCAAGCGCTTGAACATGCCCATGACAACACGCTGCCGAAAATGAGTTCGAGGATTGCCCCGATCAACTTCTCGATCGCAAAGGGTCAATCGCGAACCGAGTAGAAGTTGAACGCGGAAGACGTGGGAACCAGATCAAAACTAGATCAGGTCTCGACACTCGCCAAGTCGTGAAAAGATTAATTCCGCTTCACGCTCGAACCTTACGATTCGGAAGCTGAAACCTTACGGAAACAGGCGTCACAAACAATAAAGGTGGACTGTGACGCAGGCGCATTCTTAACGCTTCGACAGCTTGCGCGATGTTCGTAAGGTTTGCCCCAAACCTGACTCGCCCCGTCCGCTTTCCGGAATGACGTGCGCCTGATTTTTGTTTGTCGTCGTCAGGCTGATCCAGTTGGAATCCACGACTCCTGAACCGATCGCGGCTTCTACCCGAAACTCCACCGTCGCACCGGGCTCGAGATTATTGACGCGTGTCTTGCTCTTCCCGCTGCTGAGCGTGGTCACCAGGACTGGGGTCGTCTCATCCGAGAAGATCCGATATTCAGACGCGGTCGTTATCGGATTCCATTGCAGCTTCACACTCCGCGCCGATTTCACCTTTCCGCTCAAGACCAGCGGATCCGGAGGAGGGGCCGGCAAGGAGACATCCTCGTGTGCTGATTGCGCGGACAACGAACCGGCGAACGCTTCCACTATCAGCGTGACATTCGCCCCTGCCGGCAGTCCGGTCAGTGTGGTGCTGGTCGTGGAACCATTCACCGCCTGCAGGAGGGATAACTTCCCATCCGCGACGCGGAAAATCCGGTAGCCGATGGCATCCGCGACCGGATCCCAGGTGAGTTGTGCGGAACTCGGCGAAAGAGGCGTGGCTTGCAAATTCGTGGGAGCATTCAAGCTGGTGATCGGCGGCGAGTTATACGCCGCAAGATACGGAATCAGCTTGTCCGCCGCAGGCGAACCCAGGCCGGTTGCCAGGTCATACCCCGGCCCTGCATCTTCAAACTCCGTGCTGCCAATTGTGATGTCGTGGAAATGATCTGTCGGCGCGGAGTACAGCGCCTGCAGTGTTTCGTTCGCCCCGTTCAGCGTCCCCAATCCGTTGATGACCCGCCCCTGGTTCGCAATCGCAATCAAAGCCGCCCACTGTGGTGCCCCGGCACTGGTCCCTTCCAGGCCGATCCAGCCATGGTCCGGACCAAAGGTGTCATAGACAGCGACACTTACCCCGCCGTTGTAGGAAACGTCCGGCACGGTCCGTCCCACGAATTCTTCACTCACACCACCGCCGCCGCTCCATGTCCCCGAGCGGTCGGTCTCCGGCAGCCACGCGGTTTCCTGGCGGATCGTGTTGTCCGAATTCAAATGCAGATTGGTTCCCCCCACTGCCAGAACACCGGGACTGGTCGCGGGGAAACTGGGAACGCCGTGGTCCCCCGTCGAGACCACGAAGGTAATCCCCTGATGCCCCGGTGGCGTCACCAGATATTTCGCGGCCAGCGGTTGGTCATAAGAGGCATTCCGTGCCTTGTCGTCGCTCCCCCAACTCATTGAGATGACCGACACTCCCGGCACGTGGCGCGCGTAATCCACAGCCGCGAACAGGTCACTGTCCGAATTGCTGTTCGCCTCCACGAGCAGGATATCCGCTCCCGGGGCAATCGCGTGGGCCCACTCCACATCCAGCGCAATTTCCCCTTCCCAGATTTTCCTGGGATCCGTCTTGGGGAGTTTGGTCCCACCGTTCTGATTGACCACTGTGAATGAGGGGGGATCCGGCAGGCCGAACGCCGCGTTGAATGTCGCCAGATTGGACTCGATGAAGGGATGGTCATAGGCGTCGATGATTGCGATGGTCTGACCGCGCCCATCCGCAGGGGTGGCCCCGAACACCAACCCCTCGAAGCCGTACGCCGCGCGGATCTGTTCGGGCGTGTACCCCACGCTCTGCGGCCCCGCGAAGGAGGTCGAGGTGACACGCTTGACCGACGGCTGGGCGAGACTCCCCGCGCTCAGCAGGCAGCGAACCTCCAGACTTTCTCCCTGGGACGGGACGGACACCGATCCCCGCCCTTTCCGGCGGGCGTTTCGATTCCCCATCCATCCCTTCCAAATCCCCATGACGCTATTTCCCGGATTCTGCTTCTCGACAATCGTCCTCTGAAAACTATCGGAGAGAGTCCCGTCTCAATTTCAGACGACACTCCTCCCTTCAAACTTCCCGTCCCGAACGGTTACTCCCGGCAATCAACCTGGGCAGGAACCGCACGACCGTTACAGGTCCATTTTACCCTACCTGGGCTAGGATCGTTCCAATCCCGCCACTGTCAGACGAGTGACATCGGGAGGATTGTGGTCCACTTCGAATCATCGAACGACATTTCGTTCACCGCCTCGACCAGCACTTCAGTCCCTTTTTTGCTGTTGCTTCCCGAGAGAGTGAAACTGTTCTGGTCAAAACCTTTGAGTTTCCCGGCCAGCTTCACTTTTGCTCCGACCCGGACATACACCCGGTATTCCGTCGCGCTCGCCACCTGGTCCCAGGTGATTTGCGCCGAAGTCTCGCTCAATTTCTGCGCGGTCACATTCTGAGGTGCGGTCGCGGCTGACGGGGCATCGTCGCCGGGGGACTGTCCATTGGGATCCAGCACGTTCCCCTGCTGATCGACGACGTTGTAAACCCGGTAGCCCTGGAAATCGGTCTGACTCCGTGCCAGGTCCGCAATTTCAAGCCGCTGACGGTCATCGTACCAGCCCCGTTTCTTGTAATTGACGTTGGGGTCGGTCGCCGACTCCGCGATCTCGTGCGAAGTCACGGAGGTCATCTGGTCGAAGTCCGAGGCGAATCCTTGTGACTGAGAGGTGAAATTCGGTCCTCCTGGGTAGACGATGACGGCGTAGTGAATATCGGCCTTCTTCCCTGCGGGAGTCGTTCCCGCGTAGCCACCGTGATACGCTAGGAAGATGTTCGCACTCGTCCCGCCCGCTTTCTCCACCAGGACTCCCTGCTGCACGAACACGACGTACAACTGGTTCTCATCGGGAGCCTGAACCGTCCCGGCAGTGATCAGCGTCTGAATCTCTTCCCGGATCTCCGAGTCATGAACCAGTTGATCCGAACCCAGATCCAGGCTGTCGAAGACTCCCGGCGCCGCCGATCCGCGGCCGACCTTGTACCCGGCGTTCGTCAGCATATCCATGTAGCCCCCGCTGACGATGGTGGGGAGAAACTGTTCGAACTGGGCGGCCTGGGACTGCAAAAGGGAATCGGTACTCCAGTTTGGCCCCAGATAAATCCCCTGCACCTTGACGTTTTCCAGCAATTCACCGCCGTGATAGGTCACCGTCAGCAACTGACGGCTCTCCAGCCCTTCGGCCACACCTCGCAACAGGGCGCCCAGACGCCGCCCGTTTCTCTTTCCCGGCTGCAGCTTTGCAGACCATCGAACCAGCCGGCGTTGAACCATCGCCAGCAAACTTCTGACCGCCACTCTGACACCTTTGGATTTCAGACCGCCAACAGTGTTGCTGCATCCTGCTTCCTCTCGCGACCTGCCCGACCAGGCAGAAATTCCAGTATCAGATTCGAGACCGATGCTGCGATAGCCGATTTCCTTTTTTTGGGCGGAAATCTTGTCAATTTGCGCGCCAACGTCTACGAAATCGGATCGCGAGCAAGTCGCCGGAAATAATTCCGGTACATCTTTTGCATTCTAGTGATCCCGGCTGCCAAAACGGACGTTGTTCATAAGACAGCCAGATTGACCGTTTCCTCTTTACTCGGACATCAAAACGCATGGAAACCATCCATCGCCCTGAAACCATCCTGATCGATCCGGCCTATCCTGGCCGCTCGGGCACCACCTCCCGGACCTTGGACGAAGTCACCGCTGAAGAAGCGGAAGCAATCCTGGCACAGGCCCGTTTTCTGGCCGTCTTGATGGATAGTTGCCTGGAGATTCCCGGCACCAAGGTGAAACTCGGTCTCGATGCCCTTATCGGCTTTATTCCCGGCATTGGTGACCTCCTCACGACGACGGTCTCGGGGTACATCATGCTGCTTGCGAAGCGGTGCGGCGTCTCAAAATGGACCATGGGGAAGATGATTGCCAACACCCTTGTCGATCTCGGCGTCGGGATCATTCCGCTCGTCGGAGACGCGTTCGACGTCGCCTGGAAAGCTAATCGCAAGAATGTCGCTCTGCTCGAGCAACACCTGCACAAGAAGTTCCCGCACCTCCGTCGCCCGGCGGATCAAAAATAGGGACCCGAAGCAGGAACGGTTAAGCCAGCTTCCGGGCGGCATCCTTCGCATGATACGTCAGGATCATGTCCGCCCCGGCCCGCTTGATCGACGTCAGGATCTCAAACATCACTCGTTCTTCGTCGATCCAACCATTCGCGGCTGCGGCTTTCACCATGGCGTATTCGCCACTGACGTTATACGCAGCCAACGGAACTTCGGGATGGGCATCTTTGACGCGACGGATGACGTCCAGATAACTCAGCGCGGGCTTCACCATGAGCACGTCCGCCCCTTCCGCCAGGTCCAGCGCAACTTCGCGTAACGCTTCGTTTCCGTTCGCCGGGTCCATTTGATACGTCCGGCGATCCCCGAATTTGGGGGCGCTCTCGGCAGCTTCCCGGAACGGTCCATAAAACGCGCTGCAGTATTTCGCGGCGTAGCTCATGATCGGCAGACTCTGAAAACCGGCTCCGTCCAATCCTCGTCGCAATGCAGCGATCATTCCGTCCATCATCCCGCTGGGGGCAATCAGGTCCGCCCCGGCTTGTGCATGACTGATCGCCTGCTTCACCAGCAGTTCCAGTGTCGCATCGTTGTCGACGTCCGCCTGTCCGTGTGACGTGTGAATTACGCCACAATGCCCATGATCGGTGAACTCGCAGAAACAGACATCGGTCATCACCAGCAGTTTTGAACCGGACTGCTTGATCGCACGGACCGCCTGCTGAATGATCCCGTTCTCAGAATACGAATCGCTCCCCACGGCATCCTTGTGCTCCGGAATGCCGAACAAGATCACCGCGGGAATTCCCAGCCCTTCGATTTCCTGGATCTCTTTCAGCAGCAGGTCCACCGTCAATTGCGCCTGTCCCGGCATGGACGGAATCGGAACTTTCTGCCCCTGACCATGTTTCACAAACAACGGCAGGATGAAATCCCCGGGGTTCAGCTCCGTTTCACGCACCATCCGCCGCAACTGCGGATGCGAACGCAACCGCCTCAAACGGACTGCAGGAAACTGACCACCAGATGTATGTTCTTGGGCACTCATGCTCAGTCTTCAATTCTTCGCGTAAAACTCGTTGGCTGCCGCGACTCCGGCCCCCGGCGACAACTTATATCCCTGTCCCTGCAGGCAGCTTTCCAGTGCCGCCAGGAAGGTCAACACGTTGCGCGGCCGGCTGGATTCTCCCATCAGGCCGATTCGCCAGGTCTTTCCCTTCATCGGCCCCAGTCCCCCGCCGATTTCGATTCCGTATCCCTCCAGGAGTTGTTTGCGGACTGCGACGTCATCGACCCCTTCCGGAATGAGCACGGAGTTCAACATGGGCAACTGGTATCCCTCCGCCACGGAGTATTGAATCCCCAGCGCCTTCAACCCTGCCTTCAGCGCCTTGTGATTTTTCTGATGCCGCGCGAAGCGGGGCTCCAGCCCTTCTTCGAGCACCAGCCGCAGGGCTTCCCGCAACGCATAGTTCATGTTGATCGGGGCGGTGTGGTGATACGCCCGCTGCTGGCCCCAGTAATTCCGAATCAAGGAAAGGTCCAGGTACCAACTGGCGACCTTTGCCTTCCGCTGGTCCATTGCCTCCAGCGCTTTCGCACCGAATGTCACCGGCGACAGTCCCGGTGGGCAACTCAGATTCTTCTGCGTCCCGCTGTAGACCGCATCCAATTGCCACTTGTCCACTTCAACCGGCAGCCCCCCCAGCGACGTCACGGTGTCCACCAGCAAGAGTGCCCCGGCGTCGTGCACGATCTTTGAAATCTCTTCCAACGGTTGCAGCGCCCCGGTCGAGGTTTCCGCGTGGACGATCCCCAGCACTTTCGGAGAGTGCTTCTTCACCGCCGCTGAGATTTCCTCGGGCGAAAAGACTTCACCGTACGGCCGTTCGATCGTCAGCACGTTCGCTCCGGCTCGTCCCGCCACATCCGCCATGCGGCCGCCGAACACGCCGTTGACGCAGACCACCATCCGGTCACCCGGCTCGATCAGGTTGACGACGCAGGTTTCCATCCCGCTGCTGCCGGTCCCGCTCATGGCCATCGTCAACGGGTTCTGGGTCCGGAAGACTTCTCGCAACATTTTCTGCGTTTCGTCCATGACCTGCAGGAAGTAGGGATCGAGGTGCCCCACCGTCGGTGCCCCCAACGCCGCCAGCACACGGGGAGGCACGTCACTCGGCCCGGGCCCCATCAGGATGCGGGAGGGAGGATTCAACTGCGGCGCAATGTTCTGGGTCATCTCAATCAATCCTTTTAAGTTCTGTGTCCCGCTTAATTCTGTTTTCTGCAATCAATTCTGTTTCACCAGGGCACTCAACGCCTTGAACTGCGGGTCGCTGGAACACTCGCACCATTCAAACAGGACCGACTCCGTCGTGATCAGAGTGACGCCGCTGTCCGACAGCCGCCGCAGCGCAATCTCCCAGTCCAGTTTCCCTCGGCTCGCCACCGCATCCGCGACGACAAACACCTGATATCCCTGCGAAACGAGATCCAAAGCCGTCTGCATCACGCAGACGTGTGCCTCGATCCCGCAGATGACGACCTGGGTCCGCCCATCATCCCGCCCATGGGCCGCCGGCCACTCCAAGACCTCCGCACAACTGAACCGCAGCTTGTCCGGCACGTTTCCCAGCAGGCTCCGTAACGGTTCCGTGGTCGGTCCCAAGCCTTTTTTGTATTGCTCGGTCGCTGAGATCGGCACTTCGAACAGCCCCGCTCCTTCCAACAGCTTGCGACAGTTCCGGGTGGTTTTTTCCGCGACCGGAATCAATGGCAACAGCTTCTCCTGCATGTCGACGAGCAGGAGCAGGCTCCGCCGTCGATCTACCAGTTCCGCACTGCGAAAGTAATTGGGGCCGTTCATCGTCGATCTTCTTCTGGTAACCCCCCAGCGCGAACGCGGGGTGCTGCAACACAACTCTGTTCAAACCATCATACCCGGCTCTGACCAGACCGGACCACTTGCCAAGTTCACTTCGCCATTACTTTCTGGACGGTTTGCAGGGCCTCCGGCAGGGCAATCGTCCCTTCGTACAACGCCCGCCCGATGATCGCCCCCACCAGTTTCGGACGCTGCTTGCTCTCGACCGCCAGCCGTTCCACGTCCTTTAATGTACTGACGCCTCCGGAAGCAATCACCGGGAGTCCCAGGTCCGTTAAGGCGAGCATGTCGGAAATCGTCGCTTCATCGACCCCCTGCATCATCCCATCGTTGGCGATGTTCGTATAAATCACCGCCGCCAACGGCACCCCCACGAACTTTTTCGCCAGTTCAATCGCGGGGGTTTTGGAGACTTCCAGCCAGCCCTCCGTCGCAACCATCGAATCCCGCGCGTCCAGTCCGAGCGCCAGCCGATGCGGGTATTGCTCCGCCATCCGGCAGAACCAGTCTGGTTGTTTCAACGCCTGCGTCCCCACGATCACCCGGTCAATCTGAATCTCTTCCAGCATCAGCCGGATCGAGGCTTCGTCCCGGATCCCACCTCCCAACTCGCAGGGGATCGTCAGCGCTCCGACGATCGCCCGGATGGAACTGAGATTCACCGGCTTCCCCGCCTTGGCCCCATCCAGGTCCACCAGGTGCAGCCGGCTTCCTCCCTGGTTTTGCCAGCGGACCGCCATCTCAGCGGGGTCGTTGGAAAAGACCGTCTCCTGCTGGTAGTCCCCTTGTCGCAGGCGGACACACTGCCCCCCTCGCAAATCAATCGCCGGTAAAAGTTCCATAATTCCCTTGAGATCCGAATCCGATGGTCGTCCGCCTGCCAAACCTCCAGAGTATTTCCTCCCCCTCCGCAAGAAAAGTCCTCCGCCCTGAAAACCGGTGGCAAGCGGTTCATGGAGTAGCTAAGCTGACACAATTCCACATCGGAAACACCCGCCTACCGGTTTCGCCCCCGGGCACGCCGGTTGAGGCGCTTTTACAAACAGCCGAGATTCCTACGTTTTGGAGGTTTTGATGTTACACCACTGGATCCGCCCTCTGCTCTCGATCACGTTGTTCTCGGCTCTCCTCACCCCGGCTGCATTCGCCGCCGACAAGTCCCCCGCCTGTCTCGACGGTAAATCCGCCGGGCCTGACTTCGCCCTTCAGGGCGAATACGTCGGACGGGGCGCCGACGGTGCAATTGGTGCCCAGGTCATCGCCCTCGGCAACAGTGAATTCGATGCCGTGATTTATCACGGCGGCCTCCCCGGCGCAGGCTGGGACGGCAAGGCCCCCACGAAAATCCACGGCAAGACCGTCGATGCCGCCACCGAGTTTTCCAGCGATAAAGGGAAAGGGATCATCAAGGATCAACGTTTCTCGGGCGATCTCGGCGGACAATTCGAACTTCGCAAGGTCGAACGCCAGTCCCCCACCATGGGAGCCAAGCCCCCCGAAGGGGCGATCGTGCTCTTCGACGGCAAAAACGTCGACGCCTGGGACAACGCCGCCATCGAGCAGGGTGATCTCCTCGGTGTGACGAAGGGAGTCGGCCCGCGCACCAAGCAGAAGTTCAGCAGCTACACTCTGCATATCGAATTCCGCAGCCCGTACATGCCCGCTGCCCGGGGCCAGGGACGCGGCAACAGCGGTGTCTACCTCAACGACCAATACGAATGCCAGGTCCTCGACTCCTTCGGCCTCTCCGGCGAGAACAACGAGTGTGGCGGCTTCTACCAGATCGCCAAGCCCCTCGTGAATATGTGCCTCCCCCCCTTGAGCTGGCAGACCTATGACATCGAGTTCACCGCCGCCAAGTATGAAGGGGACAAGAAAGTCGCCGACGCCGTCGCTCACGTCAAACACAACGGCGTGGTCATTCACGATCATCTGAAACTTCCCAAGTTCACCCCCGGTGGCGGACAGGCGGACGAAAGCAAACCTGGTTCATTCTTCCTGCAGAACCACGGCAATCCGGTCCACTACCGCAACATCTGGGTCGTCGAAAAGAAGTAACCCGCGTTTGAATGCAGAGATCGGGTGGCACTGGCTCTGCCAGTGTCCGCCTGATTCGCATCAATGTCATCCAATCTCCCTCGGGCCGCAGAGGGAATGATTCCATGCCCCCAGGCCAATACGCCTCCTCGATCGCCTCGGTCCGTGAACAGATCGCGCGGATTCCCCGCTATTCTCTCGGGCATTTCCCGACCCCCCTGGAGAAGCTCACGAAGCTCTCCTCGGTGCTCGGTGGCCCCACGATCTGGATCAAGCGGGATGACTGCACCGGCCTTGCTCTCGGCGGGAACAAAACCCGCCACAATGAATTTCTGATCGGCGATGCGCTGGCGAAAGGATGCGATATCGTCGTCTGGGGGGCCGGTGTGCAGAGTAACAACTGCCGCCAGACCGCTGCGGCCTGTGCGAAAGCGGGGCTCGATTGTCATCTGATGCTCAGTCGGGGAAATGATCCCACCGATCCCATCCCCGTGCAGGGAAATCTGCTCCTCGATCACCTCCTCGGGGCCGTGATCGAAATCGTTCCCGACAAGCTGGGTCTGGAACTCGACCGCCGCATGGCGAAGCAGGCGGAAGTGTACGCCGCGCAGGGACGCAAGCCTTACGTCTGGTCCCCGCCGATCGTCAAGCCTCTGGCCGCACTCAGTTATGTCCTCTGCATTCTGGAAATCGTCGAGCAATCCGCGGAGGCCGGTTTTCAACCGGATGCGATCTATCTCAGTTCCGCCGGTTCCACCGGGGCGGGTGCCGCGCTGGGGAAAGCCCTGCTGCAACATCCCGCCGTGGTGCGCAACATCGCTCCGTTGAAGTGGCCCTGGGACACGCAAGCCGATCTCGCCAAGGTTGCCAATCGCACCGCGGAACTCCTCGACTTGGACACCCGCCTCACGCGTGACGAGATCGATATCAATTTTGATTTCATCGCCCCCGGGTATGGGCAGGTCTCTCCCGCGGGACTCGAAGCGCTCGCCTTGCTCGCCCGCTGCGAGGGAATCCTGACAGACCCGATCTATACCGCCAAAGCTCTTGCGGGTCTGATCTCCGACATCCGTGCGGGACGAATTCCCCCTGAGAAGAATGTTGTTTTCATCCACACAGGGGGGACTCCCGCGCTGTTTGCTTACAACGAAGCACTCGTGCAAGGGATCGCGGCCCGGACTTAAACTCTCGCAAAATGTTCTGGACAAAACGCTGCGGACGGGGTGCGGTTTCAGCAAGCCGCAGATCCAGCCTGATCGCCAACCGCATTTTGTGAAACGATTCCGGAATCCATTCGCACGCGCTCTATCGGCACATTCTGCGCGTCACTCCGCCATGCTGGAACGGTCTTGTCCCCTGAGGCGTTTCCCGCTATAGTCCCCGCCTCTCGCCCCCGAACACCCCGACCCCGTTCACGCAGTCATTCACGTCATCCGTGTTTGACCTGCGTCCTCGTTTGATCGCGCCGCATTTCCAGTGTCGTTACCGTTTTGGAGTTCCGCATGCGAATCCCCCGTTTTCCCGGGATTGGACTTGGCCTCCTGTTGCTGGCGCTCTGGGCACAGGCACTCTATGGGGAACAATCGGCGGACACGCATCCCAAGACGGATCCTCCCCCCACCCTCAAGGCCAGCGATCTCCTCCCCCGCGATTCCTTGAAAGGGATCAATTACGAAATTACGGAATTCGTTCCCGTGCAGGAACGCAAATGTCTCTTCACCGTGAAGGCCGAAAATCTTGAATTCAAAGTTCTGGGGAAGAATCTCCTGGAATGGCGCCTCCGTGAACTTCGCGCCTGGCAACGAGCCCGGGCGTGGGATCCCGGTCGCAATGGGGATCGGGCCGCCCTCCCTCCCGTCACGCCGATTCAACCCGTCAAGCATTCCCAACTCACGCTGAAGTCGTACGTGTCCAATCCGCGCGGACGTCTGATCCAGCCGACCCGTACCGTTGAAGAATCCAACCCCCTCCCGATTCTTCCCCCCGATGCCCGGGCCGGATCCCAACTGCAGCGCAAGCTCGCCTTTGATCTGGGTTGCGATCCAGAGACTTTTCATCCACAACTTCATACGCTGCTCGAAACACTCGCCCGGGAACCTCAATCCATTCCCGCGGAGGAACTCGGACTCGTCGCTCCCCGGCTCCCCACCCCCGGCTGGCTGAATCTCCCCGCCGACCAGCGGACGCTCCTCATCAACAAGGCCCCCCACGAAATCCTGCAATCCCTCGATGAGGAACTGACGGCTCTCCAGATCCCCGCCGAGACCCGCCAACACTTCTGCCACCAGTTGGATCTCACGACCTTCCAGAAGCTGCTTCTGGTCTCTCATTTCCGCGGCATCCAGAACGTCAGCGGCGCCAGGGAAATTTTCACGCGTACGGCGTCCGCCAAGGATGAAGTCGAAGCGCTCGATCGCATCCAGGAACTGGGCCTCGTCCAGGAATCGCACCGCCGCGAACCGCTCAAGACCATCGTCTGGGAGAAAACGGGCGCGGAACTGGAGACACAGGCCGGAACGCACATCCTCGTCCTCGCGGGGGACTATCTCACCGCCGACGAGGAATTCACGAAGCAGGTCACTCAGTTGCGCGCCCGCCATCCGCAGGGAACAGCAGGCGTATACACCGCCGCCAGCATCTCCCCCGCCGCCCGCAAGCTGCTCGACCGCCTCAAGATCCAGATTCAGGATCGCTGAGGGGCGAAGACCGTCTGCTGACAGATGAGTAACGGGACGCTGGGGGCAAACGTACTTAGGTTTCGACAGCAAGGACCGAGCGCCCCTGTCTCCGCAACGAGACAGCGAGCAGCGCAAACCCCACTGCGGCGACCATTCCCGCCGAGAGCAACCACGTCACCGGCAGGTGTTCTCCTTCCTCCGTCCCCCATCCGGCGGCGCGCAACTGCGGTTCGAAATAGGCGAGCGACATCAGCACGCCGTTGTGCGTGATATGCATCAGCATTCCGGGAAACAGGCTCCGCGTGGACCAGCAGAGCCACCCCAGCACCAACCCCAGGCAGGTACTCGGCAGCAAACGCTCAAACGCCAGCCCCTCCTGCGCAACCAGGTGAAACATTCCGAACAGAACCGAAGACAACCCGATCGCTGCTAAGGGCTTCATCCGCTGCAAAAACGACCGCTGCAGAAATCCCCGGAAGAAAATTTCCTCCGAAAATCCCGGCACGAGTGCGAAGCTGAACAACAACACCGGCAGCGGAATCGACTGCGCATGTTCCAGGAGCTTCTTCACTCCGGAAAATTGTTCAGGATTCACACTCACCAGACCCAGTTGACGCATCAGGAGCGTCAACTCGAGGGCGAACGGCCACAACGAAAGTCCCAACAGCACCGCTCCAATTCCCTGGAGCGGAGTGAATCCCTGCCACGCGAAACCGCTCCGCTTGCGCACGTTTCCCCACGTCGCGGAAACGAGTGCGACGCCCACAAACAACAGCAGCGTGCAGACCGCCATGAGTGTCAGCCGGATCGACAATGAATACTCACGCACCTGAGCCAGCAGGTTCACGCACACGAATTGTAGCGGGAACAGACAGGCGAGCGTCAGCATCGCCCCGCTCAGGCTGATCGCCGGGCTCGACTTCTGGGGCTTCCGCAGGAAATCCCCCCAGCCGCTCTCGCTGGCGTATAAGACCCCTTCCGAACCGAACAATCGCGCCGCCAGGCTCAACGCCCCCAGCGCCGACAACGCCGTAAACACCACCACAATGAACGTGCTCGATGGGACCGCGGCTCCCTGCAGCAAGTCGCGGGTCAACAGGGACATATTCAGCAGCGGCACGATCAACAGCCAGCCGCGCAACTGCAGACCGGGCAACAGACTCACGAAACCCGGGCTGAGCGACAACATCATCAGCGGAATCAGGTACGCCTGTGCTTCCTTGAAGCTCCGGGCGAAACTCGTCAGCGATAACAAGAGGGCCGCAAAGAAACCGGAGAACAGAATCAGCAGCAGAAAGACTTCCACGACCACAACGGCGGACAACCCCTTGTCTCCCCACAAGATGCTCCCCAATCCCGTCGCTTGCAGTGTCACCGTCATCGAGACCAGATTGACCAGGGCCGTCAGCATCGACACCAATACCACCGCCACAAACTTCGCGAACAACAATTTATATCGCGATACCGGCGCGGCGATCAGCATCTCCAGTGTTCCCCGTTCTCGTTCTCCCGCGGTCAGGTCGATCGCCGGGTACACACCCCCCGTCATCGTCATCAGGATCAAAACGACCGGGATCAGTGCGCTGAACGTCATGAACCCCGCCGAGCGGGTCTCGATCGGCTCCAGGATCTGCAGCGTCGTATCCACCGGCCTGACCCGCTGCGTGATCCCCAGTTCCCGGAACCGTTGCTGCAGAATTGCCCGATTCGCCGAATCGATCCGCTTCTCGACGAACGCCAGCGCCTGTTCTCCCAGCGCCGTCCCCTTCACCACCAGCAGTTCCAGGTTGAGACTGACATCCTTCCCATCCTCCAGATTCGGGACTGTCTGACCCTCGGGCATCCGGATTCCGATATCCACTCGCCCGCTCCGGACCGCTTCGCTTAATGTGCTCCCTTCGAAGAACGTCGCCTTCGACGGTGGCTTGTCCGGACGCAAGGGAAAATCGATCCCCGATCGCGTGGGAGGAAAATTCCGTTCTCCAAACGCCAGCGTGTTCCGGATCACATTGAACTCGGCCTGATTCGCCACTCCGATCTGGACTTCTTCCTGCTTCCGGGTGGCCGCCTCATTGAGCAGAAACTTCTGGAAGCCGATCGTCAGCAGCGGATA
This sequence comes from Planctomycetales bacterium, assembly GCA_046349635.1. Taxonomy (GTDB): domain Bacteria; phylum Planctomycetota; class Planctomycetia; order Planctomycetales; family Planctomycetaceae; genus JAXMBX01. Next base: position 78,146 of record JAXMBX010000017.1, read on the forward strand.
GACCAGGATCGGCATCATGAGGAGCGTCAGGATTGTCCGTCGGTCGCGCAAGGTCTCCCGACATTCCTTCAACGTCAGCCGATACAACTGTCCGCCGGCGTTCCGCCTCTCTGCGGTTTGCGAGACCGGTGTCTGGACGGATTGGGACATCACGCGCCCCTTCCGTCACTGGAGACCATCCGCTCTGACAAAAGCTCCGGACGCAACGTGGGTCCGGTTCCAGAAAGCTGCAGGAACATCTCGTGCAGCGAACTGCAACCGGTCCGTTCGCGCAGTTGATCGAGCGTCCCTTCCGAGACCAACCGCCCATGATTCAACAGTCCCAGCCGGTCGCAGAGCCGTTCCGCCTCATCCATCTGGTGCGTACACAGGATCACCGCTTTCCCCTGATCCCGCAGGACTGATACATATTCATTCACGACCTGGCAGCCGATCACGTCCAGCCCCAGCGTCGGCTCATCGAGCAGCATCACCGGGGGGCGATGAATCAACGCCCGTGCCAGTTGTAAACGCTGTTTCTGCCCGGTGCTCAACACTGCACATCGCCGGTCCAGAAACTCACCCAGGTCCAACAGCACGCTCAACCGCTCCAACTCCCGCTTCGCCTCTTCGGGAGGAACGTCGTACAGGTCCGCGAAATACAGCAGCATCTCGCGACTGGAGAGTCCCTGATAAACCCCTGTACTTGCCGCCACCAGCCCGACCCGCCGCTTCACCTCCTGCGGCTGTTCCATCGAGCGGTAACCGTCAATCGCGGCATACCCTGACGTCGGCGGGAGCAGCCCCAGAATCATCCGGACCGTCGTGGTCTTCCCTGCCCCGTTCGGCCCCAGCAGCCCATACACTTCTCCCGGTCGCACTTCAAACGAAAGATCCTCCACGGCGGAGACTTCCATTCCGTCTCCCCCGGAGAATCGCTTCGTCAGATGTTCGACCTGGATCATCGCCCGTCCGCTAAGCTTTGACGACTTCTTCTGATTCTCAAAAAAGGCAGCGGAGATTCACTTTCAGGACCTCCGCTGCCTTCAATTCCTTCTCGCGTTCACTCTGCCCTACTTCTTCTCCGGGGTCTTGGCCGGAGCCGCTTCAGGCTTCTTCTCCTTATCGTGATCGTGATCCTTGTCACCTTCCTTGTGATCATGATCCTCATGCTTCGCATGGTCTCCATCACCGTGCTTTGCATGATCGTGATCATCATGCCCCGGCTGATACGTCAGTTTCACGCCGTCGAACTTCTTTGGTCCAAACGCGACCTTCTCAATCGAGCCGGCGAACGTCTCCTGCCCCTTCAACGCGTCCAACTGGCCGGTGAAAACTTCCGCCCCCTTCGCTCCTTCCTTCTTCTCCCCCTTCAGAGTCAGACTCAGTCCCGCAGCCTTCTCGGGCTTCTTCGCTCCGACCTGATCGATCTTCAGGACGATCTCACCCTGCTCCAATGCGACCGGCTTTTCGGCCTCCCCATCCAGGGCGTAAGCGGTCAGCTTGCCGGTCCCCTTATCAAGGACCAGTTCGATCTGGCCGTCATGGTCCCCCAGCATCGTCAGACTCCCGCCGTGGGGGGGTTCGTGGTGATGGTCGTGGTGATCGTGATCATGGTCGTCCGCGGGTCGCGTCGGCGGAGCCTTGTTGATTTGCTCTGCCGTTTTGAATTCGCTGCCCCCCTGGGGGTCGCAACCCAGACTGCCGTAAGCCACCGCCACCATCAACACCAACCATGGTTTTGCCTGACGCATCATTTCATCCTTTAGCGTGCAACGCTTTTGTGTCGCGCCCAAACCGATGGTTTCTTGCGAGATAACCACCGCGACAGACGAGACAGACTAACTTAAGAAATGTTTTCCCAGAATCGTGGGAACGGACCCATCTTGCTCGCGAGTCTTTGTAAACCTTTTCACCACCGAGTCTAACGTCAACCTGATTGGGTCTCAAATCCAGCCCGATCGGTTGTCCGGGCAGCTCTGCACTCATCTCCCACCGCATTACGATCATTTTTTCCGTTTCGATTTTTCCTCGACTTTTCGAAGGCTACCTGCTCTTCGATCTCCTCAAGCACTGGGCACGCCGACTCAGGCCTTCGTTCACGAGGTGCCGAAATCCCCGGCGATGACAACACTGGAATGGAGATTCTGTTCTTTCAGCGAGTCCTCCGCTGTTCCGCCCTTGCCTCGTGCTCATGCTCGTCCCGCTCTCCCCTTCCTCTCCAGGCTCACGATGTCTGGGTCCAGACCAACACCAACCTGTCCGGCTCGGCGATTCCGTCCATATCGACTCCGATGCTCGGCAACTACGGCAATCACCACCGACTTCGACTGCGGGCAAGATCAATCCTCGAAGCGCAACTCAACCTACGCCTCAACGGCAACGCTGACCTCAAACCCGACCTCGTGGACGTCGGCTATACCCCCATGAGGTTCTGTCCGCTCCCGCGCCATTACCGCCGCACCGGGCCTGCACACCATCGAGCATCGGGCCGACCAGATCGCCAGCTATGGCCAACGTCCGTTCCGTACGCAGTTCGAAAACGCCGTCTCCGCAGCCTGCTGCTGGACAAGGTCGACCCCAATATGCCCGGCTTCGACAAGCCTCTGGGACATCCGCTGGAACTCGTTCCCCTCAAGCACCCGATTCTTCCGATGGGTCCCGGTGAGGAAATCAAGGTGCAACTCTTGTTTAAAGGAAAAACCTCTGGCTGAAAGCGTCGTCAGTTTCATCCCCCGTAGCCAGACCCTGAAGGAAGGCTTTGACGAAAAGTACGAACGCAAAACGGACAAGGAGGGGAAAGCCAGCTTCACTCCCAAGTTCGGTGACTACTACCTGATCGTCGCGCACCAGGCCTCCCCGGACGAAAAGACGGACAAGTACACGCGCACCCAATACACCGCCACCCTCGGCCTGTATGTTCCCGAACTCTGCCCCTGCTGCGAGTAGTTGAATTCCTAACTTCGAAGGGTAGCCCAGGTTGCCGGTGTCTCCTGCCACCTGGGTGGCGTCAGCCACAGGAACCCCTTCAACTCAACTCCTCCCGACACGTTAAAATAATAAGAGACGCATTCGACGACCTTCAACTTTTGAAGCCTCCCATGTCCGAAGCCTATATTCTCGCTGCCGCCCGCACCCCCATCGGAAAATTCCTCGGCGGACTCAGTTCCCCACCGCTCCTGAACTGGGGGCCATCGCCATCCGTGAAGCCCTGGGCGGCCAATGCCGATCCCGCCGCCGTTGAGGATGTCATCATGGGGAACATCCTCGCGGTGGGTGTCGGCCAAGCCCTGGGCGCGACAAGCGGCCCTCAAAGCGGGATTCCTTGACGACCGTCTCCGCACTGACCATTAACAAAGTCTGTGGCCTGGGACTTGCAGGCTGTGATGCTGGCTGCGCAAGCACATCCGTGCCGGCGATGCGAAAGTCGTCGTCGCCGGCGGCATGGAAAAAGTACGAGCCGCGCTCCGTTCCTGCTCTATGCATGCCCGTGAAGGGATCAAGATGGGGAACATCCCGCTGATCGATTCCATGATCCACTTACGGGTTTGTGGTGTGCTTACGAAACTGTCACATGGGAGGTCACGCTGACTATACCGCCCGTAAATGCAATGTTACTCGCGAGGACCAGGACCAGGTTTCTCCGTCGAGAGTCGCTGCCGGCCGCGGTCGCGATGCAGGGAACATCTGTTCGACGTGAAATCGTCCCCGTCACCGTGAAGAGCAAAACAGGAAATCGTGATCGCCGCCGATGAAGGCCCACGCCCCGAGACGGATCTCGCTTCCTCGCCAGATTTGCCCCGCCTTCGCCCCGGATGGAACCGTCGCCGGGAATGCCTCCACGTTGAGCGATGGGGCCGCCGCGGTGGTCGTCGCCGATCGGGAAACGGCCGATCACCCCGTACCCTGGCGGGCCCGACTTACCAGCTATGCCACGAGTGGCGTCGATCCCAGGGAAATCTTCCTTGCCCTCGTCCCCGCGATTCAACAGACCCTCAAGAAAGCCAACCTCACCACAAGTGATATCGATCTCTACGAAATCAACGAGGCCTTCTCCTCGCAGATGCTCGGCTGCATCAAGGAACTCAACCTCGACCAATCGAAAGTCAACGTCAACGGCGGAGCCGTTGCCCTGGGCCATCCGATCGGTGCGAGCGGAGCGCGAGTACTGGTGACGCTTCTCTCTGCCCTCAAACAACGCAACCTGCGGCGAGGCCTCGCCAGCCTCTGCCTCGGTGGCGGCAACGCCGTCGCCCTTCTCGTCGAGAGAGAAGCGAAGTAAAAAAATCAACCTGATTCCATCAGCCGTTCCTGCAGGTCGGCCACGGTGCGCGTGAGCAGTACTCGAATCGCACCATCGGTTTTCCCCAGGCGTTCCGCCACTTCTTTCGTGGAGAGTCCCTCGACATACCGCAACTGCAGAGCAGCCCGTTGCGTGTCGGTTAATCCACCAATCGCCTGTTCCAGCCGCAGTTCCCGCTCCGATCGTGAAAACGCCTTGCTCGGTGACGTGATGCTCGCCGCCAGCCAGCCGATCAGCCCCCCCTGCCCGGTGGCATTCCCCCCCGGATCGAGGGCTTTCTCCTTGTCGGCCGCTCGCTTCTCCGCGAAGTGGAACCGATGCGCGTCGATGATCCGCTGTTCGCATATCTGGCACAGCAATTTGAACGGCACACGCCCCGGCACCTGAAACTGTTCCACCGACCCCAGCGCAGTGACGGTCACTTCCTGCAGGACGTCCTCCGGCTCCACCTTCCGCTTTAATTCCGGTCCCATATTCCGGCTGATGTAGGCAATCAACTGCGGACGTTGCGCTTCCAGATACGCAATCAGCTTTTCCTTGTCGGAGATTTCGACGTGCGGCTCAGGGTTGTTCATACGTCTCACCGAAGAACTATTGGAATTGCGTTCCCAATCATCGCGGGCTGGACAGCCCCACGCAAGACTTCTATCGTAACTTCCAGCGGGCGATTCTTTTCTGACTCTGAATCAAAACACTCATGCACAGCGTCGATTGGAATGGCGTCTCCCAGGCCGTGGAAGCCTTCGCCGCCGAATGGGAGCAATCCCCCCCCGCCGATCTCCGGGCCGCCCTCGAACGCACCCCCACCGACCTGCGCCCGCATGCCCTCGTCGAACTCGTCAAACTCGATCTGGAGAACCGCTGGGAATTCGGCCTGCGGAAGCTTCTCGAAGACTACGACGACGACTTCCCCGAACTCCAACCGTTGCTCACTCCCGCCCTGATCCTGGAGGAATTCCACGCCCGTCGCCGGGCCGGAGAACACCCCCCTCTCAAGGAATACACCGACCGATTCCCACAGTTCGCCGCTCAGATTGAATCGCTCTTCCCCCTCGAGACTCCCACCGTCATCCATACCGCGCTGACCGTCGGTGGTTCTTCGCTGGAACAACTCCAGGTCGGCGAACGGATTGGCGATTTCGACCTTCTCGCCCGTCTCGGCACCGGAGGCTTCGCGCAAGTCTTCCTCGCCCGCCAGAACTCCATGCAACGGCTCGTCGCGTTGAAAATCTCCCGC
>JAXMBX010000018.1:0-83542 GCA_046349635.1 Planctomycetales bacterium
TCCCGCAATAAAGGGAACGAACCCCAGACCCTCGCGCAGCTTGACCACGAACATATCGTCCGGGTCTACGACCAGAGCACTCTGCCAGACCGGGGACTTCGACTGCTGTATATGCAATATGTCGCCGGCGGGACTCTCGCTGACGTCATTGATCATGTCCGCAAACATCCGGTCTCTTCCTGGAATGGAGCGCTCTACCTCAAGGGGATCGATCGCGCTCTGTCCGATAGAGGCGAATCTCCCCCCGGCGAAAGCGCGCTCCGTCGCCGCATCGCCGCAATGACCTGGCCGGAACTCGTCTGCTGGATCGGCTCGTCCCTGTCGCGTGCACTCGCCGCCGCCCATCGCCAGGGAGTTCTGCACCGCGACCTCAAACCTTCCAACGTCCTCCTCACCAGCGAAGGACTCCCCAAGCTCGCAGACTTCAATGTCAGTTACAGCGATCGCGTTGTCGGTTCTGAAGCCGATTCTGACTTCGGCGGCAGCGTCGCTTACATGGCCCCGGAGCAGATGGAAGCCTGCGACCTCCGCTACGAACGTCGCCCTTCCGATCTCGACCATCGCTGCGATCTCTTTTCTCTCGCCGTCCTGCTTTGGGAACTCCTTCTTGGAGAACGCCCGTTCCCCATCAATCTCGCCGGCCTGCGAGGTTTCCCCACCGAAACGTATGTCGCCACCGTCCAGGCCGGTCCCAAGCGCCAGCTCTTCGGCTCTCATTCCTTCCACAAGACTCCAGGCCTGGATCAGATCCTCGCGGACTGTCTGCACTATGAACGCGACAATCGCATCTCTGACGCGGAGCAACTGGCCCGCGAATTCGATCTCTGCCTGCAACCGGACGCTAAGCGCCTTCTTTCGCTGCACTCCACCGGGTTCCACGGATTTTGCCAGCGGCATCCGATTTACATTTGTGCGTTCCTCACCTTCTTCCCCAACGCCGTCGCGGCTGTCTTCAATCTGCTGTACAACCTCGCCGAGGTCCGTTCCCAGATTCCCGCCGCCGAACCCGCCTTCATGCGGATTCAGGCCATCATCAATGCCGTTGCCTTTCCGCTCGGCGTGTGTCTCACGGCGGCGTTCGTCTGGTCCATCAGCCGGGTCACGCATCTGAAATCCATCGACCCAGCGAAGCTCCCCTTCCTTCGTGCGCTCTGTCTGAACCTCGGCAACCTGGCTGCGGGAATCGGTCTTTCCCTGTGGATCATCTGCGGCACGATCTACCCTATTGCCCTTCGCATCCTCTACGGCCCCATCCCCGGCACGGTCTATGCGAGCTTCATCGGCTCGCTTGCCCTCTGCGGCATGATCGCCGCCTCATATCCGTTCTTCGCTATCGCATCATTTTCAGTTCGTTACATTTACCCTTTACTGCTTCTCCAGCACGCCTCAGAGACCAGGGATGACAAGGAACTCGAACGACTGGCCCGGCAATCCTGGGGCTATCTGATTCTTGCCGCTTCGATGCCACTGATCTCCGTCGCGATTCTCGTCCTGACGCAAACGGAAGTTCGGGGCTGGCTGCTTCTTGTCGCCGCCTGCGGCGTTCTCGGCTTCGGCCTGACGGTCCTCATGTTCCGTAATCTCCAGGCGGACGTCTCCACTCTCCGCCGCTTCCTCAGCAGCGACCGCTCATCATGACTCGATCTTTCCGGAGTCTCACGATGCCGATCACATTTGACAGCCTTGTCCCCCTCCTGCATGTCTTCGACATGCAGGCCTCCTTGCGGTTCTACTGCGATATCCTTGGGTTCTCGATTGTCTCGACCTCCACCCCCGTCACAAATTTCTACTGGGCCCTGCTCAAACGCGGTGACCTGACCCTCATGCTAAACACCGCCTATGAAGAGGATGAGCGCCCCGCCACCCCCGACCCAGTGCGCTTCGCTGCCCATTCCGATACGGCTCTTTACTTTTCTTGCGACAACCCACGCCAGGTATGTGATTATCTCCGCGACCACGACTGGCCCGCCCACGAACCCAACATCACCCACTACGGCATGACCCAGGTCTACACTCGCGACCCCGATGGTTACCAGATCTGTTTCCAATCCCCCACCTGAGTCATCTCGATAAGGGGTGGCGGGGGCGCACCGCATTTGCGGAAGCCCCCGAATCTCTAAACCTTCTCACACCATCAGAGAGTTGCCGCCAAAGAACAGAAAACCTCCGAGCCGTTTACACGACTCGGAGGCACCCAGCACTGACAATCCGCGGAACAAACCCACCTTTTACTTCGCGGCCAGCGTCTCCATCGGCAACTGGGCGATCGGTCCCTGGGCCACGTTGTCCGCTTCATTCACGTCCTTGTAGTTCGCGGGCATTTCAATCGCCACGATCACAGTCGACTTCCTGGCAGCTTCCACCGGCATCCGCAGGTCCACCATCTTCGTCTCACCCATCTTGATCGCGGGGAGGTTTCCAATCACGTTGGGCATCTCGCCGGTGGTCTGATTCGCATCCGCTCCGAACAGCGCCACCCGGGCAGATTCCGCCAGATCGACTGGCCCCTTGTTCAGGATCTTGACCCGCACTAGGGCACCCCGCGTCGCAGTAGCTTTTTCCAGGATCGTCGCTCCGACAATCGACAGGTCCACATTCTGCGAAGCGGAGGCCACAGGGACTGTCACCGGAGTGACCGACATTCCGACATAGTTCACCGGCAAGGCATAGGGTTGAACGTTCGGGCAAGCGAATCCGCCGTAGCAGCCGTACCAGGGGCTCCACGGGAAGTAACTGCCGTATCCCCAGCACCCGCCATGATTGCAGTTCCCGTTGTTGTTTCCGCAGTTCCCGCCGTTGTTCGGAGGATTCGAAGGAGGATTGTTTCCGCCGGGAGGATTGCTGGGGGGATTATTCGGAGGATTATTCCCGCCCGGGTTCCCGGTACCCGGATCCAGCACACCACCACCCGGAGGATTGAAGATCCCACCGCCAAACGGGGGCTTCTTGCCGCCACCATTGCCAGGCCCCGGATCAACCACGACCGTCCCGCCATTCGGAGGATTGAAGATCCCACCGAAGGGAGGCTTCTTCGTCCCGCCCGTCCCCGTACCACCAGTCGGATTGATGGGAAACGTCGGGAGCGTGCTGATCGGTGTTTTCGTTCCGTTCAGGCCGGTCAGTGTTCCCTGGTTGAGGTTGATCTGGCGAACGGTATTGTTGTTGTTCAACTGCGTCGGTGTCTTGAACGTCTTCACCTGGTTCATTTGCATCGTCTGGGTGTGATTCACCTGCGGATGGCTCGCCACGCTGCGGAAGTTGCCGCCGGGAGATCCCGCCGTCACATACGATTGAGAGGTCATCGTCAGCATCAGCACGAAGGAACGCAGGGCTGCTTTGGAAGTCGTTTTCATGATTCTTGCTCCGTTTTATGATGTGTCTGGTTGTCGTCTTGTTTCATGCCCCACAACCTCACGAAGCGGCTCCCCGTCAAAACTGTTACAGAAAAATTTCCCAAAAAACACGATCCCCTTTTAACCAGAACCCTCGCAACAACTTACAGCAACCTCCCCAGAACCACCCTCCCTCTAAAACCCCCTTGTCGATTCTCCTTTCCACGGGTACAAATCCCTCCCCTTTCACACCGCTGCGCTACCCCCAGTGATTATTAATGTCGGGCCAACTCTTCACACACCGGGAGGTTCTCATGGAAATTCGGCGGATGATCGGACCCGATCTCAAGAACGGGTTCATAGAAACTCTCGAAGCGTTGACCGAAGTCAATCTCGACTACGACTCCGCGGTCCGCATCTTCCAGCGCCGCATGCGCGACAAGATCTATACGTATGTCGCCATCCGTGACGGCAAAGTCGTCGCCACCGCGACTCTGATCTTCGAACACAAGTTCATCCACGGCGGAGGAATCGTCGGCCACATCGAGGACGTCGCAGTCCGCAAGGATCTCCAGGGTCAGGGGATCGGCCAGGCTCTCGTCCGGCACTTGATCGACGAAGCCGAAGCGATCGGCTGCTACAAGGTCATCCTCGACTGCAAGCCGGAAGTCATCCCCTACTACGAAAAGCAGGGCTTCCGCGAATGGCACCGCAACATGCGGATCAATCTCCCCCGCCACGCCGCCGAAAACGCCCACGCCCCCGAAAATTCTGAGATCACGGTCACTCTCAACGCCTCCGTCGCTTCAGAGTAATCTGGAGAGGCATTCCCTGCTTGCCCCTGACGGCAGACCGACTACAATGTTCCCTCACCCTTGGGACATCCGCAGGAGCAACCCCGTGACTCGCCAGGATCCGCGCTTCGACTCCATCCTCGCCGCCATCCAGCCGCTGCGCGAATCGCTCCTGCACCACCCGCTGTATGCGGACATCCGCGAACCGCACGCGCTCCGCATCTTCATGCAGCACCACGTCTTCGCAGTCTGGGATTTCATGTCCCTGCTCAAGAATCTGCAGAACGCTCTCACCTGTGTCACCGTCCCCTGGTTTCCTCCCGTCGACCCGACCCTCGCCCGCTTCGTCAACGAAATCGTCCTCGGCGAGGAATCCGATGACGATGGTCACGGCGGTTACGCCAGCCATTTCGACCTCTATCATCGAGCCATGGTCCGGTTCCACGCTGAGACCACCCGCATCGACCGCTTTATCGATGCTCTCCGCCACGGCCAGACCGTTCCTGCGGCCCTTGATGCCGCTCACGTCCCCGCCGATGTCCGTGGCTTTGTTGAACAGACTTTCTCCCTGCTTGAATCCGGCAACCTCTGCGCCATCGCCTCCGCCTTCACGTTCGGCCGCGAAGACCTCCTCCCCGATGTCTTCCAGAAAATCGTCGATGAACTCGACCGGCAGACCGGCGGCACTCTCGATGACTTCCAGTTTTATCTCCGTCGTCACATCGAACTGGACGGCGGCGAACACGGCCCCATGGCTGCCCGACTCATCACGTCCCTCTGTGGCGATGACCCCGCCCGCTGGGAACAGGCCGCTGACGCTGCTCACGCCGCGCTGCAGTCCCGCCTCAATCTCTGGAACGGCATCCACGCCGCCATCCGCCACGCGACACTAGCCTGATCAATGTCGGGTGACGCATCTTTCTCCTTGAAAACAGACTCACTCCGCGACCGGCTGGAAAATGCCCTCCCGCTCCATTAGCTTCAGGGCATCATGTCATTCGAATCCACCTTCAAAATCCGCTCCTTCCACATCGACAGCTTCGGCCACGTCAATAATGCCCGCTACCTCGAATTGCTCGAGGAAGCCCGCTGGCAGTTCGCGGAGAATCTCGGCCTGATCGAACTGCTCAAGGAGGAGAACCTGGGGTTCATCATCATGGACCTCAACCTCCGTTTCCGCCTGCCGGTGATCGAGGGGGACATGATTCAGGTCTTCACCAGCCTGATCACGCTCGGAACGGATCTCGGCGAAGTCCAGCAGCTGATCAAGAAACAGGAGACCGGCAAGCTCGCCGCCAAATCGGTCTGCACCTTTGTCCTCATCGACCGGAACACCGGCACCTCGGTCCCCATCGCCGGGAAGATCCGTACGCTCCTCTTGAGCATCATCGAACCGAAAAAAGGGGCTCCCCCGATCCCCTGATTTCTCGTCAGCCGTCTCTCCGCCTCTGTCTGTCCCTCTCCTGTTCCACTGATCATCTGTTCCAGGCGCAGCCTCCTCTCTCTATCCCTTCACTGATGGCGAGCTTACAATATCTCTTCGGGTGGCACTGGCTCTGCCACTGTCTACGCTAATCTCTGATTTGTCCGAGGTGTGGAACGGAAATCCCTGATGCGGCTCAAGATCCCACGCAACTTCTCCCTGTTGATTCTGCGTCTGCTCATTCTCATTTCATTGCTGTGGGGAGCCTCACTCGTGACTGCTGCCGAACCCGTCGAACGAACCCTGGACTCTCAACGCGCCTTCGGCTACTTGACCCGGATCTGCCGCATCGGCACGCGTATCAGCGGCTCAGCGGGCATGGAAGCCCAGCAGAACCTCCTCGTCGAACACTTTGCCCAGTTCAAGGTGCCCGTCAAGTTCCAGCCGTTTGATGCCCGGCATCCTCTCACCGGCGATCCAGTCCGGATGAACAATCTCATCGTCCAGTGGAATCCCCAGGCTAAGGAGCGGGTTCTCCTCGCCTGCCACTACGACACTCGCCCCTTCCCCGATCGGGAACGTTTTCCCGGCAATAAACAGGGTGTCTTTATCGGCGCGAATGACGGCGCCAGCGGCGTCGCACTGTTCATGGAACTCGCCCACCACATGCACACCCTGCATCCCACTTACGGCGTCGACTTCGTCTTCTTCGACGGCGAAGAACTCGTCTATGGTAATCGAACTTCTTTATCAGCTCCGGAATACTTCGCCTTGCAGTATCGGGACCATCCCCCGGAACACAAATACATCTATGGCCTCGTCGTGGACATGATCGGCGATCGGAACCTCGCGATTTATCAGGAAAAGAACAGCGTGAAGTACGCCCCCAAACTGGTGAAGAGTGTGTGGGACGTCGCCCAGAAACTCGAAGTGCGGGAATTCATCCCCAAGGTCCGCCACGAAGTTCAGGACGACCATCTTCCGCTCAACGACGTCGCCAGGATCCCGACGATTGACCTCATCGATTTCGATTACACTCACTGGCATACGACCAAGGACATTCCCGCCAACTGCTCCGGACAAAGTCTCGCGAAGGTGGGAAAAGTCCTCCTTGAATGGCTCGAACACGTCCCGCCCCGTGACAAACGATACGATAAACAGATGCTGACACTTCTCGCTGCCGTTGATCTCTTCAACGATCCCTGGCTGGATATCATCATCCCGCTGGTGTTCGGCAGACTCGTCATCGGCGTCGCGGTATTCTGTATCGCCTTGAAGTCGCCAACGCCGCAAAACTCCCCACCATTCAGGACGATCACGAGTTCCTGCACCTGCAGCGTCGCGTCCGCCGTCCGGAAGCAGATCGCGATCATGATCGGCATCATCGGCGGACTTCTCACACTGGTAAACAGCCAACTCCTGGCACTGAGTCCCCGCAAGCTACCCCCGGTCTATCTGCTGGTTCTCATGTCCATTGTCCTCTGGATCCTGCTCCTCGCTTTGGCCGACTTCCTCTCCTCCCGCCTCTTTAACCAGATGAACCTCAAGCACGTCCGCCAGAAACAGCGCGAAATGGAAGAGGCGCTGCTGAAGATGAAACGGGCCGACCGCTCCGGCGAATCCCCGAACAGAAACTGATCGCGGAAACCAGTGTGTTCTGCAGGAGGAGACAGGCGTCATGTGGGTTGCCTCACTCGTCTTTCTGATTGGCGTTCTGACATCGCGCTTTTCGTGGGTGACGGCAGAAACACTGACGGGGAATGTTCTCACTGCCGAAGGAAACTGCTGCGGGGGCCAAAATCACAGCCGGCGGCACATGCCTCGCTCCTGCCAAGCGCATCACCACAACTGCAATGGCCGGGGCAATTTTGTCCCTTGACCGATCCCGCGATGTACGTCTGGCGGTTCGCTGGAAATCGAAGGAGCCGACCTGACAGAAGGATTCGACGATGCGGGCAAGCCGGTGGAACTTCGTGGCGGGAAACTCCGCCGCTCACGAGATTCGTTTGCAACATCAAGGGCGGTTACGAGGAACCCTGCTGCACGTAGAGGATGGCAAGCCGATTCCATGCCCGACTCTTTCTCGATAGCGGGAAATCCTGACGACCGATCAGAAGGGACAATATCTGGTTGAAGGCTTGCGAATGGGCAATCATGCGTTTGTACCGGTTGCGGCAGGACGAGTGAGGAAATATGTGCTCTTCGACACGGCACTTCGACCGGACACGGAACTTGAGATTCGCTTGCCCCGTGGGAGAGCGCTGAAGGGAAAATCACTGATGAGAAGGGCCAGCCCATACCCGGAGCCTACGTGGATTACTCCGGTTCAGGAGATGCATTCGCCCTCAACGGGCGGCAGGAACTTTGCGCGGCGGATGGCTCTTTCGAATTTGACGGATTCTCTTTGAACAAGCTCCGCTTTCAGATCATAGCCGCATGTCCGGGCTACCAGTCCGCGGAGATCACCTTTGATTTCAGTAGACCTGCCGATGACGTTTCGCATTCGATTCAATTAAAAAAAAGACCGCTCTTTCGACAACCGCAACCGCAGAGCTGTCGGAGCCCGAACAAACCACCCCTCTTCCCCGCAGGAAAGTGACCGGCACGATCCGCGATGAAAAAGCCATCCCATCCCCAACGCGGAGGTTCGCTGGGCGGCTTTCATCTGGGATCAATCCGTCAAGCCGGTTAAGACCGATGCCAAAGGCAAATATATGCTCGAACAGGTCCCGATCCAGGGAGCGATCCTCGTTCTCAAACCCGGCTTTGCCCCGCAATTTGAACCGACCCCCGATCAGCAGAACGTCGCGGATGCCGTTCTGTCCCCCGGCGTTGAACTGCGAGGTGTCGTCGTCAATTCTTCCGGAAAGCCGATCCCCGACGTGACCGTCACCCCTGTCACGAACTGCCCGGCGACCGGCGTCTGTAACCCCATCTAGTTGACGGAACGCGGAACCAGAACAAACGCAAAAGGAGAATTCGCGCTGCAAGATCTCCCCCAGGTCGGGTTTACCTTCGATTTCTACAAGACCGGCTACAGCGATCACAGGGGCGCCCGTCTCAAAACCGGCGAGTTGAACAAAATCCAGATATCTACGGGGGGTGCCATCAACGGCATCGTTTTCGATGAACGCGACAAGCCGGTTCGTAACTTCAATATTCGCGTCTCAACCCCCAGAGTGCGAAACCAAGGAGAATTGGCAGGCGATATTTATGTGGGATTTATGGTGTACGGCATCAATTTCACGCGCGACGATGGTCTCTTTACGATCACCGACATCAATGCGAACCACTGGGAACGGTTGATCGTGTCCGCTCCGGGAATCGGCCTGGCCATCGTGGATCGCGCCCAATCCTCACCTCTCGATCAACTCCCCGACCCGGCGAAATTGAAGATCCGCCTGAAGCCGTTTGTCCCCCTGGACATCGACGTCGAAGAAGCCACCACGGGAAAAGCAATCCCGAACGCCACCGTGGGGCTGATTGAAGACCAGATCAAAGCGCAACACGGAAACATTCAAAATTTCGTCTGGAACTACAGCAACACCCATCAACTTGCGGTCAGCGCCGACGGCAGAGGAAACGCTCTGTTTCGCGAACCGGGCTGCGAAGACGGGACAATCACCGTCACAGCCCCCGGCTACGGACGACAGCGCCTGGAATGGACCGACCGCGAAGAAAGGCTCACCGTCACCCTCACCCCCGAAGCCCGCCTGCAGGGGGAAGTTCGCCTCAACGGCCAGCTTCTCAAGGAGGGCTACCTCAGCCTGAAATCACCCGGCAACGAAATCTTCTCTACGGTCCTGTCGGAAAAAACAGGACGGTTTGAGTTCGATCAACTCCCTGCCGGTGAGTTCGCAATCTCTCTGGCGGAACAAAGCGGTAAAACGCTCTACACCGGCAAACTGACCCTCGAAGCCGGTAAACTACGAGTCGAGAACATCGACCTGACTGATGGGAGAAAATAGGTCACAACTCCTCATTTCCCCGCGACCGACCGGTCGGAAACACCCCAGAATCCCCGCGCAACCACGCCCGGTTATACGGGCGGGAAATGCTCTCGCCTCAAAATCGGGGCCTCTGGTATAAATCCCACCCGGTTTGACACCTTTTATCCGTCCTCGTCGCGAGGCTTTCCCATGACCGCATACGGCATCATTCCCGCCCGTTTGGCTTCCACACGTCTCCCTCGCAAGCTCCTGCTCAGCGAGACCTCCAAGCCGCTCCTGCAGCACACCTGGGAATCCGCTTCCCGTGCCCGCAGCCTCGCGCAGGTCATCGTCGCCACCGACAGCGATGAAATCGCCAACGCCGTTCGGGAATTTGGTGGCCGCGTCGAAATGACCGGCGAACATCCCAGCGGTACTGACCGGATCGCGGAAGTGGCCCGCCGCTGTTCCTCGAAAGTCGATTTGTTTGTGAACATCCAGGGGGACGAACCGGAAATCGAACCGGGCTGCATCGATCTTCTGGTCGAACTCATGCGCGAAAACCCCAACGCCGAGATGGCGACCCTCGCCACCCCGTTCCGCCGCAAGGCCGATCTGGAATCCCCTTCCTGCGTGAAACTGGTCGCCTCTCCCGAAGGACGGGCGATCTATTTCAGCCGTCTGCCGATCCCCTATTCCCGCGACGAATCCATCGACGATCTCATCGGCAAAGAACATTCTCCGTGGCTGCTGCACCTGGGAATTTATGCTTACCGCCGCGACTTTCTGCTGCAGTACACCCGTATGCCGCAATCTCCCCTCGAACGCCTCGAAAAGCTGGAACAACTTCGCGCGCTGGAAGCTGGTGCGGAGATTCGAGTTGGGATCATCGAGCAGGCTGCGGTTGGAATCGACACGCCGGAAGAGTATGCTCAGTTCGTCGAACGGCACCGGCAAACGGCCGTCGGAAAACGGGCCGCCTGAGGCGACAGTCTGGACCGCTTGTGGAGCGTGTCGCTCAGGCCCCTGAACGATCTCTTCCAGAACGGATTCCATGACTAAGCACATTTTCGTTACGGGTGGCGTGGTCAGTTCTTTGGGCAAAGGCTTGACCGCCGCTTCCATCGGACTTCTCCTCGAAAAACGAGGCCTCAAGGTCCGGATGCAGAAGCTCGACCCCTATCTCAACGTCGACCCCGGCACCATGAGCCCCTTCCAGCACGGCGAGGTCTACGTTCTCGACGATGGATCCGAAACCGACCTCGATCTGGGGCACTACGAACGCTTCACCAACGGCCCCCTCTCCCGCGAATCCAACTACACGACGGGGCGGATCTATCTCAGCGTGATCGAGAAAGAACGCCGCGGCGTGTACCTCGGCAACACAGTCCAGGTCATCCCCCACATTACCGATGAGATCAAGGACGCCGTCCTGCGGATGGACTCTCCCGACGTGGACGTCGTGATCACCGAACTGGGGGGCACGGTCGGCGACATCGAAGGACTCCCCTTCCTCGAAGCCATCCGCCAGGTCCCCCTCGACATCGGCAAATCCAACTGCCTGTTCATCCACCTCACTCTGGTCCCCTATCTCAAAGCCGCCCGCGAACTGAAAACCAAGCCCACGCAGCACAGCGTCGGCCAACTCCGCCAGATCGGTATCCAGCCCGACATCCTCATCGTCCGCACCGAACGGGAACTCGGCCGGGGCAACGCCGAGAAAATCGCCCTTTTCTGCAACGTCGAAAAGAACGCCGTCATCGAAGAACCGGACAAGGAATTCTCCATCTACGAAGTCCCCCTCGGCCTCGTCGAAAACGACCTCGACAAGCTGATCGTTGAAAAACTCAGCCTCAACGCCAAGCCCCTCGACATGAGCGTCTGGGAAGACCTGCTCCACCGTGTCCGCAATCCGCAGCACGAAGTCACCATCGCCGTCGTCGGCAAGTACATGCAGCACAAGGACGCCTACAAGTCCCTGTACGAAGCCCTCGACCATGCCGGCATCGCCCACTCGGCACGGGTCATCGTCCACCGCATCGAATCGGAAGACCTGCAGGAACAGGGTCCGGAAGCCCTCCTCTCCAATGTGGACGGCATCCTCATCCCCGGCGGGTTCGGCATGCGGGGAATCGAAGGGAAGATCGAGGCCATCCGCTTCGCTCGCGAACAGCAGATCCCCTTCTTCGGGATCTGCCTCGGCATGCAGTGTGCCGTCATCGAATACGCCCGCAACGTCCTCGGGCTCAGCGATGCGAACAGTTCCGAATTCGCCGACGACACCACCAACCCCGTCATCTGCCTCTTGGATGAACAGCGCAACGTCACCCATAAGGGTGCAACGATGCGCCTCGGTTCGCAGGAATGCTTCCTCTCCCCCGGATCCCGGGCGGCACAGGCCTACGGCATGACAAAAGTCCACGAACGCCATCGCCACCGCTACGAGTTCAATCCCGCCTATCGTCAACGGCTGTTCGACGCCGGCCTGCACACCACGGGTCACAACTCCGACAGCAGCCTGGTCGAGATCGTCGAGGTTCCGGATCATCCCTGGTTCCTGGCGGTGCAGTTCCACCCGGAATTCAAATCGAAGCCCCCCCAGGCGCATCCCCTGTTTTCGGGGTTCATCGAAGCTGCCCTCAACCGCAGGCATCAACGGGTTGGTTCCGGAGCGATGGCGTAAGCCATGTCTTCCCTCTCAGAGAACATCCCCCCGTTCGAGATCTGGATTCCTCCTGCGCACGACTGCGGAGTCCTGAATCTCAACAAGCCCGCGGGCATGACCTCCCGTCAGGTCGTGGACCGCGTCCAGATTCTGGCCGGAGACTTGAAAGTCGGCCATGCCGGAACGCTCGATCCTCTCGCCACCGGTGTGCTGCTCGTCGCCGTCGGCGCAGGAACTCGGTTGATCTCGTATCTGCAGGATAAGCCCAAACACTACCGCGGCGAATTCCTGCTCGGCCGCGAAAGTGAAACCGAGGACGTCGAAGGGGAAGTTCATGAGCTTCCCAATCCCCCGATCCCCTCGCGCGAGGAACTGGAACAGGCCGCGTCGCAGTTCGTGGGCAAGATCCAGCAGGTTCCGCCTCGCTTCTCTGCCAAGAAAATCGGTGGCCGCCGTGCTTACAAGCTGGCCCGGCGCGGCAAGGAATTTGAACTCGAACCCCGCACGGTCGTGATTCATGCCCTGCAGATTGTGGAATACGAGTACCCGAAGCTGGTTCTCGACATCCATTGCGGCTCGGGAACCTACGTTCGCTCGCTGGGACGGGATCTCGCCCGGCAGGTCGGCACCGCCGCGGTCATGAGCAACCTCGAACGGACCGCCATCGGCTCGTTCGACATCACTCGCGGCGTCTCACCCGATGATCTCACACTCGAAAACTGGCGCGATGGCCACCGCGGCCTCTCGCGCGGGCCGTCGATCATCTCCCCGGTACGCTGGAGGATGAAGCCCTCTGGAACCTCTCCCACGGCCGCTACGTCACGCTTGCACTGCGCGATCTGCCCCACGAAGCGGAAGTCGCCTGCCTCAATCACAGCGGCGAACTCTGCGGGCTTGCCCGCCTGACGGAAGAGGGCGAACTCCGCCCCAGCCTGATGCTCAGCCGCCCCGCCGAAAGTCTGGAGAAAAGCGAGTAGAGAACCTGCTCTTGATCCTCACTCCTTCGGAGCGGGGGCCGCGGGAGCGTCCGTTTTGGGCGGATTCGGAACGATCAAATCACCCGTCACCTTGTCGTCGTCTGACTCCTCGATGTCCAGGATCCCGATCGTCTTGTTGTGCTGCGGCGGAATCACCGACGCGGCCTTGGGAATCTCCGGCAGCTTCTTCGACGGCTCACCCTTCGGTTCCGTCTTTGCCATCTCGAGCTTAGCGACCTCAGACTTCGGGGTTTCCGTCGGGGACGCTCCGGCCTTCGGCGGCTCCGACTTCTTCGGGGCATCAGCCTTGGGAGCTTCCTTGGGGAGTTCCTTCGGAGTCTGCATCGCCGTCACCGTCGCTTCCAACCGCCCCTTCCCGGTCAACGGATAAGCCAGCGGCTTGGCGTTCGGATTCATCCGGAAGTTATACAGCACCAGCGAGTGGACCGCGTGGAACAGCGGACCGCAGTCCACTTGCGCGCTCCGGTTGTTCAACAGGTCCGTCGCCACGGAATCGACCGCCCGGGTGATCCACTCGGACTGCAGTTCCTGCTGCGGCAGCGCGACCATCAGCCACTCCAGCATGTGGCCGTTTGCGGGGAGACGCTTCGGAAAATCGGAACTCTGTTCCCGGCTCTGGAAATAGTTGCTGGAGAACGACCCGTCCGGATTCTGCATCGTCTTCGCTTCGGCGATGAACCGCCGGATCTTCATGTCCGCTTCCAGCCACACTCCCCGAATGGGCTTGCGGGTGGCGATGTACCGGTTCCGGGCATAGGCGAGGGCGAACAAGCCGTGCGTTCCACCGCAGGCCGCGGAGTAGACCGATTCGTTTGTCTGAATCTGTACCAGCCGTTCGATGCTCCACGCTTCTCCGTAGGCATTCACCCATTCGGAATCGGGAGGAATGTAGTGCGCCAGCGCCCACAGCGTCCAGGTCACTTCCGGACCTTCGCGAAGCTGCATCTTGGCATCGTTGATGATGTCCCGGACAGTGATTTCACCACTCGCCCCGGTCTTGAATTTGAAATCCAGCGGCAGGTCGCACATGGACATGTAGCCCATGAACTGCGTCGGGTGTCCTTCGAACGCATACGGATGGGTGAAGGGATGACCCCGTCCACCGTAGGGAGTCTTCTCCCACAAAGGCTGACCTTCGTGGAGCACTCCGCTTGCCATCCATTCAATCCCGGAGATCGTGGCCTTGGGCCCCTTGTCCGGATCTTTGAGGATGAAGTCGTGCTTGAAGGCGAGAACTCCGTGGACGATCTGCCACGGAGTGTATTTCCCCGCGGTCAATCGCCGCAGGCTGGAAGCCAGAATCGCCTTTTCCACCTTCTTGAACAGCGCATCTTTATCCCCCGCGACCGCCGGGGGTGCGGGTGCGGGAGCTTGCGCCACGACGATCTGGCTGGAAATTGCGAGAACAAGGGTGCCCAGGAGAAACGTGTTCCTGGTTTGACGAACCATCATGTCGACACAACTCCCCGGCCAAGTCCCTCGAAGGCTGTTGATAGGGCAATATATCGGCCTGCGCAGAGAATTTCCGTCGCAATTTATCGAGCGCGCCAACACACAAAATAACTGTGAGCGGTTCCCATTCAACGATTGTTCAGTTTAGCACTTTTTTAAGGCCGCAGTGAGGCAAAATCGGGCGGGGAATCTGCCTGATTTTGCCCCGTCCGGCAAAAACTGCGCAAATCAGCCCCGGACTTTTTCGTGACGTATTCCAATGATTCACAATCGAGTCAGCCACCCAACGCCGGGCATCTCCAAGTCATCAACTGCAACGAATTTTCGAATGGCGGATTATTCTTCCGGGTATCCCTTCTTTCACTTTCAGCCCCCCTTGCCCTCCTGTTTCGTCATTCATATAATTAGCCAAATGGCGAAATAAAGACAGGCAAATCAACCTGCCCGTCAGATTTTCTGATCCGTTCCGTCGCTCTCCCCGTTTCCAATCCTTGAGGCGCCATGGCCGGAATCTAATCTTCAAAATTCCTCTCCTTTGATCTCTATGAACAACGTTTACCGTGCTCTCAGCGACCCCACCCGCCGCGCCATCCTCAAACTCCTTCGGCAAAAGGATTTGAGTGCCGGGGAACTTGCGGA
Organism: Planctomycetales bacterium; assembly: GCA_046349635.1. GTDB lineage: Bacteria > Planctomycetota > Planctomycetia > Planctomycetales > Planctomycetaceae > JAXMBX01. The sequence continues at coordinate 15,233 of JAXMBX010000018.1, forward strand.
ACATTTTCCGCAATCCAAGCCCACTCTCTCCAAGCATTTCAACATCCTCAAGCAGGCGGACCTCATCCAGGGACGCCGCCAGGGAACCACGATCTATTACACGTTGAATCTCTCGATCCTCGAAGAAGCTCTCAGTGCCCTGCTCGAGGCTTTTCAGATCCCCCCGCAACCTGCAGCACGGCGGAAAGGAAAGAAACATGCAACCCACGCTCGCTCCTGAACAGGAATCGGCCACGCCCTCCCTGTCCCGTTTTCTACTGCCGCCGTTGGTCTTCTCGTTCGTCATGACTTTGGCCCTGACGACGGTCTCGGCCTTTGTCTGGATGCAACTCCCCGCCGATGCCCGCGTTCCCATGCACTGGAATATCCACGGCCAGCCGGACCAGTACGCCGGCCCCGTGTCGTTGTTCCTCATGCCCGCGGTTGTGCTGGGGATCACTCTCCTCTTGAGCGTCATCCCCTTCGCGGAACCCCGCCGTCAGAACCTGCTCCTCTCCTGGAAGGCGTACCGCGCCATCTGGATCAGCGTCGTGTTGCTCCTGTTTGCCATGGGAGTCGGTATCGACATCACCGCCCTGGGGTACAAAGTCCCCATCGACCGCATCGCGATGATCGGCGTCGGCGTGCTGTTCATGGTCATCGGGAACATGCTGGGCAAACTCCGCAGCACGTTCTTCGTCGGCGTCCGCACCCCGTGGACCCTCAGCAGCGAAACCTGCTGGAACAAAACCAACCGCCTCACCGGCCGTCTGTTCTTCGTTGGCGGTGCCGCCATCCTGGCCCTCACACTCACCGGTATGTCCGGCCCCGTTCTCTTATTGACCCAGATGGTCTTCATCGGCTTCCTGATCGCCACCGTCCTCGGCTACTCATGGTACACCTGGTCCCGCGACCCCAACCGCTCCTGCTAATCAGCAGCAAAAACTTCGACTTTGGTATTTGGAGTAATTATGATCCAAAAGAAAGCGACGATCTCTTGGATCACACCTGAGAAGGGGGGCCGACAAAACCCGCCGTTCAATTTATCCGACCGCGGATATTCAACCGTCGTTCGATTTCTTGACGAGCCCTGGCCTGCCAAAGAAGGGTGGTCTTTGACACTCCATAAGGACGAGATGCACAGTTCAGAGTGGGAATGGCAAGCCGTTGTTCATTTCTTGTCCCCGCAAGCTCCTCATGATGCTCTGCGTTTAGGACGAAGATTTGAATTGTATGAGGGGAGCAAATGCGTCGCGACGGGGTCTATCCTTGACTGAGAACCAAGAATGCGAGCGTCTCTGACTTTTGGCCTCTCCATTAACTAATTCCCATTCCACAGCCCCAGCATTTGCTCCACCGTCCGGTCGACGAGGATCTACTCATCGTCCCCCAGGCGTCTCATCTGGCCGCAACAAAACCGTTTTCCGCAACCACTCCGCCAGTCGCTCATGCGCCTTCTCGATTTTCGTATGCCCCGCCGCCGGACCCACAAGTAATTCCACGGGAATGATCGCCTCCGGCTTGTCAGGCCGGGCGCTGGCGCGGACCACCGACCGCGTAAACGCAATCGCGTCATCGCAATTCACCCGCAGATCATTATTCCCGATACTCAGCCAGATCGCACGCCCCGCCAGCTTCGATCCCAGCCGCGCCACATCCCACTGCTCCGCCTTGGCGGGGTCCTTCATCCCCGAAAACTCACGCAACGCCGTGAGTCGCGTCACCGGCGAAACTCCCGCCGCGGCCTTAATCCGTGGCTCCGCCGCCGCCAGGTGATACGCCAGAAAACCCCCGCGCGACGTCCCGTACACCGCCACGCGATCCGGATCAGCCACCTTCTCGGCGATCAACAGATCCAGCACCGCCCGCCCCTTCGCCGTAAACGCACCAATAAATTCCTGGTCCCGTTCCACCCGGGAACGCCACCCCTCGAGATACTTGGGCTCACCCGGGACCACATCCTCTCCATGACACGGCGGCTCAAGGATCACACACACCCACCCCTCTCGTGCCAACTGCACCGCTACCTCCGTATACACTTCCTCCGTCCGCATCACGTCCAGGCCATGTGCAATCACAAACAGCGTGGGTGCCGGTGCTTTACCACTCCCCACCTCACCAATCAACCCGAAAGGAACATTCCCCGCCGTTCGCCGCAACTGAATCTCAACCGCACAAGCATCCCCTCCCCAAACTGCAGTCACGAAGCACACCAGCCCAAGAACCAAAACTCTCATCTCGCACCATTCCTTCGCAGCTCGAGGAGCATCCGCGGAAAATTCTCACTTCCCCACTTTGGCCACAAGATACTTATCAAACCAGTCCCCCATCAATTTGATGTCCGGACTGTAGTCCTTCCAGCCGTGCTTCTCACCGGGCCGGACCACCAGACTGTAAGGGACTCCCCGCATCTTGAACCGCTCCACGATCAATTCCGATTGCTGCAGCGGCACGAGCAGATCCTTGTCCCCGTGAATGATCAGCGCCGGCGCATCATCACTCGACACATGGTTCACCGGCGAAATATCCCGCCCGATCACTAAGATCTTTTGCTCATCGGTCACCGGTGTGATCGTCCGCCCCCGCTTGTCGATCTCTCGGAACTCAAACGGCGCCTTGAAGCCCTCCAGAATGCCTCGCCCGAGACCGTTCTCACCTTCTTTGCCATAATTCAAAAAATCCGTCGGCGGAAACAGACACGCCACCGCCTGCACCCGGCTGGAAACGCGCTCCACCGGATCCGTTGCCTCCGGATTCCCATCTTTCCCGGTCGTCCCCAGCATCAGCGATAAATGCCCCCCCGCCGAAGCACCACACACGCCGATTCGCTCCGGATCGATCTTGTACTCCGTCGCATGCAATCGCACAAACCGCACCGCCCGGTCCAGATCCCCCAGAATTTCAGGGATCGAATATCGCGGCTGGCTCCCGTGCACCACAGCAAACACCGTGTAACCCCGCTCCGCCAGTTGCACAATAAACGGCTTCGCATACCGGTCAATATCATCGTGACTCGAGTACCAGCCCCCACTCACTACAAAGATAATTCCCACTCCATTGCTCTTCGCGCGCGGCGTAAACACGTCCAGCGTCAAAGCCGAGCCGAACTTCCGCCCGTAAACCACATCTTCCTTCCGCGTAAACGCCCCCTCTTTCTCTTCCGCCAAAACCGCAAAGCAACTCAATGCAACAACCGCGCAGAACACCGGAACAAAACATCGTCGCATGGAACTAACCTCAGATGAAATTCTGCTTGAAGAGCAACAACCAGAAAACGAATCCGCTACAAACTACCACGGCCCAAGTCCAATTGTCATGCAAATCTCCCCTTCTCCACTCTCACTTCCCTTTCCACAACCCCAGCATCCGCTCCACTGTCCGGTCGACCAGGATCTGACCTCCCTCCGGCCCAACCTCGTTGCTCTCCGCGACCGCGTTGTAACCGCCGCCGATCACCGCCCGTTGTGACGGCAGATACGTCCCTGGCCCGGTCAACTGGATCACAAACGTCTGCACCGCCGGACTTCGCGTTTTGATCTGCATCCCGTAATCCGTATACATCTCAAACGGATTCGTCGCGATGACCACGTCCCCCAACCGGACAACGTGAAGTTCCATCGTGTAAGGTTCCACCTTCCCCGCCTGCTGCCGCTCGTACCGCTCAACAACCCCGCCATGCCAATGGAGGAGTGTCTGCGCCCCCTTCTTCTGCGACAGTTCCGCGATCTTCGACTTCGCGACTTCCCACTCCCGCTTCGTCACTTCCCGACGCGGCAGCTCAAGTACCTCGCTGTGATGAACGAGTGGCACATCGGTATGCTTCTCCTGTTTCGCCCCTTCGTAGGCCTCCTTCCACGCCGCGACGATCCGCCGTGCGATCTCGTTCAGCCGATCCAGCCCGCGCAGTCGCATCATCCGCTCCTCCGCCCGCTTGCGAAACATCAGATGCGGCGACTGATCCCCCGCTGCCCCCGTCCAGCCCAGCACGTGCACCTGCGCCCCATGCTCCGCGCGGATCTTTTCCCGCACCTGGTGCCAGAAGTCCGCGTTCACGGCCGATCGCCCTTCCACTTCCTGCGCCGGACAGGGCACGTTGATTGCTGTCGCCAGCAGCTTTCCGTTTCCACCCCAGAAGCAGAGCACGTCCACCGCATGGTCTTCGTACCCCTCGAACATCCGGAACGTCGGCCCATCCGTCTTCCCATACATCACCGCCGTCCCATCGTTGTAGACCGCCCGCCGGTTCTGGGCGATGACCGCGTGCGCCATCCCCCACCCCACGCTCCCCGGCTTGCGAGAATTCCACGCGGAGACAATTCCCTCCGCCACGCGATCGGCGAAGAAGTCGATGTATTCCGTCGGCTGCATCACCCCCTCTTTGGGAATCTCATACACCCCTTCCGTCAGCACCGGCCCTGTGTGCGTATGCGTCGCACTCACAATGATCTTCTGCAGTGGAAAATCTTTCAGCGACTTCCCGACCCTCTCCCGGATCTTTTCCAGCGCGATCTTCGGAACTGCCACCAGATCGCACGCGACGAGAACCGTCTGCTCACGGCTCTTCCCCTCTGCTTGTGTTTCCAGCGCAACAATCGTCGCCGTGACGGGACTCTCGACCTCTCGCGAGATGCGGGTGTTCATCTGCCCCCATAAGGCAATCGGCCGATCGGGAGTAATACTCACCGTCGCCCCACCGACCAGCAGCTCCCCCCTGCTGACTTGGGCCATTCCCAGGGTGAACATCACCACCAGCCACAATTGTGTCTTCATTGTCGCCTCACTCTTCGTTGCTCTCACAGACTCGCTCTGACCACTTCTTCTGTAGGGTCCGCGGTGCGGACCAATCTTGCAACTCGATTTCCACTTTTCAGTGTTCCGTCGCGCCCCTTTTGCTATCCTGACCAGCGGAACATTCCTCCGTGTACTACTGAATCTGCCACTGTTTTGATGGACGTCACAACGGTCTCACCAAAAAACATGAAACGCCTCATACACCTCTTCGCAGGATTCGTCGCCGTCGCCTTTCCCGCCGCTGCGGCCGAACCCCTCAATCTCGGCTCGCGCCGCGAACTCTTCGTCGATAATGCCCTCACGGAACGACTGGAAGGCCGCGTCGAACTCCGCCTGCATCACCCCACTCCCCGCGAAGTCGCGTTGAAGTTCGACCAGCCTTGGGAAGGGAACGCCAGCGGTTATCCGACCGTCATACAGGACGGGGACCTGTACCGCATGTACTATCGCGGCCATCGCTACCTCATCGACCCGCCTCCTCTGCGCCAGGCTCAACCGGAAGTCGTCTGCTACGCCGAAAGCACCGATGGCATCCACTGGAAAAAGCCCCACCTCGGCCTCCGCGACTGGCCCGGCTCAAAGGACAACAACATCATCTGGCGCGATGGCTACGAGACTCATAACTTCGCTCCCTTCAAGGACACCAACCCCTACTGCAAACCGGAGGAGCGTTTCAAAGCCGTGGGAGGCACCATCGCCAGTAAGGGACTGCTGACTTTCAAATCGGCCGATGGCATTCGCTGGTCGAAACTGAGCAGCGCCCCCGTCGTCACGAAAGGGGCCTTCGATTCCCACAACACCGTCTTCTGGGACAATGCCCGCCAGCGCTACGTCATGTATGTCCGCTATTTCAGCGAAGACCACTTCAAAGGCCTCCGCTCCATCGGCGTCTCCTATTCCACCGATTTCCAATCCTGGTCCGAACCCCTCGGCCTCACGTATGCTGATGCTCATCCCCAACAGATGTACACGAACCAGATCGCTCCCTACTACCGTGCGCCACATATCCTGATGGGCTTCCCTACCCGCTTCGTCGCACGCCCATTGACAAACCACGCCCGGCAACTCGAACCGGTCAAAACTCGTGCCCAGTTCGCCAGGTCGATTGAGAGCAGCGGGGCCTACACGGGTGCCGAAATCACCGACGGCCTGTTCATGACCAGCCGCGACGGCCGGGCCTTCCACCGCTGGAGCGAAGCCTTTCTCCCCCCCGGCCCCGAAGCCGAAGGACGCTGGATCTATGGCGACAACTACCAGAGTTACGGTCTGTTCGAAACCGCTGCGGATCGTCCCGGCTTCCCCCGCGAAATCTCCCTCCACTTCAACGAAGGGGCTTGGCGGGACGACATGCACCGGCTCCGCCGCTACACCATCCGCCTCGATGGTTTCGTCTCCCTGCATGCCCCGCTCGACGGCGGCGAGCTGATCACGAAACCAATCCAGTTCACCGGGAAGAAGCTCAAGATCAACTACGCCACATCCGCGCTGGGGAATGTGCGGATCGAAATCCAGGACCCCGACGGCAAGCCCCTCCCCGGCTATTCACTCGCTGAGGCCGATGAACTCTTCGGCGACAACGTCGAGCAGACCGTCACCTGGAAAGACAACCCCGACGTCAGCATGCTCGCCAACCGCCCGGTCCGCCTCCACTTCAAACTTGCCGACGCCGACCTCTATTCGTTCCAGTTCATCGACTGAGCCTCGTCGGTTATTCTGGCAACGACCTGACAGACCTCAAAATGAATCAAGAACCAAATTGACCATGAACCGTACTGACCACTTGGCCCTCCTCCACGAATACGTCCACAGCGACAGCCTCATCAAGCACATGCTCGCCGTCGAATGTGCAGTCCGTGCCTACGCGAAAAAATTCGGGGCCGATGAGGAACTGTGGGGAACCACCGCCCTCCTCCATGACTTCGACTACGAGCGCTGGCCCACTCCTGCCGACCACCCGATTCAAGGCTCCAAAATCCTTCGCGAGAAGGGCTACCCCGAGGAGCTGATCTACGCCATCCTGTCTCACGCCGACTACCTGCAGGATCAGTACCCTCGCACTTCACCGCTCGACAAGACCCTCTACGCCTGCGATGAACTCGCCGGCTTCATCACCGCCTGCGCCCTCGTCCGCCCCGGCCGCCTCGAAGGGCTCACCCCCAAGAGCGTCAAAAAGAAAATGAAGCAGGCCTCCTTCGCCGCCAACGTGAAACGCGAAGACATGACCCGCGGCGCGGAGGAACTCGGCGTCGATTTCGACGAACACATCGCCTTCGTCATCGCCGCGATGCAACCCCACGCGGAAACCCTGGGCCTCACCCCACAGGCCGACGGGACCGAAGCTGCCGAGTAAAAACCCAGGTCACGACATCCCCATTCCGGCCTTTTCGATCCCCCCTCCATCCCCCGGGATGAATATGAAATCCCGGTGAACATCCCCCTCCAAAACCCCCGCAAACCGCCAAAATCAGTTGTCCGTTTCGAAATCGGGCTGGTACAATTCTGTGACCCCATCCCGGGGAATTGTCCACGAATTCACCCTTCCGCCCGAACCAACAGACGGCGGCAGGACTCCATATAAAAGTCCCTTGCAAACTGTGCATGGGACCGGGTTTTCAGCCTCCCGGCTGACGTTTGAAAGGCCGTGTTTCCTATCAGGTTTTGACGCGATCTCTACGCAATCTGCATTGGAGTGATCCGAAAGGAGTGGTGCGGAATGGGTTTGGGGCCAAGTGTTGCCATGCAGTCCTCCGTCCTGGTGCTGAATCGCACGTATCTGGCGATTCAGGTCATGTCGGTCCGGCGGGCGTTCTGCCTGCTCTGGAAGGAACTGGCAGAGGTCATCAGCGTCGAAAACGGCTCATACGTCTCGTATGACTTCCAGAGCTGGCTCGAAGTCAGCCAGTTCCGGGCCGCGATGGAATCGCGCGACGAGCACGATGATTGGATCAAGGGAGTCAATTTCGACATCCAGGTCCCGCGCGTCATCCGCCTGCTGAATTACGACCGTTTCCCTCGAAATGTCGTGAAATTCAACCGCCGGAACATCTTCCTGCGGGATGAAAATCGCTGCCAGTACTGCGGCCATCGCTTCAGCACGCACCAGTTGAGCCTTGACCACGTCGTCCCCAAAAGCCGCGGCGGTCAGACCACCTGGGAGAATATCGTCTGCGCCTGCCTGCGGTGTAATGTCCGCAAGGGGGGCCGCACTCCGGATGAAGCCGGGATGCGGCTCTACAAGGCCCCGGTGAAACCGCTCCGCAGCCCCATGCTTTCCCAGCAGTTAGGGACGATGAAGTATGCTTCCTGGCGGAACTTCCTCGATGAGGCCTACTGGACAACGGAATTGCAGAGTTAAGTCAACGGAGTAACTGCTCAGCAAAGTGAGCCCTGACAAAATGCGGTTGGTGATCACGCTGACTCGCGGTTTTCAGGAAACCTCACTTCGTCCAGAGCCTTTTATCAAAGAACAGAAAAGCCGGGTTGTGAAAACAACCCGGCTTTCTTTCTGCACTAGAGCGAGCGCGACGGGGCTCGAACCCGCAACCTCCGGCGTGACAGGCCGGCGCGCTAACCGATTGCGCCACGCGCCCTAAGCTCCGCAGCGAACAGCGACTTCGAAAAGTCCGTTCGCAGCCACAAAATTACGTCGGAAGAACCGCAGCCCCTCCGACGTTCCTGTTCTCAATTCGGGGGTTTGAACCCCCGGTCTGAAGCGGATTGTTGATTGTACTGTCTGGAGGACCATCGTCAAGTTTCCGCAAGCGAGAACTTACACCCGAATCGACACAGATTACATCCGCATAAATTCCTATGGGGCAAGATCTTACCCCTGCCCAGAATGCAGACAACCGGGCGAGAAAAACCGGTTTCTCACGCCCGCTTGCAGATCGCCAATCCAAACGGACCAGCATTCTCTTCCCTGGGTGACGGCTATTTTGTCGATTTCTCGATTTCCGAGCCGGTTTTTTCCCTCGCCAAAACATTACGAAACCGTAAGATTCACGCGGTACGAACGGATTCAAAGGTTTGGAAACAGGTAGCATGACAGACTCAAAAACATTGAATGGCAAGAACTTAGCGCGTGACCTGGCGGCAGGAATGGTCGTATTCCTCGTCGCTCTCCCTCTCTGTCTCGGTGTGGCGCTCGCCTCCCAGGCCCCTCTCTTCTCCGGGATCGTTTCCGGGATCATCGGGGGCATCCTCGTCGGCGTTATCAGCCGCTCGCACACCAGCGTTTCCGGCCCCTCGGCCAGTTCCCCGGCGCTGGTCGCCGCGCAGATCGCCATGCTCGGCACGTTTGAATCCTTTCAGCTCGCCGTCGTCATCGCGGGACTGCTGCAGATTTTTCTCGGTGTTGTTCGCATCGGATTTCTCTCGGCTTTCGTCCCGTCCTGTGTCATCAAGGGGCTGCTGGCCGCGATTGGCGTGATCCTCATTCTGAAGCAGATCCCCCACGTCCTGGGACATGATGCTGACCCCGAAGGGGATATGTCGTTCGATCAGCCCGATCACCAGAATACTTTCTCCGAACTCGGGGCACTCCTCGGAGACTATCACTGGGGGGCAGCGGCCATTGGTCTGCTCTCCTTCCTGCTCCTGATTTTCTGGGACAAAATCCCGTCCGTGAAACGGGCAAAAATTCCCGCTCCTCTTGCGGTCGTCTTTCTGGGAATCGCGTTGAGCGAACTGCTCCGCCCGTGGGGGGCGAAGTGGTCTATTGGTCCCACGCATCTCGTTCAGGTTCCCGTCCCGACGCAGTTCTCGGAACTGCTCGACTACCTCCGCTGGCCGGACTTCACGCAATGGCTGAATCCCCGCATTTACATGGGAGCCATGACCATTGCCGCCATTGCCTCGCTGGAAACCCTCCTGAACCTGGAAGCAGTCGACAAGATCGACCCCGAACAGCGGATCTCTCCTCCCAACCGCGAACTGATCGCGCAGGGCATCGGCAACATGACCGCCGGCATGCTGGGGGGGATTCCTGTCACCTCCGTCATCGTCCGCAGTTCGGTGAACATCGACGCCGGCGTCCACTCCAAGCTGGGGACCATCGTGCATGGTCTGCTCCTGTTGTTCTCTGTGATCTTTCTCCCCCGCTATCTGAACCTGATTCCCCTCTCCTGCCTGGCGGCCATTCTGCTGGCGACCGGCATCAAGCTGGCCAATCCCCTCCTGTTCCGCCAGATGTGGAACGACGGCTGGAACCAGTTCCTTCCCTTCGCGGTCACGCTCGTCGCCATTGTCCTCACCGATCTCCTGATGGGAATTCTCATCGGGCTGGGGGTCAGCATCGCTTTCATCCTGCATAGCAGCTTCCGCCGTCCCCTCCGCCGCATCGTCGAAAAACACCTCGGTGGCGAAGTGCTGCATATCGAACTCGCGAACCAGGTGGGATTCTTTCACCGTGCCGCCCTCGATGAAGCCCTCAATCAGATTCCACGCGGAGGGCACGTCCTCCTCGACGCCGGCAATACGGACTATATTGATCCCGACGTCCTCGGGCTGATCCGGGATTTCAAGGAACAGACCGCTCCTGCACGGGGAGTGGAGGTAAGCCTGAAAGGATTCCGCAAGAAATATCATCTCAAGGACCACATTCAATACGTCGACTATTCCACGCACGACTTGCAGTCGAAGCTGAGCCCCGCGCAAGTCCTTCAAATCCTGCGGGACGGGCACGAACGTTTCCGGGACGGAACACCTTTGACCCGCGACCTGGGACGGCAGGTGAAGGCCACCTCCTCGGGCCAGCATCCGCTCGCGGTCGTCCTGAGTTGTATCGATTCACGTACCCCTGCGGAATTGATTTTCGATCTGGGGGTGGGAGATATCTTCAGCGTCCGGGTCGCCGGCAACATCATCAGCCGCAAGATTCTGGGAAGTATCGAATACGCCTGCGCCGTCGCCGGGGCCAAACTGATCCTGGTCATGGGACATACCCGCTGCGGCGCAGTGACCGCCGCCTTCAATCTCGCCAGATCGAAAGGTTCGATCTTTCAACAGACCGGGTGCGAACACCTGGAATACGTCCTCAAGGATATCCAGCAGTCGATTCCGAAGGGGGGCATGCCGGATGAATCCCGACTTTCTCCCGAAGAACTGGAGGGGGAAGTGAATCTCGTCGCCCGGCGAAACGTCCTGAACACCGTAAAAGAAATGACGGCGAGCAGCGAAACCCTCGCGAAGCTGGTCCGCGAAGGGCGGATTGCCGTCGTGGGGGGACTGTACGACGTCGTGACCGGAGAGATCGAGTTCCTGGGAGAACAGGCGGAGTCCTTACTCAACGGGAATCCAGAGGCCACCTGATTTTTTGTCCTGTGCTGTCTCCGCCACACGGCGGGCTTTGAGGCGGACATAAGGGGGCGTCGCCAGACCACGGTGGTGATAATCCCCCGGCGGGGCCTGCGGATCTCCCCGATACGGTTCGCGGAGATCTTCCAGGACGAATCCACAGCGGCACAGCCCGCCGACAAGCTGATCCCAGCGATGGAGAAATTCGACCGCGCCCGGTTCGCGATAGGAATCATCCGTCGGCGGGGGGAGCGGTCCCTGGTGGTAATACCCCGTGCCGAGGATGTACCGATCCTGCAGATCACGCCCCACAATCTGCAGGCTCGTCGGCTGCTTGTGCTGGCTGATGTAAATCCCCCCCGGACGAAGTACCCGCGCCACTTCCTGGTACACGGCCCCAATGTCCGGAATATAACACGTGCTCACCGGCTGATGGACAATGTCGAACGACGCGTCCTTCAGATCGGGCATTTTGTCCATCGATGCTTCCATCACCCGCACCCCGACATTGCGCCGGGACGCTTCCCGGATGTCGAGCTTGAGCATCTCCGGGCTGAGATCGACGACGGTCACATGCGCCCCGGCGACCGCATACAGTATCGATTGCCACCCCCCGCCCGAAGCCAGACACAGAACATCCATCCCCTTCACCGAAGCGGGCAGCCAGCCCCGGGTATCGAGCGTCTGCAACGGCTGGCGGCATTCTTCATCGCTGGCGGGACGCGCGAATCGGCTGGCAGATTCCGCGAGTCGGTTCCAGGCGGCCCGGTTTTGTGAATACAGCGACACGATGGCTCTCCCGCGGATGATCGTATCAGGATTTCATCAGCAGTGAGGTCGCATAACCCACCAGATCCTGACGACTCAGCGCCAGTTTCTGCAACAGATCCGGGCGGTTGGCCTGCAGACACAGATCCCCAAGTGAGAAACCGATCTGCTCCTGGACATGCGCCAGATGCTCAATCGCAATTTCCGCAGCTTTGGGATATTCCTGCAGACGCATCAGCAGTTCCACTAACCCCAACGCCGAGAGTTGCCGCTCGATGTCCTGCGTTTGTCCCTGCACATTTTCCTCGAAGTAACGAATCGCTTCTTCGCGACGGTCGCCGATCAAGGCCGAGAAGTAATGAATGTGCGCGGGATAATAGGCCTCGAACGGTGGATCTCCCGCATATTGATACTGCGGCGCCAGGCGCGAGCCGTATTCCGCCAGTTGGCGGGCCAGCGGAAGTTCCGGATCGGCGGGAGTCAGCGAGCGCGCGAACCGCACGATCGCATGCAGGTGCGAGACATCAATGTGGTAATTGTCATCCGCGAATAATTCCGGATTCCCCTGCAGCACTTCCACCAGGGAGAGTTGGGAGTCTGGCTTATGAGTGGTGCGGCGTTCCACATCCATCGCAACCGACTCCCGCAAGTCACCATAGATCTGCCGAACCATCAAAGCGGCACAGGCCTGCCGTTGCTCAGGGGCCAGCTGTCGCAGTTGCTGATCGAGGGCCGTCACCGAGTTGCAGGTTCCATGATGCTTGAGGAGAAACGCCAGCCCCTTCGCCGGGGCCACTCCCTGATACAACGCAATGTCGACGATTTCATCGGGGGGAGGCTGCTCCTCGTCGAGGGCTTCAATCGCCTGAATCACCGGCTGCGGGTCCCGGATCGTCCGGAAATACAGCCACGCCTGCCCGATTTGTTTTTCCTCCAGCAGAAGTTCCCCGACTTCCCGCGCCGCCGCGATGTAAGCCTGCTCGAATTCCACTTTCTTGGAGTCCGGGACATCCTCAAATGACGTCGGGTGCGCCAACGGCAGACCCCAGGCCTGTTTCTTCTGCAGCAGCAACGCATCGAACAACTGGTGGTAGTTGTGGTTGGCGCGCAACAGGTCGATCAACTTGGCGATGACCTTCTCGGGAGAGTCACCCGCCTGGTCCAGCGTGGCAAAGTCGTCAGTCATGGGTGGTTTTCAAAACAGTTGGGAAGGAGGCCGGGCAGGGAAGACACGACAAGACGTACATTACAGGGTAGAGGAGGCCGGGAGAGAGAACAAGGCCCACCGCGCCCCTGGAATTCCCACCCCGAACCTCTAATCGCGGGCCACTGTCCTACGTTATCCTTCAGAGATCAATAACATCACGCAGAGCAACGAATATCAAAGGAATCACACATGGCTTACGTAATGGTGGATGTCGAATCGGACGGCCCCATTCCGGGGGATTACTCAATGATCTGCTTCGGAGCGATTCTTGTCGAACCTGAGCTGAAGCGGACCTTTTACGGACGGCTCAAACCGATCTCCGACAAATTCATTCCCGATGCCCTCGCTGTCAGCGGGTTCTCCCGCGATGACACCCTGGCATTCGATGATCCGAAACTGGTGATGGAGCAATTCCGCGACTGGGTCACCGCCAACTGCCAAGGTCGGGCGATGTTTGTCTCGGACAACAACGGCTTCGACTGGCAGTTTATCAACTGGTACTTCCACCACTTCACGGGCGCGAATCCGTTCGGATTCAGCTCCACGAACCTCGGCTCCCTGTACAAGGGCCTGATGAAAGACACCTTCGTTAACTTCAAGCATCTCCGCAAGACCCGCCACACGCATCACCCCGTGGATGATGCACGAGGCAATGCGGAAGCACTCCTGCAGATGAAAGAAGTGGGACTGAAGATCAGCTTCGCCTAACCATCCGACAGGATCGCACGCTGACTATTCCACCAGCATCAGGGGAATCAATTCTCCGTCGAGTGCAAAACGCCCCGTCACCGTTTCGTAACGGGTCTGGTGTCCCAGACAAGCCCGCGGCTCGAACGTCCGGACCAGGCTGCGATACACATAGAAGTGATGGTCCTTCCCCAGTTGCAGCCGATGGCCGCTGGCGATGTCGGGCTTGAGCACCTTCAGATTCTCGGTGACCGTCAAGGCCCGCCATTGTGCGGGTGTCTCGGACCGTGCAGGCTCCCAGTCCAGCATCAGCGGGAGATAGATCCCCTGCCCCTGTCCGCTTTGACGCAGCACGATCGCATCCTCCTTGACCAGGAGTTGCGCGGGAGTGCTGTCCCGTTTGTGTTGCGGAATCCCCAAAGGAAAGACCCGGACTTTGGAATGGGCCAGCTTCATCTGCAGTTCGCGCGTCGTCCGTTGTTCTTCAACGGGAAATTTCCCAGCCAACGGTAGCCGGACTTCATACTCAATTTTTCCCGGTGGCAGATCGGCCACCGCTTCCGCGATCAGCACATAATTCGCCTGCCGCGGGAAGACAATCTGCCGTTCGACCCGTCCGCCATTCTTCAACTTGCACTGCAGCTCGACGTAATCGGCGTCCTTGTCCGACTGCCAGCACAGACAGAACCACGTCCCCTCGATCGGAATGACTTTCCCGTCCAGGCGCAACTGGCTCGTCCAGGGGCCCTGCAACAGGGTTTCCCCAGCGATTTGGAATTCCACAAACGGGCGCTCCCCGTCGTGTTCGATGACCACAAGATTCGTGGGGAGAATCCCCTGCGAGCGGAGCGCGGCGACGTTCGTCTCGTCCGACTGGAAGGAATGAATTTCCTGCGGGCTCGGCACACTCGGGGCAATCGAGATCCGCGATCCCTTGTTCTTGCGGCGAGGATTCAGCGGAACGAATTCCGGAAGCAAAAGGTCCGCGGTGGATTCATCGCAACAGCGGAGTGCCCGTTCCAGGAACTGCCGCGGATTCGCCAATGTTCGCGGAGCGGGAGCCAGGCTTCCATCTTCACGGCAGAACACCAGCGCGCGATGGATGAGCTTGCGCAACCGCGACGCATGTCTGGCGTCCAGCGGAGAATCGGATTCTCCCCGCCCAACCGCGCGAATGAAGGGGGCCAGGTACCGGGGAAGATCGGACAGAATGGCGGCAGAAGGTGTCCCCTCATCATCGCACGCTTCGGACAAAAGCTTGCGCAGCCGCGTCGCGGCCGCCTTGCGGAGTTCATCCCCTCCCTGAACCTCTTGGAACATGCTCCCGCAGCGCCAATCCAGTTCTGCTGAGATCAGCGCTTCCAGCGCAAGGTTGGTAGAGGGTTTCGTTTTGGGGGGTTCAAACGTCTGCAGCAGCAGTTTTTTCCAGAGCGCCCCCCAGGCTTCGTTCGAGAGTTCGGACCTGAGAAGCGGTTCGAGATCCAGCCACAGCAGCCGTTCCTGCCAGGAAAGAGGATGGCAATTCTGCTGTTCGACCCACGCGGTGACCGCCTCCGAGACCGCTTTCCCCGCGCGGGACTTGCCGCCAGAGCGGGCAGGCTTTTGGGAAGAACTCCCGAGCAGACTGGCCGGAATCTGGTCGAGTAATTTCCGCAGCGGAGCGGAGATCTCCTCGGACGTGCAGGACCAGAAGCATCCCAGTTCCTCCCGGATCGGGGTGGCCGTCGGGAGAGGCTGCTCGGCCTTTGACTCGGAGGGAGCCAGCAAACTCCGGAGTGCAGCGAGATCCCCCGCTTTGGACGCCTGCTTGAGAGGCGTGGGGGCAGATCGCTTCCAGGGAATGGAGGCGAAAAAGTCCGAAAGGGAAAGTTCGGCAAACTGAGACAAATCCGGCATATTGATAGTGGTGTTTCTCAAGAGATTGATGCTGCGCGACATCCGTCTATTGTGCCCACTCCGGCTCGAATTCTAAACCATTCGCGGGTTGATTCTGGAAGCACGGTGAGCAAGAGGATTACAAATCCAATCCTCATTCAACGGCGACTTTCGCACGTCGGATGGGTCTTCCCACCCGGCCAAGCAAATTGACGTAAGATACACCAAGACAGGGACTTTTCAATCGTCGGCAGCCCCTCTCGGACGAGGACCACCGGGAATTCCCGACCCTTCCCGAGAAAGGAACTGATCTGGACAGTATTTCGGGAAGCCGATAAACAGCGTCTTCACATTTCTGAAACCGTGCGTGAACGTTGAAGGCCGAAAGGAAGCAGGGATTTTTTCTTGCTTTCACTGAGACTTTGCGTGAGCGTCCGGGTCTCTCTCGTCAATACCCATCATTTCCAGCAATTCCCGTTTAGCGGAGGCACGGATGCCCCCAGCGCAGACCGCCATTGCGCCCGGATTTTTCGCCCGTAACCAGGCGTTGATCTTCCCGGTCCTGATTGTGATGTCAGTCCTGGTGATCATTGCGCCGTTGCCGGCGTTCGTGCTGGACTTGTTGCTCTCGGCGAACATCACGATTTCCGTCCTGGTGCTCCTGACGACGATTTACATCCGCAAACCGCTCGAGTTCAGCGCATTTCCGGCCATTCTCCTCGGAACCACGCTGGCTCGCCTCGTCTTGAACGTCGCTTCGACCCGCCTGATCCTCACTCGTGGTGCCGCCGATGGAACGGCGGCGGCGGGTGAGGTGATTGAAGCCTTCGGAAACTTTGTCGCCGGGGGCCAGGTTGTCATCGGCATCATCATCTTCGTCATCCTCGTGGTCATCCAGTTCATGGTCATCACCAAGGGTGCGACACGCATCAGCGAAGTCGCCGCCCGGTTCGCCTTGGACGGCATGCCCGGTAAACAGATGGCCATCGACGCCGATCTGAACGCCGGCCTGATCAACGCCGAACAGGCCCGCCAACGCCGTGAAGATGTGACGCAACAAGCAGACTTCTACGGGTCGATGGACGGTGCCAGTAAATTCGTCCGGGGCGATGCCATCGCCGGTATCGTCATTACGTTCATCAACATCCTGGGTGGCATCTACATCGGGATGGTGCAGAATGGAATGGAACTGTCCCAGGCCACCGAAGTCTTCACCAAGCTCACAATTGGAGACGGACTAGTCTCGCAGGTTCCTGCATTCCTGATTTCGCTCGCTTCCGGTTTGATTTCGACCCGCAGTTCGGTGGAAAGTAATCTGCCGCGCGACGTCGTTTCCCAAATGTTCTCATACCCCGAGGCGCTGGGGGTTTCGTCTTGCTTCCTGCTCGGTCTGTCTGTGACCGGCCTCCCCCCCCTGCCCCTGCTCGGCCTGAGCGCCATGTGCGGCTCCCTGGCCTGGAGTACCTGGCGGTCCAAGAAACAACGGGCACAGGCAGCGATTGTCCAACAACACCAGGCCAAGGAAGAAAAACCGGCTCCCAAGCCCGAGGACAACCTGGTCGTCGATCCCATGGAGCTGGAACTGGGCTTCGGACTGATCCGGCTGGCAGATCCCTCCTCGGGGGGCGACCTGCTCGAACGGGTCACCCGCGTGCGACACCGCATTGCCCAGGATCTCGGCATGATCCTCCCCAAGGTCCGCATCCGCGACAATATTCGCCTCGAACAACGGCAGTACCAGATCAAGATTCAGGATGTCCCGGTGGCCTGGGGAGAAATCCACGCCGATGGCCTGCTCGCCATCGACACCGGGATGACAACGGGACAACTGGCTGGGATCGCGACGAAGGAGCCGGCCTTCGGGCGGGCGGCCTACTGGATTGAAGCGTCGCAGAAGGAGCGGGCCGAACTGATGGGTTACAGCGTCGTGGAACCCTCCGCCGTGATCGTGACTCATCTGACCGAAATTGTGAAACAGCACAGCGACGAATTGCTCTCGCGTCAGCAGGTGCATCAATTGCTCGACAACCTGAAGCAGCGCTCGCCGAAGGTGGTGGAAGAATTGATTCCCGACATGATGCGCGTCCCGCAGGTCCACCAGGTCTTGAGCAACCTGCTCCGGGAACGGGTTCCCATCCGGAACCTGGAATCGATTCTCGAAACACTCAGCGATTACGCCGATCGGACGAAGGACCTGGGCATCCTGACGGAATACGTGCGGCATGCGTTGAGCCGCACCATCTGCCAGCAGTATCGGGATCGGAACCGGGTGCTGCACGTGGTCACGCTGGATCCCGCCTTGGAAGATCTGCTCTCGGCAGGAATGGATTACACGGAACGGGGACTGGTCATCAAATTGTCGCCGCAGGTCTCGGAAGCGGTCACGCGGAACCTCGCGGAGCAACTGGAGACGCTGACCCTGGCGGGGCATCCGCCGGTGGTCGTCTGCAGTCCGCAGATCCGGGCCGGTCTGCGGCAACTGGTCGCCTCGACTCTCCCCACCCTCACGGTCTTGAGCCTGAATGAAGTGACGCGCGACACGGACGTGGAAGCGATGGCGCAAGTATCGATGGAAGGCGTCAAGGGCATGGCATTGGCAGCAGCGGCTCGAAACTAAGCAACTAAACACACCTCTTCAGTCTCTCACCGGATCGATTTTTCGCAGGGAACTCAATCATGTCATCGGATGTGCGAACCTTCAAAGCCGCGAATATGCAGGAAGCGCTGCAGATCGTCCGGCAGGAGATGGGCCCCGACGCGGTGATCCTGCACACGCGCGAACTCCCCGCGTCCCGGTTGCTCGGACTGTTTAAAAACAAAGAACGGGTCGAAATTACCGCGGGACTGGGGATTAATGTCTCCACGGAAAAAGTCGTGCGCAGCAAGGCGGAGAATAGCGATGAAGGCGGCGTGGAAGTGGCCATCGCACGTACCGCCACGAAAGTCCCCCCCAAGCCCGCCATTCCCGAATCCATCAACCGCCGCCAGCTCGACTCCGACCTCGCGGAACCTCCCAATCTGCTGCCGGGTGGCACGGAGGCCAGGCGTCCGGCAGTTCCTCGCCGCCCTGCACCTCTCCCCGAGCGTCAGACGACGCCTCCCAAGCCTGCTCCCAAACGCATCGAGGAAGACTACACATTGGAGTCGGTGATTCCCCGGATCGTTCCTCCTCCCCGTGCCCCGCGCACCGCTCCGGTTCCTCATCCCACTGGGGGCCGAAAATCTGAAAACACCGCGGCGATCACGGAACAACTCAACTCCATCCGCAACCTCGTGGAACGCCTCAACAGACAGACCGGCAAGCCCGGTTCTGGTTTGGAAGTTCCCCAGGAAAACGCACCCCTCGCGAATACCCTCAAGGAAGCCGGGGTCGATGACACACTCATCTCGGAATTGTTGACAGAGGTCGGGATCGCGACGGAAAACGGGCCGCACCTGCTGGCACGTTCCCGGGAAAGCCTGCGAAAAATTCTGGAGCGGGATCTCCCCTGCTCTGGCCCGATTGCCGTCGAACCGGGAAGATGCCGAACCGTCGCTCTGGTCGGGCCCACCGGCGTGGGGAAAACGACCACGATCGCGAAATTGGCCGCGCATTATGCTCTCTGCAAAGGGGTCCGGACTGCCCTCGTGACGGTCGACACCTACCGCATCGCCGCCGTCGAACAACTGAAGACCTATGCGGAGATCATCGACCTCCCCATGAAGGTCGTGACGACTCCCGAGGAAATGCAAAACGCCCGTGATTCCTTCGACGATCACGATCTGATTCTGATCGACACGGCCGGACGCAGCCCGCGCGATGAAGACCGCATCCAGGAGCTGGTCACTCTGCTGCAAGCCGCGGATGTGGATGAAACACACCTCGTGCTCAGTCTCGTCTCCAGCGTCCGGACCCTGGAACATGCGATCGAGCGGTTTGCCCCGACGCGGATGTCCTCCCTCATTCTGAGCAAGTTGGACGAAGCCCGCGAACTCGGGTCGATCCTCAACCTCACCCGTAAACACTCTCTTCCGATCAGCTACCTGACCACCGGCCAGGATGTCCCCGACGACTTCGAAATCGCCGAACCCCCTTCCCTGGCCAAGCTGATTCTGGGCGAGAATCGCATTCAAAAATCAATTTCGAGAGCCGCCTGACAGGTTTTCAGTACTTCCACCCAAACCGAACCCCTTCCCCGACAAATTCCCCCCTCCATGCACGACCAGGCCGAAACTCTGCGAGACCGAATCGAACACCGCGATGCCGGCCAGGGCGCGCGTCAAGGTTTCGGATCGCCGCTCGGTTATGCCGTCTCCGTGATCAGTGGCAAGGGAGGAGTCGGCAAAAGTCACCTCGCATTGAACCTCGGGGTCTGCCTGACTCAGGCGGGTTATTCCGTTTGCGTCGTGGACGTCAGCCTGGGCCTGGGACATCTGGATCTGCTCTGCGGCCTGAACGGTTACTGGAATCTTTCCCACGTCATCTCGGGAACACGCACGCTCAAGGAAATCCTGATCCGGGGCCCCCTCGGCATGCAGATTCTCCCCGGTGGAGGCAGCCTGATCGAAGCGCTGCAAGGGGACGACGAATTACCCTCAGAGGTCTTCTGGCAATTCCGGGAACTGGAACAGGAACACCAATTCATCATCCTCGATACCGGAGTGGGACTGCATCCGCTGATTCGCCCGCTGGTCCTGGGAGTGGACCTGGGCATCGTGGTGACGACCCCCGAGCCGACCTCCATCGCGGATGCTTATGCACTCATCAAGAACCTGTGTCACGATCCTTCCGGCCCCCCGCTGGAACTGCTGGTCAATCAGGCCGAAACGAGCCTGCAGGCCCGGGAAACGATCGAACGGATACGGACCACCACACAAAACTTTCTGCATACGGGAATCAATTCGGCGGGATACATCCCGCGCGACTCAGCCGTCGGTGCCGCGACCTATCAGCGGGTTCCGTTCCGGCTGGGAGATCCCTTGTGCGAAGCCTCACGAGCCGTGGAACAACTGGCGCGACGCTTGTGCCAGATGCGAAACGAATGCGTCACGGAACGGGAACCTTTGTTGAGTTGTTTTGGACAGACAGGTTGGCGATCGGCCGCCTGAGAATCTTTCTCCTGCGAAGCAATCTTGGACTTCGGCAATTTAGATCGAGTGTAAGTCGTACTCAAAAATGATTCAAATTTTCTCAGCAAAACGCCGATATACCTTTGGGGCTTTTTGCCCCGTGCGAAAACATCGCCGGCAAAGGATTGCCGACGAAACGGACATGATGAGGAGATGCGTGCGTGGCATTTGTGTTCGCCAAGCAGTTGGCTCTGATTGCCTTCGCGACCGGTACTCTGCAAGGAGTGCTGTCGGGCGGGTCTGCAGAGGCCGTCCTGCAGCGGACCTTGCTGACGTCTCTCCTGTTTTATGTGTTGGGTGTGATTCTGGGCGAACTGGCCCGCTGGGTCGTCGAAGATAACGTTCGTTCCGAATTGTCTCGGATTCAAAATCAGGCCGGTAACACGGCGATCCCATCCCGATGAGACGGCACCTGGAGATTTGAGCCTTCACGGAGGAATTCATGGTCACGAAGACCGAAGTTGATATCGCGGAAGTCTGGAAAGAATTCAAACAGAATCAGAACAATGATCAGTTGCGCAACACGCTGATCGAGCGATATCTCCCGCTGGTACGCTATAACGCCGAACGAGTCTGGGCCAAACTGCCGGAAGGGGTCGATCTCAACGACCTGATTTCCGCCGGAGTGTTCGGCCTGATGGACGCCATCGAAGCGTTCGACATGACTCGCGGCGTCAAATTTGAAACTTACTGCGTCCCCCGGATCCGGGGTGCGATGCTGGACGAACTTCGCACGATGGACTGGGTTCCCCGCCTGGTCCGCAGCAAGGCGAGCAAGCTGGAAGCGGCCCGCAAGGCCGCCGAAGCCGAGCTGGGACGCCCCCCCGCCGACCAGGAAATCGCCGCCAAGATGCAGATCCCCATGGATGAGTTCGAACGCATGAAGGCGGAAGCCAGTGCCGTCGGGCTCGTCAGCCTGAACAAGAAGTGGTACGAGACCGACAGCTACAAGGACGTCCGTGAAATCGACATTCTGGAAGACAGCAAGGGGGAAGACCCCACCTGCGGCATCCAGAAACGCGACCTCATGAAGCTCGTCACCAAGGGACTCAACCGCAACGAACGCCTCATCATCATCCTCTACTACTACGAGGAACTGACGATGAAGGAAATCGGCAGCACTCTGGGGCTGTCCGAATCCCGCGTGAGCCAGATGCACTCCAGTATTGTCTCTCGACTGAAGGATCAACTCCGCCGCCGTCGCCCCGAATTCAGCAGCTGATCGGCGAACGGTCCTCACGACCAAGCACAAACGCCCTCTTCCGAACTCCATCATGAGTCTGGAAGAGGGCGTTTTTTTTGCAAGGTTAGTGGGGCTTATCCGAGTGCCGCGGAGGATCGGCCCGAGGTTCAAAGAACCACTTGGGAACCGGGATGCGGCGCGATTGCGCCACCAAAGTCAAAACCCCGATCAACATGACCAGGAACGGGAGTTCCAGTTCCTCCTTGAGACTCCCCGCCTGTCGCAGCAGGGAGAGGACGCTGCAGACCACAAAGAACGGCCCGACGACGATGCTGAACTTGTCGACACCTCCCGCGAGAACAAACGCCAGGATGCCCACGGTTCCCAGTTCGAGAGTCCAGACCCAATTGATGCCCGGGGAAATTTCGAGAGCCATCAGCAGCCACCCGAACCCCAGCACCGTGGTTACGATGGAGAAAATGAGCGGTCCCTTAGGTTGCGCTGGCATGGGAAAGACTCCACGACCCTCAACCAAACACCCCGTGTCAGATTACAACCATCTTACACAGTCCGTAGGGCCAGATTTCAATATCCCATCCGGGAATCCACACATTTCTAGAGGGCATTCAGTACATCTGGAGTCGCTGTCGCAGCAATAATCTCGCAAAAAACATCGATTTCGACCCGACACTAAAACACAACGCGCTCTAGAATCCCCGGGCTTCGCGGATGTCGTCGAAGTCCCGCACGTGGTAGTCAATCCGGACATAGTCGAGCAGACGGCACAGGGCACGGCACGCCACCCCCAGCCCATCCGGACCGCTGAATCCGCCGAACTGTCCACCCCCCTTGAGGTGCGGTTCCAGTTCCAGGAACGCACCAGGCGCCCCCAGCTTCTGCATCTTCTTGTTGATCTTGGGAAGATGTTCCCGGAAGTCCCGCAGGATCTGTTCGTGGGCGGAATCCCCCACCGTCGCCGGGACAAAGTTTTTCAACCGTTCCTCATCGACCACCCCGGTCCAGGGAAGCGAAGGATCGACGGAGTAGTCCTTGATGTGCATCCAGCCGATGTACGGCCGCATCGCGACGTATTCGTTGTAGCACTCCACCAGATTCAGGTTCTGCGAGGAGAGATTCCCGCCGTCGAAAATGCAGACGATGTTTGGCTTGTTGACCTTCTTCGTCAGCGCGGCCAGCAACCGGCCATTCTGTCCGATCAGGTTCGCTTCCACTTCCAGGCCGTAGGTCACCCCGGCAGCGGCACATTTCTCCACGATGGCGGAGAGCTGATCGACCGCCTGCGGAACGTGCGTCCACGGATCGGTCCCCTTGGGATGGTAGAACGAAAAGCCCCGGATGAATTTGGTGTCGAGCGCAACCGCCCGGTCGATGGCGGTCGCAACGTCGTTCGAAAGATATTTTGCAAACGGCACGAAGCGGTTGTGGCTCCCGTCGTCCAGATCCTGCAGTTTCACCTTCCCGATCGGAGAACCGATGCTCGCGACGTGCATCCCGTAATCGGCGTGCATGGTCTTGAGCGTTTTCAGTTCCGCCTTGCTGAGGGTCATGATGTGCTTGATCTCCCCCGAGACGTCGATGAACCGCGGAGAGTAATATTTCAAGCCGATCGCCGCGAGGGCGGTCATCTGTTCGATCGCGGTCTTGCGGGAAGTCCCTTCGTCACCGAAGGCGCTGAGCGTGATGCTGGGGTTGGCCATATTTTCAGAAATTCTTTCGTTGAAAAGACAAGCGGGACGCTGCGGGATCAAGCAGGTTGGACGGTCAAAGGAGGATTGTTGTCCCGTCGCGTGGAACGGACGGTATTGATCAGCGGAGCACAAAAACCGGGAGCTTCGATCCGGATCTCATCCCCCGTTTCGTATTTCCATTTTCGCGTGCTGAAACTCAACTGGCTGGTCCCGAAGAAATACAGGTGAATGTCTCCGGGAATCCGATGTTGGGGATACTTGAAGTGATGATCCTCCAGATTCGCCAGCGTGTGCGTCATGTGCTGCTCGCCACTCAGCATGACGCCGGAATCGTACAGCGTCTCACTGCCTCGCGTGACAGTACAACGGATTTCGATGTGCTGGAAATCGTGGTTGGTGACCAGTTCCGGACCGAACGAACAGGTCCGCAGTTTCGAAGGGGCCAGATAGAGGTAATTCACCGTTTCCGTGGCGTGGTCGGACCATTCATTGGAGAGGGTGAACCCCAGTCGCCGCGGATTTCCCTTGGAGTCGATGATATAGCAGCCGACCAGTTCCGGCTCTTCTCCTCCGTCCCACGCGAATTCGGGAATATCCAGGAAATCGCGCGGACCGCGGATGATGGAACCATTCCCCTTATAGAACCATTCCGGGGCTACCCCCCGGGTTCCCTCCGCCGGCCGCCCTTCCCGCAGCCCCATCAGGAACATCTTTCTCGAATCGCTCATCTGGGCTTCGTCTTCCGTCGCCAGCTTGGCGTGCATCTGGTCCCGGGACTGCATGCTCCCCAGGTGCGTCAGCCCCGTTCCCGTGACCAGCACCCGGTGCGGGTCGGCGTGATCGATCGGTGCACGGAGGACCGGACCGGCGGAGAGATTGCTGTTCCCGCAGAGTTCCGGATAAGAAAACGTTTGCGGCGGACGACTCCGGCTCAATTCATCCAGGAACCGCGCCAGCGTCACACCCTGGACCTGCGCCGCGTTGAACAGGTCCGTGACCCGTTTCCAATCGGGATGCCGGGACGTCAGATCGTGGACCAGATCTTCCCGCAGCAGACCGACGCGGCGACCCAGTTGAGGAATCTCAAATTGCACAAGGTGCATGAAATCGTCTTTCCAGATGAGAAAACGGCGGAGTTCCGTTCGCTCAGGGTTTGGGGAGCCGTTTGAGATAGACCGCCCAAACCCAATAGCCGACCAGGGCAGGGAGAACCAGTGTCAAACGGTACGGAAAAGCGGACCCACGCGGCGCAATGAGATAGATGTCGATTCCCACGCAGGCAATCGCCGTCCAGAAGGGAACCATCATGGCGATCAGCCGTTTGTTGCGGATCTCATCCGGCGTCATGTCCGCAACGCTCTTTTTCGGTTTGGCTCCGCCTCCGCTTTTCGTCGGAGCGCCGGTCTTGCCCGGTTTTGAAACCTCCACAACCACTTCCTGGCGGGCGCCGGGAGCATAGTACTTCGCAATTCCCTGGTTGATCGCCAGCGGAGTCGCCAGCACGCAACGGACCTGCTGCTCGAACCGCATCCGCAGTTCATCCTCCAGTTCGTGAGTCGGAGGATTGACGCACGCGACCAATAACTTGTCATCATCGATGAACAATGGCAGGATCGAGTGCGTTTTGACCAGGATCTTGGGAACCCGATCCAGCACGCTGTCATCGGGGGTCATGTCCGCCAGATCGACGAACGGCAGTCCCAGTTCCATCGCGAGTGCCTCGGCGGCCGGAGTCGCCTCCACCATCTTCATCTGCACGACCGCATCCCGCAGTTCGATCCCCAGCTTGTCGGCGTAGACTTTGGCCTCTTTCACCTGGTCCCGCGTGATCAGTTTTTTCTCCATCAGGATCTGTTCGAAAGTCTTCAGCCCAGTCGCCTGGACTTCCTCGAATTCGCGCCCCAGCGATTCGTCGTATTCCCGCTTCCGTTCCACGTCTTCCAGGCACAGCATCGCCTTGGCGAGCTCATTCAGCAATTCCTGGGAACGGACAGAATGCTTCCCGGTCGCGTATTTGCGGACGTGCCCATTGAGCTTCTTGTAATTGTTTCGGATCTTCTCCGGCGAGTCCTCGAACATCACGAGACGCAACAGCGCGTAGTGATCGGGTGGCCGTGGCCCCTCGGGGATGCCGAGCCATTCCTTGTAAGGGTCGAATTCGTCCATGGTGACCTGCGGAGTATCTCGAGAGAGCCGGCCCTGGAAGCCGGAAATAAAATCGACTCGCGTATCGGAGTTTTGCCTTCCGATATGAGAACGCCTGTGTCACCTAAAAGGCAAGTGACACAGGCGAAAAGTTACAATCAGACTGGAGGACAGGCGATTTCGACAGAATCGACAATCCTTATTCGACCTTGTAATCGCGGGCCAGGGATTCGAAAGCCTCGTCGAGATTGACTTCGTTCAGCCCGGAGTCACGGACGATTTCCGTCGATGCTTCCTTGTTTCCGGTCAATTCCCGGGCGGATGCATGAATTCGACCGTTCGCGTCATATTCATACCTGATCTCCACCGGGGAACCAGCCGGGAGATTCGCCGGCAGATCGACGACCCGGAAATCTCCAATCAGGGTGCAAGCATCGATGTCTTCCGCCTCACCCTGCAGGATGCGGACGTGAACTCGGCGCTGATTCGGGACGGTCGTGGTAAATCGCTGCGTCGTGGAGTGCGGAATCGCCGTGTTCCGGGGAATCATGATGTAGTTGATCTTCTCCCCCCGGTTATCCGGATTCGTGATTTCAATCCCCAGCGAGTGGGAATTGACGTCGGTCGACGTGACGGCCCGCAGACGGTTGATCACCGCCTTCGCCATCCGGCTGGAACCGCCCGTGGCGCGGGCTTCCAGAATGGCGGCGTGGATCGCAGCCCCTTGGGCGACTGCTTCTTCCGGTACCAGTTCGCGGGAAGGAACCCGGCCACACACTTCCTTCAACATCTGTTCGATCACGGGCATGTACGTCGAGCCGCCGACGAGAACCACTTCGTTCAGTTGTCCAGGCTTGATCCCGGCCTGTTGCATGACCAGCTCGGTCGTGTCGCGCGTCCGCTGCACCAGGTCCGCGGTCATCCGCTCGAAGTCATTCCGCGTAAGGGCAATCGCCAGCGTCTTCCCTTCGTGGTACACCTCGATGGGCACCTGGGACTTCGAGCTCAGGGCCCGCTTCGCGTCTTCGCAGAATTGCGACAGGCGCAGCAGGGTTTCGGAACTGTCGCGCGGGTCGGAACCGAATTTACGCTTGAACTGCTCAGCCACGTGGTCAACGATCCGGCGGCTCCAGTCCAATCCCCCCAGCATGACGTCCCCGTCCGTCGCGAGAACCCGGAACTGTGTCGGCGTGTACCGCACAACCGTCACGTCAAACGTACCACCACCCAGGTCATACACCAGGATTGTCTTCTCGACGTTCTTCAGGTCCGGACGTCCCAGCTCCCCCTTCATCCAGGCGTAGGCCAATGTCGCGGCGGTCGGCTCGTTGATGATGTCGATCACATTCAACCCGGCGATGCGCCCGGCGTCCTGCGTCGCCTTGCGGCGGACGTCATTGAAATAATACGGAACCGTGATGACGGCATTCCCGATCGGGCCGATCTGCTGTTCCGCGTCCTGCTTCAGCTTTTTCAGAATCAACGCGGAAATGAACTCCGCAGTCAGCTTCTTACCCTGGTAGAGGACGTAGTATTCCTTGTTCCCCATCTGCCGCTTGATCGCCTCGACGATGCGGCTGGGCTCCTCTTCCGACATCCGCTCGAAGGACGGGCCGACCACGACGTGTCCCCCTTCACCCAGCAGCACCACAGAGGGGGTAATCGGCTTGTCTTCCGAATTCTTCAGGGAGATCGGATTTCCCCCCTCGGTCAACTGGGCAAGCGCGGAGTACGTGGTCCCCAGGTCGATCCCGACGGTCTGCCCTTCGATCAGTTTCATATTCATGTGATGGCCTTTTTCCAGACGCAAAAATACTCCGACGGCGAACCCGGACGTTCAGCGTCGGCTTCACCGGCAAGCGATGTTCGAACTTCTTTTTCTGGCTGCATACGGAACCTCACCAGAGCCCGCGGTGTGTGCAGACTGCGGCCCGGCTAAGTCCCTGGGAGAGACGTGAATCGCCATTCTGTCTCCCGCAGAGAGGGGAATCAAGCTTTTAGCGATTCCTTGCAGATTTCCCGGCTTACTTTTTCCGCTCAATCCACGATCGACTGCGCATGAACGGCCGACCTTGTTCGTCAGCGCGCGAGGTGACAGCCATTGAACAACCGGCAAAAACCGCGGCAAAAAATAACGACCCACCAAATTCCGACCGGAAAAGCAGCGTCGCGACAGAATGCAGAACGATCTCTCTAATTCTTTATCTTACAGAGCTTTACAGCAGACGCATCAAATTGCTGACGAGCCGGAAAGAGTTGCGAGACCGGAAAAGTCTTGGCAAGCCGCATTTCCGGAAAAATTTTCCCAGTTTTACTCAACGAGGCCTCATGCAGAATCCGAAAAATAATCACAACCGGAATAACCGGTACATCCGGAAATATTTCGCAGATTGACCCGGACCACCTCTGACGTGTGCGGTGTAACGAGAAACGCCTGGAGCAATCCATGAGCAAGATGAAACGTAAGATCTTCGCCGGTCTCCTTTTGTCCTGGGCCGCCCTGAACCCTGCTTTTGCACAGGGGCCGGGTTCGGCGGGAACAGCGATGCTGGAAGACAGTCCAGTTGTCTCTGCCCCTCAGGCAAATCCCGGTGTGGCGCCTGCTCCTGCCCCCTACGGAGGTGCTCCCTATGGCGGAGGTTATACGACTGCCCCCGGAGGCAATCCCTACGGTGGCTATCAACCGTTTAACCCGCCCCAGAACTATGGCGCTTCCGTCCCCTCCTACGCCAACGATCCCGCCTATTCCAACGAGAGCTACGTCCCCTACAATCCCTGGGGCATTCGCAGCATGACCCGGTCCGATATCGGGAACGGGTTGGGCTACGAGACCGGCTACCAGACCTTCGGCGGACTCATTCCCATCCCCCTCAACCCCGGTTACAGCATCCTCTTCGTCAACACCCGCGGAATTGTCGGCTACGACGGCACCGACGGCTTCAACGGCGGCGCCGGCTTCCGCTGGTTCAACCCCGATATCGAACGCGTTTTCGGCGGTTCGTTCTGGTATGACTACGATGATCGCCGCGTCCGCACCTACGAACAGCTCGGTTTCTCCGTCGAAAGTCTGGGAACCTATCTCGACTTCCGGATGAACGGCTACTTCCCCACCAACTCCGACCAGACCGTCCTCTCCAAGAACTACACCGGCGAAGTCTTCTTCATCAACCACAACGTCGGGCTGGGACAGCGGACTGTCGTCCAGGAAAGCCTCCGCGGCGGTGACGTCGAAATGGGCGGTGCCCTCCCCGGCATCGGCGACTTTGGTCTCCGAGCTTATGCCGGTGCCTACTACTACGACGGCAATGGAACGAATTCCGGCCAGGCAACCGGTTTCAAGGGCCGCCTCGAAGCAATGGTCACCGAGGATCTCTGGGTTCAGTTGGGTGTGACGAACGACAAGTTCTTCGGCACCAACACCACCATGGCGGTGACGTTGTTCCTGCCGGACGGTGCCCCCTCCCGGATTCTCTCCCGCCAACCGACCCAGGAACGCTTGTACGTCCCCGTCGAACGTAACTACCGCGTCGCGGTCCATCAGCACATCCTCGACACCCCGGAACTGGCGATCAATCCCCGGACCGGTCTGCCGTTCTACATCGACCACGTCGACAACAACGCATTCGCCGGCGGAAACGGGTCGGTTGAGAATCCCTACAGCAGCCTCCCTGCCAGCCGTCCCGCCAGCACGGATATCATCTTCGTGCATACCGGCGACGGCACCTCGCGCAACATGGATGGCGGTATCACCCTGGCCGACTACCAGCGTCTGCTCGGCGAAGGAATCCCCCACTTCATCACCGCCACTCAGGGAACGTTTGAACTCCCGGGCAATAACTCGGGGAACATTCCGACCATCACCAATCTCGGCGGCGATGCCGTTACTCTCGCCAGTCACAACGAGGTCTCCGGCTTCCGGATCGAGGCTCCCGCCGGCAATGGCATCTACGGATCGGGAATCACCGACTTCAACATCAACAACGTGAACGTCACCAATGCGGGACTCAACGGCATCCAGTTGGTGAATGTCACGAATACTCCCGGCACTCCGGGCATCATCGATCGCGTCTCCGCCATGGATAGCGGTCTGAACGGCGTCGAAATCAACAACAACAATGGTGCCAGCGTCGATGTGACCATCACCGACGTCGCCGCCCGCCGGAACGTCGTGGGCGTGGAAATCCTCGCCGCCAATGCCTCCACCGTCAACGTGGACATGAACCGGATCGACGTCAGCCAGAACAGCGTCGGTGCGGAACTCGCCGCCAGCGGCAACTCCACCATCAACGCCAACGTGAACGCGATGCTCGGCAACAGCAACTCCGCCTCAGGGTTCGAGGTTCACGGCAGCCAGGGCACGATCCTCCTCGACCTGGCCGGGTCTGAATTCCGCGGCAACGGCACCAACGGCCTGTTGCTGGAAGGGCTCAACCTCAGCCATCTGACCGCCAATCTCGCCGGAAACAATTTCAGCGACAACCTGAATAACGGCTTGTTCGTCCAGGCGGATAACAGCCAGGTCGACCTCACCTCCAACGGCGATCTGTTCAACACCAACCTCCTGAACGGGCTTGCGGCTGTGGTGGACCACAGCGGTCTGCTCAACGCCTCCATCACCAACGGATCGTTCAACGGAAACGATGGTCGCGGTTTGTACGTCGTCGCCGATCACCTCTCCACCCTCAATATGCTGGTCCAGGGAAGCAGCTTTGATGACAACAACATCGCCGGTGCGGAAATCGGCCTGAACAACGGAGCCCAGACCTCCCTGGGACTGCGATTCACCGGCAGCACTTTCCGCAACAACCTGGGAGTCGGCTTCGGACTCACCTCCACCGATGCCAACTATAACGGCGGCCTCGGACTCGTCCTCGGCGGTCCCTCCGCCACGAACGACGGCAACATCTTCGATAACAACGTCGGTGCCGCCATCGCCATCAATCAGGTCGGCAGCGGGACCGGAATGTTCACCATCCAGAACAACACCATCACCCGCACGCAGAACGATTCCAACGCCACGGATGACTTCCTGGGTGACGGCATCAACGTTCGCCTGACAGGAGCGGCCGCCACCAGTTCCCTCGTCAACTCTCTCATCGACGGGAACATCATCGGCAGCCTGACAGACGACACCCAGGCCGTCGCCGGACGCGGCATCTTCGTCTCCGCTCTCGGTTCCAGCGAGATCAGCAACCTCTCCGTCACGAGCAATATCATTGCACGGGCCGGCAGCGACGGCATGGTCTTCCAACGCTTCACCAAGGCCACCATCGACAACATCATCATCGATGGCAACATCATCAACCGCTCCGTCGGCAATGGACTCTTCATCGTCGCCTCCGGTTCGAACACCGACGACGCCTTCAATCCCCTTGTCGATGACTACACGATCAACGCCAACCAGATCACCAGCAGCGGTATCAACGGCATCCGCATGGATGTCCGGTCCGATGCCGTCCTGCAGGCCAATATTACCAACAACACCATCACCGGCAGCGGCAGCGACGGTATCGATACCCGGGAGCAAATCAACGACAGCACCGACCTGCGACAAGTCCGCGGAACATGGACCGGCAACCAGATCACCGGGAACGCCAACAACGGTATCCTGCTCACCGCCGCGATGGATCTCGTCATCGGTCAGAACGGCGTCGGCCTCGGTAACGAAATCAGTAACAACGGTAACGACGGTATCCAGGCCGATGGTTCCGGCTCCGTCGAGATCAATAATAACGTCATCGCTCAGAACACCCATGCCGGCGTTAGACTGCAGGCCTTCCTGAATTCCGCTTCTCTGGTGAATAACCTAATTACTCTCAACGGCGGCGACGGCCTCGCGATCCTCAAGGGTGTTTCCTCCTGGAACGACGAAGGCGGAACCACGACCTGGAGTCTCAGTGGTTTCCAGTTGAATGTCGTTGCCATCGACAACACGATCAGCAGCAACACCGGCCGCGGTGTCAATGTCCTCAACCAGATGAGCAATATCATCACCTTGCAAATGGGTGACGGTACGGTCGCCGGCGGCAACATCATCGAAAACAACGGCCTCGAAGGTATCTATGCCGTCAATACCAGTTCGGGAACCCAATCCCAGGATGCCAACGCCACCGATCCTCTCGCTGCGGACGGATCGATCAACGAGACCCCCATCATGGTTCTCGATCTGCAATACAATACCATCCGCGGCAACGGTGCCCTCTCCGACTTCATCTCCACCCGGCTTCGTGCTCCGTGTCGGCACCGCGACCTCCCTGGGGAATGGTGTCCACGAATCGACCAACCAGGCGGCCGACAATGCTCTTGCGAGTTCCGTCGGACAAGTCAATGCCCGCTTGCTGAACAACACCTTCGCCGGAAACCTGGGTGCGGACTTCTTCGTCCAATCCTTCACCTCCACGGAGGATCCGGATGACACGGATGGCACTTGGGACGACACGATCAACCCGACCGAGCTTAACACCTATCGCTCCGATCCCCTGGCACGTTTGAATATGGTGTTCAAGGGAAATACCGGCGACGGAATCATCGCCACCTCCAACGGCTCATCCGGATTCAACAATGGTGCGAACGTCGGAACGCTCGCGGCGTACTACGACAACGCGGAAGGGACCTTCAAATCGCGGCAGCAGGATCAACCCCCCACCGCGACTAGCGGACCGTTCAATGCGGACACCGGGGCAACTCGCCGTCGTAACGCTCAACGCGTCGATCCGTCGTCCCCGGCCCGAACAACACCCCAGCAGGTTCTTCCTGGACTTACTCCGGCATGGGGGCCAGCACCTTCCAGATCGAAAGCGACTATAACGACTCCGGGTTCACTGCAGGCGTCGGGTTCATCACCGATAACCCGCCAGTGCCGCCGACCGGATCGATCTTCAACGACCCGGGGCTCCCGCTCCCCGGCCCGCCAGCCGGTCAGTTCGGCGAACAGCCCTACGGCTGGAACGACCAGATTGCCCCAGGCACCTTCCAGTTCCTCATTCCGTAAGCTGACGGCCTGAATCCTGAATCTCAAACCGCACCGGTCGAAAGATCGGTGCGGTTTTTTCATGCCCGCTCAGGACAGCCCGTAGAAGCGGACCGCATTGTCGTGGAACAGCTTCCGCTGGTCTTCCACGGACCAGGAACTGACGATCTCCCGCAAAGCCGTCACCCATTCCCGGTAGGACGCGCCGAGGGTACAGACCGGCCAGTCCCCCCCGAACATCACCCGGTCATGTCCGAACAACTCCACGCAGGTGTTGATCGTCGGCGCCAGATCCCCGGGTTTCCAGTTCCCCTTTTTCGCGGAGGCCACGATCCCGGAGATTTTGCACACCACCCGATCCCGTTGCGCCAGTTCGGACATCCCTCGCTTCCAGGCGTCATACACTTTCTGATCCCTGTTCCCCACCGGCAGGTTGCCGCAGTGATCGACAATAAACCGGGTCTGTTTGCACGTATCCACCACCTTGACCGCATCCGGAATCTCCGCCGCGCGGAGACACAGGTCGAAACTTTTGCCGAGATCCCCCAGCAGTTGAATATCCCGGATCATCGCCTGCTGCTGGCAGAAGCCCACCGGCGTTGAGGCCCCATGCAGCACCTTGCGGACCCCTTTGATGTATTTGCTGGTCGCGTATTTGCGAATGTAAGCCGCAAACTCCGGAGTTCCAATCGGGCCCGAGATCACTGCCGCCACGGTCGGCGTCTCCCCCTGCTTGCACAGATCAATAATATAGTCCGCTTCCTGCGCCTGCTGGGACGGTTCGACGTCCACCTCCATATACACCGCTTTGACCACACCCAGCCCGGCCGTCGCCTCCGCGTAATCCTTCGGGAGATAACTCCGGCTCAGGACAGAGGCGTCCGGGCTTTTTGTCCACGGAAGATTGAACCGGGACAAGTCCCACAGGTGCTGGTGCGTGTCGACGATGGGGACGTTCATTGGTTTCTTTTGAGGATCCGCAGCGAATAGAACACCGGGCGAAGCACCGGAAACGGCTGCCAGCCCTCCGGCAGTGACCGTTGCCAGAAATTCCCGTCGGGGATGCGATGGATTCGAATGCATGCTGCGACCTCATGGAAGTTGAACTCGAAAGGGGTGACAAGGATGAATTTTGATGCGGGCAGATGGGAATTTCCACGGGAAAGTTCAACTTGATAGGGAATTGGAAATCTGGGTGACTTGAAAAGTCAAAAATTCCTGAAAACTGGATCTTTCCAACTGGCACGCCTTCTGCTCTAATCCCCGCCCGTTCTCGACAGGCAGGTTTTGCCGCTCGAAGATGAGATGCGGCGGAAAATGCAGAAAGTAGAGAACCGGTTTTCAGCGAAAGTCATGGACGACGGACGTCTGAAAATTGTCGGAATTACAGACTGATTGCAAAACACGCCGAGGCAAGGAGGCCGCAGGCATGCCGGACACAAAACGGACGCGACTCGCCGTTAATTTTCCCGGTCGAACCTTCTGGGGAACGGTTTTCAGCATGGCCATGCTGGGCTGCTTCGCCGACTGGGCAGTCCATAACCAGCCAGTCTACGGCCAGGCAGTGAATGGCCAGGGGACTGCTCCTCAGGCTTCCAGTTTTCAGGGAATGGTTCTCGACTTTTCCGCCACCTGGTGCGGCCCCTGCCAGCAGATGAGTCCGATCGTCGCCAGGCTCGAACGTGAACATCTCCCCATCCGGAAAGTCGATGTCGATCAGCAGCGCAGGCCCTCGCCCGCCAGTTTCAAGTCGGCTCAATCCCGTTTTATCCTGGTCGTGAATGGCAAAGAGGTCCAACGCCTGGAAGGGGCCCAGTCGGAAGCCACGATTCGCCAACTGCGGCCCGCGTCCCCCGGTCACAGCCGCAAGCCCTACTAACGCCGTCGCCTCGAACGATCGCCGCACCAGTCCGCCGCAGTTCCCGGAAAAGTTTCGCTCCCACTCCTCCCGCTCTTCTGGCCCAGCAACAAGTTGCCGCCCAGCAGAGAGCCGCCGCAACAACAAGCCACTCTCCAGCAACAAGACCCCGCACAACCAGCTGCTCCGGCACAGCAGCAAGCTGTCGCTGTGACACAACCCAAGGCCAGTTCCAATTCCGGCTTCTCCTTCTTCAGCAAGAATACCCGCTCCAGGAAGAGTCTGAGCCCGAGGCGACCGAAGACGCGCCAAGGTCGACGGACCTGCAGCTGCCGAAGTTCATCAAGGCCACCCCCATGACCGCCAGTGTCCGCATCTCGGTCACGCATCGAGCCTCCGCGCGGACCTGGGATCGGGAACGATCATCAGCAGCGAAGTCGGACAGACCTATGTCCTGACCTGCGGTCACCTGTTCCGAAACCACAAGCCCGATTCCGTCATCGAAGTCGACTTCTTCGTCGACCGGAAGGAAAAGCCGGTGACCTTCGTCGGAAAACTGGTCCGCCAAGCAACCTCCTGGCGGACGGGCTGATTTCAATCCCGACCGACACCCCCTTCCCGCCGTCCCCGTCGCCGGGACCGACTACGTGCTCGAAAAGCCCGCGCGGCAAGTGTCGAGCATCGGCTGTGCCGGGGGAGAAATCCCGACGAAACAATTCCTGAAAAATCACGAACATCAATCGCTACAAAGGACCGCATAACATCGAATGCACCGGCGTGCCCGAACAGGGACGCTCCCGGGGGCGGTCTGTCGAGGACGAGCTGGTCATCGGAGTCTGCTCCGCCGCGGATAATGGCGATCGACGCGGAATCTATGCCGGACTGAAAGCGGTTCATTCGCTGCTCGAAGAATGCAAACTCGGACACCTGTATCAGGTCCCGGTTCCAGGAAGAACGCGAGGAAACGCAACCTGACGAAGACCCCAACGCCAGGATTCCCGCGACCGAGATCGTCGATGCCGGAGATTCGTGACGACTCCGTCGCCGTCAACTCCGCCATGGACAAGCGGCACGACGCGGCCTTGAAAAAGCTCGCCGCCTCCCTGGGAGATCTGGGGGATGAAGAAGTCGTGTTCCTCATGCCGGGGAGCACCGATTCCAAAGAACCCCGCAAGCTCATGATCCTTCGCGATGCCCAGGTCACTTCGGAGACCCGCAGCCGCCGCTAAGCGCTCGCCCGCTCCAAAAAACGCTTCAAATGCGGTTGGTGATCGGGGTCGATTCACGATTTTCCGGAAACGGCACGTCGTCCGGAGCATTTTGTAATCTGAACCGGGAAACTCCCTGCCGCAGGTTAGAATTCCGCTCCCGCCACATCGTGACGGATGACGCGCACGCAAGCGGTCGCTAGAATCAGAAGAGATTCTCCGGGTGCCCCATCCCCTGTTCCTCCCGGGAATTCGAAGGGATTCGTAGCCGTTTCGAGAACATTCCTGAGGGAGACACAGATGCCGACTTTTCACGACAACGCGGAAGCCATCGGGCGCACCCCGCTCGTTCGAATCAATCGCATGGGCAAGGGACTGCCGGGAACGATTCTGGCAAAAATCGAGGGCCGCAACCCGGCCGCCAGCGTGAAATGCCGCATCGGCGCCAACATGATCTGGGACGCCGAAAAGTCCGGTAACTCAAACCCGGAATGCACGTCGTCGAACCGACCAGCGGAAACACCGGCATCGCGCTCGCCTTCGTCTGCGCCGCCAAGGGGTATCCCCTCACCCTCACCATGCCCGAAACTATGTCCGTCGAACGCCGCCATGCTCAAGGCGTTCGGCGCGGACCTGATCCTCACCCCCGGGGCCGACGGCATGCCCGGTGCCATCGCCAAGGCGGAAGAACTCGCCGCCTCCGGTAACTACTTCATGCCCCAGCAGTTCAAAAATCCCGCAAACCCTGAAATCCACTTCAAGACCACCGGCCCGGAAATCTTCAATGACACCGACGGCAAGGTCGACATCTTCATCGCGGGCGTCGGAACCGGCGGCACGATCACAGGGTCTCCCGCTATCTGGAAAACGAAAAGAAATTTCCTGAAATCCATCGCCAAGTCGAGCCCACCGAAAGCCCCCGGTCCTCTCCGGCGGAAAACCTGACGTCACCGCATTCAGGGGATCGGTGCCGGTTTCGTCCCCGATATTCTGGACGTGGAACTCATCGACGAAGTCATTCAGGTCTCGAGCGATGAATCCTTCGAGGTCGCTCGCCGCTTGATGCGGGTTGAAGGGATCAGCTTTTGCAGACCAGTTGCGCGCCGCAATGTCCGGCCGCGCTCAAGGTCGCCGCCCGCCCCGAAAGCCGCCGGCAAGACCATCGTCGTCATTCTCCCGACTCCGGCGAACGCTACCTTTTCCACTTCGTTCGGCGAGGCTTCCTGACCCCACCGAACATCCGCCACCTCGGCATTGTCTCCATCCGCAAGGAGAACCCGGGGAGCCGCTAGTTCAACCGGTCCTCGCGCGCTCAGGGTAGATGAGCTCGGCGGTTCTCTTCCCGGCCGGTTCCGAATTCAATCTGGTCTTTTCGTTCAGAAACGAGTTTGTCATGCGATTTGAAACGAAATGCGTCCACGTCGGCGTCGACAAGGACTCCAGCTACCTCAGCGTCATCACGCCGATTTATCCCAGTTCCACGCTTCAAGTTCGGGACGATCTCAAGACCAACCGGGATTCGACCACCCGCAGCGGCAATCCTACCCGCCGCTCGAAGAAAACCTCGCTGCTCTACCGAGGGGAATCGACTGCCGCCATGCGTGTACGGGCACGGCAGTCGTGACCGCGGCCCTGCATGTTCCAACCCGGCGATCACATCATCACCGGGCACGACATCTACGGCGGCACCTACCGCCTGTTCGACGCCGTCTTCACCCAGTTGAAGCTGGAATTCAGTTTCGTCGTGATGGCGACCCCGACGCCGTCAAGAAAGCGATCCGCCCCAATACCAAGGCGATGTGGATCGAAACCCCCAGCAACCCCCTGTTGAACCTCGTCGATACCGCCGCGTTGACGAAGATCGCCCAGAACACAACCCGATCACCCCGGCGACAACACCTTCATGTCCCCATCGCCGCCCCTTCGAGCTGGGGGTGGACATCGTCATCCACTCCATGACCAAATACCTGAACGGTCACTCCGACGTCGTCGCCGGTTGCGTCATCACCCGCGAACAGAAACACGCGGACAAGATCAGCTACCTCTGCAATTTTGCTGGCCTCGCCTGTTCACCCTTCGATGCCTGGCTCGTGCTTCGTGGCCTCAAAACCCTTGGCCCCCTCGCATGGAAGCCCATCAAGCGCGGTTCGATGGCCGTCGCCCAGTTCCTCGAAACACATCCGCAGGTAGCAAAGTCTACCACCCCCGGCCTGACGTCCTGCATCCGCAACATGCTCCTCGCGAAGAAACAGATGAGCGGCTTCGGCGGAATGCTCGCCTTCGACGTCAAGGGGGACGCACCAAGGCCGAAAAAAGTCATGACCAGCCTGAAACTGTTCTCCATGGCCGAATCGCTCGGCGGCGTCGAATCGCTCGTCGAATATCCCGAGACCATGAGCCACGCCTCGATCTCTGAACAGGCCCGCCGCGAAGCCGGCATCACGGAGAACACCATCCGTGTTTCAATCGGGATCGAACATCCCGATGACCTGATCGCTGATATGAAGCAGGCGCTGGAAAGCTGACATGCCCCGCATTATTTCCCAGCCCACTCGCATCACCGCCGCCGGTAACAAGCCCAAGCTGATCGATGAATATATCGGGCGCATGAATTCCGGCAGCGACCAGGTCAGCATCGCCCATATGCGCAGCCCCGCTGGCTGGGTCGAACCGGGCCAGACCCCCGAATTCGAGGAACACACCGTCGTCCTCAAGGGGATGCTCCAGGTTCATACCAAAACCGGCACCTTTCAGGTCCGTGCCGGCCAGGCAGTCACCCTCTCCCCCGGAGAATGGGTCCAGTACTCGACTCCCGAACCTGAGGGCGCCGAATACATCGCCGTCTGCCTCCCCGCATTCTCCCCGCAGACTGTGCATCGGGACGCCAACGAACCCCAAGGGATGCAACTCCAGCCTGCCTTCAGTACAGCAGTCACTTGTCCGTCGGTCTTGGGAACACTGACCCCGTCTCCAGCACCGTGTGAACAAGTTTCTGTGCGGCGTCTGTCGCGGCGGTTGACCTGCAAGAGCGACTGATTCTGACGCGACGCAAAGGGGCGCTGCGGCGACCCCATCCTTCAGTCTGGTTCCGACTCATGACATTCGAACTGGTTGCGACGCTGATTATCTTCGGCATCGTGATCAGGCGATGCTCCAGGAAGAGATCCCACCCGACACGGTGATGATCTGCGGTTTGATGCTCTTCACGATGGGGACTCATCGATGACGCGCTCTCGGTTTTTTCAACCCCCAGCGTCATCACCATCAGCGCAGATGTACGTCATCGGAGCCGGACTGCATCCACCGGCGGCATGGACTCCATCAGCCATGTCCTGCTCGGACGCCCGAATTCTCAGACGAGCCTTGTCCGCCTCCTGCTGCCGATCTCCGCCCTCTCGGCGTTCATGAATAACACCTCATTGTCGCCTTCTTCCTCCCCGTCTTCGTCCAACTGGCGAAGCGGGCTCCGCATCTCCCCTTCCCGGCTGTTGATCCCACTGTCGTACGCCACCATCCTCGGCGGTTAAGCGCACTTGTCGGCACCAGCACCAACCTCGTCGTCGACAGCTTCATGCGCAAGCAGAAGATGGCCCCCATGACGATGCCGGAACTGAGCTGGGTCGGCGTCTCGTGTCGCCATTGTGGGACTGGATTCTCCGGTCACCATCGGCAAACGTCTGCTACCGGATCGCCGAACCCTCCTCGAACACGTCGAATCCCACCGTCGCGAATACGTCATCGAAATGATCATCCAGGAGAGTTGTTCGCTCGTCGGTCAAACGGTCTCGCGCAGCCGGTCTCCGGGAACTGCCGGGCCTCTACCTGTTCCGCATCCAGCGGGGAGCAGTCACAATCTTCCCCAGACTTCAGGATTCCCTGCAGAAAGCGACGACATCCTCAGCTTCTCCGGCATCGCGTCGACCGTTGTCGATCTGCAGAAGATCCGCGGCCTCAGCCCCATCGAGCACCGCACCCTCGACGAGATGGAAAGCACCCCTTCACTGACCGGCCCAAACTCCCTCGATTCCTTTGAGGGGGGCATGTCCACAATCGAACCCGAAATGGTCGCCGCCCCGCGCACCGGACGCCAGTTGTGCGAAGTCGTCGTCTCCAGCACCTCCCCCCTGATCGGGTTGAGCATCAAGGACTCGAACTTCCGCTCCAAGTACAACGCCTCCATCCTCGCCGTCCATCGCAGCGGCGAAAAACTGGAACAGAAAATCGGCAAAATCGTCCTCCATACGGGGGACACCTTGTTAGTGGACGCCGATGATGACTTCCTCCGTCGCTGGCGCCACTCCCCCGACTTCGTCCTCGTCTCCGGCGTCGATGACAGCGCGCCCGTCGTCCACGAACGGGCCTGGGTCGCGCTCACCATCTTCCTCGGCGTCATCTGCGGAATGTCCATCACTTCATTCTTCCCCGGATTGGACCACTTCAAACTCCTCAAGGCCTTCCTCAACCCGGTCTCCCTCTCCATGACCGGCGCCGTCCTGATGGTCGTCACCGGTTGCGTTCGTGCCACCGACGCTCATCGCAGCATCCAGATGTCCGTCATCCTTCTCGTCGGCGCGGCTCTCGGCATGAGCACCGCCCTCGAACGAACCGGTGCCGCGAAGTGGATGGCCGATGGCATGCTCAATATGGGACAAGGCCTCGGCCCCGTCGCCATCATGGCCATCATTTACATGCTGACCGTGATCCTCTCGGAATTCCTCAGTAATAACGCCACCGCCGCCATGATGGGCAGCCTCGCCTTTGCGGTCTCCAATCAACTCCAGGTCAACCCCCGCCCCATGCTCATCGCCGTCGCGGTCGCTTCCTCCTGTGCCTTCGCCACTCCCATCGGCTATCAGACGAACCTGATGGTCCTCAACCCGGGAGGTTACCGCTTCATCGATTACCTCAAGGTCGGCCTGCCGCTGAACATCATCTGCATGATCATCGCCATCATCGTGATCCCCATCTTCTGGACGTTCAAACTGTAGCAATCCCTCACGCCCGGCACAGATGCCCGCCCGGCAACCGCCGGATCAGACGCTTCATCTCCAGAATCGTCAGCGTCTGCAACACGCGCGGCGTCTCCAGCGACAACTGCCGCACGATTTCGTCGATGTGTCGCGGGTCCGCCGTGACCGCGTTCAACACCTGTTTTTCCAGGTCATTCAGGTTTAATTCGCGAGGCTGATGGACCGTCTGACCCGGTTCAGTCTCGACGGGAGTCGGCAACGGCCCCAGCGCGGAGAGAACGTCATCCACGTCGCGGATCAATGTCGCCCCGTCTCGAATCAGGCTGCGCGGCAACCGTCGCTGGTCCGGCAGTCAATCCGTCCGGGCACTGCAAAGACTTCCCGGTTCTGCTCCAAGGCATGCCGCGCCGTATGCAGCGAGCCGCTCTTGCGGTCCGCTTCGACGATAATCACTCCCAGCGACAATCCACTGATAATCCGATTCCGCTGCGGAAACATTTCCGGCAGAGGCCGTCGCCCCAGCGGAGACTCGCTCACCACCGCACCATGACACGCAATCTCCGCCGCCAGGTTCTCATGTTCGGGGGGATAAACATCCGCCACGCTGTTCGCCAATACTGCGATCGTCCGTCCCCCGGCGGTCAATGCCCCCCGATGCGCCGCCGCATCGATCCCCCGTGCCAGGCCGCTCACGATCGTGAACCCCGCCCGCGCAAGTGCACCCGCCAGCCGTTCCGCCTGCTGCTGACCATACAATGTGCAATGCCGTGAGCCCACAATTCCAATCGCCAGGTCATCTCGCGCCGCGAAATCCCCCCGGCAATACAACACCACCGGCGGATCCGGGATCTCCGCCAGCCGGGTCGGATATCCCGCGCAACCACGCAGCAGAAGTTGCACCCGCAATTCCTGGCAGCGTTTCCACTCCACATCCGCCAATGGCTGCTGTTTTGCCGATTGCAAAGCCGACAGTACCCGCGGCTTCAGATCCGGAATCTGGCTCAATTCCGCCGCACTCGCCTCCAGGATTCTCGTCGGAGATTCAAACCGGTCCAGCAACAGGCGAATCGTGCGCGGCGACAGACCGGGGGTGATCTGCAAACGGAGCGCATCGAGCAATTCAGCTTCGGAGGGAACGCGGGAGAAAGACACAGCCGATCTCTTGGGAAGTGAACGGGGAAGAACCAAGAGAGGCATTCTACGGGAGCATACGGCGAAATGTACAACAATTCTCCCGGCTGACCTCGCCTCATTCGGCAGGCTGGCGTTCCGGATAGAGATAAATAAAGCTCTTTCCCAACCGGCCGTTGTAATTTCCCGCCGAAATACGGATCAGACCCGGGGTCTCCTTTGCCGCGTTGATCGCTGCCTGCGTCGCTTCGAATATCGTCCGCAGGTTGCGCCCGTTCATGATGATCTCCATCACCGAGTTCACGCCCGGGGGGAGTCCGCACCCGTCTCCCATCTTTTCCCGCAACGTCGGGCAGAACTTTTCATAGGTGCTCGCAATCGAAAAAGAATACCGGCTACCCGCTTTCGATCCGCTCGCGGCGATTCCTCCCGGAAAGGGCATGATCACCCCCGGAATTTTCGAAACCGCCGCCACACCCTTCTCCGTCGCAGCCAGGGCGCTATCCACATCCTTCCCCATGAACCACAGATTCCCCCCCATCAGTCCATCGGTGTAGCCGAATCGGCGGTCGAGGATGAACTCCCCTCCCAGGATCGGAATTGCCCACAGCTTGCGCCCATAGCGGCTTGTCCGAAACTGGTGCCCGTCCCCGAAGAATGCGATCTTCCGCCCAAGTTTGTAATACGGGTCGGTCTCCAGCAGGTTAAAGCACGCCGTCGTGGGACAGGTGAGAATGTTCTGGCTGATGCGAGTGAGAAGAACCCGT
Organism: Planctomycetales bacterium; assembly: GCA_046349635.1. Taxonomy (GTDB): domain Bacteria; phylum Planctomycetota; class Planctomycetia; order Planctomycetales; family Planctomycetaceae; genus JAXMBX01. The sequence continues at coordinate 57,884 of JAXMBX010000018.1, forward strand.
TCCAGAGCCTCCACTCGATCCTTCCGAAACCGGGGCACGTGAAACTGCACAATCGCACCGGGGCGTCCATCGGGAGTGGAAATGCCGGATTCCGATCCCGGGCCGACATAGACATCCAGCCCCGCTTCACAATCGCACATAATCGTGCTCGAAGCATGCCCCGTGACCGCATTCAACGCGTGATCCAGCCACACCCGGTCCCGGGCGGTAATCAGAATCTCCGCGTACAGGCTCCGAAACGCTTCCGCGTAGGTATCCTCAATCAAAGGGGATCCGTCCGTTGGCACGACTGCATCCTTTTCCAAAGGAGTTCGTTACTCCTGGCGACTGGGGTGCCATGCCCGCATCTCGAAGAAGGGCGGGCATGCCTGCGTTTGACTTTGATTATTCGGTACACCTGAGAAGCGAAAGGTGTCATCCGCGACATCGTTCAGCAGATGAACTAGACCGCGCGACCGCGCCCCTGATAAATCCCCTGCTCGGTGATGATCTTGTCCATAAACACATCATGCGCCGCCGTCGGGATCTCTTCGAACAACTGGCATTCAAACGCGAGTGCCACCAGCGGGGTGTCCGGGCGAGCGTGTTCCAGCAACTTGTCGTAGTAACCTTTCCCATGCCCCATCCGGGCACCCGTCCGGTCAAAAGCGACGCCGGGAACCATCACCAGGTCCAGTTCCTCGACCTTGACGTTCTTCTCGGGGATTTCGCGAAGATCCGCCCGGGGTTCGAGAATGCGATAGGTCCCCAGTTCGAGTTCGTCCATGCTCTCCAGGTGGAACAGTTCCAGTTCCCCGTTCAGGCACCAGGGAACGACCACTTTCTTGCCGCTGGCCAACGCATCGGGCAGCGACTGACGGGTCCGGACCTCGGAGCGGACGTCGACGTAAAACATCACGCAGGAGGCCGATTGATATTCCGGCAAGGCCATGAACTGCTCGCAGATCCGGCGCGAAAGTTCATCCTTCTCCTCCTGGGCGTTGCGATTGGCGTGCGCCTGTTCCCGGAGGGCTTTTTTACGGCTTTGAAACACGGTCAGTTGGTCAGGTGTCATCGTGCTACCTCGATTGGGATTCCAAGTTTCCCGGATCCTGAAAATTCCCCGGCGTTACACGGGGATTTTACACATTTTCAGGGGTTCTTGCACCCCTTTCAGCCCGGTTTCCCCAGGTTGAGAATGCGTATTGAAAGGCAGGACTTACGGCGAAAAACTGTCCCACCCCGATCAAAATGTCACACCTCCTCAAATACTACTTGCCAAAGTAAGAAAATCTCTATGTAGTAACACTAGCCCGATGGGTTTAAGGCGTTTCAGCTCCCTCCGGCCTTCCGTTCCCAGTCTCGACGATCTCCGCTCCCTTCTTCAGGGTAGGAATCTTTCCATGTCCAAATCTCCAAAGTCCTCTTCCGCCGGCCCCTCTCTCCTCACCGCTTCTCAGAAGCTGATCCGGGGGGTCCAGCGACGAATGCAGATCGACGCCATCGCGAAGTACTTCCTGGGCTGGCTCGTGGTCCTCGCCATCCTGTTTGGGGTCGGAGTTCTTGTGACGCGCGGCACGGGTTACGGACTTGGAGTGTTCAATCCCTGGACCGCCGCGGCCATTCTTCCCCTCGCTCTCCTGGGAGCATGCCTCACCTATCGCCGTCCCACCCCCAAGGCAGCCGCCCGGATGATCGACCGCTTCAAGGGAACCAAAGACCTCTTCCTCGCCACCGTAATGCTCGACAACGCGGTCGGGGACTACAAACCTCTCGTCTCCCACTCCGCGGAAGAAATCGCCGGCACGCTATCCCCCACGCGAATCGTACAGTTCCACTGGGGCCAACCTTTGCGGACCGTCCTGCTCACCGCCGCCGTGGTCGTGGTTTGTTTCTTCTTCATGCCGCAGTTCGATCCCTTCGGAAAGATTCAGGCCTCGGTCGTGAGTCAGGAGGAACAGAAAGAACTCGCCAAACTGAAAAATGAAACCCAGGTCAGGCTGGCGGAAATCAAACGGCAGGAAGAACAGTCCGTCGAAGCCAGGCAGATCGGCAAGGAACTGCAAGCGCTCAAGCAGGCCCTGAAAGCCGCCAAGCCGAGTGAGCCCCAGAAAAATCTGGAAGCCATCGCCAGCCGCCAGAAATCCCTCGGAGACCAGTGGCGCAAAATGAACGCCGAGAAGATGAAGTCCCTCCTCAGCAAGGGGGTCTCGTCTCAGGAATTCGGCCAGGACTCCCCCAAGTTCAACAAGTGGATGAAAGAACTCGAAGAGGGAAAAACCGACAGCCTCAAGAAAGAACTCGCCGAGATCAAGCAGCAAATGAAGGAACTCGCGGAGACCAAGGACCCCGCGAAGAAGGCCGAACTGGAGCAAAAACTGAAGAAGCGCCTGCGGGACGTCCATGAATTCGCCAAGAACAAGGCCACCCAGAAGAAGCTGGCGCAAGCCCTCGACCGCGCCATGAAACAGTTGAATGCCGGCGCGAAATCCGAACAGCTTTCCAAGGACGCCAAGGAAGCCATGGAAAAATCCATGGAGCTTTCGCAGGAAGAGCTGGAACAGATCTCCAAGGACGCCAAGCAGATGAAGGACGTCGAAAAGGCCATGGAAGTCGCCCAGCTCGCCAAGCAGTTGAACCAGATGAAAAAACTCAACGGCGAGGAATGCGAGAAGTGCCAGTCGATGGAGGACTATGAAGCCCTCTTTAAGGAACTGATGGCCGAAATGGGCCAGGGTGAAGGGCAAGGGGACCAGGGGGAAGGCGAAGGAAAAGCCGCCGAGGAGGATGAATCTTCCAAGACGAAATTCAAGACCGAGACTGCGACTTCTCCCGTCACCGCCGGCAAGATGCTGATGTCTCTCAAGTCCCAGGGGAAAGGGGAAAAGGGAGATTCCACGGAGAAATACCAGAACCTGATGCGCTCCGTGAAGCAGGGGGTCAGCGAGGCCATCCAGCAGGAACAGATCCCCCCCGGTTACCACGACAGCATCAAGTCCTATTTCCAGGATCTCGACAAGGAAGACGCGTCCCCGAAAAAATGACCGCGATCCGCGATCGATCGCTGGGCCGTCCGTCCTTCATCGTCCCCACGATCGCACGACTCTCGAATCCTCTCTCACGATTGCCGATTGAAGCGAGCCACTTTGGATAACGTAACCGGGGATCACGCAGCCGGGAAACAACGATACTTCGCCCTGGGGGTTTTGCTGCTCCTCCTCGTGGGCTGGTGGGTGGCAATGTCCCCCTCTCCTCAGCCGCTCGTCGTCTATTGCGCACACGATGCCGCATTCGCGGAACCCATTCTTAAAAATTCGAACGCGAAACGGGCATCCCCCGGAAATCCGCTTCGACACCGAAGCCACGAAATCCCTCGCCCTCGTCCAGTTGATCCAGTGCAGGAAGCGGCTCACCCCGTTGCGAAGTCTTCTGGAACGGCGAAATCCTGGGGAACCATGAATCTCGCCGCCAAAGGCCTCCTCATTCCCTACCAGGGACCGGGAGCCCGCAGAATCCCCGAAAATTCGCGACCCGACCGGACTTGACCGGCTTCATGCCCGCCTCCGGGTCTGGATCGTGAACACGAAGTTCCTCCCGGCCACACAACACGCCATCGACAAGGCCTGGAACGAAAACCTCGGCCAAATTCGCCGACCATCGCCAAACCGTTGTACGGCAACTACCTTTACCCATTACTCGGTCCTCTGGAAACTCTGGGGGGCGGGACAAGCTCAAGGCTCAGGTGCTTGACCGCCGCAAGCGCGGCATCCAGGAAGTGGACGGCAACGCCCGCACCTTGGATCTCGTCGCCCAGGGGACTCTGGGCTGGGCCGGATTCACCGACACGGATGACTATCTCGTTGCCAAAGACCGGAAATTTCCGGTCGATTGCCTCCCGTCCGCGTAGAGACAGGAGGGACGATCTGTATCCCGAACACCATCGCAATCGTCAAGGAACCCGTCACCTCCCGGAAGCTCAACGCCTGGTCGATTTTCCTCTCCGAGGAGACCCAGTCCTGGCTTTGGCAGACTCGGCCGCACGCCAGATCCCCCTCGGACCGGTGGATGAACGGAGACTTTCGCATGAAGTACGGCAACTGCAAACCTGGGCTCGAGACGGCATCGACCTCCGCTCTCTCGTACAGGCTCGCATGGACTGCCTCGACTGGCTGAAAGGAATCACCTCCGATGAGCCTCGTATGGGTGACATGGTGGACGTGGGGACGCACTGGCGATCGCGCCGCCCTCGCGCTCCCTCTGGCCGCCCGCCTCTCCGCACGGCTCAACACCTCGCGGAATCGCGAGAAGCTCATCGGCTGGATCATCCTCGTGATGACCCCCTTCCTGATGCCCGGCTTGTTCCTCGGTTATGCCTACGGGCGGGGCATCTTGGCGCTCCGCGAATGGCAGGGGGTCAACGAACTCTTCTATGACCTCCTCCTCCTGTTCCGCCTCGTCCCCGTCGGCACCCTGATGCTCACCTCGTCCCTCCTCCTCCGTTGTCGGACGCAGGAGCGTTCTGCCGCTTGCTCGCCTTGCCCGCCAACACTTCAGCGTGGCAACGCCACAGACTCGCCTGGGATTCCTGGGCGCGCGGCACGGGCCGCAAGTATCTCCCCGCCCTGGGTGTCATGTTTCTCTGGGCCTATCAGGATTTCGACCTCGCTTCCCTGATGGGAGTCTCCAGTTGGACCGTCTGGCTGTTTGATGCCCAGGTCGGCGGACTCCCACTCGCGGAAACGCTCTGGAAGACGCGCGGACCCCTCCTCCTCGAACTCATCACCCTCGGCCTGATCCTCCGTCTGCCTCCTGGGGGAACCCTACGCCACCGATACGATCGAACGCGCCGACGCGAGGCACGGCAGCACACCCCTCCCTCGGTCTCTCTACCTGGTCGCCGCTCTCCTCATCGCTGTATTAGGCCCGATTCTCCCCGTCGGGCCGCGAAGCCTCGTGGGTGCCTTCGCCGTCTGGCGAAATACCCTCCAGCGTGCTCGATCTCCCGCGAAATCGGCCTCGGCCTGCTCAACTCCTCGTCGCCGCCGTCGTCATCCACTTTCTCTGCTCGAAAATCCTGCACCGGCTGGACCCGCACTCCCCTGCAAATGCTCGGCCTTTCCGTTCTCGCCGTCGGACTGCTCGGTCCGCTCCCCCTGGCGCTCCTGATGGTCACACTCTTTCAGCGGACCTGGTTGCAGATATTCTATAACACGGGCCTCCCTGGCTCTGCGGACTGGTTCTCCTTCTCCTCCCCTACGCCCTCTCCCTCCGCATTCTCCTCTGGAACTTCCAGCCCCGCACACCCGAACTTCTCGCCGGATTCCTCGCCCGTTCTCCCGATGTGGTTCAGCATCGCTCCGGCCAACGCATCGTCTGGCGGCTCCACACCGCAGCTCTCTGGTCGTTCGCCCCGATCTGTTACCTCGGCCACTTGATCCGACGCTCGATCGCTCCTCGCCCCTCAGCGCCACCTCCGCAACCGTCCGCCTGTACAACCTGATGCACTACGGTCACAACGCCTCCCTCTCGACGCTCACCGCGCTGACCGTCCTCGCCCCGCTGTTGCTGCTCGCCGTTCTTTACGCCTGCCGTATTCCGCTCCAGAAGGGACAGTGTCATGACCACTCCCCTGGACTCTCGACACCGCCCTCCCGGTGAAAAGAACTTCCCGGCTGGATCGGGCCACGCTGCAGATCCACGCCGGGACAACCGCGCTCCTCGGCGATTCCGGGGCAGGAAAGACGAGCCTCTTAAACCTCCTCGTCGGTTTTGAACGCCCCCACTGCGGGCGCGTGCAGACGCAACTTCCTCAAGCCACCCATCGCATCCCACCGTTCTGCCTCTGCGACTCCCTTGGCCCCACTTGAAAGTCCAAGTGCGCATCTCGAAGCCGTCATCCCTTCCGATATTCCCGCCCCGCGTGGAAGAACTCCTCCGCGCCTTTGATCTGCTCGAATTGCAGGAGATGTTCTGCACTTCTTTCTCAGGGGGAGCGAGGCCGCCTGCCGTCGCCCGCGCCCCAGCACCGAAGCTCGCATCCTCGTTCTCGACGAGAGCTCCTCGCCGCCGTCGGTGCGACCCGCGTCGGCCGCTTATTGGGATGTGCTCCAGCGCCGAATGCCGCACCAAACACACCTCCCCTCGTCATGGCGACCCACAACCCCGAGATCGTCCTCCGCGAAGCGGAACAGGTCATCTGCCTCGATCGGGGAACCGTCGCGTTCGCCGGCTCGGTCCAGGAGCTTTACTACTCTCCCCCCACCCGCGACGTCGCCCGTTTCCTCGGCCCCATCAACTGGATCCCTCGCGATGAATCGCTCCGCTGGACCGGACTCCCTTCGACGGCGGACATCATCTCCCGCCCCGAGCAGATTCGAATCGAACCTGCCGCGGAAAGCCCTCTTGTCGTTCGACAAGCGCAATTCAGCGGTGCGATTGAAGAAGTCCGGATCGACGATCTCGAAACCCACGGCACACGCCGCTTCTTCCATCGCCCGGCCCGCCCGTTGCTCTCCTCGGGCATGCACGTCGCCATTCGCGTCCTCGCCTTGCTGCTGCTCTGCGTCGGCATGAGTGGCTGCCTGAACGCCTCCGCTCACAGCCGTCCCCTCTCCGCCAAATCGACCCGCAGTTGGAACCTGCCCGCGGTGAAGTCCACCCTCCCCGCGCCACGCGGCGTCCATGCCGCGACATCGGGCGAGTTGTACGTCCTCGATAATGCCGGCCGGGTTCTCGTGTATGACCGGGATCGGAAATTCTCCCGCTCCTGGTTCATGCCCGAATATTCCGTCGGCAAGCCCGAACGCCTCTGCCTCCTCCGCGATGGCCGGATCGCCGTCGCCGATACCCACTATCACCGCATCGTCTTTTTCGATCCCCAGGGGAAAGTCCTCCAGATGATCGGGAAATATGGCAGCGGACCCGGAGAATTCGTCTATCCCGTCGCCCTCGATGAGGATGAGGCGGGCAACATCTATGTCTGCGAATACGGCGGCAACGACCGCGTCCAGAAGTTCGACAAGCAGGGGAAGTTCCTGCTCGAATTCGGCAGGTTCGGGACCGGCGAAGGTGAGTTTCAGCGCCCCAGCGGCATCGTCTGCCGCAACGGCACCCTCTATATCGTCGACGCCTTCAACAACCGCGTCCAGATGTACGACGAACTGGGGAAATACCTCGGCCTCCTCGGACGCGGCGACCGTCTCGCGGAATTGAACTACCCCTATGACCTGGCCATCAATCCCGCCGGCGAACTCTTCATCGTCGAGTACGGCGGCAACTGCGTCACCCGCCTGAGCCCCCAGGGTGAACTCCTCGGGCGCTTCGGCCTGACCGGTTCCAATGTCGAACCCTTCTCCACCCCCTGGGGAATCACTCTCGACCAGTCCGGCCGCATTTATGTCGCGGACACTGGCAATCGCCGCGTCACGGAGTTATCCCCATGAAGAGACTCCGACGCTTCTTCTATTCCATCTTTCCTCCCACACGGCGCCCGATCCGCCGCTGGGACGTGATCCCGCTCGTCCTCTTTCTGCTCCTCTTCGGCGGCACGTGGTTCTGGCTGGAACTGACGCACCGCGTCACCTTCCTCCGCCCCTCCGCAGCCCTGCTGCTCCTCTTCTGCCCCTGGATCTGGTGGATGCAGATGGCCGGATACGGCGGACTCAGCCGCGCCCGCGGCCAATGCGCCCTCTGGGTCCGCTGGCTGATGATGGCCCTCTTCATCATGGTCCTCGCCGATCCCCGCGCCGTCCGCACCAGCAAGCAACGCGCCGTCATGTTCGCCGTGGACGTCTCCGAATCGATTGGCGAAGGTTCCGTCGACAGCGCCCGTAACTACGTCCTCTCCGTCGTCGCGGATAAACCCCAGAAGGACGAAGCCGGGCTGGTCACCTTCGGCGGCAACGCCGCCGTCGAACTCCCTCCCCGCACCTCCTTCCCGCTCGAGGCCTTCAACTCCCGCATCGATCGGGACGGCACCAATCTCGAACAGGCCCTCTCACTCAGTGCCGCCATGCTCCCCGATGACAAGCAGGGGCATATCGTCCTCATCACCGATGGCGTCCAGACCGCGGGCAGCGTCAACGCCATCGTCGACAATCTCAAGTCCCGCAATATCTCCGTGGACGTCCTCCCCATTCAGTATCAGTACGACCGGGAAATCTTCCTCGAACGGCTGGAACTCCCCCAGAACGTAAAGGTCGGCGAAAACTACGAGGCGATCGTCATCCTGAACTCCCTGCAGCCGGGCTCCGGAAATCTCGTCCTCCGGGAAAACGGCAAAGTCATCTCGCAGCAAAAGGTCGAATTCCAGTCCGGCAAGAATCGCTACACCATCCCCGTTTACTTCCGCGAACCGGGCTACTACGAATACGCCGCCACCATCGAGCCCAAGCCGAACGAAGATCACATCCCCCAGAACAACACGATTCTCAATAACCTCTTCCTCGCCGGAGAGGGACGCGTCCTGGTCGTTTACGATCCCTCCGAGCGGGACAACCTCCAGGACCGGCAGAACCTTGTCCAGGCGCTCCGGGAAGAAAAACGCGTGGTCGAAGAAAGGAGTGCCCTGGATCTCCCCACCGATATCGCCTCCCTCATGGGCTATGACTGCATTGTGTTCGTGAATGTCCCCGCTGATGCGGTCGACGTCGTACAGCAGCAGGCGATCCGCAACGCGGTCCACGACCTGGGCATCGGCTTCCTGATGATCGGCGGAGCGAACAGCTTCGGCGCAGGAGGTTATCACCATACCGCCATCGAGGAAGCGCTCCCCGTCTCCATGGACGTCTCCCAGAAAAAAGTCCTTCCCAAGGGCTGCCTCGCGATCATTCTCCACACCTGCGAATTTCCCGAAGGCAACACCTGGGCCAAGCGCATCACGAAACAGGCGATCCAGGTCCTCGGAGAACAGGACGAAGCGGGCGTGCTGAATTACGACACCGGGGTCATCGGCATGGGCGAACAGTGGGTCTTCAAGCCCACCCCGGTCAAGGACTTCGAAAAAATGGCCACGCTCATCAATAACGCCGCACCCGGAGACATGCCCACTTTCGGCGGCACAATGACCCTCGGCCTCGCCGAACTCAAGAAAAGCGACGCCGCCACCAAGCACATGATTATCATCTCGGACGGCGACCCGGGCGCCCCGCCTCCGCAACTCGTCAAGGACTACATCGACGCCAAGATCAGCGTCACCATGGTGGCGATCTTTCCCCACGGCGGACAGGACATCAGCAAGATGAAGGCCGTCGCCAGTGCGACAGGCGGACGCTACTACTTCCCCTCCGACCCCGCGGAACTCCCCAGCATCTTCATCAAGGAATCCAAGACCATCAAGCGGAACATGGTCCAGGAAAAGCAGTTCGTTCCCGAGGAACAGATGCAGTCCTCCGTCATGAAGGGGATCACCAGCCTCCCCCCCTTGCACGGATTCGTTCTGACCACGCCTAAGTCCCGCGCGGAAACCATTCTTCAAGTCCCTCCCGACAAGGATTCCGAAGGAGATACTGATCCGGTCCTCGCGAAATGGCGTTTCGGATTGGGGACCACCGCCGCCTTCACCTCCGACCTCGGAACGAAGTGGGGAAAAGACTGGCTCGGCTGGGATCACTACCGCCCCTTCCTCAAGCAGTTGATGATCGATATCTCACGCGTCAAAAGCGACGGCCACCTCCGGATGAACAACTATCTCGCCGGCAACGAAGGGGTCATCGTCGTCGAGGATTTCCATCCGCAGGAAATGTTTCTCGATATGAAAGGGATCGTCCGCGACTCGCGCGGCAAGGATGTGGCGGTCGCGCTCAAACAGGTCGGGCCGCGCCGCTACCAGGCGAAAGTCCCCCTCTGGGGCAAAGGCCGCTACCTCGTCTCCATTGAAGGCAAGTCCGGCAACCGCGTCGACCGCGCCAACAGCAGTTGGATCGTTTCCTATTCTCCCGAATACCTGCGCTTCCGTTCGAATCCATTGACGCTGGAAGAGATCGCCGAGAAGACCGGCGGCCGCATTCTTCCCGCCGATCCCAAACAGTCGGAAATCTTCACCGCCGCACGCCAGGTCCGCCGCAGCACCCGCCCGATCTTCGACTGGTTCCTGATGGCCCTCGCCTCGCTCCTTGTGATCGATGTCGGCGTGCGCCGCATCCATCTCGACTGGGCGTTGGTGAAAAGCTGGATCTTCCGCAGCAAGTCCACCGCCGCTACGACCCAGATGCTGGGAACCCTTCTCGAAAAGAAGCAGGAAGTCGGCCAGCAGTTCGAGACGTTGCGCGCGGCACTGCCGAAACGTCCTCGTCCTCCGGATGCCGCCGGCGGCAAACCGGTCACCCCTCCCAGGACTCCGCCCCCTGCACCGGGACCGGCCGCCACCCCATCTCCCGACGCCGGGGCCTCCACCACCGGAAAACTCCTGGAATTGAAACGCAAACGCCAGCAAGGCGATCAGAAATAACAACCACTGGTTTTGAAACACCGAGGAACCGAAAACATGTCCACACAACCGATCGCCACGGAATCGCAATTACTGGAAGCGGAAGCCGCCGAGTTTCGGGAACTCGTCAACGCGACACGCGCCGAAATCGGCAAAGTCATCGTCGGACAGACCCGCGTCGTGGAAGCCACTCTCACCGCCCTCTTCTGTGGTGGCAACGTCCTCCTCGAAGGGGTCCCCGGTCTCGGCAAGACCGAACTGGTCAAGGCCCTCTCCCACGTCCTCGACCTGGAGTTCCGCCGCATCCAGTTCACCCCCGACCTGATGCCCGCGGACATCATCGGCACCAACATCATGACGACCGACGACGCCGGACATTACCGACTCGAATTCCGCAAGGGACCGATCTTCACCCAACTGCTCCTGGCCGACGAAATCAACCGCGCCTCCCCCAAGACCCAGTCCGCTCTCCTGGAAACCATGCAGGAAGGGACCGTCACGACAGGCGGCACGATCCACCGCCTGGAACAGCCCTTCTTCGTCATGGCCACCCAGAACCCCCTGGAACAGGAAGGAACCTATCCCCTGCCGGAAGCCCAGTTGGACCGCTTCATGTTCAAGGTGGATGTCCCCTTCCCCTCCCGCGATGACCTCAACGAAGTCGTCAGCCGCACCATTCTCAAACGTCCGATCCCGCTGTCAAAACTCCTGAATGGAACCCGCATCCTCCAGTTGCGCACCCTGCTCGATAAGGTCGTCGTCATCGATCCGATCCGGGACTATGCCATCCGCTTGATTCTCGCGACGCATCCCGGTTCGGACTTTGCCACCGAACCGGTCAAGAAGTACGTCCGCTGGGGAGCCAGTCCCCGTGCGGCTCAGGCCCTCATCCGGGCCGCCCGCGTCCGCGCCCTCTCCGAAGGACGCGCACACGTCGCCTTTGAGGACGTCACCTGGTTCGCGACCGAGGTCCTGCAGCACCGCGTCCTGCTGAATTACGACGGCCAGGCCGAAAACCTCCGCGTCCCGGAACTCGTCCAGGAATGCTGCAAGCAAACCCCCGAGGAAATCTAACCAGAGGAAATCTGATTCGAGATATTTTTCACTCCCTTGTCCTGAGAAGCAGTCATGTCCACCAGTGACGTCAAAACCCAGTTCACGAAGCTGTTCGACAACCAGGTTCTCTCCCGGTTGGAACAACTCCGCTTGAATCCCCATCGCCGCCTGACGAATCGCAGCCGCGGGGAACATCTGGCCGCCAAGGGAGGAACCAGCACCGAGTTCGCGGACTATCGCAACTACGTGGAAGGGGATGATGTCCGTTACGTCGATTGGAATATCTTCGCGCGGTTGCGCCGCCCCTTCCTCAAGCTCTACCAGCACGAAGAGGAAATGCACGTCGTCCTGATCGTCGACGCCTCCAGCTCCATGGAATTTGAAGACAAATTCCTGCGCGCCAAACAACTCGCCGCGGCTTTCGCCGTCCTCGGCGTGATGAATCTGGAACGGGTCAGCCTGTATGCGTTTCACCAGAAGGAAAAGGCCCCCGCTCTGCTCCCACCCTGTACCGGACGGATCAGCCTCCGCCGCATTTTTGAGTTTCTGGAGAACCTGGAGTCCGGAGGTGATTCCCCCCTGGAACAGGCGGTCGATGCGGTCCTCAATCGTCATCGCGGCCGGGGCATCGCCATCCTGCTCTCCGATTTCCTCACCTTCGGGGATTTGAATAGACCGTTCAATCGCCTGTTCAGTGCGGGGCTCGAGACCTTTGGCGTCCAGATTCTCGGCCCCTCCGAATTAAGGCCGGAATTGACCGGCGACGTCCGCTTCGTCGACAGCGAAAACTCCCTCACCCTGGATGTCTCTTCGGCGGGTGACCTCCTCGCCATTTATCACGAACATCTGTTCGGAATGCAGGAAGACCTGTCCCAATCCTGCCGCAAGCGCGGCGGGCGATTCGTCTGCGTCGAAAGTAACCTCCCCATCGAATCCATCCTCTTTGACCAGTTGTGTCGGAAGGGGTGGATCCGATGAGAGGACTCGGTTTCAATGCTCTCGAAATGGCCGCGTTCTTTGGCCTCCTCGCGCCGCTGATCCTGTTCTATTTCCTGAAGCTCCGCCGCCCGCAGATCAAGATCCCCTCGCTCGCCCTCTGGCAGCAGGTGATCAACGATCGCCGCGTCAATTCTCCCTTCCAGAAGTTCAAGCGAAATCTCCTCCTGCTGCTTCAGATCGCGGCTCTGACCCTCCTCGTCTTCTCCCTGATGCAACCCTTCTTCCCCAGTGGCGCAGAACGCGCCCGCTACCTCCCCATCATCGTCGATTGCTCCGCCAGCATGGGCGCGCTCGACAAACCGGGGGGACAAACCCGGCTGGATGAGGCCAAAGGAATCGTCGCACGGATCATCGATAACCTCCTCCCCGATCAGAAAGTCTGCCTGATCGCGATGCAGCAATCCGCCCGCACGACCGTCGACTTCACCAACAACAAACTCCAACTCCGCAAGGCCCTTGCCGATCTCAAGGTCGAACCGACCGCCAGCAAGGTCGAGGATGCACTCCGGATCGCCCAGGCCCTGTCGCGTACCTTCCCCATCGAAAAAGTCGGCCTCTTCACCGATGGAAATATTCCCGCCAAGATCGACTTCGATCTCCCCTTCCATCTCGACTATCAGAAGATGTCCCCCGCCGGGGCGAATGTCGGCATCGCCGGAATCAACGCCGTTCGCAGGCAGTCCGATTGGGAAGTCTTCGTCCGCGCCGAGTCCTCAAGGCCCGCTCCATGAGCGGGACTGTCGAACTTTTCCAGAACGGCAAAAGGTCGGAGGAAGATACCGTCGCGGCTGGAACCGGGAAGCGGACAACGCCTGCTCTTCCGCGTGGAAACCAACCAGGCGGTCAGCTCGGTGTCCGCCTCAAACCCAGCGGCTTTGATGCCCTCGAGGCGGACAATGTCGCCTTCCTCGAATTGCCCATCCCCCGCCCACTCCTCGTCTATTGCCCCGAATCACTCCATACCTACCTCCGCGCCCTCAAGGGCTTCAAGAATATCCAGGTGCAAACGACTCCCCCGGCCGAGGGACAGGGTACCGTCGATCTGATGATCTCCGACCAGGTCGCCGACAAAAACCGCTCCGCCCCCGTGACGCTCTTTGTCGGCATGGTCCCCGAGGACCTCGGCAAACTGATCGGCATGAAATCCGATCTCGCGGAAGTCGTCGACTGGCAACGCAACTCGCCCCTCCTGACCCACGTCGAACTCGATGAGGTCCAGATCAGTGATCAACCCGTCATTCAGGGAGAGACTCGCGAGAAGGATTTCGAAAAACTCGGCTACGAAGTCCTCGCCCACGGGAAGACGGGCCCCCTCATCCTCCGCCGCGAACGGGAAGGGAACGAAGTCTTCTCGCTTCTGTTTCATACGGACCGCTCGACCATCCCCTATCGCATCGGCTTTCCCATCCTTGTGAATAACCTCGTCGATCTCGCCTTGTCCAAGGCGGAACTTTCGGAAGTCCGCGGCACCAGCACCGGGGTTCTCCCTCCCCGGCAGGTGGAACCGAATCAGACCTACACCATCATCGCCCCCAACGGAGAAACGACCACGCTCCGTAGCGGTAACGACGGCATGCTCAGTGCCATCGCGGCCCCCCAGGTCGGACGCTATCAGATCAAGTCCAGTTCCGGCACGGTCGCCGCGGTCGGCGTGAGCCTTATCCAGCCTTCGGAGACCTCCCTCGACACCGTCGAAGAACTCCAGTTCAAGGAACTCTCCGTCAGTTCCTCCGCGCAACTATTGAAAAACGATTACCCCCTCTGGGGTTGGATCGCATTGGCCGCCTTCTGCATGTTGCTGATCGAATGGTGGTACTACCAGAAACCTCCCGCGGGACTCGTGCCATGATTGACTTTCGATCCCGGATTCCGAACACCCTGTTCATTGGGGTGGTGCGCGTCCTCCTCCTCGCCGCTCTCCTGGCGCACACCGGTTCGTTCCCGGGAACATCCCCCCTCCAAGCAGCCGATAAGAAGCCCCAGTTGCCCGTCCGCATCGACGTCGAACCGGCACAGCTCCCCGTCCGTTCGAGTTCTTTTTACCCCATTCGCTGCAAGTTGACTCATCTTCATCCCGGAATCTTCACGGGTTCGCTCAAGCTGACGGGCACCGCTTATCAACGTCTCCTCTTTCAACTCCAGACCCCTGAATTTGCCGTCTCGGATCAGACGCTCGAACTCTTGATAAACCTCCCGCCAGTCAGCACGGCTGAGGGATCGATGGACCTCAAAGTCGATCTTCTGGAGGGAACCGGGAGAAAAATCGGCACCGAGGAATTCAACCTGATTGTCTCCCGCTCCACTTCTCGACGGATGATTGTCGGATATTGCCAGCCCCCTCAACGCTCGCTCGATCCCCGCACAAATGACCTGCTGACGAGTTTCAACCTCCAGGCGGGGTTGCCGACGGAAGCACGGAGTTCCCGGGATTCCTATGGTTTCGAAGTCGCTTCCACGCTATGCGACCCCTTGGAACTCTCGGAGAATCCGCTGGAAATCACTCGCTATGACATCCTCATCCTGATGGAGGACGCCTGGCCCACCCTCAAGGACAAACAGAAAACCGCCCTCTTGGAATGGGTCAACAGCGGCGGCAGCCTCTGCGTGATTGCCTCCAATCATCCCCCTCGCGAGGCCTATCCGTTTCTCATCAAACTCGCCGGCCGCGACATCCCTCTCCCTCTTCCCACCGTTCCCGATTCCGAGCCGGTTTTGAAAGAGATCCTTTCGCGACGATTGGGCCTCGGTCGGATCGTGATCCTCCCCCGGAAACTCCTCGATGAATTGGACCTCCGTTCGGAGACCTGGCGCAAACAAGTCGGCTTTCTCTGGAAGGCGAGGCAGGGACATCGCGCCGGTTATCTGAAAAACGGCAAGTGGGACGAGTCCCGGATCTTCGTAAAGGCCCCCAACGGACAACCGCAGGTCGAATACTACAACATGACTTCCCGCCCCTTATCGGTGCCGTTGTTGCGCTCGTTCGATCAACTGCTCTGGCAACTGAAACCCCCGGACATGGGAATGATTCCGCTTTCCTGGCTCCTCTCCTCGCTGGGGATCTATGTGCTTCTGATCGGGCCCGTGGACTATTACCTGTTGGGACTGTTCCGAGCCCGCAAATGGACCTGGGTAGTTTTTCCGCTCGTGACATTGGGTTTCACCTGGGGCATGTTCGCCGTCACGAACCGTGTCATGGGATTCAACGACCAGACCCGCAGCATCACGCTGATCGACCTGGCCGATCCGAATTTCGCACGTCGCGTGAACCAACTGGAACTGCGGATGTTCAGCATGCCCCAGACCGTCCATTCGGAACGGAAGCAGGAACTCCAGACCCTTCTCGACTGGCAGCAATCGGGAATGATGATGCCGCAAATGGCAGGCAACGATGACCGCACCCTGGACGAGCAGGCACCCCGGTATGTGGGCCGAATCCCCTCCAACTCCGACATGGTGCAATACGTGCGGCAATGGGCGCCGCAATTCCGCCGTGGCATGCGACTCGAGAGCGATCTCCCGATCCCCGAATTCCCCTGGGACAGGTTCGCGGACGCTCGGAAATATCCCGCCGCCAAACTGCTGCAGGATGCAGCCCTCTGCAAAGAGATCACTCAAGCGGCGACGGAAACCTTCGGTCGCGAGATTTCCGTGTATCTCTTTCAGGGAAACCAGTCCCAGTTGCTGGCGGGCCGCCCCGTCCTGCAGACCAGCCGGAACGACATGCTCCAGGGGGCACAGACCGCGATGATCGCCCAGCAGACCATCTTCAATCCTTACGAAAAAAGCTTCCTGGACAGCCTCTGCGTTTATCCCCAGGAAGGAATGTTCAAACTCGTCTCCCAGATCTCCCCCACCGGCGGGAGAACCCTCGAAGATTTGCCCCTGCTGGACCCCGACGATCCCGACCAGTGGTTGCTCGTGATCGCGGTTCCGGACAAGACCGATCTCAAGATTTACCGACGACGATACGGAGGAGCGGATTCATGGTAGTGGCCAAGGTCGATAATCTGCGCGTACGCTACGGCAAACTCCTCGCCGTCAAGGGAATCTCGTTCGCTCTCCCCAAAGGGGAAGTGTTCGGGTTCATCGGCCCCAACGGCGCCGGTAAATCCTCCACCATTAAAGTCATGGCGACCCTTCTCCCGCAGTTTGAGGGACGCGTCGAAGTCAACGGCATTAACATCCGCCGTGACCCCGACACCGTCCGCGGGATGATCGGCTACGTCCCGGACTTCTTCGGGGTCTATGAAGACCTCACCGCCGAGGAGTATCTCCATTTCTTCGCCGCCGCCTACCGCATCCCGCGCGCCAAACGGGAAAACATCATCGGCGATGTCCTGGCCCTGACCGACTTGACCCACAAACTCAAATCGCAGGTCGACTCCCTCTCACGCGGGATGAAACAACGGCTCTCATTGGCCCGCGTCCTGATGCACGATCCTGACCTGCTCCTCCTCGATGAACCGGCGAGCGGCCTCGATCCCCGCGCGCGAATCGAAATGCGCGAACTCCTCAAGGCCCTCAAGGAGATGGGAAAGACGATCCTGATCTCCAGCCATATCCTCTCCGAGCTGGCGCAACTCTGCACCCGGATCGGAATCATCGAGGCCGGCGAACTCGTCGCCGAAGGTTCGGTCAACGAGATCTACCGCCAACTGGGAATTCTCCGCATCATTCACGTCCAGGCCGCGAACCTGAATGAGGAAATGGCCGCGAAACTGCGCGAAATCCCCGGCGTCGATTCCGTGGAACTCCTGACCGACCGCCTGGCGATCAAGCTGCATGAGGATCAGCTCTCCATCGAAGATCTCCACGCCCGCTTGTGCCTGCTCGGGGCACGCATCCGCATGTTCCAGCCGGAGGCCATGGACATGGAAACCGCCTTCATGAAACTGACCGAGGGAAAAACGGCATGAAATGGCGCGACGTGGATCTCCAGTTACCCCTCCTCCAGAGGGAACTGTTGACCCTGGCTCAGAAGAAATCCACTTACATCGTGCGGGTCGCCTGCGCGATCGGAATCTTCTGGTACGCGCTCACCTTCGGCCTCATGAACTGGAACGGTAACAGCTCCAACTTCTGGTATCTCGGAAAGGGCCGAGACATTCTCAGCCGGGTCGTGGAAGCGGAACTGTTCGGCGTCTATGCCCTCCTCCCCGCCTGGATGTGCGGCCTCATCGCCGCCGAAAAGGAACGACAAACCCTCCCCTTGCTCCTCGTGACCCGCCTCGGTGCCTGGCGCATCCTGTTCGAAAAATACTGCACGGGGATGATCCGCGTGCTGTTCATCGTTCTCCTATCAATCCCCGTGCTGGCCGTCGCCTATCCCTTGGGAGGAATCACCCAGACCGATCTGTTACGCGGCGTCTGGACGATCCTCATCTGCGCATTCTCCGTGGGGGCCATCTCCCTGTTCTGCTCTTCCTTGTGCGCCACGACGGCAGGCGCATTCCTCGCGACGTATGCCATCCTGGGATTCTTGTCCACATTCCCTTTGCTGGTGATGTGGATTACAGAAATCAATCGGCGACAAGGATTGCCCCTACTTCCTCTTGGGACCTATTATTGGCTTCGAGAGAATACATTGATGTGGTTTTATCCCGCGCTCTTCTATATCGCCCCTGTAGGCGCAGGTATCAAGGGAGGCATCTGGTCCGTTTTGGGGCAGTTCACCCTGCGAAGCATTCCCGTCTTCCTGCAAACCGCGTTTTTCCTGATCTTGGCACGCTGGGTCTTCGTCACCCGCGGACTCGATCCGGACGTCAGCTGGCTCCGCCGCTGGCACCGCTGGCGAAGAGAAAATTCCCTCGGTTGGAGCCCTCTCAACGATTCGGGACAGAAACATCGGCCCCGCGGCTTGCCGGACGAATTGCCCATCGCCTGGCGAGAATCCCACGGCACTCTGTTAGGCATCGCATTCTGGAGCTTCATGGGACTCTGCGGTCTGATCATGAAGTATGCCCTCATCCAGGACTCCCGTAACGCCTTCGGATTCATGCTCTTCACGTTCTGCGAATTCATCGCCGTGACGCTCGTCCTCGTGTCCCTGGCAACCGCGCTCATCCAAAAAGAACGAATGGCACAAACCCTGGACGTGCTGCTTTCCACTCCCATTTCCACCGCTGATTTCCTGCAACAGAAACTGCAACGCATCTGGCGGATCTGGGCCTGGTTCTCTCTATATCTCGCCATCGTCCCTCTCGGATTCGCGGTCGGTTTGCTCGATGTCTCACGCACAATGCACTCCTATTCGGGATTCCGCCAGTTACTCATCCCGACGTTATGGAATTACCTGTTCACCGGAATCATTTATCTCCCCCTTTTGGTCTGGATGTCGTTGCTGATCAGCCTGTATTGCAAATCCCAGGGGAAAGCCTTGATCACAACCGTCATCACCGTTTTAGGATGGACGCTGATCCCATTCGGTCTCTTTGCAATGGTCATCTGGACGTTCCATCTGCCGGCCCCGAATAAAAACGGGCTTCTCGATCCAACCGACATCACTCTCCTGATTCTGGCGTGGGCTTCACCGCTCGGTTTCCATTTCGGCAGCGTCTGTGAATCCTATGTCGAGAAGTACCCCTTCGCCATGCTCCTCGCTCTCACCACGGCAGGTGTAAACCTGACGTTATTACGAGCGTTCCGCAACCGCTGCCTCAACCTGCTCCCCGTCAAACTCGGAAGACTCGAACCTTCCGCGGAAGAGTCCGAGGAACTGACCGAACATCAACGGCGTGATTCCCTCGTCACGGAGGGAATCGCATGAACGCTCTCCTCGAACGCTTCTCACTCCCACTCCTCTCTCGCGATTTCCGCGCCCAGGCCGAAAAACGCCGCACCTATTGGGTCCGGGCACTCAGCGCCATTGGGATTTATTTCTATGCCCTGATGTTCGGCTTGTATGAAAACCAATACGCCAACGCCTCCTTCTTCTGGTACCTGGGCCGAGGCAAAAACGTCCTCGATGCCATGATCGGGATCGAGGTGTTTGGCGTCTATCTCCTCATCCCCGCCTGGTTGAGCGGAGCCATCGCCGGAGAAAAAGAACGCCAGACGCTCACTCTTCTCCTCGGCACCCGCTTGGGTGCATGGCGAATCCTGATGGAGAAATACCTGGCAGCCATGCTGCGGGTCGGCCTCTACCTCGTCCTCTCCCTTCCCATTTTGGCAGTCGCCTATCCCCTGGGAGGGTTCTCTCATCTGGAGCTGATGGCCGGCATCTGGACAATCTATCTCAGTGCCTTGTACGTGGGAGGTTTGACCCTCTTCTGCTCCTGCCTCTGCGCCACCATGCCAGGGGCATATCTGATGACCTATGCCCTGCTGTTTGTCCTCATGTTTACCCCGTTGGTTCTGCAGCATTTTCTGGGACAAACCTTCGTCGATGAACTCGTCGATTTGATTTTTCCCGGCTTGAGAGTATCGCACCTGTATCCATTCATGGCCGGACAAGGAAACTGGAATGTGACCGTCGCTCATCCTGTGTCGGCCGCGCTGCAACACATGCTGTATCAAAGCCTCCCTGCCCTGATACAAACCTGCGCCTTTCTCCTCCTGGCCCGCTGGGTGTTCGTGGCCCGCGCACTCAACCCCACACAGAGCGCCATCAAACGCATCCGCCAGTTCCTCGCCTCCGGCCCGACCCTGGGCAGACGATCCGGGCAAACTCGGAACCGGTCGAACACGCCCCGCCATGACCTCCCCGAACGCGACCCGATCGCCTGGCGCGAAAACCGCCGCACGATGTTTGGAGTGATCCTCGGGATCGCATTGACCGTTCTGGGGCTGATCTTAAAGGGGATTTATTTCGCTCAGGATACCAACGATGCGGAATCGGAGTTCATAATCTGGACGCTGATCGAACTGGCCGCGGGGATCTTCTGGATCGTGGCGCAGGGGACCGGAATTTTTCAGCGCGAGCAGGCCCGCCAAACGCTCGACGTCCTGGTCGCTACCCCAATTCTCACCGAGGACCTCTTGCAGCAGAAATTGCGCAGAACCTGGCGCATCGGGGCCTGGTATTTTAGTTACTTCGCCCTCTCCACGCTGCTGAATGTCCTGGCCTGGTACGGGTTCCACTTCTCTCCTCCACCTGCCTGGGCCCCTTGGCCCGGGTATCTCCCCGCGTTACGTCTCGCCTACAGCTTGAATTTCATCACCTATGCGGTGGTCTATATCCCGCTGCTCTTCTGGCTGGCGTTCGGCATCAGCCTGCGAACCAAATCCCAGGGAAAAGCCATGATCGCCGTGATCCTGACCGTCGTCGCCTGGACCATCGGCCCCTTTATGTTGCTGATCGCATTCCTAACGGCGATTGGCTTGAATTCACCGGTCACATCAGATTTTGGACTTATGGAGCTTTGTGTGACGCTCCTCTCTTTCGTCTCTCCCGTGGGTCTGATGTTGGCGTCCGCGGAACTCATGACCCATCATCCCGTCTTCGTGTTTTCCGCCATCATCCCCGGAGTCTTTGTATTCCACTTCTTTCTCCTGGTTGTCTTGCGCTGGATCTGCCTGCAAGCCGCCGTTCTGAAACTGGGACGCCTTGACCGTCCGCAGCGGTACCAGTTTTTGACCCACGAAACTGAGTCGAAGTTCGAGTCGGCATTGGTGGAGAGCAGCCCATGAACGACTCCAGACTCCCCGCCGTTCCGGAAGTTTCCCCGGGGAACAACACGTCCCTGCCTCGCGCGGGGGCGCGAGGTCTCTGGAGATTTCTCCCCCGCTTTTCAGGACTTCCCCTCCTCGCCAAGGAAATGCAGGAACAGGCCCAGCACCGCGCCACCTATGTCAACCGCGTCCTCTTCTGCGCCATCCTCTATACCACCGTCCTGTCCCTGAAACTCCCGGAACTCCTCAGCATCAAGACACCCTACGGCCTGCTCGGAAAAGGCAAGGACATCTTTGACGCCGTGGCGTGGATGCAGACGATCATGGTTCTCGTCTTCATGCCCATGCTCTGCTGTGGGGTCATCTCCCACGAGAAAGAGCAGAACACCCTCCAGTTACTCCTGCTCACCCGACTCTCCCCCTGGACCATCATCCTGCAGAAGTTCCTCAGCCGCATCATCGCCATGGGAACCTATCTCCTCGCGACATTGCCCCTCCTCGTCCTGGCATATCCCCTCGGAGGTGTGACGAGCGACGCCGTCCAGGAGTTCATCTTCAGCCAGATCCTCACCATCATCTGGATCGGGGCCATCTCCGTCTGTTGCTCCGCCTGGTGCACCACTCCGCATTCCAGCCTGTTGATGACCTACCTCGTGACCGGGGGAATCACAGGTCTGTTCTACATCAGCATTTTGATGTGGGCGATGATGGCAACAAGAGGGATGGGATCACCACCCCATTGGCTGATCTATGCCGATCCGCTGACATTTCCCCTGCTGGTCTTTTCGATTCCCCAGGCAGCCTTCTTACGTGCCCCCCCCAGCATGTTTGCCGTGATCTCCGTCCCGACGTTGATCCAGACTTTCGCCGCCTTGTCCCTCGCCCGTCTCTTCCTGGTCAGGCGCGCGACCGTGACTCCCCAGAATCCGTTGTTGAAACTCTTCCGCTGGGCGGATGGATGGTTTCAATACCTGAATGAAAATCCCGTGACCCGCGGCGTCCATCTGATCAAGCCCCGGGCGACCTTGCCCCGCGACAAGCCCGTCGCCTGGCGCGAACAAACCCGCAGCGTCGTCGGATCTCCGACCCACCTCACGCGGCTCTTTATCCTCTTCATGACTCCCCTGGGGATCTTCGTCTATTTCTCCCTCATCGTGAACGTGTATTGGAGTCCCGTCGCCTGGACCGCCATGCTGTCGATCGTCTGGATACCCGCAATGTTAATGGTGCTGGTCGGTTCCGCGGTGCTGATTCCCGCGGAAATGAGCCGCCAGACGCTGGACGTCCTCCTGTCGACCTCCCTCTCCTCGCGCGAGATCCTGCTCGAGAAGCGCGGGGGCATCCTCCGCCTGATGGGAATGTTTTTTTTGATCTTTCTCATCATGTCCGCCGTTAGGCTCTATACCGCCCGCAGCACGGAGACCACCGAACTCGCCAACTGGATCTTCGGGGTCTGGTCCCTCTGCTGTTTCTGGATCTACCTCTCGATCGTCTCCTGGCTGGCAATTGCAGCCAGCCTGTTGCATCGAAAACTCTTACGCAGCCTGATCCTCTCCACCCTCATCCTCCTTACCTGGCTCGGCTGGGGACTCTCTCTCAATTCCCCCCTCATTCAAGACCTCCTCGTGCAAAAGACAAACGTCTTCCAAACATCCGCACTCCCTCAGTATCGACAAGGACGCCCCGTCCGCGGAAACCGTTCTCCGGCCGTTCAGGGCTACTACATGACTTCAGTTCCCGTCCCGCTTGATCAAAACCTGAAAATCCAATCCTTGTTTCTCATCAGTCCGCTCGCGGCAATTTGGCCCGAAGCGGTCTCCGAAAACTGGGACCACGGAATTCTCGAGTTCCCCTATCCCTGGATCGCTAATCTCGCCATCCACGGACTCGCCTTGTGGATGCTCAGGAGTTATTGTCTGCGGACATTCGCGCGAAAAGTGGGACGGCTCGATCCCCAACCGGCATTCAAGGAGACGGCATGACTTTTTTGCGACCTGCAGATAAGCCTCCCTGCTGGCGTCCTCTCTGGCTCTGCCTCTGTCTCGCCTGCTCAACCGGTGCCACGGCGTGGGGAATCGAGATCAAGCAGAATTCCGAAGTCTGGGGATTTAACCGCCAAATCCTCCCCGACAGGTTCAACATTCTGACCGTCACGGCGATCAATGCAGGGCCGGAACCCTTTGAAGGCATGCTCGAACTGCAGCATGGTTCCCGGATCAGCCGCTCGGGTGAAATCATGCGCGTCCCCGTGTATCTCGCTCCCGGGGAAGAACGCTTCGTCCAGTTTTACCCGTACCTCTCTTCACTCGGGACAAACGAAGACTGGACCGTGACCTGGCCGAAAGGCAGTTACGACCTCCGCCCCCCTCGGGAGTACAAAGTCGAGGGAAAGAGAGTCGGAATCTGGCTGGAAGATGCCCGGACCATTTCGAACACGAAGGGTGGACTGCCAGGGTTCTCCGCGGATCTCTTCCCCCCATTCTCCACCGCCACCGATACCCTCCAACTGGTGGCCATCGATGAAGCCCCCCGCTGGGACCAGCCTCGACGGCAGGCATTCATGGAATGGCTCTACCGTGGTGGAGAACTCCACCTCTATCACGACAGCAACGGCGCCTATCCCCCCTTCACGGGAGAACTCTCGGTTTTGAATTCTCCCCTGGAAAGACAACCCCTGGGACAGGGTGTGGTGATTCGACACCCGCAACGCAGAGGCGAGGGAACCTCCCCCCTGGAACCCCCGAAACCGAAACCCGGAGTTTCAAACAATCGCCAGTTTGATTTTGCACAGGATCAGATTGACAGCGACATTCAACGCGCCCTCCGCAAGATGGTTGATCCCCAGCACCTCTGGCCCTTGATCTGGGTGATGGCGGGAGTTTACCTGCTCTGCGTTTTCCCCGGCGCCTATCTCCTCGGGCGGAAGACCCGCGATTACCGGCTGGTCTTTGCCCTCGAGTTCGGGATCGCCATCCTGTTCAGTTGGGGCTTCAGCGTCGTGGGCCGTCGCGGTTACAACGAAACGTCCACGAACTCCGCCGTCGCTCTCGCACGCCCCGTCAGCTCGGAAGCCTGGGATGTTACCCTCCTGACAAATGTCTTCGTCACCACGGGCGGTGACTACGACTTGTCGCATCCCGGCCGGGGAGTCTTGTTCGCGACGGGCGAAAGCGGCGGAGGGGGAGACCGCGTGCGAGGCTATTCGCAAAGCGGAACTGAAGCGGTTCTGCACGTCGATATTCCCCCCTTCTCGTCCCGCTTCCTCCGCTGCAAAGCCCAGGTGAAACATCCCGGCCTGACACTGCAACTCGCCCCCAGTGCCGAAGGAGGGGGAGCGTTCGAATTGATCCCCGGCCCCAACTGGCCGAAAGAGGTGACCTTCATCAACGCCCTCCAGGGGGGAACGTTGTACACCCTCAAACTGCAGGGGCAGCGGTTCGTGATTCTGACCAACAATCCCGTGCAGGCGTATATGGATCGACAGCCCGATTACAGCAGCCGCTTCCAGCAGACACGTCCATTCGAACCCAAACCCAAAGTCGATGAAGATCGAATCTTCCAGGGACTCCAGGAGACCCTCCTCAGGCAAGCCGCGCTCGAATGGAATCACGAACGTGAATCCGATCCCAAAAACAATCTCGTACGCGCCTTGATTTTCGCTCCCATGCCGGAGCCGTTCTTCGTCAAAAATCCGCGGGTCGGAAAGTCGGCCGGGCGGGTCATGTACGTCCTCGATCTCACTCCTTCCGGTGCCCCATGACAGATGTGACCCCACCTAATGTGACCACGACAAATTCGACGCCGCCCAACGCGACCCCTGACCCCGCCTCCCCGGTGGCAATCGACGTCCGACAGATGAGCTACCGCTTCAAGGATCACCTCGCGGTGGACAATGTCTCCTTCCAGGTGCTCCCCAGATCGCTCCACGGGTTCGTGGGCCCCAACGGCGCCGGGAAAACCACCAGCCTAAAGGCGATCTGCACCCTCCTCCCCATGCAGAAGGGAGAAATCCTCGTCTTCGGACGCGACGTCATGAAGGACACCCGGGAAGTCCGCAGAAAGATCGGTTTCATGCCCGATCACTTCAGCATGTATCGCCAGATGACCGTGTTCGAATACCTCGACTTCTTCGCGGCTGCCTATGGCATCCCCATGAAGCAGCGCAGCCAGATCGTCATGGATGTCCTCACCCTGACCGACATGGACGGCCGGCGCGATTCGCTGATCCAGTCCCTGTCGCGCGGCATGCAGCAGCGCGTCGGACTGGCGCGCGTCCTCGTGAATGATCCGGACCTGTTGCTCCTCGACGAACCCGCCTCCGGACTCGATCCCCGGGCACGCATCGAGCTGATGGAAATCCTCCGCGCATTGCAGCGCATGGGAAAAACCATCTTCATCAGCTCCCATATCCTGAGCGAGCTCGCCGAGTTGTGCGACAGCGTGACCATCATCGACCGCGGAACGATCAAGTATTCCGGGTCGATTCACAACCTCCTGCAGGACCACGTCACCCCCTCGGTCTTCCGCGTGACGATCGATCCGGCGGAAGAGTCCGCCGTCAAGCTTCTCAAGGAGATTCCCGGCGTCCT
>JAXMBX010000019.1:0-82552 GCA_046349635.1 Planctomycetales bacterium
TCAAAAGAGATGGCCGAGAAGGCCGCACAAAAAGTGCGTGCGGAATTCACCTGGCCGCAGGCGATTTCGCGCTATGAGGATCTCTATCGCCGCCTGTTACAGCGCTGAAATTTCGCTTCGGATTTCAATTTTCAAAAATTGATTTTCGGTCTAAGTCCTTAGTGAGCAAGGGCTAAATTTTCTGTGCGTTGCAATCCGCAAAATTCATTTTTTTTCACTCTTGAATCCCGGGCCGCGCATGGTACATTTGGGCCTCAGTGGGGACGTGTGGGGAAAAGTGGTGAGAAATGGCACTCACGGGGACGTATGAGCGAAATCTTGATGACAAGCTGCGTCTCGCCCTCCCCAAACGACTCCGCGACGATTTTGGTGACTCGGAATTAACAAGTTTTTTCATCGCCCCTGGCATTGGTAAGTCTCTGGATTTGTATTCTCCGGCCGGTTTTGAACGGCTCGCAAGGAAGTTTGAGAAACAACCCACGAATCAGGCGATGGTCCTGAGTTACATGCGGCTGTTTTACGCCCAGTCCGAGCGAGTCGACATTGATGGCCAAGGACGGATTCGAATTCCCGAACGACTCGCCACTCTCGCGGGCCTGAAAAGGGATGTGGTGCTCCTGGGGGTTCACGATCACGTCGAGCTGTGGGACAGCGTCACGTGGCGTCAATTCCTCGACACGCACAGCCCGGATTTTGATCAGATCGCGCTCCAGGCATTTCAGAGCTAGTTCATGTCTTTAGCCGGTTTCTGTTCGCAATTCTTCGCCCTCTCGAAGGATGCGTCGGAACGGTCGTTCGGTTGGATTCGAACTCAACATCAACAGACGGGCCAAGTCCCTGCAATCATGCGTTGGAAACCTTGATTGAAGGCCCCCTTGCCGTCTTGAAACCATGGAAGGAAAAGAAGGCTCGCGGTCCTGATGCGAGAGGGACCGCGAGCCGAGTGATTCGCTCCGCTGGCTAACCGGGCTGCGGAGTAGGTGGCAACAGGATGTTGCCGCCTGGCCTTGCGGGAGGCTGGGGTTTCGTGGCCAACCGCTGTCTTTCGCCTCGGCACCAGGGCGGAATGGATTCCGCTCGAGGCGAGGGATGACCTCTTCCACAACGAACACGAACGTCGACCGGGCTGGGAGCCTTGTCGACGTTTTTTAATGCACGCAAGTATTGTCAGGGACCGGCAATCATCCCGTCAAGGTCCAACCTGTGAATCTGTTCACCCACGGACTACACTCAAGAGAGACATTTCTGAGTAAGTCGTCGATGGGAGATCGCTGACGATGCGTGTGAAACTGGATTACGGCAAGACGGGGCTGGAGGTCGAACTGCCGACGGAACGGGTTGTCGGCCCATTGGAAATCCACCCGGCCCAGCCGCTTACTGATCCGTTGGCGGCGGTCGAAGAAATGCTCGCTGACCCGATTGGAACTGCTTCCCTCGCGGACCTGGCCCGAGGCAAGAACTCAGCCTGCATCCTGATCTGCGACATCACCCGCCCCGTCCCCAACCAACTCCTTCTTCCTCCCATCCTTCGTACGATCGAGGCCTCCGGCGTTCCACGGGAGAAGATCACAATTCTTGTCGCGACCGGAATGCACCGTCCGAATGAAGGGGACGAACTGGTCGAACTTGTCGGCGAAGAAATCGCCCGGAACTACCGCTGTGAAAACCACAACGGTCACCATCTGAACGAACATACCTATCTCGGCACGACCGAGCGGAACGTCCCGGTCTGGATCGATTCCCGCTATGTCTCCGCGGATCTCAAAATCACGACCGGGCTGATCGAACCGCACCTGATGGCAGGTTATTCAGGCGGGCGGAAGCTGATCTGTCCTGGGATCGCTGCCCTGGAAACGATCAAAGTCTGGCACGGCCCCTCATTTCTGGAACATCCCAACGCCGATTGTGGGATTCTCACGGGAAATCCGGTACATGAGGAGAACACCCGGATTGGTTTGCTGGCCGGCTGTGACTTCATCGTCAACGTCACTCTCGATAAAGACCGCCGCGTGACTTCCGTGGTTGCCGGGGACATGATCAAGGCATTTGAGAGGGGGGTGGAGTTCGTACGGCAAGTCGTGAAAGCCGAGATTCCTGCCCCCTGTGACATTGTGGTGACCAGCGGTGCCGGATATCCCCTCGACACGACTTTCTACCAGACCGTCAAAGGGCTGACCGGCGCGCTCCCGATCGTCAAACAGGGAGGGACGATCATCATCGCCGCCAGCATGACCGAAGGGATCGGCTCCCCCGAGTTTCAAAGCCTGTTTCGGGACAATGTCACCCTCGACGTTTTCATGCAAAAAATCCTCGGTCAGGACTATTTTGTGATGGACCAGTGGCAGTTGGAGGAACTAGCCAAGGTCCGCCGCAAATGCAAAGTGAAGGTGGTGACCCGTGGCCTCCCTGGTGAAACCCTGAACGGCCTGTTTGTGGAGTATGCTCCCACCGTCGAGCAAGCAGTCGCAGAAAGTCTGCAGGAATACGGCCCCCAAGCCCGGATCGCCGTCATTCCCAAGGGACCGTATGTGCTTCCCGTGCTGGCTGGATAAACCCTGTCGGCCCTTTTCCTCGTCGCCTCAGGAATTCTCCCGTTCGTCTGGTTCGAGGATTTTGGGGTTGCTATACTCGGGTGTGAGGTGGCTGCCAGAGGCTGCGTGGGTAGTCTTCTGATGCGAGTTGCCGATACTCGATTCTCAGAAAGCCGAGGTGTCCGATGGCCTTGTTCGAAATCGAGACGAATGCACATATCATGATTGGCTGGGCGGAGACCAAAGAAGCCGCGGAAGCCCTTGCCAAGGACAACTATCCGGGGGAAGACGTCGTCCGGGTCACCAAGCGGCCCCGCGACGTGTGGGTGATTTCCAAGCGGTTGCTCGGGATGCAAGAAGGGGTCAAGCCCTGCGATACCGCCCGCGAATGCCTTGCCCGTGCCCAGGGAGACAAGATGCACGCCATCCGGCTCTACATGCTGGATACCGGCACGGACCTGCACGCCGCCCAACGCGCGATAGAAACCAACATGTCTCTCGGCTGGTGACGATTCACCAGACCTGCTCTGCGAGATAAAATTTCTCGCTCGTTGAAAAGACTGCGGTCGCCGATCAAGAGCGCGTCGATCTGACGTGGAGCATCTGTCGCGGGGCAATGCACCGGAAAATTCTCGGTTTTGTCGCGACGAACAAGCGTCATACGCTTCAGCGCTCGGGCGGCAACGGCAGGGCCTCACCCAGATTTTCCCCAATCGACAGCAACCACTGGTCTCCCGCCGAAGATTCCAGGACCACGTCCTCGGGAAGGACTTCCACCAGCTTTCCCCGGAACCGGCCGAAGTCCACCGCATCACCCGGGTGGAATTTGTACAGCTTGTCCTCCGTCTGCTGGGTAAACCAGACTTCCGGTTTTCCGTCGACGGAGGTCACTGCGGTCAGTACCGTCCGGTCCGCGGGATCGGACGCTCCCCCCGCAGCGAACAGGTTCCGCCGCGCGACGATGCGGTAATCCTCCGGATTTTTCTGCGCCAGGCGTTCCGCCGTCCCGGTGGGAAGCTGATCCTTCTGGGGTGAGTCCTTCAACGCCACCGCCTGCATTGCAAATGCAAGGTCGAGTTCTCCCGTCCGGCCGACGGGAGTAATGGAAAGTGTCTGCAACTGGTGCAGTTGATTCGCCTGGTAGAACCCGATCAGGAACCGGGTCAGTGAACTCAGATCCCCTTTGGCGCGGACCGTGAAGTTGAACACCTGCAGCAGTCCCTGGCGGTTGGTGTTCGAACCGGTTTCGACGTTAGGACTTCGCAGACCTGAATCCGTTGCGAGTTTGAACAGCCACGAGCGGTACAACGACCTCGCCCGTTCCGTGTTCGCGGGCAGGGATTGGGATTTCCATGCGTCCAGCCTGGCCATCAGATCCTCAAGTTTGACTTTGTCATCTTTAAGTTTCTTGATGTCCTTGACCAGTTTTTCCTGGTTAGCCAAGCGAGCCTGGGCCGGACCTTCAATGAAGTTCGTGTTGATCCACTCCCAGCCGAAGTAACCTCCCCCTGCGATTCCCAGTACGACCAGCAACGCAATCGCGCGACGGTCTTTCATGGCTGTACCTCTTTTTTCGTTGAGGCGCTGTCCATCTTTACTGGTTTAGCTGGTTTGGAAGGCTCCTTCTCTTTCGGCTTCTCAGCAGTGGGTTCGGCTTTCTTGTCACTTGCGGCAGGCTTCGTCGGCTTGTCTGCAGCGCCCGACTTTCCTTTGCTCGGTTTCTCATCTGTTTGAGATTTGGAAGTACTCTTCTCGGCCGGTTTCGTCTCTTTTGTCGCAGCGGACTTGGGTGGCGGACTCAACAACGTGACGACGGTGTCGAAAATATATTGCCCGTCCGCCCGGCGATTGAAGTTGATCGTGGGAAGATGGTGCGTCTCGTCGCGCAATGCGGTTTCCACCGTCTCTATGGCCTGAGGGGTGCGTGCCACCGCGGAAAAGCCCATCGATCCGTTTCCATTTCGACCGCTCGCCAGCATCAGGTGTGATAGGACCAGATCCTGGCCCGGAGGCATCTTCATTGAAAGGTTGCGTAACTCATCCAACCAGATGACGCTCCCTTTGTCCCAGAGCTGGACGGCTTCGGCCAGCTTCCGATCCGGAGCCAGTTTCTTGATCTGTTTTTCGAGTTTGCTTTTGGTCTCGCGCAGTGTCTCCAGTTCAGGATCTGCCTTCGAGAACTGTTGCTGGAGATAGTCCAGACCGAAGACGATTCCCACAATCGCCATCACCCCCACCAGGATGAGAGTTTGTTTGTTCGTCCCCTTCTTCACCGGCTTGCGGGGATGGAAGAAATCGAGCAGCGGTTTCCCGACACCGCTGAGAGTGAGCAGCCCTCCCACCAGCGGGGCCATCTGCGCGGTCGTCTCCAGCGAAACATTCTTCGCCGGTGTCAGCCACTCGTCGAGACGGTAATTCGCACAGGGCAAACCGGTTTCCGTCTGGATCCGACTGCGAAATTCTTCATTAGGAGCGCCGGGGGACTGGAGTCGAAGTTCCCCAATCGTCTGGCCGCTGGGAAGATGCTGTGGAGCCAGCAGCAATGTCCGTCGGATCTCCGCCATCAGGCGCTGTGCCCCTGCGTCGGTATCCATTGGCTCCGGCAGGCGGATCGTGCGTGACAGGGGAATTCTTGAGCCCGTCACCAGGCTCAATTCCGCATCGTGATGATATGTTGTCACCAGCAGGGTGTTCATTTCCAGCACGTCGCCGATGGATTGCTGGTAGGGGACACACGCGGCGTGTGGACGGAATTGCAGGCTTTCGGGAATCAATCCCGCTTGCTTGCACACACTTCGGAAATGCTCGGTCTCTTTATCCGTAGCGACATACGCGTTGATCAGCCGGGATTCTTCCGGGTCATTCGAGGTCACGGCCTCAAAATCGACCGGACTTTCCTCCGTCACACCGGGGGATTCCATCATCAGGTGGTTCAGCACCATGCCGGGCAATTCGGCTGCGGGAATTCCTCCCGGCAGTGAGAAGTGGAATTGTTCCACCTTGGCCCGGTCGATCAGCAGGACGGTTTTCGCCTTGCCGACTTTGTATGGGGTCAGTGTTTCTCGGATTTTTTTGGCGAGCGCGGCAGCATCCGCAACGGGAATCGGAGCTGCCCCTTCGACCAGCGGCACCCCTCCCCAGCCGAGCAGCTTTAGGTGCTTGCGCTGAGTCGCGACGACTGCAAATCGCAGTTCGCGTTCATCCCAGTCCAGGGCAACGAGCTTGCTCATGATGATTCAAAAGAAGGGAAAAGGAGTTATTCAGTCGCAGGAGGAGAAGCCGACGAAGCAGTCCCCGCGGGTACAGCGTTCGTGGCGAGCATTCCCTCACCGACCAGCAGGCTCAGGGAATAACCCGGTCCCATTAACTGCAGGTCTTTCCAATATAAGCGGCGGGGGGAGGGGCCGGAAGCATCGATCACCAGCTCTGCCCGCTGTACCTGTTTTGTGTCAGTGGAATAACCGGCAATCTGTGCACGATACGTATCGCCGGAACAGGTCAGATATGGCGCCAGACGCCGGATCGTGGCCAAATCGAACACTCCCTGGGTGTACAGCGAACTGATCGATTGCCGTCCTCTGGGATCTCCTGTGGTTGCATTCTCACGCGCGGTGATGATCTGCTCCACCTGTTCGGTGGTGATTCCCGGAATCATGCCCAGCACGGTCCGTGACGCGGTCATGACGTTGATCCTTCCTACCATCACCGGCCCGGCCTGCACTGTGGCCACCTCTTCGAGTTTTGGAAGCGATTGTTTTAGTTGCTCCTTATCCGCGGTGAAGGGACTCTTCAACACAATCGGTGGAGACAGGGCGGTAGCCCCGGGAATTTGAACCCGTGCGTCAACAAGGTCAAACAGAGTCCGAATGGGGAACTTCGCGGGGAGTGCAAAATTCAGAGGAACCTCTGGCGGAGGAGTTCCGGGTTGCCCCGTGGTTCCGGCCGGTTCGACTCCGACCGTGGGACCATGTTGACGGTACAGGGTGATGAACTTTGCCCACTGCTGATTGATCGCTGCCAGTCCATCGTGCAGCGCTTTTGAGATCGGGATCGTTCAGGAAAATCCGCGGCGAACCGTTCGGGCGGCGATTCGATTCCCGGCTGTACAGCGTCAGGAATCGGAACCAGCCCGGATTCTCCTGCTGCGAAAAGCTGGGTGTTGATTCCAGTCCCAGACCGACCTTCCGTTCCCCTTCTTCTACCTGGTAATTCAGATTCCTGTCTTTTCCGTACAACAATTCCCGCGTCACTCCTTTCACCAGGAGCAGTTCTTCCAGCGACAGGGGCAGGCCGTTGCGCGGAGGGTAGGGAGGATTGAGTCCCGCGTAGAAATCCTCTTCGGCACCATGTTCGCGCGGCGTGGAATCGGCATCCAGCCAGTCGAGAATCGCGTCCGCGATCTCCTCGGTCATTTCCGGAAGTTTCATCAGCGCGGCTTGCCCTGCTCCCGGAGATTCTCGTTCCCAGCGGAGCAGCATCGCGAGATTCAAACGGGCCGATTCATCCTCCAGGCCGTAGCGGTATCGTTCCGTGCCGGGAGTATCAACCGCATCAGGCGCATTGGCCGGAGAAATCACCGTGAATCCAATCGGAAAGTTTTCGTCTTCCGACCAGAGGGCTCTCCCGCGGAACAGTTCCGGAGCGCTGAACAGATTTCCTGACCCGGACGGTCCCGACAAACCATTTGTGGCTGAGATCGGGCCGGCGGGTGATGAAACACTGGGAGCAAAACCGGGAGACGATTGATCGACCCCAACGCTTGTGGATTGTTGCCGTTTGAGGGCACTTTTGATCGCCTCTTCGCCGGACAGAATTGCCTGGGCCACCTGCAGATGATGTCCGCGAACCCGTACCGCCCTGTTTTCGGTCAACATCGCGGAGACGAACCCGAACCCTACCAGCGCCACCATCGTGACGACGATCAGCACAATAATCAGCACCAGTCCACGGCGGGAATGTGCGTGTGAGCGCGTTGAAAGCCGTTTCATGGCGTCCCCCCCAGTCCCGTCGGTGCAGGAGTATTCTGATTGAGAGGCGTTAGATCATTTGCAGGAGGCGGAAATCGCCGTCGCGAAGCCATCGCCTGATCCACACCGGCGCGCAAAACCCAGACTTGCCGATAAACCGGCCAGTTCCCTTTCTTTTCCAGCCCGGGATCGTGGAAGACTTCATTCTCTTCCGAGGTTTCAGTCGGAGCGGTCTTTGTTTCGACTTTCTTGCGGTCCTCGCGCTGGCCGGCCAGCGTCGGCTTGATCTGCAGGGCCATTTCGACCGCTTGCGGAAGCTCCCGCATGGCCGTGCTGTCCCAGTCACTCAACCATGTTTGCCCGTCAAAATACTGGAACCGCGCCGCGACGATCTGCGGAATGTTCATCCGCGATTCGCTATTTTCTTCCTCTTTCTTTTCTCCGGACAAACCCTCGGTCTCAGGTTTGAGCGTCTCCGCTTCCCCGGTCGGCCGCATCTCTTCGGAATCGAGGTCTTCCTCCGTCAGCGCGGCGTTGGTCATGGCCCGTGCCAGTTTCGCCTTGCGGCTTTCTTCCCAGCTTTGTTCTTCCCGCGCCAGCCCGGGTTCGGGATCATTTGAGTTGAGAAGAGGGGTCTTCGGTTCGGTTCCCGCTTCCGTCTCAAGTTTGTCTTCGGGGAAAGGGGTGAAGCGGTATTTTACGATCCGCCATTCCGGTGCCTTCGGAGGGCCGTCCTGGCTGATCAACGCATCCTGATTGACCTGTTGATCGGCGGGTTGCTCTTCGACCGGAACGAGGCGCAGCAAAGTCAATTCCAGCGAGGTCTCGGTTCCTTTCAGTGAGAACACCGGCAACCGTGGCTTGGCCGAACCTGAAGTGCGGTCTCCCGGACCAGGGCTGCGCGGTGTGGTCTGCGTTTCAGTGGAAGTTGTATCGGAAAGAGGGCTGGCAGCGACTGGCAGAGGCATTTCTTCCTCTTCCTCCTCACCCGGCGAAGGAGCGGAAGGTGAGTCACCCGCCAAATCAGTTGCAGTAGGGGGAGCAACGCCGTCCGGCGGAATCGAGGTGGCGGAAGGTTCCTGCCCAGGATTGGAGGAGGAGTCAAAAGAAAACGGGAACGGACGGCGACGGAGGCGCTGGCCGGGAAAAACTCCCTGCAGGTCATCGTCGATTTGCTGCGTCAGGGCACGCAGGAGTTGTGCCTGTTCGATCTGGTCCTGCCCCGATTCGAACATCCGCATGTAGATTCCGGAGAGTGCCCACAAGCCGGCGAGCAATGCCGAAGCGAGGACGACCGTCAGGATCACTTCCAGCAGCGTGAAACCACCCCGTCGGATCTGGGAAGGGAGAGGCATCATGGCCGTCCCTCCGTTCCGAAGGGAGCAGGCTCCGCTCGGGTCATCGCGGATCGCTCTGCGGCGGGAGGAGGTAATTCGCCGGGAGCAGCGGAAGTTGACGGCAGCCACCTGATCAGGCTAAACGACTGCGGCTTGCTGAGTTTGTTTTCTTCCTGCTCAATCGTGACCCGGACCGCCATCAGTCCGGAAGTCGTCTCGGGCCGCGTCTCAATAGTGCAGAGCCAGCCCGGGGCATCGTCCATGGGAGCTGCTTCCTGATCGGTTGCGGAAAGCAGTCCCAGTTCGATTTCATTCATCCGGGACAGGCACAGGACCTGGGCCTGTGCCTGGGCTAACGCGGCTGAGGAATTGCGCCGTCCCTGGTTGGCAAGCTCCACCAGGACGACCGTGCTCCCGACCAGGATACTGGTGGCGAGCAGGACCTCCATCAGGGAGAATCCTCCTCGCCTGTGTCGGGGCATTGTTATTTCTCCGCGTGAGGTTCAGTCCCGGTTTGAGATTCCACTCCGGTCGTTTCGCTGTTCCGATGGAGCGACCCCGGCTGGGAGCACCCGTCAGGCTGTTCAGCTTGATCTCCACGCGGAAATCGCGGGCCCCTTCCAGTTCCAGTCGGCCGGTCGAAGAACGACCGTTCGGATAGAACACGATCGGGCGGGACCATTCGGTGTCGGCGGAGGCCAACTCGACGGGCTTCGCGGCCTCTTCTTCCTTCGCCAGTTGAGCCGCCACGAACTTCAGTCCTTCGGACAGTTCACGGCAGATCTTCTCCGGTTCCTCGGCCGTCGTAGCTTCAGCGGGAGCTTGTGCTCCTTCGTCTTTCGCGACGGTCGCTTCGGGAGCGTGCAGTGCGGTGATCTCGTACTTCCGCTGATCGGGCTGATAGCGGAATTCGTACGGCACACCGCTTTCCATCGCCTTCAGACGAGCCTTCGACATGTCGGAGGCGACTTGCCGGGCTGCCGATTGCAGTTCGTTCTTGGAGAGGGAGGCCCGCAGGGTGGGCCAGCTCATGGAAGCCAGCCCGACCATCACGGACATCACGACCACCACTTCAAACAGGGATTCGCCACGACGCTTGTTTCGGGGAGTTTGAGCGACGATTCGTTTCATCACTGGCACTCCTTTCTAACACTTGAGGATTACGAACGTTTCGATCACGTAAAGAATCAACGCCTAGATGAGGGGGAAGACTAGTTGCTGGCCTGCTTCGTGCCGCTCACTTCTTTGTCTTCCGAATCCTTTTCCCAGCTCACGATGTCATCGTCGGTGTCTTCCTTGCCGTCCGGACCAAAGGACCAGACTTCCGGGTCCTTACCCTTGCCGTGCGTGGCAGGGTATTCGTACTTGTATTCGTTGCCCCACGGATCCTTGGGAATCGAGGACTTCACGTACGGGCCGTCCCACTTGTTGTCCTTTTTCTCGTCTTTCCCGCCTTCGGTCCCTTCGGGCTTCTCGGAGAGAGCCTTGAGGCCCATTTCCGTCGTCGGGAAGGTGTTCATGTCCACGGCGTAGCTTTCGAGCGAAGCCTGCAGCATCTTGATCTGCACCTTGGCGTTGTTGATGTCCGCCTTGGCCTTGCTCGCGAACACGCGCGGGCCGACCATCGACAGGATCGCCACCAGGATGACCAGGACGATCAACACTTCCATGAGGGTAAAACCACGACGCTTATGATTTTTGCGGGATACTTGACGTTGAATCTGCATCTCTCTGACTCCTTGGTTGAGTGACCCCCGAGCGAACAATTCGGCGGGACTCACAAGACTTGCCGGCACTTCTCCTTCAGGACCCGGCGTGAACTCATTTCCTTCATTCAGTGCGATGTCCTAGGACATCGCACTGCTCATTTCGAACACGGGCAACAACAATGCGGTTAATACAAACAACACCACGACACCCATCACCATCAGCATCACCGGCTCCAGCAACCGCACCATCATTTCCAACTGGCGGTTCAGTTTCCGGTCGATTCCATCGGCGATGTTGATCAGCACTTTTTCGAGGTTATTGGATTCCTCCGCCACGCTGATCATCGCCATGATCGGACGGGGCAGGAGCCCGCATTCCGCCAGGGGACGTGACAACGTGTTACCGGAGGAGACGTTCTCAGCAGAGCTCTTAATCGCGTGTGCCAGCACCAGGTTTCCGGTGGCACTGCTGCTGATTTCCAGCGCCCGCAGGAGGGGCACGCCGTTTCGCAGCAGCGTTCCCAGCACGCGGCAGAACCGCGATACCGAGCTATTCAGGAAGATCGCGCCGGCGACGGGCAGGCGAATCTTGAGCTTGTCCATTCGCAACTTCGCCTGAGGCGTGGTCAATGATTTACGGAAGTAGAAGAACAGTCCCGCGATTCCCGCCGCCAGGAAGATCCCATAGCGTCCCAGGAAATCGCTCAGTCCCAGCAGGATGACGGTCGGAGCGGGGAGGCCGCCCTTCCGTTCCAGTTGGGCGAACAATTCGGCAAACTTGGGGACCAGGAAGACGATGATGCCGATTACCACGACCGTTCCCACGGTCGCCAGCAGCACGGGATAGGTCATCGCCCCTTTGACTTTCCCCTTCAATTCTTCCTGCAGCTCCATGTAGTCAGCGGTCCGCTTGAGGGCGTCTTCCAGGAAGGCACCTTCGGAACCGGCCCGCACCATGCTCACCGCCAGGTCGTCGAATACGCGGGGAAACTTGGCAAGCGCTTCGTCGAGGGGGATCCCCTCGGAAATCTGCTTCTTGACGTCCGTCAGGACTTCGGTCAGAACCGGATTTGTCGCCTGGCCGATGATCACTTCCAGCGCCTGCATCAGCGGGACACCGTTTTGCAGCAGGTCCGCCAGTTGCGTCAGAGTGTTTGCGAGGATCTCCGTTTTGACTCGTCCTCCGCCGGAGAACAGCTTCATCGGGCGGCGGGCTTCCACGACTTCCAGCGGATACAACTTCCGATCGCGCAGGAGGGTCATCACGTCGCGACGGCCGGCAGCCGTCAGCGATCCGCTGACCTCCTTTCCTGCACTGTTTCGAGCTTTGTATTTGAAGTCGGGCATTTTTTATTTCAGTAGTTGGTTCAGTCGGCCTTGGTGACGCGCATCACTTCGTCGAAGGTAGTGATGCCGCGGCGAATCTTGCTGAAGCCATCGTTCCGCAGGGTCTTCATCCCCGCCTGCATCGCCATTTTCTTGACTTGGGTCGAAGCGACACGATTCGTCGTCAGGTGGCGGATCTCGTCGTTGGTTTCCAGGAATTCGTACAGCCCCATTCGGCCCTTGTAGCCCGAACCACGGCAGGTCCGGCAACCGACCGCGCGATACAGCTTGTCTCCCAGGTCGTGGCATTCATCCCACGGGAAATCCTCGGGCATCTCGTCGCGCTTCGGGGTGTAGACTTCCTTGCATTCGGGGCAGAGGGTCCGGACCAGCCGCTGGGCCATCACCCCTTCAATCGTGCTGCTCACCAGGAAGGGTTCGATGCCCATGTCTACCAGTCGCATGTAAGCACCGGCGGCATCGTTCGTGTGCAACGTGCTGAACACCAGGTGGCCGGTGAGGGACGCCTGGATGGCGTTCTCCGCCGTTTCCTGGTCACGAATTTCGCCGACCAGCACCACGTCCGGGTCATGTCGCAGGATCGCTCGCAAGCTCGCCGCGAATGTCAGTCCGACCTTGTGGTTCACCTGGATCTGGTTAATCCCTTCGAGCTGGTATTCGATGGGGTCTTCGGTGGTGATGATCTTGGTTTCGTCGTCGTGAATCTCCGACAGGCAGCTATAGAGCGTGGTCGTTTTTCCGGAGCCGGTCGGGCCGGTCACCAGAATGATCCCGTGCGGCAGGCGAATGATCCGGTTGAATTGCTTGTAAATCTCCTCATCCATTCCGATTCCACGCAGTGAGAACCGCATGGCATTTTTGTCCAGCACACGCATGACGACGCTTTCGCCGTGCAGCATGGGGATGATCGAGACGCGGATATCGACTTCGCGCCCGGAGACTTTCAGCTTGATACGGCCGTCCTGCGGAATTCGCTTCTCGGCGATGTTCAGCTTGGCCATGATCTTCAGGCGGCTGATGATCGCGGCCTGGAAGCGGTTGATTTCCGGAGGCATCGGCTGGGGTTGCAGCACGCCGTCGATGCGGTAACGAATCCGCAGCCCCGCGGCCTGGGCTTCAATGTGAATATCGCTGGAGCGAGCTTCGACCGCTTCGGTCAGGATTTCGTTGACCAGCCGGACCACGGAGGCCTGTTGGGCTTCCTGGGCCGCCTCGGAACCTTCGAACTCCAGTTCCTCGAGGACTTCAACACCGTCCGTCTGGGCCAGCAGGCCGTCCACCGTCTCCGCGCCGACCCCCAGGTGGGTCTTGATCAGCTTGGAAACCTCTTCGGGCATCGCCACGACGGGAAGCACCGCCTGCCCCAAAACTGCCCCGACCGCGTCCACCGACTGCAGATCAAACGGGTTGCCGGTCACAACGATCAGCGACCCACTGTCGCGACTGATCGGGAACACGCCGTACCGATGGATGACTTTGAGGGGGAATTCCTTAAGAAGGCTCAAATCGGGCTGGGTGGTCGTCAGGTCGACAAAATCGAGGCCCAGAGAGTAACTGGCTGCCCGCCAGGCCTCTTCGAGCGATTTCATCCCCAGACTGGCGACGACTTCCAAGAGGCGGTCGGACGTACCTTGAGCTTCCCGCAACTGGTGCAGCTCATGGGAATCCAGCATCCGCATCTCGGGCGCAACCTGAGACTGGGGCATTGCCATGTCCAATTTTAAAATCAAAAGTTACAGGTAGGTTGGACGCTTTTCGTGGGGATTGAAAAGGCATCCGGTCTTCGGCGATCCATCGCCAGTCACAGTTGGTGGGAGGTCAATCCTGGTGTCCGAACACGTTCAAAGGCAGGTTTTTTCAGGCAGGTCGTCGGGCGAGAGAGTTTGAGGTAGGCTTGGTTTCTCTCGCGTCATTCAAATTCATCGGTCGATTGATAAAGCTCAGTTTATGGAATTGAATCCAGTGGGTCAATACTCTCACCCCTTCCCAGACGGTTTGGGCTGAAATGTCTTCCCTTGTCACCACAATGGGTTACGTCAATTATTGTGGGGGTGCGTGAGACTTTTAACCTGTTTTTAATGTTCGGCTTATGGTCAAATCCGCCGGAACTGCTTTCGACATAACCTCGTCATCTCACTCCCGCCCCAAAGTCTCCTAAGTTCTTTGGAACTTTTGCTTAAAACGGCTTTATTGAATGCGCAGGTTCTTCCGAAACCGCAGGATTTGCCGTTCTCCGTCCGTTGTGAGTGTGAGATTCGAGCTTCGCAACACGAGTGCGCTGCTTCGAATTGACATCCCCTTCCCAACCTCGAACAGTGGACTGAGGCATCCCCTCATTGGAATCAGTTCCATGTCGCTCCGTCGCGTTTTTTCGATCTGCTGCTTATCCACCCAAATACTGCTTGGTTGCGCCAGTTGGGGGTGGACGCAGAATGTCCCCGCTTCCCCTCCCAAAGTGCAGCGCTACGCGGAGTGGTTGATTGCCCGTTATGACGCTAATCGGGACGGTCGGCTGCAAAAAGAGGAATGGCAGAAGCTCCGCGGTCAACCCGCTGCGATCGATCGGGATCAGGATGGAGTCATTACCCTTCCGGAACTGATGCAACACCTGGTGGAATACGGCAAGGCTTCGCAACACCCCGCAAATCCCGCTCCCAGCGGGACTCCACCCGCAGCGGCATCCGGATCGCCCAAAGAGGCTGAGGAGGCCGCTGCGAATTCCCGTCGTCGTTCGCTCAAGTTTTTTGTTCCTCGCGAGAAACTGCCGGAAGGATTGCCGGACTGGTTCCTGGCCCGGGATCTGGATGGGGACGCGCAACTCACCAAAGGGGAATTCGCTCCTCCCGGTGTGACGGTCGATATGTCAGAGTTCCAACGTCTCGATGCCAATCAGGACGGACTGCTCACGGCAGAGGAGTGTGTCCATCGCGCTCCGACCGCTCCCGAGAAGCCGGCATCCCCGCCGCAACCTCCTGCGAAGCCCTGAATAAGGGCATGAGATTGACCGCTTTAGGACCGATCAATTACCATTGATTCACGTCAACGGAAGCAGAACCCCTTGGTGGACCCGCGATGGCACTCACGGACTTTTATCAGTCGAACCTTCGCCGTCGCGACTTTTTAGTCGCCTCCGCCACCGGTCTCGCTGGGGCAGCCTTGGCTGGCGGAACACCTGCTCAGGCCGGTTCGGCATCCGGCGCTACCGCCAAGTCGACGATTCTCTTCTTCCTCTGTGGCGGGATTTCCCACATCGATACGTGGGACATGAAGCCCAATGCCCCTTCGGATTATCGTGGGGAATTTCAGCCGGTTGCCACCTCAGCCCCTGGCATTACGCTTTGCGAACACCTGCCGCTGCTGGCAAATCAGGCACATCACCTCGCCCTGGTCAATTCCGTTAACGGGACGGTCAACACCAACGATCATCATGCGGGCTACTACTACAACCTCACGGGGCACGTTCCCGATGTCACTTTCCTGACGTTGGGGAACAACCGCACCCCCTCTCCGGATGACTGGCCGTATATGGGTTCTGTCGTCGCTTCGCGACGTCCCCAGCGCGGCGGGATGCCGAACGCCATCACGATGCCTTGGAAACCCAGCCAGGCTCCCTATACACGTCCCGGCCAGTTCGCCGCGCGCCTGGGAGTGCAGCATGATCCGCTATATATCCTGGGCAATCAGAACAAGCCCACCGAATTCCGGGCACCCGATCTGATTCTCTCCCAGGATGTCCCCGCCAAACGGCTCATCAATCGCCAGGAACTGGTGAGCGGTCTGGATTCCGCACACCGCGAATTTGACCAGGTGGCCTCTGTCCGTTCCTGGACCAGTCAGCAGGAACGGGCGATATCACTGCTCACCTCCGCGAAAACCATGTCCGCGTTTGATGTCTCCCGGGAATCACCGGAGACCCTCGCCCGGTACGGCAATTCCGTCAACAGCATGAGTCTCCTGGCCGCACGTCGCCTTGTCGAAGCCGGGGTTCCCTTTATCACGGTCTTCTGGTCTGAGGAAGATGAGTTCGTCTCCAAGAAGTGTCTTAGCGGCGGGGGCTGGGATACGCATGGCAACAACTTCAGTTGCCTGAAAGAAAACCTCCTGCCGGAATTTGATCGGGGATTCTCCGCACTGATCGAGGACCTCGACCAGCGGGGGATGCTCGACAGCACGCTGCTGATGGTCACCAGCGAAATGGGTCGCAAACCTAAAATCGGAGACGTTCGCGCTGGAGCAACCTATAAGGCTGGCCGCGACCACTGGACCCACTGCCTGACGGACGTCCTCGTCGGTGGGGGGATCAAAGGGGGGCAGACTTACGGGACGAGCGACAAGCTCGCGGAATATCCCGCCGACAAGCCCGTCACCCCAGCCCATGTCACCAAGACGGTCTACCACGCGATGGGAATTCACGACCTCATGGCGATGGACAAGCAGAACCGTCCTTTCAATCTGCTCGAAGAAGGGCACGCGTTGACGGAGCTGTTCTAGGTTGGAAGCACAAAATGCTCTGGACGAAGTGCCGTTCTCTGAAATTTGCAGATCCAGTGCGGTCCCCAACCGCATTTTGTGCGAATCTCTGTTGCTCAACGAGACTTTTTTGTCGCGCGGCGTAGAATGGCAGGCGAATCGCCGGTTTTATGTTCTGCCCCTCCATAAGGAGTTCCGCTGTGAGTCGACGATCGCTCTCCCTGTTCGCTTTATTGTCGCTGATGACACTTTCTCCCTGCGTCCGCGCCGATGACTGGCCGCAATGGATGGGCCCCAAACGGGACGGGATCTGGAGCGAGACTGGAATTGTCCGCCAACTTCCCGTCGGGGAATTGAAGCCTCTGTGGAAGAAACCGATCACCGGCGGCTATTCCGGCCCTGCAGTTGCGGATGGCCGAGTGTATGTCTTCGACTACAAGCTCGAAAAAGGAACCCCCATGAATTCTCCAGGGGGACGTCCGGAGTTATCGGGGCAAGAGCGCCTGCATTGCCTGGATGCCAAAACCGGCAACCAGATCTGGGAGCACTCCTATCCCTGCAAATACGAAATCTCTTATCCCGCAGGTCCCCGTGCGACCCCCACGATTTCCGGGGGGAAAGTTTATACCGTCGGTTCCGAGGAGATCTGTTCTGCCTCGACGCCGCGACCGGAAAAGTGATCTGGCACAAGAATTTCAAAACGGACTACGGGGCCAAAACCCCGTCTGGGGTTTCTGCTCTCATCCCCTCGTGGACGGGCAGACTCTCTACACGATTGCCGGAGGGGAAGGGAGCATTGTGATCGCCTTCGACAAGGAGACCGGCAAGGAACTCTGGAA
Organism: Planctomycetales bacterium; assembly: GCA_046349635.1. Taxonomy (GTDB): domain Bacteria; phylum Planctomycetota; class Planctomycetia; order Planctomycetales; family Planctomycetaceae; genus JAXMBX01. The sequence continues at coordinate 17,201 of JAXMBX010000019.1, forward strand.
AGCCCTCTCCGCGCCGGAGCCTGGTTATTCCTCTCCCGTTCTGATCGAAGCGGGTGGGACCAAGCAGTTGGTCGCGTTTGACGCAGACTCCATCAATGGACTGAATCCTGCGACAGGGAAATCTTTCTGGTCGTTCCCCATCGCTCCGAATTACGGAATGGCAATCATGTCCCCGGTCAAGCACGGTGACCATCTCTTTGCTGCCGCCATCGTCAATGTTGGGATCATGCTCAAACTCGACTCAGAAAAACCGGCGGCGACCGTTGCCTGGAAGGGGGATAACCGGCGGGCTCTCTATCCGGTCTGTGCCGCTCCGATTGTGGAAGAGGATGGGACCATGTACGGCGTGGATCGTTTTGGGCACCTGCGCGGCGTGGAGTTCAAAACCGGCAAGCGGTTGTGGGAAACGACGAAGCCCATCACCGGCGACAAGACCCAGAATTCGGGCACAGGATTCCTCGTGAGGAATGCCGACCGGTATTTCATTTTCAATGAGGCGGGTGAGCTGATCGTCGCGGAACTGACCCCCAGCGCCTACAAAGAAATCAGCCGCAAGAAGCTCCTGGAACCGACCGGCGAGGCATTCGGGCGGCCGGTTGTGTGGAGCCATCCCGCTTACGCGGGAAAGTGCATTTTCGCAAGAAATGACAAGGAAATCGTCTGCGTCTCCCTCGCGGAATAGGCTGTGTTCGTCACGGTTTTGCACCCCCGACCAGGTTGAAAACCCTTGCAAGCGGACCGCGGGGCTGACAACATGAAAAGAGTTCACGTCTGTCGCTTTTTGAGGTCGTGACCCTCCGGTTTCACTTTCTGCAACTGACTCAATCTTCCGCACCCATCAGACCTAAAGGATCAGCAATGCGTCGCCCTCTCATGCTCTTGAGTTTTCTGGCGGTTTTTGCCCTCGGATACGCCCTCGGCACGTCCGGTTGGTTCCCCGCCTCCACGGCCTGGGCGCAGCAGCAGCAGGATGATGCGGAAAAGGAAAAGAAGAAAGAGGAAGCTGCACTTCTCGCCGGGATCAGTGCCGAGACCCAGGCCAAAATCAAGGCGGCTTATGAAGCCCTCACCGTCGCGGCGGATGCCCTCAAGGGTGACAACCGTTATGCCACCGCCACGAACGGCGTGAATGCCTTCGCCGTTCTCTCCGGCGGCCTCAATGCCTTGCAGGATCTGGATGCGGGAGGTGGTGTCGATCCCGAAACATTCGCCGCGATTTACGCCGGCAATGCCTCCGATGAAGTGAAGGGGAAACTCCAGCGTGATTCCGCCACGAACAAGTACACCTACAACGGCAAGCTGATCCAGTTGTATCCCGTCTCGCAGCTCAAGCGGATGTATCTGATGCGGCAGCGCCTCTCCGGTATGGCCGCTCCTGCGGAGAAGGAAGAGAAAACCGAGAAGTAAACTCGAGTTCGGCTCTGCACTCAGCGCAACAGCGTGACTTGCATCCGCGAATTTCCTCTGATGCGAATCCCGACCTCCGCGTCGCCGGTCAGTTGTAAGATCTGAAATGTGGTTCCGCGGAGCGGCAGTTCGCGCGTCTCATGGGCGTGATAGTCCAGCAGGCGCGGAGATTGGGGCTCATGTTTGCCGCGATCTGTGGGCAACCGCTCGGGGGTCAGGACCGCTGCGCAGGACCACAGGCGGAACAAATCCGGGAATGGAATTCCAGTGGCTGTTTCCAGCCTGGCTGGACCTGTTCCGGAGGCCTGGAGCAAGTCCTGCCCCAGCTTTTCGCCGCAGCAGGCCTCGCACCAGGAGAGAAACTGGAAGGTGGCACCGCGGCATCCGGGGTTCCGCCACAGCCCGGCCTGGGCATAGCTGGGGACCACCAGCGGATACTCGGCAGTCTGGGCGTTGAATGCCTCCAGCCTCGTTCCCCAGTTGGAAGAGTCCTGGTTTTTCCAGGTCTCCGCCAGATGCGCGAGCCCTTCACTGAGCCAGTCTTCCTGCGACTGTGAATGCGATCTCTCCACCTGCGCTGCGAAGAAAATGGCGTGCGTCAGTTCGTGTTGTAACAGGCTCCGCAGACCTTCACCCGTCGGAAGATCGATATTCAAATAGATCAAGTCCGCGTGATTCCCGAGTCGGCTTTCCGGATGAAAATCCTCGCTCCAGGTCAGTCCTCTCAGCGGAACGGCACCCACGTTCTCCTGGGGTGCCATCTCGCTCAACTGTGACGTGAGGAGCAGACTCAGCCGCTGATCTCCGTCGAGATCCATGACTTGTCCCAGACGTTGTTCAAACATTGGGATCAGTTCCCGGTCGAGCAGTTCCACAATTCGCCGGGCTTCGGCGGAAATCTTCTCTTCATAATCACTGGCATCGAGAAACACCTGCGACCGGTCTCCTTGGGCGATCAGTTTCCCGGTAATCGAGGCAAGTCTGCAGGTGGACAGAGTACTTCGATCGGAAACTGGAAATCGGAACATCCGGTCGCGAGAAGTTTTTAGAGCAGCCGGTGATGCTTCCCCGCGTCGAGTGAGAATCGATTTTGCGACCGGCGTGGTACCTATGCCTGGCGGTTGAGGAAGGGCTTCTAACTCAGGAATCTGAGTCGCTGCACCCTCACGTTGCGCCAACGGCGTGAGATCGACCTTCAAAGTCTGTCGAGCGTCCGCGAGGGATCCGATCACCAGATACCGAGCTCCCTGAAGCTGCTCCCTGCTGATCGACGCTGTCCCATTTCGAACCGGGACCACCCAACCGTGCTCCGTCCGTCCGACAGAAAGTGGTTTCGACTGCAGCGATCCTCCACTTGCGGACAAGAAATTCTCCCCTTGGCTGGAGGAGTGCAGGGCCAGCCACACTCCCCAGGCGCAGAGGCACAAGGCCGGGATTGCCAGCCGTGGGATGAAGTTCGGCACAAGAGCTTACCGCTGAGAGTCTTACATCCATGCACCGAAATGCTTCCAGGCATTCCATTGGCCCTGGTGCAGGGAGTTTTTCTCAATATCGGAGCGGAAGGCGCCGAATATCTGCTAAAACCAGAAATCTCGACGCAGTTTGCCGAACTCTTCCCAGTGAGGGAGGGATGCCGCCTCGTCTTCGAACGGCAATCTTCGCTGTAAAATCTGAATCCGGACTGCTTGCAGACCTCAGGTAAACCGGCTAACTTGTTACTGAATTAGCGGTTTGGTCGAGTCCTCCGGTTCGCGATCAGCGCTTGTCGTTTCCTTTCGAGTCAGCAAAAGACTCCTTACGGTGCCCCTCTTTTCCACAAGGAGTGTCACTCAGAGGAGATCGTTGATTTGATACGGGTTGATTCATCACGGTGGGTATAGCTCAGTCGGTTAGAGCGCCAGATTGTGGATCTGGAGGTCACGGGTTCGAGCCCCGTTATCCACCCTGCTTCGTTCTCTGCGGCGACATTCGGGCCTATGCCGATTTCCGTCGTGGCGAATGCGGTCTTATCGATCATTCCTGCGTTGCACCTACACCCACCAGTCAGGAGGTCTCCTATGAAGAACAGCGCCAAAGTCGTTTTGATGTCTGCCCTGTCCCTGTTTGCCATCACCTTGATCGCTGCCGACGACAAGTTGGCCGGTCTGAAGTGCCCGGTCTCCGGCGGCAAGATCAATGCCGAAAAGTTCGTCATGCACAACGGCGGGAAAGTCTATTTCTGCTGTGAGAACTGTCCCAAGTCCTTTGAGAAGGATGTCGCCAAGTTTGCCCCCAAGGCCAACCTGCAACTCGCTCAGTCCGGTCAGTCCAAGCAGACGAAGTGCCCGTTGAGCGGTGGGAAGCTCAATCCTGAAAAGACCGTGGAAATCGGCGGCGTGAAGGTTCAGTTCTGCTGTGAAAAGTGCCAGGGTAAGGTCGCCGGTATGAAGGGTGACGAACAGATCGCAGCCGTTTTCGCGGACGACGTTTTCAAGAAGGCCTTCCAGACCGGCGAACGGAAAAAGCTCCGCAAGAAGGGTGACGAATAAGTCTCCTTCCCCGCTGCTTCATAGAAATTTCAGGGGCACCTTCTGTGGAAGGTGCCCTTTTTTTGCGTGAAGTTCCGGAAAATTGGAAGGCTCGACCCATAAATAGAGTTTTATTTTTTACAGGACATACGCTAAAATTCGACCTCGAAGCCTGAGACTCGAACCCGCTGCCGCCACGGGTCAGGTTTTGATGTGGCGGTGGAGTCCGATGGTGCCTCCCATACTGCGCCACGATTCACAACCTGAAGGAGTTTGATGTTATGAAGCTCGTGCAAGTGACGATGGCGGCCTGCCTGGCAGCCGTCTGCGTGATTGGGGCCGTGGGAGTTTCGAAGGCCGCCGACAAGCCTAAGTACACCATTTCCGATGTCATGAAAAAGGCCCTCAAGGGGGGCCCGAAGTCCCTGAACGGCAAGGTTGCCGCCGGCAAGGCGTCCGATGACGAGAAGAAGCTGCTCGTCGAAATGTACGAATCCATGGCCGCTCAAAAGCCCCCCAAGGGGAGCGATGAATCCTGGAAGAAGTTCGCCGGTGCGCTCGTGACCGCCGCCAAGGATGCGAAAGAGGATAAGGAAGGGGCCGCCGCTGCCCTGAAGAAGGCTTCCAACTGCACCGCCTGCCACGATGCCCACAAGGGTGAAGACAAGTAGGTCTTTTTCCGGTGATCCGGAAACCGAAATGAATTTTCGCCCGGACCGATTTCACAATCGGCCCGGGTTTTTTTATTTGGCCGGTCAAACAGGTAAAAAAAAGAACCCCGGAATACTACCGGGGTTCTTTTCAATTTGTCTGTCATCAATGTGTGAGCACGTGTGCGTCAACTATTCCGCGTGACGGGCCAGTTCAGCCGCCTGATTGCGGAAGAATTCCGCACGGTTGCGCATCCGGGCAACCGTCTTGGCCCCGCCGGAGCGGCTCGCAAGGGAATCATACTTCTTCGCCAATTCGAGCTTTACGGCGACCTTTTTCGCGATGTTTTCTTTACGACCCATGAGTTCTCAATCCTGTGTCTGGGGCCGGATGCTGACAACCGGCAGTTAACGTCTTGCAGTCCAACTTAAACACGTGAAAGTAGCGGGGAGAGGACTTGAACCTCCGACCTGCGGGCTATGAATCCGCTGCTCTAACCAGCTGAGCTACCCCGCCATCCTTTTCCAACTTCGACCGTCTCAAGGCCGGACTTCAATTTCCGGCCCACGGTCTGGGAAAGATCCTGATTATACCGTCCCGGTTCGCGTTGAAAAGGGTTTTAGGGGTTGGATTTGGGACAAATTTGGCCGCGAAATCGCAGGATTTATGCGGCAGTTTCCTGCTCTAGCTGCAAATATAAGGCGATCAGTTCCTCCGCAATCCGCTCATTCCACCGGTCCCACTGAAAACCGGTCACGCGCACCGCATCCTCCCGAAAGATTCCCTTGCGGACAAGCAGGCGTTTGAAAAACGCAATGGAGGTCAGAATCTCCTGGTTAGTGAACGCCAAAATCGGCTGCAGACGCCGAAACAGTTCCGTGGCACTTCCGCGGTTTCCGGCCTGATACCGTCGGTAGATTTTTTTATAGATCCGGATCATCGCACTCTCCGGGATCATGGCGTCCACACCCCGGTCCAGGGCCTCAATCAGTTGCGGGACCGCCCATCCTCCGGAGATATGACACCTCGGGCCGAACGCTTGCCGGACCAAAGAATATTTCGGTCCTGCCGGAACTGTCTCAATCTTCCAGCCCGCCAACTGCGGCAGCGCGTCACTCAGTTTTCGCATGTCGTCGAGTGTCAGGCCGGGGCCATTGAACTGCAAATCCTGGATTACAAGTGGCAGTGAAATCCCCTCCGTCGCAGCCTTAAAGAAGGGAAGAATGTCGTCCGGAGATCGATACAACGGATCGGGAACCGCGATCAGCCAGGCGGAGGCCCCCATCTCTTCCGCTTGTAGTCCCAAGTCGCGTGATATTTGTGGGGCCGGTGAGGAGGCTCCCGCGATGACGGGCACACGACTGCGAGTCGTCTCCAGGACACACGCCAGGATCTGTTGACGTTCTTCCCCTGTTAAAGTCCCGACCTCGCTCGCGACCGCCGGGACGAGAAAGCCATCAACGTCCGCATCCAACGCATCCGCGATCAACCGTCGCAGGCTTTCCAGATCCAACGTGAGATTGGAAAGAAACGGGGTCTGGACGACGGAGATAATTCCGCGCGGCAACCGTGTCATCGCTTATCTCGAATTGCGAATCACGTGGCTTACCACTCGTAGACAGCCTCTCTGATCTCTTCCGCATAGTGATACGCGGGAGGTGACGTCCATCCTGTCACAGGGGGCGCCGAGGTTGCTGCCGTCGGAGGGCAGGAATGCGTCACCGTCCAGGAGCCACGCCCGATCACGTCCGCGCCGGAGATGACCTGAATACGGCTGGACTGGGCCGTCATGACCTGTGGATTCACGGTCACTGAGAGGGAAGTCGTTCCCCCGACCGGCAGATTGGTCAGTTTCCACGAGACGCTATGCGACACGGCGTTGTAGACCCCTCCCTGGGAGGCGGATTTGAATTTAGTTCCCGGAGGAAGCGTTTCCTCGATGCGGAGATTGTTCAGATCGCTGTTGAACTGGTTCTTCAAGGTCATCGAATAGACGGCCAGCGGCCCCTGGCTCGGTTCGAGGGGAAGCCAGTTTCCGGTACGGGTAATGACGACCTTTGGTTGTGCGGGAGCAGCAGGAGGGAGAACCGCCGGCGGATTTTCACGAATGGGAGTCACGTCGTTCACCGGCTGCGGTTCAGGCTGGCGGTTTTCGACCGGCTCAGGTGCAATGCGTCCGGAAGGCCGCGCCGGAAAATTCTTCAGATCGATCTTTCTCTGGGGAGGCGGGGTGGGCGCGGGTTCTTCAGCCGGCTTGTCTTCCTTCTCCTCGGGGTTTGCTGGAGGGGTCTTGATCGTAATCGGATCCACCGTCTCGCTTTGACCTCCTTCCTTTTTCTTCGGCTCCTCTTCGGGATTGACAGTTCCGGTCGGCCTTGGACTTCACGGGCGGAGGTGCAAAAACTTTCCTGATGGGAGCCAAGCGCGATCCGGTGTTTCTTCCGGAGGCTCAAATTTGTTCTCTCTTCCTTTTCCGGGAAGGCCGGCGGATCTGCCTTCTTCTCGCGAGGCTTCCATTCCAACTCTTCTTGCAAAGCGGCAGGAGGCATCTGCTCCAGAAATTTCGGACTGAACGTCCTCTTCCTTTTTGGGAGGATTCTCAAGTTTTGCTCACCTTGGGCTCGTCGATCTTGAGGGCGTTCAGCCGCGGTTTCCTGGGTTCGACGACCGGCTCGTCATCGAAGTTGTAACTTGCGGCGGGAGGTTCTGCGGACGGTTTCTCTTCTTCCTCCATGGGAGGATCGGCTCGCTTCTTGCCATCATCCAGCAATGCCAGCGCATCTTCTTCGGAAGTCTTTGTCATTGCGACAGTCGGCGGGGAAAACTCCGGTGCGCGGGAATCGGTCTGCAGGATCTCCGGTTCAGTTTCCTCCGCGATCGCGGCCGTCATTTCTCCGGTGAGCGGCTCGATGGACTTATTGTGTTTGAATTGCCAGAACAACAGCAGCGTCAGCAACAGGCTGATCACCCCCGTCATGGTCGAGAACCGCCACAGCCCACGCTGTGTCGGTCTCCAGTTCGACATTGTCTGCAGCCCTTCCTGCAGATCCCACTCCCAGAATTGCAGCACCTGCTTGCAATTGCGCCAATACCAGCGCGACAGAATGGACCAGCGGCGGAGCGTTCTCAGCTCCGGAAAATCCTGGTACGGACGACGGGACGGAGAGGACTCCGATTCTTCCGATTCAGGGGCTACATCGAGGTCGTTGTCGACATCATTCGCAAAGAAAACATCCTGTTCTTCGTCCGGTTCCTGGGGAGGCCGCTTGGCGAATTTCGAGGGCTGATTTTCTTCATGGTGAGGTCGGAAATTCTGTGGATCCTTTTTGGGACGACGTTCAAACGAGGGACGTTCCGTGGGATCGTTTGGCTCCGCCATGGTCGATGCATCCTGCACAAGGGGTGACGAGATCCACATCCGGACCTTGGGAGCGTCGGGACGGACAGCCCCTGATTGATCCCCCAGACCCGGATTTACGGCAATTTCTGCCGAATTGGGCACATTCGAGGGACGGAATATCAGAATTCAAAAAAGGGGGGAAGGGGAAAACCGCAGAAACTGCCGGTTCGAAAAGTAAAGGAACCAACGCGATTGGCGGGCCCAAAGAATGCAAACAGCCGGGAGAATGTTTGCGGTGGGGCAGGGACCACAAATATCCAGCATCCGGCTGCTTACATTGATAATCCTATCGACTCACAATCTCAATTTCAAGAAGCCAGAGGGCAAAAAGAGGACAGATTTTCTCGTATTTGACCGTGTCGTTATCGTTAGACAAATTGTGCCAGCACCCTTCGCGGAAGACGAAAATCTTGGATGTTTGCGAAAATTAACAATTCTTGGTCGCGGCCCTCGAATTAAAGCCAAGACTAAGCAAGAGTTGTGTGATGAAAAAGCAGATCTCTGTGGTCGTTGACCAACCATTCGTTAAGAAATCGAGTGGCAGTCTTCGAGAGGTTCGGAAATCAAACCGGAAACCGCGCTTCCTGCGACAGCAGACTTCCAGATAACTCTCCGATGAACGTCACAATCACCCCGACGAACAGTACCCCCGTGGCCGCCTGGGTATTCCGGTAGCGCAAAATCTGATGGGTCATGATGCTGAGGATCAACGGAGCAATGATTCCTGCGGACCAGCGCAGCAGTAACCAGACAAAATACGAGGGGCCTTGCAGGCTCCCCCAGGCGATCACCAGGACCGTCCCCGACACGATTCCGCGCAGTAAGGCCCCCGCTCCCAAATACAGGTTAATCCGGGACAACGGGGCGATCGACATCGTGGGGGTCGTCAGATAGGAGTGCCCCAGCAGCATGCCGGTCAATGCCGCGCCCAGAAGCAACGTGCTGCTCAATTCGCTGCACAGCAGAAATACCAGTCCGACCTTGGGCTGTGGAGAGATCAGAAGTGTGGAAGTTCCCAGGGTCAACAAAGAGGTGCCCAGCAGGACGAACATCAGTTTGGTCGCGGCCGGACGGCGCTCGAGCGTCCAGAGCATTGATCCGACAAACGCTTCGAGTCCCAGCAGAATCCCCAGGAACCAGCGGGCAGTGAGCAGGTTCGTGGGGCTGAACGTTCCTGCGCCTAAGCCTTGTGGCACACGCGGGACATAGGCATCGTTTGCCAGGCAGACCAGCACACTCAGGCCCAGGACAATCAGCATCTGCACCCGAAAGAATCCTGAGGCGATGGTCTTGCGCGGGATTCCTGCCAGCATCAGCCCGATGCCGCAAATCAAGCGCAACGCAAAGTGGGAAAGCATGAGAAAGTCGTCGCCCCTGGGTCGAATAGCCTGCAATCAGTCAGAATTGAGTCACGATAAGGGAACGGCAGGGCATTCTCAAGCGCGCCCCACGTCCCGGATTCGCGGTTCATTTGCGGTTGATCAGGCTCATCACTTCCGCACGGCTGGATACGTTCGACTTGAATAATCCCCGCACCGCGCTGGTCACGGTCAGGCTTCCCGGCTTACGGACCCCTCGGATCGTCATGCAGGTGTGCGTCGCTTCCAGCACCACGACGACCCCTTTCGCGTCCAGTTCCTCGGCCATGAGGTCGGCGATCTGGTGGGTCATTCGCTCCTGGACTTGCGGGCGCCGGGAGATTTCCTCGACCACGCGGGCCAGTTTGCTCAGCCCGGCGACCTTGCCGTTCGGCAGATAGCCGATGTGGGCCACTCCCATGAACGGCAGCAGGTGATGCTCACACATGCTGTTGAAGCTGATGTCCCGCACCAGAACCAGCTCGTCGAACTTTTCTTCAAAGACCCGCTTCAAATGTGGGGTCGGGTCGGTGTGCAAGCCTGAAAACAACTCGGAATACATCCGTGCCACGCGGGCAGGGGTCTCTTGCAACCCGTTCCGATCCGGATCTTCACCGATGGCTAACAGGATTTCGCGGACCGCTTTTTCGATGCGGGGAAGATCGACAGGTGACTGATCGGGATTCTGACTCAAACTCATGAGGACCTGCACAAACTCCAGGATCACATTGGGACAACAGGCAAACGGCAACCGGACAGGGAATTATAGCCGCCTGTCCACTTTAATTCAGGCTGAAGGGGGGAGGGTATTCCGTGGGAGACTCTTTGCGACCGATTTCCGCAAATGTTCCCAACAGGTTGAGTAAGCGGTCGCACCGGACGTTCACGTCGGTCTCGCTTAACAGTTCCTGGGCACTCAGGGGATTGATTCCGGCGGTGAAAGCGAGGATGTCGCACAGCACACCCAGCGGGACATCCGCCTGAAAGAGCTTGTCGAGTTCGCGCTGCTGCCCCGCCTGGGAATTCGCCTGCCGGAGGCGAAGATAAAGTTCTTCGCGCCGCTCCTGGTCCCGCACGTCCGGAAATTCCTCCGCTTCGGAAGGGGCAAATCGTTCCGGCATCAGGTCCAGATCCGCGAGGCGGTAAGGTTTGTCAGTCTGGATTTCGCGTAAAATCCGAGCGCGGCAAATCCCCTGCAGGATCAGATTGAATTTCCCCTCGGGGAGTGCCTGTTCAAACGTGATTCGCCCCAGGCAGACGATCGGAAAGCAAGGTGGCTGACCGGCGGGGTCTCCCCCCGGCTTGATCAGTGCCATCGCCACGAACTTGTCACCCGCCAGCACATCCGTGACCATCTGCTTGTAACGGGGTTCGAAGATGTACAGCGGCTGCACGACATGTGGGAACAATACCAGGTTCGGCAGCGGAAAGAGCGGGGCTCGCCCGGAGAATTCCTCAGGATTCCAGGATTGCATGTTCATGGTGGTTAATTGTCGTCCGGAAGAAACGCAATCTTGGGGACCAATTCATCCTGCATGTGCACACCGGTCGGATATTCCCCCGGTGGGGCGGAGAGCAATTCGTGCAGACACCTCTGCAGATCCTGCAGCAGTCGGCTTACGTCGATCGACATATAGGTCGGCTGGTAAGGTTCGAGATACTTGTAGCAGGATTCGTACAGTTTTCTCGCCCCTCCCAGGTTCTCGTTTCCGAAGTGGAACAGGCAGATCGCGACCTGGATCAGTCCCTGGTAAAATTTCTTTTCCGGGCCGATTGTTTCCGACCACAATTCCTCCAGCACGTCGTGGCATTCGAAGAAATCTTCTTCGTTGAATAATTGCACCGCGTGCAGGTATTGTTCGGGATAATCGTCGATCATGGTGTTCTGCTGAGTGCGTTTTGCGTTCAAATGGCGCCCGAAGACAGTTTAGTCGCGCTGGAAAGGGGCTGTCCAATCGGCCCTTCGGAATTGACGACTCGGACAGGAATCAGGGGAGAAAACCGGTATGCCTCGCACGTCCACGGCTGATCTGAAGCAGCGCGCCCTCAAGATCTGCCGGGTCCTGGCGGAAACCTATCCCGATGCGGTCTGTGCCTTGCACCACAAGAACGCGTTTCAGCTCACGGTCGCCACGATCCTCTCGGCACAATGCACCGATGCGCGTGTGAATATGGTCACCCCCGCGCTGTTCAAGAAATACCCCACTTCGGAGAAACTGGCCGCCGCATCGTTGCCCGATATCGAGGGAATCATCCGCTCCATCGGCTTCTTCCGGGCCAAGGCGAAAAGCCTGCAGGGGATGGCACAAGCCGTTGTCGAGAATCACGGAGGCAAGATTCCCCGAACGCTGGAAGAACTTGTCCAGCTTCCCGGTGTCGGCCGCAAGACCGCGAATGTCGTCCTCGGGACTGCGTTCGACATCCCCAGCGGTGTCGTCGTGGATACCCACGTCCGTCGGATTACGCGTCTCCTGGGGCTCACGAAGAACAACGATCCGGTCAAAATCGAGCAGGACTTGCAAAAGATTCTTCCCCCGGAGGAGTGGATCAATTTCTCGCATCGGCTGATCCATCATGGCCGCAGGATCTGCATTGCCCGCCGTCCCAAATGTGAGGAATGCCCACTTTTGCCGTTGTGTCCGCGCGTGGGGCTGAAGCCCCTCTAAACACCGGTTTTCTCGCAGGAACAGGCGAGGGAAGTTCCCCCTCATTGACGGCTGAGTCAGGGTGCGATAGCATCCTCCACAGAGGCGCGGGAAGTCTCCTCAATTTCTAGAGTGCATCCAACTGACGTGTAACGTTAGTCGCGGCGATCATCACGCGAAGAGCATTTATTTTGACGCGACGCAAAAGAGCGATACGCTCCTATACCGGATACGCTGACCAATGATTCTGACCGGATCGGAAATCAAGGCCGAGCTTGGAAAATCCATCGTCATTGAGCCGTTTGAGGAGAAGCTGCTCAATCCCAACAGCTATAACCTGCGGTTGCACGACGAGCTGATTGTCTATGAGGAGCTGATCCTCGACATGAAGCGACCCAACCGCCACCGCCGCCTGCAGATTCCTCCCGAAGGTCTCGTCCTCACTCCGAACCAGTTATACCTGGGGCGGACCGTTGAACGAACGGAGACCTACAATCTCGTCCCCATGCTCGAGGGGCGATCTTCCATTGGACGTCTGGGATTGTTCGTCCATATTACCGCGGGCTTCGGCGACGTCGGGTTCAAAGGTTACTGGACCCTGGAAATGTTCGCCGTGCAACCCATCCGGGTCTATGCGGGTGTCCCCATCTGCCAGATTTTTTACCACGATATCCGCGGCGCCGTCACCGAATATCAGAGTGAAAAATATCAGAATAACCAGGACATCCAGCCCAGCATGATGTTCAAGGAATGGCAGAACAAAAACGATCCGCAGAAGCGCCTGTTCGGCCAGGAAACCGCCCGCTGAGTCATCAAGGACTCTCACTCCGATGGGAAACCCGCCCGTGACAGCTCTTGCCGCACGGCAGGATCTGACAGAAGTTCCCGGAAGAGGCGGACTGCGATTCTATCAGCCCGACTCCGGGGTGTGAGGAAGTCATAGTGTTCCGCCTGCAATGGAACAAACCCCAGAGCATATTGCCGCGCAATCGTTTCAATGGCGACTCCCCAGTCCGCGCGCCGCTGGACAATCGCCGACGCGACCGCGTTATGAGTTTTGGGCTGGGATGAATAACCCGCCGGTTGAACGTTCTGCAGAAAACGGTCGATCAGAATCCTTGTTCCGCTCCCCGTGTTGCGGTTGATCATGCTGCAGTCGGAATCGCTGACAACCAGCCGTTGTATCTCTTCGAGCGATTTTCCCCGGAAACGGGGATCGTCAGGCCGGAACAATATTCCCTGCATCCGTCGATAGCCGGGGATTAACTCCAGCCCAGGAGTCAGAAACGGGCGGTTGTATTCTCCGGTCGCTTCATCGAGCAGATGCACTCCGGCGAGATCGCACTCCCCACGCTGCGCCGCCAGCAGTCCCGCCGTGCTGCCGACGTGCAGCAGCTTCGTCTTCAGCCCTCTCTCCCGCAGGAGCCGCACCAGCAGGTCCAGACCCTGGCAATGGCTGCCGATGATCACCAGATCCGCAGGTTTCAGTTCCCGATCCAGAAGTTGCACCTGGACCCGCGTCCCTTCCAGAATCATTTCCTGATGTTGCGGAATCGAAATGAAACCATCCGCGGTGCTGAACGTCGTCACCGACCCCGAGCCTTTTCCCAACGGATACGCCGCCAATCCGTCCGGTCCGGGGACGAGATTCACGAGCAGAAATTCGGTCCGCCCTTTTTCCGAGTTGATGCGCGTGGGGAGTGTTGCTTCGACGGTCGCGTAGGAGGCCGCCTCCCGTCCTGCGAGAATACGGATCACCGGCGCAACGAATTCATGAAATGTAAAAATGGCCGAGGTCGGAAAACCGGGGAGTAAAGCGATGGGGCGTCCATCGGTCACTGCCAGACACAGCGGTTTCCCCGGTTTCAACGCCACTCCATGCACGACAATCCCGGGATCAACAAGTTTTCCCAGCAGTTGATGCGACAGATCCCCCGCCCCCTTGGAGGTTCCTCCCGAAATCAAAATCATGTCCACATCGGCCTGCAGTGCTTCGGCAAGTGCTCGTTCCAGAATCGGCAATTCATCCGGAAAGGCTCCCAGAGCGAAAGGCTCTCCCCCCAATTCCTCGACCGCCGCCGCGAGGATTGTCGCGTTTGAGTCATACACACCGGCGAGCGGGCGTGGCTGGCCGGGAGCGACGATCTCATTCCCTGTAGAGAGAATCGCCACGCGCGGACGGCGGAAGACGTCCACCTGGTTCTGGCCTAAGGCCGCCAGCACTCCGAGTTCCCGCGACGTCAGCAGATCACCGCGCCGAAGGACGGTCTCACCTCGGGAAATATCACTCCCCGCGAAAGAGATTTGTTCTCCCGGCATCACCATCCGCCGCACTTCGATGCAGGGGGGATCTTCTGACCCGATGAAGTCAGTCCACTCCACCATCACGACGGCATCCGCGCCGCGGGGGATCATCCCTCCCGTGGAAATCGTCGTCGCCGTTCCGGGCTCGACCCCTGCACGCGGAATTTCACCCGGAAAGAGAACCTCTTGGTTCAGTCTCAGGCGAAGGGGAGTTTCTTCGTCGGCCCCTTCTGTCTCCGCGCTCCGCACGGCGAAGCCATCCACATTGGAGCGATCGAACCCCGGGACATCTTCGGGAGCGATCACATCGCAAGCGAGCGTCCGGTGCAGTGCTTCGCCGAGCGGCACGTTCTCAATTCCCAACGGTTCCAGGCGCAGGTGTTTCCGAAACCGCGCCTCGGCTTCATCCCGCGAAACGACTTCCAGAAATTGCGACTGGCGTGCGTAGCGTGCTGCTGAGTCTGGGGAAGAAGACATGGTGACAACCGGGTCGATGGGACAAGAATGACCGCCTTAGTGCGAACCGTACCGATAAACCGTGACTTCCGCTCCTTCAGGATAGCCTTCCAGTTCTTCCGGAATCAGCACAAAACCGTCCGCAATGACGGTGGAGGAGAGAATCGAAGCCCCGCTGATCCCCAGCGGTTCGACTCCCTCAGCAGTCAGCCTGACACGGGCGTAATCGAGACGCCCCACCGCCGAGACCAGTTTTCTTGCGAGTCGGGCTGCGAGTTGTTTGATACGGCCACCCGGACCCCTTTTCCCCCCAGACAGCGAATTGCCCGTCCCGCGAAAAAGTCATATGCACACAGGCAGGAAACCGGATTGCCGGGAAGCAGAAATAACCCACGTGGAACCGATCCGTCCCATTCCCGCCGGACTGGAGGGGCGCATCGCCATGCCGTGGAAATTCAGTTCTCCCAGCTCGCGGATCAGGAGCGGGGCGAAGTCCTCGCTCCCCACGCTGGTTCCCCCCGAGATCAAAATCACGTCCGCATCCGGTTCCATGAGCGCCTGCTGTAATTGCTCCCGGTCATCCGGCAGCATTCGGACTTCAATCGACTCTGCCCCGTCGCGCTGACACAAGGCGCGAAGCAAATAGGAATTCGCATCGTAAATCTGATAGGTCTCCCGCTCCTGGCCGGGAGAAACCAGTTCATTGCCGGTGATCAGAATCCGAACGCGAGGCTGACGGACCACTGCCACGTCCGGGATGCCGACCGACGCCAGCACGGCGACATCCTGCGGTCGGAGTTGTGTCCCTTCCGCAAGCAATCGCGCCCCATGGCGAATGTCTTCGCCAATCCGCCCCACGTTTTTTCCCGCAGGCACTCCCCCTACCGCTTCCATGACGGCCCCCGTCTCGCGGGTATATTCCGCCGGCAGGACCGCATCGGCCCCAGCGGGGAGCGGAGCGCCGGTCATGATCCGGACACAGGTTCCCGGCACCACCGTCTGAGAGGCAGGTTTACCCGGAGTGGAAACTCCGATGATCCTGAACGGAAGAGGCTGGTAATCTCCGGCCCCCGTCGTTTCGCTCCCGCGCAACGCAAATCCATCCATCGCGGAACGATCAAACGCCGGGACATCAATCGAGGCGGTCACATCTTCCGCCAGCACGCGCCCATAAGCCGCGCTGAGAGAGACCGTCTCATTGGGGAGGGACTGAATTTCCCGGTCGATCCACTCCCATGCCTCCTGGACGCGGGAGCGTCCCAAGAAGCCGCGCATCCGCACGTCATCAGAGGGAGGTGGTTTGTGTGACATCAGCTCCAACCTCCCGGGAGGGCTTACAACGCGATGGTGTGATCGCTCAGCTTCTCGCAGCCGGTGGCGGTGATCAGGTAGTTGTTCTCGATTCGGATTCCTCCCACTCCTTTGACGTACACACCCGGTTCCAGCGTCACCACGTCCCCGACTTCCAGCACATCGGTGCTTTCAGGGACGAGAATCGGGGCCTCCGGATGCGCGAGGCCGATCCCGTGTCCCGCGTGATGGTTGAACGTCTCGCCGCAGGGGAAGGCGTTCATCGGCGTTTTCACCGCGGCATGCACTTTATCGGCTCCAATTCCCGCCTTGAGAACCGCCTGGCCGGCCTGCAACCCGGTCCAGCAACAGTCAAACAGTTCCTTCTGCTGAGCCGTCGGCTTGCCGCCGACGCAGATCGTGTTCGTGAAATCACTCCGATAACCGTCGATCACGACGGAGTAATCGAGAATGAACATATCCCCGTTCTTGAGAATATAATTGGTCGGCGCCCCGCCGACTTTGGGGTTGTCCGGCAGCGCGGCACGGAAATCCCCGTAAATGAACGCCGGACGTCCCACCGACTTCAATGCGGCGGCGTGAACTTCACGGTAAACGTCGAACTCCGTCATTCCCGCTTGGATCACTTCCACGGCCCGG
This sequence comes from Planctomycetales bacterium, assembly GCA_046349635.1. Classification (GTDB taxonomy): domain Bacteria; phylum Planctomycetota; class Planctomycetia; order Planctomycetales; family Planctomycetaceae; genus JAXMBX01. Next base: position 33,879 of record JAXMBX010000019.1, read on the forward strand.
GCATGTCCGGCGGTCGTGGCCCGCATGCACTGACGCATCAGTTCCAGTTCATCCTGGTGCTTGTTGCGGCGAAGCTTGCGGAGCAGGGTTCCCAGGTCCACGGCAATTTCTTCGCCCTCAGACTCCCCATCCCTGCGTAAGGCGTGCGATTCATGATCAGCAGCGAGCAACTCCGATGCGGCCAGAGGAAGCCATTCCGCTTCGACGACCCCCGGACGACCGTAGACCCGGTCCCGGACCGTTTTGACCGCTCCGAGCAATGCCAGATCTCGATTCATGACGGCATGCTTGTGGTCGTACCACGTCTCAATGACGTCCCGATCGACAAAGTGCGGCCCAACTCCGGACTTGGCCGTGAAGTTATCCGCCAGCAGGGTGGCTCGCTGTTCCCGTTCGAGGAGTAACAGCGCCCGCTCTCCACCGGAAAAACTCAACGGGGGAACCCAGAAACCGGTCAGGTAATGAACATGCCGAGGATCGGCGATCAACAACCATTCAATCCGTTCGGGAATTTGTTCCCACAATCTGGCACGCCGCTGCGCACATCCTTCCGACGTCAACATCGTTGTTCACCTGACCCTGAGTGAATGAAAATCTGTCCCTGTTTCAGCCGCCCCCAGCGAAGGAAATCTATTCGAATCCCTTCGCCGCCAGCCAGCGTTCCGCATCCAATGCCGCCGCGCAACCTGAACCCGCCGCCGTGATCGCCTGCTTGTAATGATCGTCCGCCACGTCCCCCGCCGCGAAGACCCCCTCGACGGAGGTGTTGGTTCGATGCGGCTTGGTCCAGACCAGATATCCCTTGTCATTCGTCTGCAACTGGCCTTTGAGGAAATCGGTGTTCGGCGTGTGGCCGATCGCAGCGAAGTAACCGGACGCGGGGAGTTCTTCGACGGGGCCTGCACCCGAGACGTGTTTGATCCGGACCCCGGTCACTCCCTCTTTTTCGTTGCCGAGGACTTCGTCCACGACGCTGTTCCATTTCACTTCGATCCTGGGATTGGCCAGGACCCGGTCCGCCATGATCTTGCTCGCCCGGAACGTGTCCCGGCGATGGATGATCTGCACCTTGGAGGAGAACTTCGTCAGGTAAGTCGCCTCTTCCATCGCACTGTCGCCGCCACCGACGACGATCAGAGGTTTATTCCGGAATCGAGGCAAAGCCCCGTCGCACACCGCACAAGCCGAGACACCACGATTCTTGTACAGGTCTTCCGAAGGTAGTCCCAGGTAGTTCGCACGGGCCCCCGTGGCGATGATCACCGCCAAAGCGTCGATCGTCTCCCCGCCTCCCATTCCATCGCTGGTCTTCATCTTGAAGGGATGTTTCGACAGATCGATTTCAACGACATCCTGGGTGATAATCCGCGTGCCGAAATTGACCGCCTGCTGACGCATCAGTTCCATCAGCTCCGGACCACTGACACCGTGCCCCCGATGGTCCGCCATGAACTGCCGACGGTCCTGGGGGATGGCATTGTCGAGATATTGTCCCAGATCGGCGACCGGGAAACCCGGGAAGTTTTCCACTTCGGTCGTCAGAGCCAGTTGTCCCAGCGGCATCGTCCCCTTGATTCGATTGTCTTCGGTGATCGCCCCTTCGATCACCAGGGGAGAGAGATTTGCACGGGCTGTATAAATTGCAGACGTCCAACCGGCCGGACCGGATCCAATGATCACCACTCGTTCAGTCACACTGCACTCCTTATCGCGCCGGTTCAACCGGTTCCTCGTTCCCCGGGCCGTTTTGAGTTTTCCTCAGCACGGTCTGACCTCAACACAGCCTGAATCGGCTCATCGGCTCGCATTCCCCAGCCGAGCAGGCCGGAGATCACGAACGCCAGGCCGCAACAGACAAAGACGGCATTCCAATTCTTGTTCTCGCCGGGATTTGTGGAGAACGAAGCCCCGCCAAACTCCGGCCTCTTCGTCAGAAACAGGAAGAGGCTGGGAGCCAGAGCGGACGCGAAATTTCCCCACATGTTTCCCCAGCCCAGAATCGCCCCCACGACCTTTCCGCCGACATCCTGGGCAAAAGCCCAGACGGCGGGGACACCGAGGTCCGTAAAGAAGGCGACTCCGGAAAACAAGATTGTGGCGATCCAGGGGTCATTCGTCCAGAGACAGCCCCAATAGCAAAACCCCGCCAGAACACGGGTCATCAGCACCACCACCGCCCGCCCGCGACGTCGCCCGGCCCAGCGGACGCACCAGTCCGAAAACGGTCCCCCCAACAGGTTTCCAGCGATCCCAACCATTATCGGCACGCTCGCCATCCAGGCGCGCTGCCGAAATTCGACGTGATGGGCCAACTCCAGGTACGTGGGGAGCAGCGTTACCAGGAAAATCCAGGACAGATTGGTAAAGAATTGCGATAAGCTCGACGCCCACAAGACCGGTGACGTGAGCATCTCGCGCCACGGAAATTCGATTTGGGAAGAGTCAACGGCCGCACTCTTGCTCGGCTCAGAGGCGCGGATCAAGGCAAGCTCCGCAGGATTACAGCGCGGATGTTCCTCAGGACGATCTCGAGCGACCAGCCAGAACACGAACGCCACAACAAAACCGGCACTCCCGAAAAGCACCAGCATCGGCCGCCATCCGGCCGTATTCAGTTTCCTGAGCGATTGTGGAAAGACGGCTTCAAGGGTGAGGCGATTAAGCCGCGTGATTTCCTGCGGAGTCAGTTGCTTTCCCTGCTCACGTTCCTCGGCGTAGCGGGCCGCTTGCCTGTCCAGTCCGGGAAGTTTCACCAGATCCGTGGTAAACATCACCTCGTTCGTCAACTGGCGATTGAATTCCCGGACCAGGTTCTCCCGCGTCTGGGGAGTCAGATTTCCTTGGCTTTCCTCCGTTGCCAATGCCGTGTGCAGAGTCTCGGGAATTTTCGCGGAAATCTCCCGTTCCCAGGGAGTCTTGGGATGCAGCAGTTTCTGGAAAAATTGTTTCTCATTCCCCGGTAGCAGATCGCGGGATTGAAACTGCGAAGGATACGACAGTGGTACAAACAGCAGCATGACGAAAGCAGTCAGCACCGGCGCGGCGGCTCCTCCAATTCGTCCACCGAAGGAAACGATGCTGCTGGCGGTGGCCCGGTTTTCAGGAGGAACCCATTGGCGCAGCAGGCTGCCGCAACTCGGGAATGCCCCTGCCTGCGTCAATCCGCAGCCCATCCGCATCAGCATCAGGAAGACAAACCCCTCCGCCCACCCCATCAGCCCTGTAAACAGCGACCAACTGGTGAGAAACAGCACCAGCGCGAAACGCGCCCCGTAGCGATCCGCCAGCCAACCCCCGGGAACCTGTCCCAGGGCATAGGTGAAAAAGAAGATTCCCAGGAACAGCCCAATCTGGTCTTCGGACAGCCTGAGGTCTTCCTGGATGTACCGGACGGCAAAGGAGACGCAGAACCGGTCGAGATAGAGCAGGACCGCGAGACAGGCGGTGACGGCAAGAACCCGGTAGCGGACGCGGGTCGGCCTCTGGTCCTCGCTCATGACGGAGTCCCTGTTGCGTGAAATGCGCAAAAAAAATGAAGGCGTCCTGAGCAGCCGAAGCCAGTCAGAACGCCTTCAGAATACCTGTGGAGCAAGTGCGGGCCAACGCTTGCGCCAACGGCGATTTAAATACTTGGCATTTCTTATGCCAATCTGCCCGCATAAATTTCCGGATTTCTCAAGTCCCCTGTTTGTAGGAGTTTGCATCAAGAGCTTTGTTTTTCAGAATCGAGCGAGCTGATGCAGATTTGTCGTGAGATTCAATTTGCCGCAGCAAACTGAAACGCGCTGCAGCACTCTGCAACAGTCTGCACCCTTTATTTCTTATCGTTCTTCAGGACGCCAAACGGGTCCTTGGTATCTGTGGGAACTGGAGCATTGGGCTTCGTGGATTTGCTGCTTTTGGCAAATGGTGTCTTTGGGGGAGTCTTGAGAGTGGACTCTTTTGTCGTCGTATCCTTCGAAGTCGTCGACCCCTTCTTCTTCTTGGCGGCAGCCAGTCCCGCGGGAGAAGTCCAGAACGAGTCATCCACGGTTGCGGAAATCGCCAAGGCCGTCGGCAGCTTTTGCCCTTTGGCCTGATGGATTTCAATCTCAATCGGAATCTGCGGTTTCAAAGCGACCGGATCCGTTGTCACGACGTCGATGGTGGGATTCTCTTTCACCTGCACGGGACGGCTTCCTCCCTCCACTCCGAAATACATCATCAGCACGTTTCCCTGAATATTTTCCAGTCTCCCCGTCGCCTCGAACTTCTGCGGATCTTTGGGGTTTTTCTGCACGCGGATCGGAGCGTTTCCTCCCCAGTGGATCGTCATTTTGTCGGTCAGCAGATCCCCCAACTCCGTCGACGTCACCTCCACCGTAAGAGTCTGTCCCTGCTGCAGCATCTCTGGTTTTCCGGGGGCTTTGAGCCGGAATTGCGTTCGTTCGTTGACGAGAACTTCCTGCTCCTTGTCGTCCTTGTCCGTCAGCTTGAGAAGCATCAGCTTCCCCTTCTTCTCAATTTCCTGGAATTTTCCCGACAAGGTCTGTGTATTTGATTTCGGAGGGTCGGCGGCGAATGCCTGCAGGTTCATCACAACCGTCACCCACAGCAGAACTAACGGCGTTCCCAAACGCGTTAACAGCTTCGAGTTGCAACCCGGGCAATGACAGGCCACCATAGAATTATTCCTTGTCACAGGAGAACATCGTGCCTCTTCCCCCTGTCCTCAGGGGAAAGGGCCATAGAATTATCCTACACCAACAGCCCGGGGACTTGAATACCCTGACGGAGATCCCCGGCCCGAGCAATCGTCACCAGTCCGCCAAATACAGGTCAAAATGTCACCCGAACCGTCCCCACAGCCCGCACCTCGCCCCATCACTGTCCCACAATTCATGCGTGCCAAGGAACAGGGCCGGAAACTTTCCGTTCTCACCTGTTATGACTATCTCTGGGCCAAATTGCTGGATGAGGCCGGGGTGGATGCCCTGCTGGTGGGGGACAGTCTCGCGATGGTCGTTCAGGGGCACGCCACGACCCTCCCGGTGACTCTGGAACAGATCATCTATCACGCCCAGATGGTCGTTCGCGGGACCAGGCATGCGCTGGTGATCGTTGATCTTCCCTTTATGACTTATCAGGTCAGTCCCGAGGATGCTCTCCGCAACGCGGGTGCGATCCTGAAGCAGACCGGAGCGTCCGCAGTCAAACTGGAAGGGGGAGTCCATCAGGCCGAAACGATCCGCCGGCTGGTCGAAGCCGATATCCCGGTCATGGCCCACGTCGGGATGAAACCGCAGTCCGTTCTAAATCGAGGGGGGATGGGGCGTGTCGAGCGCGACTCGAAACGGATCCTCGATGACGCCCTCGCCGCGGAGGAAGCGGGGGCCTTCGGAATCGTTCTGGAATTGATGCCCCGATCGGTGGCCGCCGAAGTGACGAAAACCTTGAAGATCCCGACGATCGGGATCGGTGCTGGTCCCGAATGCGACGGCCAGGTGCTGGTCACTCCCGACATGCTGGGGATGACCCGCGGATTTAATCCGAAGTTCGTCAAGCATTTCGCCGAACTGGGTGATGCCGTCGTTCAGGCAGCGCGACAATACTCCGGCGAAGTTCGGAACGGGACATTCCCCGATTCCGCTCACTCGCATGAGTAGACGGGCCCCTGAGTCGATGGGGACTGCGAAACTCTACGCCTTGAGCGTGGGGAGCGTTTCCAGGACGCTCAGTTGCGCCGATTTGCTCAAATCGACGAATTCGGCAGTCACGTCTCCTTGGGGATTGGCAATGGCGACAACCGGTTTCATGTAGGCGGTTCCGTTTGCCCTGATGACTCGCCCGGTCCGCCCATCATTAAGGCGAACGTAGCTCCCGATTGGGAACAGCGAGACCGTTTCCAGCAAGGCTTTCACGACCACCGGGTCAAATCGGCCCGTCTTGGTGCGATACAGCAGGTATTGCATCGCCTGGTAATGCGGAATCGCTTCCCGATAAGGACGGGCGGAAACCATACCGGCGAAGCAATCGGCCACGGCAGCGATCCGGGACATTGGATGCAACTGGGCTCCGGCTTTGCTGCGGGGATATCCCCGTCCGTCAAACCGTTCGTGGATTTCAACCGCCACCCTGCGAACCGTCAGCGGCATATCCTTGATCGCGCTTACCATGTCGTGGCACGCCGCGACGTGTTTCGTCACTTCCAGGAATTCGGACGGAGTCAGCTTGCGTTCGGCTTCGCGCGTTCCTTCCCGCAGTTTGAGCATCCCGGAATCGTGCAGCAGGCACCCCGCCCCCAACGCCAGCGTGTCGCGAATCGAGACCCCCATCGTTTTAGCGATGGACATGGCGAGTGTCGCCGTCTTGGTACTGTGTTCCGCCAGCGTCTCCTGCTGGTCAGTGGACGTGAAGCTCAGGATCAAGTCCTGGTCGACCTTGATTGATTTGTAGGACTCTTTCGCCAGTGCTTCCGCCGCTTCGAAGTGGAGCGGCCGCCCCTTCAGAAGTGCACTGTGTATGTCGCCGGTCTGGCAGGCAATGTCGCTTTGCAGGCCTCGAAACCTCTGTTCAATAAGCGATTGATAACCGGACTGCGAAACTTTCGACGCGGATTCGTCCTTCGCGTTTGGAGAATGATTTCGCGATCCGTGGCATAGGAAATCCGCTTCGTCCCGATGGATGCGGACCATCAGGATTCCACGGTTCTTCAGCCGTTCCAGCATCACATCCGTCAGCGACAAGCCAGACGCGACCAGCAGCACGCCGCACGGATCATAGATCGGATAGCGCAACGTGACAGACACCCGCAGATGATTCAACGGGACGCTGGTGTAGTTTCCATTCAGGCAAACTCCCGATTGAGGAGCTTGTCGCAGGGTCGTGGTGGTCATGTCGATGGACGGTGATCGGCTAAAGTGGTGGATTTCCCCTCACTGGCGGGGGGCCGAAAAACTTAGTTCGCAAAATAGGACGCGTCAAAGTGGTTCGAGAAGTCGATCACTTTTTTGCGTCTTGCAGCGAACTCCGTAGCGCAACCGCTGGCGGGAACAGCGGTTCAGACGCTTTCCAGATGCGGGCTCGCCTTGGCCCGCTCCCAGACCTCCCGCGCGCTCATGCCGGATGTGCGCATTGTGCGGATAGTAAGGGCCGCATCACGCTTCGCCAGCCTCTCTCCCTGCGCGTCGCACAGTAGTGGGACGTGAAAAAACCGCGGCGGATTCCAGCCGAGCGCCCGATACAACAGCAGCTGCCGCGCGGTGGAAGTCAGCAAATCCGCGCCCCGCACCACCTCGCTGATCTGCATGGCGTGATCATCCGCCACGACTGCCAGTTCGTAGGAGGGAAACCCATCCTTTCGCCAGACCAGGAAGTCGCCGAAGCCTTTTCCCGCGACGCGCGTCACTGCACCATATTGGCCATCCAAGAACGTAATCACCTCGCCATCCGGCACCCGAAACCGCCAGTTCACTTCGCCGGGATTGTTCTCATCATAATGCTCCCCCACTGTTGGTCGGAGCGACGGGGGAAACAGCGGTTCGCTCCCATCATCGTGCGGTGCGCTCAACGCCTGGGTGACATCCTTCCGCGAGTGTGGACTGGGATAGATGCACCCGCCCGCGGCCAGGTGCCTCCACACATCGAGATAGCACCCCAGCCGTTTGCTTTGGACATAGGGTCCCAATGGCCCCCCCACGTCCGGACCTTCCTGCCATGTCAGCCCCAGCCAGCGGAGGTCTTCCATCGCCCCGGCCACGAATTCCTCGCGGCAGCGATCCTGGTCCAGATCCTCGATTCGCATGACCAGCGCCCCATTTGCCTGCCGTGCGCGATCTGCTGCCACCTGGAACGTGCTGGCGTGTCCCAGGTGCAGATATCCGCTCGGCGTGGGGGCCAATCGGCCACGATAGGTCAAATGAATTCTCCGACTCTAATCGGATGTAAAAATAGTCGACTGACTTTCGAATGTGATAATGAGCTGTCGCTCAAAGCTCGAACGGGAATTCCGCATTCACTGGACCGAGTGCCTCCTCCATCGTGCACAACCCATAATGAGCCGGTTCATTATCCGTCGCAGGCGAAACGACTTTTATCCCACCGTCTGCCAGGCTTATGACAAAATGCCTAATAACTTGTTTACAATGATAGATGATTTCCAGATAGAGCCAGTTGAGGGAGTGCTGGCCTGATTCGCTGGCATCCAGCAGAATGTCCGCAGTTCTTTCCCGGAAACGAACCGTCATTCTCTGCAATCGTATAGGTTTTTCGCCGGGCATCGGAGTTTCCGCCTGCTGCCGGAACCAATTTTCGATAGAGATGGCGATCGCTTTTCGGGTTTTTAAGTTCACTTTTTTATCCGCGAAAAAGATCACAAGCGGAAGCGATTCAAGTGGTCCGGCGGGCAATTCAGGTGAGTACGGACTTCCCAATTGAGCAGTAATGACGCTGGCCGAGCTATCCCATTTCCGAAAGGCTTCGTTCCACATTAGGAAATCATACATTGTGCTTTCGAAGGCGGGGTGGGAAACGATGCTGCTCTGAACCTTGATAGACCGCCCTAGCCTCAGGGGCTTGTTATCGCAATCATCTTTGAAGGCCGCATCGGAGTAACAATGGTCACAACTGGTCACGAACTGATTCAGCGCGTCAAACCCAGTGATTGCCAGCGTTCCGTCCGGATACCATCGCGTAGAACCGGGGTGGGCCGTCTCAACCTCACCGGCCAGCGCGCCAGGGTCGTAACCGCACCGCGCAATGATCGGAATTATTGAGTAATGGACCAGCAATCCCCGGCTGGCCTGTCGCACGTGAAACTTTTTATCCGTCATAGTTGATCACTTGTTGCGGAAGAAGAGAAAATTGGATGCCGACCATCTTCTTTAGTGGGGGCGATTCTCTGTCGATTCTCATCCCGAGTTGTTGTTAGCATGAACTCCATCATGGAACAGGCCGCTACCCGGATGCAACAGATCGAGGCCCTGCTGCAGCGGTTGAAAACCGCCGGCGGAGAGGATATTCCTCCGCTTTGGGCGCAACTGGAAGAGCTGTGGGAGGGACATGCCCACGATTTCCACATCCTTCTGGAACAGGCCCGGACCGACCCGCTGACAGGGCTGGGGAACCGGCGAGATTTTGAAGAAGAACTGCTCGCCAACTGGTCCCAGTTCCGCCGTCATTCCACCCCGTTGACACTCGCCTTGCTCGATGTCGATAACCTCAAGCAGATGAACGCTGACGGTGGGCATCTGAATGGGGACGCGGCTTTAAAGGCTTTCGCAGGGACAATCCGTGGCGTGGTGCGGCAATCGGACCGGGTTTTCCGCTATGGGGGGGATGAGTTCGTGATCCTGATGCCCCATACGCAGACTGCGGGGGGATTGAAAGCGGTCGAGCGAATTGTGCAGTCGACCCGCCACCTGTCGGTCGACTGTCAGACCCCCGGCCTTACATCTCCCACAGTCAGCATTGGGCTCTCTGAAATCCGTGCGACGGACACCGAACCGCATCAGGTCTTCCAGCGGGCGGATGCTGCGTTGCGCGCCGCCAAACAGCAGGGCAAAGACCGGATTGTCACATTCGCAGAGGGGTGATCGTAGATCGGCTGGGTGGCGGGGGCGCACCGCGAAGCGGAAGCCCCCGAACTCGCGATGATTCAAACCTCACAGCCTGAAGTGGAACGTCTGGCGGAAGTAACGCCACAGCCACTGTCCCAGCGATCGACTGTCGATCGTGCATCGTGCCCGGCCCCGCATCCCGCTCCGCAGCAGGGAGAGATCCTGGTCAATCGCCACGGTCGCTTCGTACGCCACGCTCGTCAGCCGTTCCCGTCCGGTCTTGTCGGTGACGGTGGAGACATCCCCCCCGCTCTTGTTACTCAGCGGTTGCGGGGCAAAATCGCTTTGCACCTGGGCTAGTTCGACAATCTTGCCCCGGTAGGTGTCATTGGCGAGGTGATCGAGTTTCAGCCGTACGTCCTGTCCGACGTGAAAATCGTTGCGGTTTCCCTGGTCGATGAACAGCATCGCCTGGAAGCGGTCATTGGGGGCGATGCTGAGCAGATGTGCCCGAGCTTGCATCGTGGCTCCGATATTGATCGGTTCCAGTGGCGAGCCGTTCCACATGCCAAGTTGCTTGTTGGTCGGGTCCCGCTTGGGGGGAGCTGTCCGGGGGGCGGCCACCACTTTGCCGTCACAGGGAGCATAGATCGTCAGTTGCGCCAGTTGTTCGGTCAGTTCCGCTTTCTGCTTGTTCAACCCCTCCAGCTTTTCCTTGGCGAGATTGAATTGCACGAAGTTCCGGACTCGATGCTGTATGTCCAGTTCCTTGTTCTGGATCTCGATATCCGTCTCCAGTTTCTTCAGCCGGGCCTCTTTTTCCGGATCGGACAACTGCATCAGCATCTGTCCTTTGTGGACCATCTCCCCTGGCTTCACCAGGATCTTTTCCAGCCGGCCCGGCACGGTCGCATAGACGTGCTGCACGTGTTCCGGCTCGATCATCATCGGGGCTTCCAGGTTCCACCAAATCGGAATCTTCAGGATCCCGACGATAATCAGGACGAGCAACGTGCCGGACACGATCATTTTGGGGCGGCTCAAGGGATCGATCCTCGGTGCGGTGACCATCTTGTAGACCTTATAAATCAGCCCTCCGATCATCGTGACCAGCGACATCACCGCCATGAAGATGCCGATGCTCTGCAGGCCATAGGGCTTCAGGAAAGTGTAAAAGAAGAGGATGATTCCGTACATCACAACCCAGCGGTACAGCCAGGCTGCAATCGCGTAAAATACGAACCACCCCTGTCCCGATTGCGGCATGAACGGGTCGTGCGGGGCCTCGATACCCAGGCAGTACCAGCCGAATTTCTCGCTCAACAGCTTGTCCGCCTTGGGCCGGAGGTTCGGAATCTCCAGCCAGTCGCTCATCATGTAGTACCCGTCGTACTTCAACAGCGGGTTGGCGTTGAAAATGACGGTCGAAATCGTGGAGACGAAAAACAGGTTCAGGCAGAGATAGTGAAACAGCCCTTCCCGGCTGTACCACCATCCCCAGATGGCGAGCGCCGACAGGATCACCTCGATATACATCCCCGCCGCCCCGATCATGATCCGTTTCCACTTATTCTCCAGCAGCCAGGAGTCGGAAACGTCGCAATACAAGCAAGGGCTCAGGCACAAGAGCAGCATCCCCATCTCGTGGCATTCCCCACGGAAATGTTTGCACGTCAACCCGTGGCCGAATTCGTGGATGATCTTCGACGCCCCCAGAACCACCCACAGGTACATCAGGTTTGGCCAGCCGAAGAACTGCTGAAACCGCGGCAGACGGGACTGGAACTCCGTAAAGTGCATTCCCACCAATGCCCACGCGGAAACGACCAGCAGCATGCAGACAGCGACTCCCCACCATTCAAACATCCACTTGAAATAGGGATGAATGCGAACGAGGGTTCGCTCGGGATCCCATCCGGGAAGCCGGATATACAGAAAGTTCTGAATCGTCTGCCAGATCTTCTTGCGCCGCTCTTCCCGGTAATGCTTGAGGAGCGCGGCCCCCTGCCCCATGCGGTTGCTATACACCAGACGGGACCGATGCAGGTCGGTGATCAGGTTTTGCAGGTCGGTAATCGTAATCCGGACGGTGGGGAACTGGTTGTGGAACTCATCCCGGATTTCCTCCAGGTTTCGCTCCCCGTCCAGCAGTTCCAGGACCGCGAACTGCTCCGGCTGAAAGCGGTAATATTTCAGCGCCACGGGATCCTTCACGACCACGGACGTGGCCCCCAGATATTGGATCCGCTTGACCACCAGGTCGCTCCGCGCCTGCAGCGGGACCGGCCGCTGCGTGGAGGTGAGCATGTTGTTGGCCAACTCACCAATCTGCATGACAGGTCCCTTATCCGTTCAAGCGTCGCCGTCCGTCCCGGACCGCAAGTGACACGGTTCCGGACGGGAAATTGTGCGATCTCAGTTTACACGCACCGGTGGTTCAAACTCCGGCTCTGGCTTGGCTTTCCCCGCCGTTTTGACCCCCGGTTTGGGGAGCGGTTCCAGGACCGGCTTCTTGGGAGCCTCTTTTTGAAGTTCTTCCTTCGGCGGAGGGAGCGGTTGTTTCGCTTCCGGCTTCTTCTCGTGAGGGTTGGCAAATCGCGGCCCCTGCTTGTCCGGCAGAATCTTCATGGATGCCCGCAAGCCTTCGCGGAGGACTCCATCCCGATTCTTGACCTCCGCCCACACGCGCACCTGAGGATCATCAGGACGGGTGAAGAGGTCCACGAAAACCAGCGTCCCCTCGAAGACCTCTTTTTCGACGTCCAGGTCTTCTTCCGGGATGTCGATGTGAACTTCGACGAGTTGACCCCGCTTCAGTCGGACCGATTGGTTCACGTGGACGTAGCCTTCCACTTTCACCCGGTCGGTATTCACCATTTCAACCAGCGGGTCTCCTTCCCGGACCGATTCACCCGTTACTTTGTTGACCTTGGTGATAATCCCATCCATTTGCGCTTCGATGCGGAAAGTCTTGAGGACTTCAAACGCTTCGTCCCGCTTCAGACTGTCCACTTTCTGTTGGTGTTTGGCCTGTTCGATCTGCAGGATGCTTTTTTCCGCAGTCAGTCGCAGTCGATCCACTTCGATATCCGGGAAGGCATGTCGCACCCGCTTGTTTGCTTCCACAGCCCGCTCATGTTCCACCGTGGCCAATTCCGCCGCCTTGTAGGAGTAGCGGATTTCAACCGTGTTTTCAGCCGTTTGCTTGGCGGTCAGGTAATTGGCCCGGGGAACCTCATCCCTTAACTGGACGACGATCTGCCCCGCCTTGACCAGATCCCCTTCCCGCACGTCGATCCGTTCGATCGTACCGATCCGGGAGGACGAGAGAATCGCCTTGTCGAGAAACTGGATGTAGGGGCGTTCGACGATAATCGGGCCGGATTTCAGCTCCGAAACTTCCTTGGCATCCTGCGACAGTAAGAGCCGCGGAGCCGTCAGAAACAGGATCAGGCCGCAGAGCGCAGCACTTCCCACTCCCCACAGGGAAAGGAATCGAGAACCGCGTTGTGAAGGGGGATGTCTCAAGAGTGCGCTTCCTGTTGACCGAGCCGTCTCGTTCTTACGGGAGTCTTCCTTCATCTATAACGCGAGCCAACGCTGATTATCCACGAAGAAAGCCCCAAATTTCCAAATTCCAAGTAGCACAGGATTCAGGGCCGGCTGCTTCACTTCCTGCCGAAAGTTCCGCTGCCCGTATTTTCGCTACTTCCCGAATAATCAGTACCATCACTATCGGTGATCTTCTTCCGTAGGGTGGAGACCACTTCCGGTAAAGTCGCTAAGAATAATCGGACTAGCCGTTAGAGTTTGACAGTCTTACGTCACCCTGAGGGAATTATTACAGTTTGGACGGAGAGGAAAACTGGTGAATTCACGTTCCCTTCTCAGGAGGGGAGTGGTCGTTCGGCAGTTTCTGCGATATCGTGGACCATCCCCGTCCTGGGCGGATTTGAGCCAGCCCCTCTCTCCGTCTCACAGGGGGGGCTTCTATGGGGTTCTTACGAATCTGATTTCCTGAATGATGGAGGGAGTCGATGCGATTTTCGGTAGGAACAGTTGTTTTCGGATGCCTGATTCTTTGTTTTCGAGTCCAAGGGGAGACTTGGCCCCAGTTTCGAGGGGTCAATCTGCGAGGGACCTCGGAAAGCCGGCTCCCGTTGCCGGAACGAATTGCCCCTGATCAGAACGTGGTCTGGAAGACCCCGCTTCCCCCCGGACACTCCTCTCCCGTGGTCAGTGCGGATCGAATTTTTCTGTCCGGGGCCAAGGACGAGAGCGTTCTCACGGTGATTTGCCTGGAGCGAGCTTCCGGGAAGCTCCTGTGGGAAAAAGAGATCCCCTACGACACTCTGGAAAAGGTCCATTTGACCGGTAGCCATGCCCAGTCCTCCCCGGTCACGGATGGGGAGCGGGTCGTGACCTTCTTCGGTTCCAGTGGACTCTGGTGCCACGACAAGCACGGCAAGCTGCTCTGGCACAAAAAAATGGGGCCGTTCAAAAATGACTTCGGGGCCGGCAGCTCACCGATCATCGTCGATGATAAGGTCATTCTCTGCCAGGATCACGACACGGACTCCTTCCTGGCCGCCTACAACAAAACATCCGGTGAGGAGCTCTGGAAGACAGACCGTTCCGAATTCCCCCGGAATTTCTCCACCCCCGTCGTCTGGGAACAGAACGGGAAAAAGCAGATTGTCGTCCCCGCGACATTGCGCATCGTGGCATATGACTTCGACTCCGGAAAGGAAATCTGGACGGTTCGGGGAGTTGCCCGCATTGTCAACATGAGTCCCGTCGTGGGGGATGACGGCATCCTGTATGTCGGGTGCTGGTCGCCAGGAGGGGACGAAGAAAACCGCATCCAGGTCGATACTTTCGATAGCTATGCTGAGAAGAACGACAAGAACAAAGACAAGATGATCGACGAGAAGGAAGTTGCGGATCCCACCGTCAAGCAACGTTTCTCCCAGATCGACCGAGACAAGAGCGGCACCATCACTCGCACCGAATGGGAGAACATGCGCAGGGTCTTCGAGGACGCGCGCAACCGCATTCTCGCCATTAAACCGGGCGGTCAGGGGGACATCACCGAGACGCACGTCCTCTGGAGTTTCAACAAGCAACTCCCCTACTGCCCCTCTCCCCTGTTCCATGACGGCACGTTGTACATGGTCAAGGATGGAGGAATCTTCTCCTCCCTCGATGCCAAGACCGGCAAGCCGATCAAGCAGGGACGGGTTCAGGGGAACACCAAGTATTTTGCCTCGCCCGTACTCGGTGACGGTAAGATCTACGTGGTCAGTGACGCCGGGCAGTTGACTGTTGTCTCTGCCACTCCGAAATGGCAACAACTTTTTAGCACGGATTTTGGAGAGTCGGTCTACGGAACTCCCGCGATCGTGGATGGACACATTTACTTCAGGACCAAGAGCTTCCTCTACTGCTTCGGCCAGCAGGTTTCTGCCTCCCGTTGAACCAGAAGAGACCCGTCACTCATGAAATCACTCTGTGTGTTCTGCGGTTCACGGGCCGGGAATGAGGATCAGTTTCGCCAGGATGCCGCACGCCTTGGGCGGATGATTGCCGAACGGGGATTCCGCCTGGTGTATGGGGGCGGCAGCGTCGGGCTGATGGGGATTCTCGCCGATGCGGCCTTGGCCGCCGGGGGGAATGTGATTGGCGTGATCCCGGAATTCCTCGCCGTCCGGGAGGTCATGCACTCCGGTCTGGCTGACCTGCGGATCGTTCCTTCCATGCACGCTCGCAAGTCCCTGATGGCGGACCTTTCAGACGGGTTCATTGCCCTGCCGGGGGGCTATGGCACCCTGGAAGAACTCTTTGAGGTCATCACATGGTCCCAGTTGGGGCTGCACCGCAAACCGGTCGGCATTCTCAATACCGCTGGTTATTACGACCCCCTGCTCCACTGGATTGACGCTTCCATCCAGCGCGACTTCCTACGCGAAGAACACCGGCATTTTCTAGTTTCGCACGAGGATTGCAGTAGCCTGCTCGATCTGCTCGAGAAGCACCAACCCCCGACGGTAGCCAAGTGGTTACCGACCGGTGGGGAGTGAATGCCTTCAGGGACGCCCTTGTCACTGAGGCTGTGCAGTTTCAGGGGGTCCCCTCGCTCCGGAGGGGGCTCTCCGAAATTTAACCCCTCCGCGCGGGACCTCTGTTGACCTACTATTGGATTTCAATACACTGACAACTCCTTGCCCCCGGTCCCCCTCTTTCCGCGTGAGAAACCCCCTCCGAGGCAGCATCCATACATGAAACGGGCCGAATTCAGTACCCAGGTAGCGACGATTTTGATCGCGGCGCGGCGGATCGCGGTCGAAAACGATGCGCATGCCATCATGGTGCTGGCCGACAAGAACTATGACTTCGACGGCATCAAGCAAAGCCTCGATCGGTTGCGGGTCATCGTCGCTTCCCACCGCGCGGAAGTCCTCAAGTCCGCCCGGGAACAGGGATTCGACACCGTTCCCCTCTCCAAGGAGTCAGAAACGCGCCAGGTCCAGCTCAGCCAGGCGCTGCTGGAAGCGATTGCGGATGATCTGCTCAAGACCGGCGACCGGATCGTCGCTTTGTATGCCAGTTTTGACAAGGATGAAATCGATACCCTTAGTGTCGTCGATCTGGGAGACCACCTGGAACGGCTGAGCGCCCGCGACCTGCAGCGACTGGAGACTCAGGTTCCGCTTGAAACGCTGCGCGGCGTCGTGGATCTGGCGGTCGAAATCGGCCGCGAAGGGCGGGAAGGGAAGCCGGTCGGCACGCTGTTCGTCGTCGGCGATCATCGCAAGGTCGTCAAGATGTCCCACGAAGGGGTCCACGATCCCTTCCGGGGCTACAGCCTCAAAGAGCGGGCCTTGCGCGACCCCCGTGTCCGGGAGAGCATCAAGGAAGTCGCCCAACTCGATGGTGCCTTTATCATTGCCGCGGATGGATATGTCGTCTCCGCGGGTCGCATTCTGGATGCCCCCGCGCATGGACTGGCCCTTTCCAAGGGACTCGGCGCACGGCACTGGGCCGCCGCTGCCATCTCGAAGGCGACAAAGGCCATCGCGATTGCGGTCTCGGAATCCTCGGGAACTGTCCGCATCTTTCGCAACGGTTCTATCGTCCTCCGCATTGAGCCGATGGATCGCGCCATGAAATGGCACGGCTTCGAACTCGAACCCCCGGGCCTCGCCGGCGGGGACTGAGAGTTTGCGATCAGTCGCGGGATGCCGTCGGCAATTTCCAGGCGGAGTCGAAATTCGCCGACCACGCGATCTCCTCCGTGTACCCCTCTTTTTTGTCCGGGCTGTATTTCAGGACGGCGATATCCCCCAGCCGCGGAAACAACCACGCATTGGAACTCGCTAAATCCTTCGCGTGGAACGTGTGTCCGGAGTTGATCACCACATATTTGCTCCGGTTTCGGGGATTGGGGTAGATCAACGCGACTCCGTGTGATTTCAGGTCGTAATCCTTCCCATCAACCGTCAGTCGATCCTTCTTCCAGGTCACCGGAAGCTGATTGACGATCTTCGCCAGGTAGGCATTGGAACCCGGATCCCCGAAGAGAATCAGATTGTGATTGAGTTCCAGTTCATCCGTGACCTGGGCATCATCGACTGTTCGCACTTCACCGCGGAACCCTTTGTTGAATTCGTGTTCAAAGCGTTTTCGCGTCCAATCGACCCATCCGGCGTGCTTTTTCTCCCAGGGTTTTCCTGTTCCCTTCACACACACGAACGACTCCATGAACGCATCGTCAATCGGTCCCTGCAGGTTGTGCCGCTTGTGAAACTTCGGGTTCTCTTCGAACTCTTTTTGCTGCGCTTCTGACAAAACCGTCCACTTCTTCCCTTCCCGCACGAGCAGGGAACCAATCCCCTTGTTTGGACCGGGATTCAGCTTCAGCCTCGTTCCATCAATTTCAAGATCCGCACCGACCTGTGACGCGATCCGCAATGCCACCACATTTTTCGTGGTGATCGTGGCTGATGCATTTTCGCCTAACGTCCCCTCCACGACCGTTTCCCCATAAGGCTCCATGACTTCTTCCACCGTCACCCAGTCGCAGTGATTGTATTTCAGTGTCCGTGTGGCGAAGCGAATCTTGTGGAGTCCGGGAGCCGCCGGGCGGCCCGCCTCCATGTTTTTCAGGTGAAACGCCATGTACTCCTTGAACGTGTTCGGCTCGAACTTGTGACCCACACCTGGCCCGATCAGCACCTTGATCTCCACGTTCAGCTTTTTGGCCTCCGCTTCCATCCGTTTGCTCGCCAGCAGTTGCGCATCCAGCTCTCCACCATACGTGCAGACCGGGACATCCGCGGCGTTCAAAGCGTAATGGACCGTGTCATAGATTCGCAGTGTTTCGTCCTGTGTCTTCGGCAGCGGCGTCGTGATCTTCTGGTATTCATAAAAATCCACGAACCCCGCCCCCGGGCCGACCGCACACCACAACGAAGGATAATGCAGCCCCAAATGCCAGCTTCCCGCTCCTCCCATCGAGAACCCCCGCAACACCACCCGCTGCGCGTCAATCGGATAACGGCTCTTCACATCCTCCAGGACCTCCAGCACGTCCGTCTCGCCGCTCCAGCGGTAGGCATTATTTGTCCGTCCGTAAATCTCCACCTCCGCCCATGCCTGCCCCGGTTCCAGCGGTTTCCCTTCATTGGAATGCAGAAACCCAACCTCGTTGAGCGTCGCATTCCGCCCATGCAGGATGATGTGCAATGGCCATTTTGCATCCGGCTTGCTCCGCAACGCTGCAGGAATGCTGATCGCATAGGGCTGCACCGAGCCATCGACCCGCGAGATGTAGCCGTGAATCGTCCGCTTCTCCGCCTCTTCCCAAGGAGCCTTTCCCTGTTCCAGTTGAGCGAGCCGTTCTTTGCCTCGTTTCAACGCCTCCTCGGTAAACCGCACAAACTCAGGCTTGTAAAACTCCTTGTGGCGCAGGATCCATTCCACCCCCTTGGGATAAATCGCGACGTCCGCCCAGCGATGTGCTGGCTGCACCTTACCCCGCAGCGCATCGACTGACTTCTGAAGTTCCTTCCCCTCCGCAGCCAGTTTCTGCATCGTGGCGGCGTCCGGCCCCTCATAGGGTTTCTCTTTCTTCTTCTCCTGGCAAACTCCACACGTCTGCCACGCCAGAAGCAGGGTCAACCCCCACAACACACATTCAGATTGATTCCGGATAAGGGTTCGCATCACCACCTCGCGATATCTGAAAGGAACGGATTTTATTGAGAATTCGATCGCACCGAACCCGGTCGTGGAGGAAGTATCCACCATGCAATCCCGAACGCCATTAACTGCAACACGGCACACAACGCAAAACTCAACCGGTACCCCGTCGCGATACTGGTCATTTCCCCCAGGTACTGTGACACCCCGCCGAACACCGGGCCGATGAGAGAAATCGGCGCCATCAGCATCGTCGTGAACGCCATGTTCCGCCGCATGTTCTCCGGCGGGCTGGCGGACAGAATGTAATTCGGCGCATACACCCCCACGAGTTCCCCCGCTCCATACAGACCAAAGACCAGCAGATACCACGGCCCCGTGACAAGCATCCCATAGACCAGTGCCAGCAGATAAATCCCCGATGTGACCAGCAGCCCCGTGCGAGGAGAGGTCCGGGTCAGGAGCCACCCCAGGCATAATCCCGTGATCCCTTTCACGAAAAACCGCAGTGCATTGGAGAGCCCGGAGTAATCCTCCGTCGAGCCTGCGAGTGCGTGTTTGGTGTACAGCGCGAGGTTTGAATCCATCAGGTTTTCGGCGTAGGCGAGCATCGTGAAACACGCGGCCCAGAACAGCACACGGTTCCTCAGAAAATCCCACACCCCGCCCCAGATTGCGTCCCGAAAGGAGAGCCGTTTCAGTTCTACCTCCGGCAACGGCACGACGAACGCGCAACTCAATACCGCCGCAATCCCCATGCACGGCGCAATCAGGCAGAACAGTAGCGCGTAATTCCCGGGAAACGTGTCAGCCCAACCCGGCAGGCCGAATGTCCCGCGTGGCAGTTCCCACCGCCCCCCTCCCCACGGAATCTTCAATCGTCCCTCCAGAATCACCTGCGAAAGCAGCGATCCGAAAAACGCGAGGAATGGTCCGACACCAAATCCCAAGGCGAGCGCCAATCCCCGCCGCGATTCGCGTACTCCTCTCCCGAGCACTTCCCACATGAACGCCACCGCCGCCGGCAGCACACACCCGGACAGCGTCCCCTGCAGGATCACCCCCCAGATCTTCACCAGCGGCGAAATGTCGGGCCTCAAGAGCATCCAGCCCACAAAACCGATTGCGAGCGCGTTGAAACCAAAGCTGATGGCAATCAACCCCTTCAACGCTCGGACGTAAGGGATGAGCCACGCTATGAAAATCGGAAACACCGTCGCCGCCAGATACATTGTCTTCGGCAGATTGGCGATCACGTCGATCTTCTGCCCGTACAGTTTTTCGCACAGCGTCGCCTGCATCACACCGACGTATAGCACGGGTGCGGAAAGGTAAATCAGTCCCGTGCACATGCCGAAAATCATCAGGTTCCGCCTCTGCAGATGATCCGCGAGATCAATCTCAGTCGAAGATGCGGAGTTCATGCGGTGACCTCTCCGCTCAACGGCAGATCCACCGGCTCGCGCAACCGAGCTGAGATCAGGCACGCCTCGCACAATTCCACCGCCGCCCGTCCCTCTGCGCCACCCACGCGTGGCGGACGCCGCTCATTCACGCTATCCACGAATTCCTGAATCACCCCGATGTGCGGCACCAGCCGGATCGCGGACTTGGGCTCTTTCAGGTAATCGAATTTTTCAGGAACATACACCCGCTCCCACTGACCGCTCTTGCCCAGATCCAGAAACTCAAAGTTTTCGAAATCCAGAATCCCCTTACTCCCGATAATCTGGAACCGGACTTCACTGCTGGGCAGGCTGGGAGCGGGGAACTCGCTGGAGATCCACATGTGTCCCATTACTCCCCCCTCAAACTCGATCTGCGCCATGACGCTCTGGGCCGGGGCTTTCAAATCGCTGAATGTCGCCACTTGCGCATACACCCGGACCGCATTTCGCCCGGAGATCCACCGCAGAAAGTCCGTGTTGTGGGCCGCGATCCCCATGAACAGCCCGCCGCTCTTCGGATCGTTCATCCAGTCCCGGGTCGAAAGAATCTCATCCGTCAGGCTGCGGGGAAATGCGGAAATCGTTCGCATCATCCAGATCGGCCCGATCGCCCCGTCATCAACCAATTCCTTGGCCCGCAGCGTCAACTTGCGGTATCGCTCCGTCTGCACGACCGCCAGATTCACCCCCGCGTGCGTGCAGGCGGCGATCATCCGATCGCATTCCGCCACCGTCGGAGCCATCGGCTTCTCGACGAGGACATGTTTCCCCGCCTCCGCGGCGGCAATGACCTGCTCGCAGTGCAGGTTGTCCGGCGTCGCCAGCACCACCCCCTGGAGATCCGGCCGCGCCAGAAGTTTTTCGATGTTCGATTCCGCAGGCACCTGGTACTCGCCGGCGAGCTGTTCCGCCCGTTTACCCCCGGCAACTGCGACCAGCCGCGCCCCCTTGATATGCCGCGTCAGCACCTCGGCGTAGGTCAGCCCCATGAAACCACTGCCGATTATCCCCAGCCCCAAGTCTGACATGCCGGCCTCAACGCAGGTGTTTTTTCTGAACGTGTTCTCTCCACGGGTCGCCTCAGCTTACTCCAGTTCAGAACGACATTCAATTTGCGGCATTCTCTACTTCCCGTGCCTCACAGACCGCCCTGCCATTGATAAGATACAACGACCTGTTCGATTCGCGATCTCCCTTCGAGGTAACCATGCTCCGGATTCGACTCGGCCTACTTCTCTTGTACATTTGCATTCTTCCGGACCTTCGTGCAGCGGAGCCAACTCCAGCCCGTGCAGGCCTGGAGATCAAAACCTGGAGTGACACAACGACGAAGGATTGGCTCTGGCGCGATGCCGCACATGGCAAATACGACGGTTCCGTCTCTCTGGAACAAGGGACGCTTCATCTGCGGGATCAGTCGAATGCCACGCCGGACTGGGCCGAGGCTGCTTATGAACACCGCATTTCCGCCTCTGACAATTTCGTCCTGGAGTTTCGCACACGCTTCCACAAGCTGGGGCTCACCGATGAAAACACCGGCCATCTTTCCACCATCCGCATGCTCTTCGGCGTGAATACTCCCAGTGGCCTGACGTCACTCGGTCTGAATTTTTCTCTCGATCGCTATAACCTCGGGCCGAATACCAAGGTACTTCGCACCGATCAGGACTGGCACACCTGGCGGTTCGAAGTGGATGCGAAGAAAAAACTCGTCGCCATGTCGCGCGACGGTGTTTACATCTCCCTCCACGACAACGTCGCGGAACAGCCCCCCGGCATCCGCATTCAGGTGCAAGGGAACAAGGACCACCTCGCCCATGTCGAAATCGCCGAACTTTCCATTCGCGAACTTCCTCCGCCTCCCCCGCTGGAGGTCCATCCCCCGCCTGTCTGGACGCAGGCGGAAATCCCCGCCGGCGATTGGCCCGCCTGGCGGCGTGACCGGGGCTTCTCTGGTATCTCCCCATTGATCGGCCAACCTGCTTCTCAACCCCAGCCCCTGTGGGATCTCGACGTCGGTCCTGCTCCCGTTGCCCCCGTCTGGATGGATCTCGATCATGACGGTACCCCGGAAATGCTCATCAGTCACTGGGGCAATCTGACCGCGTGGAAAACCAGCGGACAGAAACTCTGGGAGCAGCGTCTGGAATCCGCCACCATCTACGGCCTGCATGATCTCGACTCAGATGGCACGCTGGAACTCATCATCGGAGCCGGGGAAGCGTCTCGCATGCACGTTCTGAATGCCACCGATGGTCGGATTCGCTATCTCTGTCCGGAATTTCCCAATCCCGGCGTGGGAGCGATACGCATCGCGAAACTCAATCCCGCTCTCAAGGGACTGCAGGCGGTCGTGTGGTCTCATAAGCACGAAGTTGGCTTCTGTCTCTCGTTCGCGGAAGGGATCGAAAAGGCCAAGGTCGAATGGAAGTTCGACTGGAAGAAGACTTTTTTCACCCCTCTGGTCGCTCTCGCGGATATGGATCACGATGGGGATCTCGATCTCGTCGCCGCAACCTACAACAACGTCTTCGTCTTCGACGGTCGCACGGGGAAAAAGCTCTGTGAACTGGAATGGAACTGTGGCCGTAACTACGGCTCGATGGTGCTCCGTGATCTCGATCACGATGATTTTCCGGAGGTGGTGATCCTGGCCGATAATCTCCGCGAACACGTCGCTGTCCTCCACAACGAGCAGGGGAAACAGCTCAAGCTCCTCTGGGATCGCTTTTATGAGCAGAATTATCCCAATGATTTTGTATCGTTGAGTATCCTCACCAACGGCGTCGAGGATTTTGACGGCGACGGGCGTTTCGAAATCGCTTATGCGGTGTGCGATGACCGCACCGACAAACTCTGGCACACATTGATCGTCGATGCCCTCACCGGTGAAACCAAAACCGATCTGGCAGGTTGCTACCTGTTCGGGGCCACCCTCCTGGCAGACAACAAACCCGTCTTGTTTCTCACGCGACCCGAAAGTCGCCAGGAATTGAAACTTGACCAGGTCTCTGTCTGGCATTGCCGGCAAGGGAAATGGGATCGGCACTCCGAGTTCCCCTCCGGCCAGCCGCTGATCACCACGACGCTGCTCGATTTCGATCTGCATCACTGGTCGCAGAAAAGCGGCATTCAGACCGGGACTCCGCGTGCTCTGGCGAAACGATTTGGCTCGGGAAACTCTGCGGAGGGAATTCTGCTGCAACGCAAAGCCCCTCCCCAATTGGAATGCGTCGCCTGGGAGGCTAGCGCCGGTTGGAAGTCCCGCTGGCAATGGGGCCTGGGAACCGATCCCGCTGCGCGTCCTTTGAATGTTTCGGTACTGCACTCGGGTGATTCTGTGCCCCACTTCTGGCGTGAAGTTCCAAATGGTGACGTCGAGGCGGTCTCCGTCACAGGAAAAGTCGATTCCCGAATTTCGCCACGCGCCGGGACAATCACAGTCCCCATCTTCGCCCGGCTGGGATCAGGTCAGATGCCATCGATACTTTTCTTTGATCCTGCCGGAAAGCTCCAATGCTACCGGGCCGAGAAGGGAGAGGAAAAACCTGTCGCAGTCTGGAATCGTGCCGGAGTGGGGATCTGGTCGATGTATACCCCTCTTTCCCAGCCGTTGGGAATTCCCCTGGCCGTCAATGTCGACCGGGATCCGGACTTGGAAGTCCTGATCGCCGAGAAGCCGAACAAACTTCTCGCCCTTGATTCTAATGGCCACGTCAAACAGACCTGGACCTTTCCCGCCCTGCCTCAGCAGTGGTCCATCGGAAACTTCGATGGGGATGAATATCCCGACCTGCTGGTGACGTATCCCGTCGGCCCGATCATTGACGTCGATACCGTCGCCTTTAGCGGCAAGGATGGAAAACAACTCTGGAAATGCCATTGCGGCAACGGCCCGATTGCCATCGTCGATTTGAACGGCGACGGCCTGGATGACGTCCTGACCCGCGACTTGTATGAACGGCGCACCCTCGACGGTCGAACCGGCCGGGACATTCAGCCCATTCTGATGCAGGCGGGGTTGCACACTCCGCTGCTCCCTCCCCGCACGCCGGGTTCCCCCTATTCCGGAGTCGCCTGGGGTGGCGGAAACTATTCCATCGGGGCGGAATCGAAAGACGGGGCGAAACTTTGGTGGCATCCCACCACCGGCATCGGCTCGGCGGGAATCGCACACGATCCTGAACAGGTCTGGAATGTCGCCGCCCTCACCTCCGGCCAGATTTACGAACTCCCCTCGCTCAAAGAGCTTCCCAGTCCAGATCGGGAAATTCGCTCTTTCGACTGGCAGACAGGAACGCTTCGCTGGTTTCATTCGCTCGGTAGTACCACCCAGGGGCTGACCGCTGCCGATCTGAACGGTGACGGCTCTCACGAATTCCTGCTCGGCACCAACGATGGCCGGCTAATGGCACTGAAAACCTCACGGAATGCCACGCAACGAATCCTCTGGCAGCGGAACCTGCCTGCCGCCCTCGGTGTCCCCATTGTGTGTGACCTCAACGGGGACAATCAGCCTGAGATCCTCGTGAGTTGCGCCGACGGTCGCCTGTACGCTTTCAGTCTCGCTGAGAAGTAAGCGTTACTTCACGCAGTACTGTTATTTGACGCAGTACAGCGTGTTCTTCGTCCGGATCAGGAGGCGATCCCCGGCAATCGCTGGAGTCGCCAAGGCCATTTCCTCCAGGGGATTCGTCGCCACGATATTCAACTTCTTGTCCGGTGCTACGACGAACGTCTCTCCATCTTCATTCAGGCAAAACACCTTGCCGTTCGCCGTCCAGGGAGATGCCGTAAACGCCGTCGCCGCCCCCAGCCGGGTCTTCGGCATGATCTCCGCCCCGGTCAGCGCGTTGAAACTCGCCAGCAGGCCCCGGTCGTACAGCACATACAGGGTCTCGCCGACGATCACCGGCGTGGGGTGATACGGCCCCCCCTGCGGAACGCTCCAGGCGATCGATTCGTTACTCGTCTCCATCGGCTTCAGGCTGATATCTCCCTTCCCGCCGGGACGGATCGCATAGATCGGTCGGACTTTGTCCGCCACGTAACCGGAGGCCACATACAGCAGTCCATGCGCCGCAATCGGAGTCGGGATGCAGTTCGTGGAATTTGGCCCCAGTTCCCACAGCAACTTCCCCTCCAGGTCATAAGAGCGGATCTTCCCGGTCCCCGCAGTCACGATTTCGGTTCGTTGCGGGTTCTCCCACACGAAGGGCGTCGACCAGGTACTCCGCTCCTTGCGCGGCGTTTTCCAGATGTCTTTCCCTGTGGCCGCGTCCAGGCAGAGGAGGTAGGAGTCCTTCTCGTTATCGTTCACAAGGTACAGTCGGTCTTTGTGGAGGGTGGGCGAGGCCGCCGGTCCCCAGCCGAACCGCGTCGGAACCTGTTCCCAGTCACGGGACCATTTCAAGTTTCCGTCGTTGTCGTAGCAATACAGCCCCACATTCCCGAAATTCGCATACACGTACTTCCCATCCGTCACGGGAGTCTCGGAGGCGTAGCTGTTTTTCAAATGGACGGTGGACAAGGGCTTCCCGGAATGGGCCTCCTTCTGCCACAGGATCTTTCCGCTCGACAATTCCAGACAGTACACCAGCCAGTGATGCACCCCCTCCGGCTTCGTCCCCGCCAAGTCCTCAATATAGAGTCCCTTCCGCGGCTCACGTCCGGGCGCTTCGCTCGTCACCGTCGTCAAGAACACCCGGTCTCCGGAAACGATGGGGGAAGACCACCCCTTGCCGGGGATCGCCTGCTTCCAGGTCACGTGTTCACTCTTTGACCACTTCTCGGGAAGCGGCGTGGTTCCCGCCGTCCCCGCGCCGGCTGGCCCTCGGAATTGCGGCCAGTTGGGTTCCCCCGCAGCCAGAAAGGTGCATGAACTTGCGATGAGACAGAGACTTGTGATGCAGTCGATCCATGTCGCGCGCACGTGACACCTCTCGTTAGGGGCAATCGAGTAAAAATCCGTGCCTCCAGTATCCGATGGAACTTCGAATTGCTCAATCGAGGAAACTTTGTTCTCATAAACTTAGGAATTTCGATACCTGATGCTCGAGCGGTAAGTACGCATCAGGAGACGGAGTTTTCTCCGCGGCGGTGACCTTTGTGAATGTCGCCGAGGGGGAGGGGTAGCAATATGCCAGAAGAGGCAACTCCTAGTGTGTCTATTATGCGACTTGTTTATGTGTCTCGTAATAACCATAAACTAGAGACTGTCGTTTCCCGCGAGCGCGGGAAAATCTCCCACACGCCTTAAAAAGTCGTTGCAGTGATGTCCCGAACTTCCCAATCTTCGCGCTGCTATTAATCTCCTCCGGTTTTTCGTCGGCAGATGAAAATGGCAAAAGGGGAACCGGTTCTCCCGCCGAAAATGCCCCGGCAGACGCACCATGCGACGCACCGAAAAGTCCCCGTGGTTTCAGCTGTCCAACCTGCAGAAGTTTCAGGGAGATTTCCGTAGAGTCCGAATTGCATTCGACTTGAAGCGGGAAGGTCCCTCGCCACTTGGAACGGTGGACCTCGTTTTGATTGTTCGGATCCGTGAAGGGAGGATTTCCGCTCGCCTCAACCCTTTTTCGCCCCTGAATCAAGAAGTGGCAGTGGAGCTTGAGGGGAGAGATCGTCACAGTTCACATTGGAAGCGAATGCGGATGCTTTTGACGACATGGAGGTCTGGATCGAACAGAGAGAGCATCTCTCTCTTCCGGAACAGTCGGCCTGAAAATCTCAAACTCCGTCACCCGCGGCAAGCTGGGAGAATCCTGGCTCCTGCGTCGCTGGACACCGGCCGAGGAGCAGGCGTTCCGCGAGCTGGAGAAAAAGCCGCCAGCCACCTCCCGCGCCGCCCGCCGGCTATCGGCTTGTCGAAGCGGACATGAAGCTCCTGCCCGGCATGCCGGTCCTCGCAGGCTGGATGGGGGAATGGATCCCTGCGGAGATCATCAGCGTCCGTTCCGATCATTTCCTCCTGATTAAGTATTCTCCACCCCGCAAGGAACTCCTGGTCCGCTCCTCTCCCTGGGTCGCCATCGACACCCCCACGCTCGAGGCCGGGCAGAAGGCCCCCTCCAACTTCAAACCGAGCGTCCGCACATTGCCTCAGGGGTTAAGACCCCTGCCCGATGACTTGGAACCCGTGACGGAATCGACACCGCTGGTGCCGGGAACTCCGTTGAAGGCCGAGCGTGGATTGGAATGGGAAGATCTGACCGTTGCAGAACTCCGGTCCAATGGCCATGTTCGGGTCTACCGGGACAAAATCCCCTCGGCCGCTGCGACGGACATGGATCGGAACGCGCTGGCGATCAGCCGCACCACTTTGGAACAGTTGAAACAGCCTGACGCGGTGAAGAAGTTCAAGGAGAAGGCCGAATCCCTGGAGAATTCCATTGAGCGGAAGGCCGCACTGCGGCGTTCCCGCAAACGCTATCCCATCACCCTCTCCTTGCCGGACGACACGGAGAAGGTGACGCGAGACATGGCCCTTGAGGTTGGCACCCCCTTGGCCGCCCAATGGGGACAGAGTTGGTACGACCTCACCGTGAAGGGGCTGAATAAGGATGGCACGGTCTTCGTCCACTGGAACAAATTCAGCGACCATTGGGATGAAGATCTGGAACGGGACGACTTGATTATTTCGAAACGGGAATTAGCCAGGCTCAAGCCCGCTGCCCCTGCGATGGATTCGTCGCAGCCGCCTCCCTCCAGATCCTCGTCGCAGGTGGGGCGTTATCGGGTTATCGTGCGGGAAATCGGCCCCCACAAAATCCAGGTGTCGAAAGTCGTCGCGGAACTGACCGGGCTGGAATTAAAGGATGCCCTCGATTTTGTGGAAGCCCTTCCTTTTCCCGTCAAGCAGAATTTGACCAAAACCGAAGCCGAAAAGGTTCAGAAACAGCTGGAAGAGGCTGGGGCAAAAGTTAGTTTGGAACTAAAATGAGACTCGCTAATCGGCATCTAACGGTTTAGGATAAAGTCCTCATTTTTTTAACATCATTTCGCGACGTCACGTAACGGATCGTGTGGGCCGAGTGGTATGGAGCCGCTCCGAGGAGTTTGAGAACAGATGGAGTTCCTGGCCGCAAATCCTGTCATTCTTGCAGCCCTTCCTCTGGGGGCTGGGGCTGCCATTGTACTCACCGCATTCGTCCTGATTATTGCGGCAATTTTCGGTGGCTTTTTGTTGATCTTGAAAATTGCGGCCGGAATTGTGGCCAATGTGCCGGTTACAAGTGGAGACGCACTCCGCATTCTCTTCCGCAGCTGCTGGAGAGGCCTTGTCGCCGTTGTCCTGTTTGGCATTCTGGTTGTTGCTCCTCTCAAGGCGATCCTCGGCTCTGCCGGAGTGAATGAGGACCAGGCCTTGTTCGTGATGATCCCTCTGGCAGTGGTAATGGTCTGCCTGGCGATCGCCGCGTTTGCGGAAGCTATTGCAAACACCCTGGGAGTGAGTTTTGGCCAGGGCGTGCAAATATTTCTTGTGACGCAGCTTCCTTCCCTTTGCTTGACGGGCATCTCTCTCGCCGTCAATGGGATTCCCACTCGCGGCGATTTGCCGAATCAGACGGTGGGTGGAGCTCGACAGCAAGCGCAACAGCAGGCTGATCAGCAACAGGGAGGACAACGTCTAATCGCTCCCGTCGTCAGCGACGCGGTCGTGATTCCCGGCGAGAATTGGCAGAAAGGGGAGCCTCTCCTCAGTGAACAGGAGGTCAATCTCAGCGCACCGTTGCATCGCCACGCAAACTCCCCCTGGATCCGTTTGTCCAACCTCCGTCAAGCTGCTCCCAACTGGCAGAAGGTAATGGTCGATTACCAGCGGGAAGGGACGCTTGATCCCGAGAGCAAAATCTTCCTGGTCGTGAACCAGGCTCGTCAGCAGGTTCAGTCCCGCATCCCTGTCCTCCTGAGAACGGGAACCTTTCGCGAGGATGATTCTCCTTCAGCCACGAATCGCGATCCCTCCAGCGAACCGGTCGAGGTCTGGCTCGAGCAGGAGGATGAGTATGATGGAGCGACGTTGCGGACGAAGGTTTCAAATTCCGTGATCTCCTCCGGCTCTCCACAACATCTCGCCCGGCAGTGGCGGAAATCGGAATATGAGCATCTGCAACGGGTTCTGGCGCGCCCCAAAGCTCCCCGTCAGGATCCGCCCGGATTTTCTCCTGTTTCCAATGTCGGCCAGCTCTTCCCCGGTCTCCCCGTCCAGTGTTACACCCCCTCCGGCCGGCGTAACCTGGAAGTAGTTGATACCCATCGTACCGATGGACGTTCTGTCTTGATCGGGGCCAACCTCAATGATCCGTCCCGGCGCGTCCTCTACGAAGCCGAACCTTCCGAACTCGCCGCCCGCGAATCCGACTTGACGGCCGGCAAGGAAAAATTCCAACCCGCTCTTCATGTTCTGCCCGGCGGGTCCTGTCCCGTTCCTGAGAATTTTGCCGTCGTCGATTCCATGATGCCGCTTCTCAAAGGGACGCCGCTGCTGGCGGAAACCAATGGAGCCTGGAGGGATGCCACCGCTACAGAATCCTCCTCGGCAGAAAAGGTTCAGGTGCGCTTTGATTCCGGACTCGAGCAACTGCAACCCGTCACTTATTCCCGGTCGCAGTTGCTGATCTCGCCACAAACTCTTGAGTTGCTCAAATCACCGGATGCCGCTGATCGCCTGGCGGAACGGGCCAATGTCGTGGCCAAGGGAGTGAAGGTTGTCCCGTTCCCAGTCTCGCCCCATAGCCAGTATTTGCGCGTTCCGCTTAATGCCACGCGAGTGGAAGCGGATACTCCTCTCAAGAGTGGCACCAAGGTCTCCGTCTGCGTCCGCAGTGACTGGGCTGAAGCCACCGTCATGTCGGTCAAACCCGAAGATCCCTCGCAAGTGGTAATCCACATTTCCTCGCCTGATGCGGCGGATTTTCCCTACAGTGAGGTTTCGCGTGAGCATCTGATCATCAGTCAGTATGAACTCGCCAAGCTGAAATCGAAAAAGAGCGCGGAACTTGCCGACGCGGCCAAGGCCCCTCCCACGGCCGGGTTTTCAAATTCGTCCGGTGATGCGGCTCCCGCACTTCCGAAATCCGAGTCGGACGTTCCAGACGCTTCCTCCGAGAAAAAATCCCTGCAAGGCGGCTGGGTGGCCATCCTCCCCTCCACCAAACTTGTGAAAGGCGTTCCCGTCAAGGCGGAGAATTCTTATAAGTCCTGGGAAGACGCCACGATCATCGATCTGATCGACGATGACTCCGTGCAAATCAAATGGGATCGGAATCTGAGTCGGTCGGAAGTCCGCATGACGCGCTCGTCCCTGATGATGACTCCCAAGGTTGCCGAAGCTCTTAAGAAGCCCGATGCCGCGGAGTTGTTTGCCACCCGCGCCGAGCGGGCCATCCATTCGATCCCGACTCGAACTTACCCCAAGGCGGTCTTTTCGATTCGCATTCCGATTCCGAACAAGGCGGTTAAGGTCACGAAGGAGACTCCCCTGCGGCCCGGCGTGCCGTGTGGAATGAACTACAACGGTCAGTGGTACGACGTCTCCATCGTGGAGAAAAACTGGGATGATACCTTCCGGATTCACATCAATCG
This sequence comes from Planctomycetales bacterium, assembly GCA_046349635.1. Lineage (GTDB taxonomy): Bacteria > Planctomycetota > Planctomycetia > Planctomycetales > Planctomycetaceae > JAXMBX01. The sequence continues at coordinate 64,651 of JAXMBX010000019.1, forward strand.
TCTCGGGCAGGATTACGATGGCGACATCGATCCCGAATGCCTGATTATTGAAAAACAGGTCTTGGCCCGGTTGGGTTCCGGGGACGGAGCATCGAAAGTCGCGGGAACCTCCTCCGCTGGGAAGAAGGACGATGCGCCACGCTCCATGCTGGAACCGCGCGGTGGGGATAAAAAAGGCTCCACTTCCGTCTCGACTCCCAAAGCCGGTCCTCCCGTGATTGATAAGCTCGTTCCTGTGGATGAGGATACGCCTCTTGTGCGTGGGACTCCCGTCAAGATGGAAGACCGCTCGGGCAACCTGGAAGACGCGACGATCTCCGAGATCATCGACACGGATCGCGTGCTGGTTTTGCGTGATTCCTGGGGCCGCTCCCGTCCCGAAGAAGCCAAGCGCTCCAGCCTCAGGATTCGGACCCGTGCTCTGGATGCGTTGGGCAAGCCCGACGCGGAGGCCAAGTTTGCCCTTCGTCTGGAAAGAATTCAAAACGCCGTCCGTACCCAGGCCTATCCCCGTTCGGAATTCAGCATCCGTATTCCGCTCCCGAATAATGGCGTCAAAGTCACGAAAGAGACCCCGCTGGAGCCCGGGACCCAGGTGGGGTTGAATGCCGGGGGACGCTGGATTGGTGCTACCGTTGTCGATATCAACTGGGATGACACGATTCGGATCCATGTCAATGCCGCCCGCGGAGACTACTACGACGGCGACATCGAACGCGAGTGTCTGATTATCGATAAGAAAGTCCTCGCGCAGCTGAAGTCGCGTCATCCCGGCGGAGCAACACCCACCCCCCCAGAGGAGGAAACGGGGTCTCCCTCAGCTCCTGCGAATTCCCCCGTCACCAAGGGGAACGGCAAATTCCAGGTCGTTCTCAAGAGTTATGGTTCGAAAAAGATCCCCGTTACGCTCGTCGTCGGTAAGGCAACCGGCATGGAGTTGAAAGACGCCATGAAGCTGGTCATGAAAGCCCCCGTCGAGATCAAAAAGGATCTCGACAAGGAATCCGCTGAGAAACTCCGCAAGGATCTCGAAGACGCGGGTGCAACCGTCGAACTGAAGCCGCAATAGGCCAAGCGCAGGAGTGGTCCAGGAGTGAAGGCGGGAGATGCTGCTTTTGGGTTGGATTTGTTTTTTTGTCGGCTGGGGCTGCAGTCTCATCTGGCTCGCGTATCTGGTGCCTGCCTATCGCTATCTCCGGACTCACTGGCTGCAGGAAGTCTCCGATCGCCTCCCCCACCCCATAAACGATCCCTTCCTGTCCGTCATTGTTCCCGCCCGCAATGAAGCCCCACAGATCGAGGCCGGGCTGAAGTCCCTGCTCGCATCAGATTATCCCCGCCTGGAAATCATCGCCGTCAATGATCGCTCGACGGACGGCACGGGTGAGACCATGCACCGCGTGGCCTCCTCCGACTCGCGTCTCCGCGTTCTGGAAATTCAGGAGCTTCCCAGCGATTGGCTGGGCAAGAACCACGCCATGCAGCGTGGTGCGGAACTCGCCCGCGGAGAATTGATCCTGTTCACGGACGGGGATGTCATTTTCGACCCCACTGCCCTGTCCCGCGCCGTACGGGTTTTTCTCGCGGAGGATCTCGATCACCTGGCCCTTTTTCCCAGGATGATCCCCGGCAGTTACCTGGAGACGGCGTTCGTTTGTTTCTTCGGCATGCTGTTCATGATGGGAACCAGGTCCTCCCAGGTTCGCGGTCCTTCCTTGAAGGCCTATGCCGGCGTGGGAGCCTTCAATCTCGTCAAGGCGAATAGTTACCGTACCTGTGGCGGCCATGAGCCGCTGAGACTGGAAGTTCTGGATGACGTGATGCTCGGCAAAATGATGAAACATTCCGGATTTCGCCAGGATGTCCTGCTTGCCGGAACACTCGTGCAGGTCCGCTGGCAACACTCCGTCTGGGGTGTCGTTCAGGGGCTGGAGAAAAACGCCTTCGCCTCCGTCCAGTTTTCTTATCTCAAGTTGATTGCGGCTCTCTCATTTCTCTTTCTGTTGACCTTTCTCCCTCTTCTGGGGAGCCTCTTTTGCCCGGTGGGAGCAGCCTCAGGTTTCTATGCCGCACTTGCCGTGATGCTTCTGGGGTATGGTTACGTCTGCTACCGCTTGACCGGAAAGTGGCGCTATGCCCCCGCCGTCTGGATCGCGTCGTTGCTATTCCAGGGGGCATACATCCGTTCCTGCTGGATCACCTTTCGCCGGGGAGGAGTCCGCTGGCGCGAGACCTTTTATCCCCTGGCACTGCTCCGGGCGAATGTCTATCGCGGCCGGGACTGAGTCAATTTCAGTCCCCTTGGGCAGTTTCTGCCGTTCGAACCCCAGCGTAATTTTCAACTTTGCCGCCTCGTTAAACCGGAGAAGTTGGGCAGAAGCTGCTTCGCGTATCGGTTCTGACAGTCGTCCCCCGGTGAGTCTCCTTAAATGCCCGGAGCTGACGGTACGGTCATACCGGTTGTAACGGCTCTCGGACGATAACTGCTTCAGTCGTCATGATCCGCGGTGCGGGAACGGGCCGGTTTGCACACGTCCGCGCAGGGATTCACGACGACACCAGCCGCTCAAGGAGGAGCACATGGGTCTGACATCCGCAATGAACACGTCGTTGAACGGTTTGCAGCTCAACGAAACCACCATCGACGTCATCGGAAACAACATCGCCAACGCCGGTACCAACGGCTTCAAGGCCTCCCGGACTCTCTTCTCAACGCAATTGGCCCGCACCTTGAGCGTCGGTTCTGCTCCCACCTCGATCAACGGCGGTACGAACCCCCGGCAGGTCGGACTCGGTGCCTTGAACTCCGCCATTCAGGTCGACTTCAGCCAGGGGGGTATCACCAACAGCACCAGCCCGAGCGATCTCGCCATTCAGGGAGACGGGTTCTTCATCGTCAGTGGTGCGGACGGGGATCTGTACACCCGAAACGGCAACTTCTCCCTCAACAGTCAGAGCAATCTCGTGAACTCCCAGGGGCTTGTCCTGCAGGGTTACGGCGTGGACTCCGACTTCAACATTGTGAATACCACCCTGCAGGATCTCTCGATTCCGTTGGGAACCATGCAGGTTGCCGCCGCGACCCAGAACGTCGACATCAAGGGGGCCTTGTTTTCCAGCGGGGTCATCGGCACGCAGGGAACCGTCCTGCAGAGTGCCGCGCTGACGGATGCCTCGACCAGCGCCGCCATTACAAGTGGGTCCTTGCTCTTTGATGTCCGGGAAGGATCCACGCAACTCTTCTCGACTCCTCAAACCCTGACGTTGACCCCGCGCAAAGGGGGGGCCAATATCGATCCGCAGACCCTTGCGATTGATGGGACCACGACCGTCCAGCAGTATATGGACTTCATTGGCCAAGCGTATGGCATCCAGAGTGGCGGCAGCATTCCCAACGACGGAGGAACCTCCACCCAACCCGGTGTGAGCATCGTCGGGGGAAAGATCCAGATCATCGGCAACCGGGGTACTGCAAACGCCCTCGATTTCCAGTCCTCCTCACTCCAGGGGAGCAGTGGGGCGATCGATTTTAACTTCACCCAGACGCAGGCTGCTGTCGGTGAAAGCACCGTGACAAAATTCGTCGTCTATGACTCCCTCGGCCAGGCACTGAATGTGAAGCTGACGACGACCCTGGAAAGCGTCGGCCCGAACTCTACGACATTCCGTTTCTATGCCGACAGTAATGACGACAGCGACACCAATATCTCCATCGGAAGCGGAACCATCACGTTCGACGGCGACGGCAAGTACGTCTCCTCCACGAACAGCACCATCCAGATCGATCGAAACAATACCGCCGCCAAGAGCCCGCAGACCATTCAGCTCGATTTCTCCCAGGTCTCGGGGATCTCGACCGCCACTGCTGGGAGCAGTATCGCTCTCTCCTCTCAGGACGGTTCCGGTCCCGGTACCTTGACCAACTTCGTGATCGATGAACAGGGGAAAATCAACGGCGTCTTCGACAACGGTATCATCAAGACCCTCGGACAGATCGTACTCGCGCGATTCAGCAATCCCCAGGGGTTGCAGCAGTCCGGTAACGACACTTACCGCGAAGGCGTGGCATCAGGCACTCCTCGCCCCACGCTCCCCGGTAGCTTCGGTGCGGGGACCGTGCGGTCTGGTGCGATCGAGCTCTCCAACACGGACATCGGACGTAACCTCGTCGATCTGATCGTAGCCTCCACGCAGTACCGGGGTAACGCCAAGGTAATCAGTTCCGTGCAGCAGTTGACCGACGAGCTCCTTCAGTTGAATCGTTAATGAATATTGATAATTCCGAGTGAGGCCTTTCCCCCGATTTGCCGATCTTTCGAAGTGTTCTTCGCGTTAACCAGCGGCTCAGAATCATCATGATCAAAGTCACACGATTGAACGGCGAACAGATCGTTCTCAATGCGGATTTGATCCAGTTCGTCGAATCCCGTCCCGACACCTTCATCAATCTCACGACGCGCGATCGCTTCATCGTTCGCGAAACCGCCGAGGAAGTCGTGCGACGCTGCATCGAATATTCCCGCTCCGTACGGGTCATTCCCGGCTTGAACGGCTGATTCCACGTACGGAAAAGGGGGATTGATTCATGGATAAGGCGACAATCGGCGGGATGATCATGGCGTGGGGCGTCGTTTTCGTCTCCATCCTGATTGCCCCCGGTGCCAAGCTCTCCGCATTCTGGGACTCTCCCTCCATGATGATGGTGGTGGGGGGCGCCATCGCTGCGGTGATGATTTCTTATCCCCTGCGCACGATTCTCACTGTTCCCAAGGTCGTGCTCAAAGCGATCTTCCCTAAGACTCCCGAGATTGCCCCCGTCATTAAGCAGCTTGTCGAATTCGCGGAGATTGCCCGCAAGGATGGCATCCTCGCCCTGGAAGGGAAGACCGACCAGATCCAGGATCCCTTTGTCCTCTCCGGAATCCAGATGGCTGTCGACGGGACCGACGCCGAGTTGATGGAAAACATCATGCGCTCCGAGATGGAAGCCATGGCGGGACGCCATAAAACCGGCAAGGCCATGCTCGACACATTGAACAAATACGCCCCCGCCTTCGGCATGATCGGAACCCTCGTCGGACTCATCATCATGCTTGGAAACATGGATGACCCCGCCGCGATCGGTCCGGGTATGGCGGTTGCCCTGCTCACGACGCTGTACGGAGCCGCGGTCTCCAACATGGTTTGCGCCCCGATTGCGGACAAACTGAACTTCTACAGCCGACGCGAAATTGAACTCAAGGAAGTCATCATCCGCGGAATTCTCTCCATTCAGGGAGGAGATAACCCCCGCGTGCTCGAACAGAAGCTCATGACCTGTCTCTCTTTGGCGGAGAGGAAGAAGATTCAGGCCAAGGCTGCCGCCTGATCCCTGATTATGAACTTGTCCCCAAGAAAGTTCCCACCCATGCATTAAGGAGTGCCGATGGCGATTGAAGAAGATCCGCCGGCCGGCGTTCCCGAATGGGTCGTGACCTACGGCGATATGATGTCTTTGCTCCTCACCTTCTTTATCATGCTCGTCTCGATGAGCAAGATTAAGGAAGAAGGGACCATGCGCGCCATGCTGGATTCACTCCAGGAACGGTTCGGGCCCACCATGGGGGCGTTCGGTGTTCCCGGGATTTCTAAACAATCCACCAGTGCCTATATTGCGCCCGGATCGACCGGTCGAAAAATGGAAGGGGGATTGAAAAAAGGCAACCATCCTTCTCCGGGACGCGGGGGGCCGAATAAACAGGTCCGTAACATTCAGAAAGGGACCCTCATTACCCTGGGGGGCCCTGTCATGTTTGAGCCATTTTCTGCCGAGTTGACACCTGCTCTGAAGGCGGATTTGGACGTGATCATCGAAATCGTCCGTGAAAAGAGCAACATGATCGAAGTGAAAGGACACGCCTCCTCGGAGCCGTTGCCTCCGGACAGCGTTTACCGTGATCCCATGGACCTCTCGTTTCAACGGGCGATCCGGGTCACTGAATACCTGATTAACCACAGGGGTAACCCCGACGCGAGCGGGATCGCACCTGAACGGATAATTACCACGGCTGCCGGGGCCTCCGAGCCTCGCCAGATTACCAGGAACTCCGGCGAGCAACTCCAGAATCATCGGGTTGACGTGTTTATCCTGGAATCGTATATCACCCAACGAAATGTCCGTCCGCAGGCAGATTCCTCCGACAACAATCTGCCCTGATTTCTATGAATCGACGATCACTGTTGCGCTTGCGCGGTGATTTACGTGATAAAACTTTGAGGTCAAGATGTCGACTGCCCCTCCCCCGACAACGGATGCCGCGCCACCCATCGCGGCGAAGTCTGGGAAAAGCAAGAAGCTCATCGTCATTGTTGGAATTGCAGTCATCATTCTGCTGCAACTCGGCGTGGTCTATTTCTTGTTTGGATCAGGCAAGAAGAAATCGGATCCCCTCGCTGATGGCGCCGTCATCGCGGATGTCAAAGGGGACGATGGTGCACTCGGGGAACTTGTCGAAGTTCCTGTCGGCAACACCGAATATAATTGCACCAACGGCAAAGCAGCCAAAGACGTCGTGTTTCACGTCAACTTTCGCGTCGTGGCCCTCGTCTCCGCCAACCAGCGGCAGGCCTTCATCGACGCCATGAAAACCAGTGAAGCCCGCATCCGCGAAGCCATCATCAAGGTCGGACGCAATAGCAGCCATGAAGAACTCAACGATCCCAGTGCCAGCTCCATCAAACGCCTGATCCGTGAAGATATCAACAAGATCCTCAAGAAAAGTTACGTTCAGAACATCGTGATCGTTGACTTCACCGTCATTGAACATTGATACGAGAAACTCATCACGTGCATCTCCCGGAGAGGAAGGGTTAGGAATGTCGGACGATCTCCTCGACCCGTCGGAAATTGATAAGCTCCTGCAATCCGGTGCCGCCGGCGCGGGACAGACTCCGTCCCCTGCTCCCGCTTCAGAATCAGCAGCCGCATCCAATTCGGACGAGGGTCTTCCGGTTCCTGACAAGCAGATCCTCTCCCAGAACGATCTCGACGCCCTCTTTCAACAGGTTGCCGGTGCTCCCAAGGCCGCTGCCGCTGCAGCGGTCGTCGCGTCCCAGACGCCCGCGCGCGGAAGCTCCGCCACCGATGACCTCCTCAACCGAATGGAACAGGATCTGGCCAGTGTCCTGGCAGGAGAAGGGGGGCAGGGTGGCTTCAAGCGTCCCCCCGCGAGTCTGGGCTCGCCCGAGTCATACAGCTTCGCGAATTTCGATTCTCGTGGGGTCCTCGACAAGCCGGAGAACATGAACTTCCTGGAAGAAGTTCAGCTCGATCTCCGCATCGAACTCGGCCGTACCGAGCTTCTCGTGGAAGAAGTGCTGAAGCTCCGGGAAGGGGCCGTCGTCCCCCTCGACAAGCTGGCCGGTGACCCCGTCGACGTCCTCGTCAATGGACGGTTGATCGCGCGGGGCGAAGTACTTGTCTTGAACGACAATTTCTGCGTCCGTATCGCCGAAATTCTCGCCCCGACGTTTTAGAGCGTTCCTCTCATTGGCGAAGGGTGGCGGTCGCGCTACAATAAGGCAGTTCCCGTATTCTTCCTTTACGGGATTTTGCCTTTTTAGGATAGCGACGAGACCCATGCCAGAGAATTTTCGCGACACGCTGGAGACGTTTGAGAACCAGTTTCCCGACCGGGACTATGTCATTGAGACGATCTGCCCCGAGTTCACCTCGGTCTGCCCCAAAACCGGCCAGCCGGACTTCGGCACCCTGACTCTCAGCTACATTCCCGACAAGCTCTGCATCGAGCTGAAGTCTCTCAAGCTGTACCTGCAGCGCTACCGCAACCACGGTGCCTTCTACGAGCACGTCACCAATCTGATTCTCGACGATCTCGTGGCGGTCTCCGCCCCGCGCTGGATGAAACTTGTTGCCGCGTTCACTCCCCGCGGTGGCATCCGGACGAATATCATCGCGGAATTCGGTCGCGAACATCGCCCCGCATACTGATCGTCCGGTCTGTTAGTTCAACGCAAACAGCGCTTCCACGAAGCTGTCCGCGTTGAACACGTCCAGGTCGTCGATCTTTTCACCGGTCCCGATGAATTTCACCGGCAGCGCCATCTGCTGCCGGATGGCGACCGCCACGCCCCCCTTGGCCGTCCCGTCCAGCTTGGCCAGGATCATCCCCGTGCATTCTACCGCCTCGCTGAATTTCTGCGCCTGGCTGATCCCGTTCTGCCCGGTTACGGCATCCAGCACCAGCAGCACTTCGTGCGGCGCATCGGGAATAATCCCGCTGATCACCCGGCGGATCTTCTCCAGTTGCTTCATCAGGTTCTGTTCGGTGTGCAACCGTCCCGCGGTGTCGATGATGATGTAATCAACGCCCACTTCCTTGGCCCGCGTACAGCCCGCATGCGCCACGGCGGCCGGGTCCGATCCGGAAGGCTTCGTGACGATCTCGCACCCCAGACGCTGGCTCCACATCGTCAGTTGTTCCACCGCTGCCGCCCGGAACGTATCCCCCGCCGCCAGCATCACGCTCTTTCCCTGTCCCCGGATCAGGTTCGCCAATTTGGCGATGGAGGTCGTCTTTCCAACTCCATTCACCCCCGCCACCAGGATGACCGTTGGTTTGGTGGAAGAGGTTTTCAAGGGGGACAACGGCTCATTCGGGTCCCACCCCGCTTCTCCTTCACCCTTCAGCAACTGCTTCAATTTCGTTTTGACCGTTCCCCAGATGTCATCCAGTACCACCGTGCGACCCAGGTGCTGGGTCCGCAACTCCCCCACGATCGCATTCGCCGCCTGCACTCCCATGTCCGTCTTGATCAACCGTTTGTGAAATTCGGTGAGCTTCGGCTCATCCAGAATTTCACCCGCCTTGAAGAGGTCCCGCACATCCGTCCGCAGGATCTCCTTGGTCTTGGCCAACCCCTTTTTCAGTCGATCAAAAAAGCCCATGTCACTCTCAAGTCTCAAAAAGAAATCGCCACGGAAATTCCTCCCGGTGGCAGGAGGCTGTCGATGTCGGCCTCATCCCATCAAATGGGAGCAGACCCCAAGCTGCGACAATCTTACGGTTCGCGGTTCCTTCGTCGCAACTGCTCGCGGAACAAGGTTTTCAGGACCGCCGTTCCACAATCCAGATATTCCGGAACCGGATCGGATTCTTGTGGTTCTGCAGGAACAAAGGCCCTGCCTCCGGTCCTTCTTTCACCGGGGCAGCACGCGTCGATGTCGGGATCTCCACATTGTTATGGATCAGCACTCCATTCTGCTTCACGGTGATCCGCGCCGGCGCCGTCTTTTTCCCTTGGGCATCGTACTTCGCTGCCGTGTAGTCGATGTCGTAAGTCTGCCACGCCAGCGGCGGGTAACACATATTCACGTCCGGCACCTTGATCCCGTAGATCGCCCCACACTCGTCGATCTTTCCATCCAGGCCGAACGAATCGAGAATCTGTACTTCATACCGTCCCTGCAGGTAACAACCGCTGTTCGCTCGCCCCTGACCGCGTGCCGTCGGCATGTACGATGTCTGGAATTCCAGATGCAACTTGCAGTCCTGGAATTTTAGATGGCTCGTCGCACCTTCCATCAGCAGATGATCTTCGGACATCCGTCCATCGACGAATCCCGCCGGGCTTGAGCCATCGAATAAAATCGTCGCCCCTTCGGGAGGTTTCTCTCCCATCGTAGGGCTGCTCCTCTCCACTTTCTTCAACATCCCTGCCGACTTCCCCGCCGCATCCTGAACTTCAATCTGTCCACCTTTCAGGAGCGCCTTCCCCTGCGGGAGCGCGAACGTTGCTTCACTGCCGTTCGCCGTCGCATCGAAGCGCTGTTCCACCCGCTTCTTCAGGCCATCCCCCGGCAATCCCCCTTCGAGAATCGTGGCCTGGAGTTTGTGTTCTCCCATCGCAACGATCTGAATCCCCAGCTTCATCTTGGCGTTATCCGGTCCGGTCACTTCGCCGCTGTATTCCCCTTGCAGCGCGAAATCGGCGTCCGCCTTGGCTGGATCAACGGTGACAGGCTGGACTTCGCACATCCCCCGTGTCGGCACACAGGAAATCAGCAGCCCAAACAGCAGGAAACCGAGACGATGGTGCAGTGTCATGAGTGGGTCCGGATTGAGTGGGCGCAAGCGACGAAAAAACTCAAACTTTAGAGCGAATCCTTATTCTGATAGCCGCTTCGACGGTTGACAATCGATCCCTTCCGTTTCTGTTTGAATCATTCCGTTGCGAGCCATTCAACTCTCCTGCCACATCGCGCAGGATGCCTCCCTACCCAGACGCCAAAGGCCTCCTGCGCCCCTTGTGCCGGTCGCGGAATCTCCGGAGAACCTGCCGATGAGGCCGGGAATGTGCCTCACGCCGGTTGTGTTAAAAACGTGTAAAATTCGAGTGGAAAGGAGGTTACGCTCTGTGTGGCCCTTTCAGAGCTTTACCTGATGCTTCTCTCCGGCTACTCTGTAATGCAGAGAAGACACGCGCTTCTTCCCGCCGACTTCAACTGCTGAGGGGCTGATTGACATCTGCCCCTCACGCAGCTCGCCTTAAAAATCCCTCCGGAGCCTGCTCCTCGTCATGAGATTGATGCCTCTCTACGTACGTCGTGCGCCTATGGTTTCACGGTCCATCTCTTTGCTGAAAAGCAAGTTATCGCGGGAAGTCCCCTTCGCTTCGAGTGTTGGACCAATCGGACTGTCTCGCTTCTTTCTGACCGTGCTGCTCCTGTTCACTCTGACCTTGGCGATTCCGGGAAGTTTGCAGGCTCAGCCTGCGGCTCCCGCCTTGAATGCCTCCTTGCTGGACCGGCTGAACGAGTCCGCAGAGGCCACCCGCCTGAACCTCACCCCCGCTCAAAAGGAAAAGCTCGCCTCGCTGAAGGCCACCCGCAACGATGCCCTCAGCAAGGCTGCCGCCGACAAGAAACCGGCTGTCATCACCGACTATGAAACTCAAGCCAGCCAGGTTCTGACCGCTGATCAACAGAAACTGCTCGACAACCTCCCTTCCGAACACCAGCTACGCTTTAACTTCCGCTACACCAAGTGGGCCGACGTGCTTGAGTGGTTCGCCCGGGAATCTGACCTCTCGCTGGTCCTGGATGCCCCTCCTCCGGGGACCTTCAACTACACCGATAATCGTGCCTACACGCCCGCTGAGGCGATCGATCTACTCAACGGCGTTCTCTCCACCAAGGGGTACTCGCTGGTCCGTCGCAACCGCATGTTGCTCGTCATCAATCTTAAGGATGGCATGCCCGATGCCGTCATCCCCCGCATCACTCTCGACGAACTGGACAAGCGCGGCCGCTACGAATACGTCAGCCTCGTCTTTCCACTGGAAGGCCGCGATCCCAACGCCGTCAGTACAGAGATCAAGCCCCTGCTCAGTCCGCACGGCAAGAGCGTCCTCCTACCCCAGACAAAACAGATCATCGTCACCGATACGGCCGGCATCATGCGCGCCATCAAGGCCACCATCGAATCTATCCCCAAACCGTCCGCTCCTGCTCCGGCACCTCCTGCTCCTCCGCTGGAACTGGTCGTCTATTCCCTGAAAGGTGTGAACAACGAATCCGCGGTCAAAGTGTTGAACACCCTCCTGCCGAATGGAAAGTTCGTCGCTGATGACAAGGCCGAGCAACTCAACGCCTATGTTCCCGCCAAGGACCATGAGATCGTCAAGAAAGTCCTCGACCAGATGCTCGCCGGGCTGAAGAATCCTGAAACACAGCCAAGTGCCCGCATGGAGATGTATCCTCTCGAAACTTCCTGGCGCCTGCAGGTCGTCTCCGCCCTCACCGCCGCTTTCCCCGACGTCAAATTCAACCACGACAGTCGGCGACAAATCCTCGTCGCCTGGGGGCTGCCCGCAAGACTCGTGGATCAGGTCAAAACCGCCTTGGAGAAACTCGGGGGCGGAACGTCAACCACGTGCGCCCGCAAATTGGAAGTCTACCCCTGCTGAAACCTCGAACCGCAAGCGACTCTCACCATGATGCAGGGGATCGTTCCCGAGGCCCGGCTGGCGGTCGATCCCACCTCGCGCAGCCTGATCGCTGTCGCCATGCCCGCCGATCAACAGACCATCAAATCCACCCTCGATCAACTGCAAGAGAAACGGCCCGATCCCACTGCCCTGGAACTCCGCTACTATCCCGTCGCCGAAGGCACCCCCGCCGAGTTGATGCAGGCGATCCTCGCCGTAGTTCCCACGGCCAAAGTCACGCCGGACAACAAGCTCAAGCGTCTCATGATCGTTGCCACCTCCGACGATCATGACAAAATCAAGGCCGCCATCGCCCAGATCGCGAAAGGTACCCCGGAGACCACGGTCAAGGAGTCTCTTGCCCGCTTTCCAGTCAACAAGTCCCTCAAGGCCCAATTTGATGCTGTCTGGTCCAACGTTAGTCAGGATCATCCCGGCGTTAAAATTATCCCCACGGCCGATGCCGGCATCCTGTCTGTCTGGGGCACTCCACCCCAGCACGAACTGGTTAAGGGGATTCTCGAAGGGCTGAAGAAGAACAGTGTCGATGACCCCACCACCCTCGAAATTCGCTATCACTCCTTCCCTGATGGTATTCCCACCACTCTCACACAGGCGATCACCGCTCTCGCGCCCGCGGCACAGGTCACTCCGGATACCGTCCACAAACGGCTGATGGTCGTCGCCATGCCCGAGGACCAGGAGAAGGTCAAGCGGGCCATCGATCAGGTCATGAAGGAAGCCCCCAAGACGGAAAAAGGAACGCTCGTCATTTATCCTGTCACCACGGCTCAGAAGACCCGCTTCGAGGCAGTCCTCCCCAACCTGCGGGAAGATATGCCCGATCTGAAAATCATCCCCACGACCGAGAACGGTCTACTCTCCGTCTGGGCCACTCCCTCGCAGCACGAACTCCTCAAGGGGGTGTTGGAAGAACTGGGCAAAAATGTCCCTCCCGCGGAGAAATATCAACTTGCCGTCCACAGCCTGAAGCACGTGGAAGGGCCCGGGGCAGTCACGGTCCTGCAGACCCTCTTCCCGAACCTCAAGGTGACGCACGACACGACAACGAACCGCCTGATGATCTGGGGAACCACGGAACAACTTGGCCGTGGAAACAGGCCCTGGAGCAGATTGACTCCGATGCCCCTGCCGAGATCAAAGATAAGTTCATGGTCTATCCCCTGTGTGAGATTGACGCGAGACTGCCGCCGCCGCCCTGCAATCCACGGTCCCCAAGGCCCGTATCATCCGCGATCCCCGCGCTCGCACCCTGATTATCTTTTTGCCCGCCCCGCCGAACAGGAACTCGTCGCCAAGACCCTCCAGAAACTCAACCAGGAACTGCTGACGCCTCCAAACAGACCTTCCGTCGCCTATCAGCCAAAAACACCACCTCCAACAATCTCTACCAGCCTCATCAGTAGTGCCGTCCCCACCGCCAAGCTGGTTATCGACCCGCGGATCGGGGGGTGTTGCTGTCTGGGCCACTCCCACCCGAACATGAAAATTGCCTCCCTGGTGAAGCGGATCTGGCCGTACTTCGAGGGGGACAACGCCCCGCCTCGAAACCTACACCCCACTAAAATGGCACCTTCCCAGTGCCCAGTCCACGATCATCACCGCCGTCCCCGAGATCACCATCTCCTACGGCAATGATCCCGCCAAGATGAACGTTTGGGCCCGTCCCGCCGAGCACAAGATCATCAAGGAGATCGTCGCCCGACTCGAAGCGGACGGGGGTGAAGTTGACCGCGAAACGATGGTCGTTTACTCCATGCCCACGACCGGCGGTGCCAATGCCTATTCCCCCATCATTCGCGGCGTTCCCCGCGCCACCATCAGCTATAGCCCCGATCCCGACAAACTGATCGTCTGGGCGAAAGCCCCGGATCATAAGAAGGTCGAAGAGATCATCAAGGAGCTGGAATCGAAAAACGGCATCGATCAGTCCCTCTCCATGCAGATCTACACCGTGGAAGAAATGACCGCCGGCACCGCGATCAACGCCCTCCTCCGCGCGCTTCCCAAGGTGGGCTTCACTCCCGACAACAATGACGCTCGCAAGTTCCTCGCCTGGGGCCGTGCCAAGGACCATGAGGAAATCAAAAAGCTCCTTAAGCAGTTTGACAAGAAATCGGAAAACGGGGACGTGGCCTTCCTCCAGATCTACAACATGCCCAAGAACGGCGCCTACAACGCCTACGTAATGGCGACTCGTGCCGCCCCCTACGCCCTGATCAACCTCAGCCCCGATCAAAGTCGGCTTATCGTCTGGGGACGCAAACCCGACCACGATGTCATTCACAAAATCACGGAACTCATCGAATCGGGCGAATCACCCGACAAAAACGACGAAGTTGTCGTCTACACCGTGGGCGTCGTCGGCGCGGGCTATCTGTACCCTCTCATTCAAAAAATCGCCCCCAAGGCGACGATCACCTCCGGCGCCGAGCAGAACAAGCTGATCGTCTTTGCCCGTCCTGAGGAACATGAACAGATCAAGAAGGTCATCGAACGCCTCGAGAAGGAGCGTTCCACTGATGACACCGGCGAAGCGGTCGTCTACAAATTGAAATCGACCCAGGCCGCTTACCTGATGCCCTTGATTCAGAAAGCGGTTCCCAAGGCCACGCTCACTTCCGGGACCGATCCCTACCAACTCTTCGCCTGGGGGAAACCCCAGGAACACGAAGTCATCCAGAAACTGGTCAAGCAACTCGATGGCTTGAAAGCCGGCGAAAAAGGAGGGGACGTGATCGTCTATCACGTCCCCTCCGTGGGTGCCCCGTATGCCATCCCCGTTCTGCAGAAGGCCGTTCCCAATGCCATGTTCTCCACGGGAGCGGATCCCAACAAACTCCTCGTCTGGGCCGGCCCGCACGAGCATGAAGTCATCAAGAAGATCGTGGAGCAACTGGAGTCGCAAGGGGGACCAAATAACAGCTTCGTTCTCGGCATCTATGACATCGAAGGGGCCGGTGCCTCGAGCGCGTCGCAGGTTCTCGCCCGCGTCCTTCCCCGCGTGACCTTCACCGTCGGAACGGATCCCACCAAGTTAATCGCCTGGGCTAATCCCCAGGAGCATGAGACCATTAAGAAGATGGTCGCGGAACTGAACCAGAACCTCGACTCCCAGGAATTGCTCTCCCGCGTCTACCGCCTCAAGATCGCCGATCCGCAGGCGGCCTATTCCGCGCTGGCCCAGGTCATCCCAACCGCGCGTTTGGCACTCGATCTTCCGCAACGCTCGTTGATTATCAGCGCCACGGCCAAAGATCACGGACGCATCCAGAAGACCCTCGAAGAAATGGAAAAGGGGGGAACCGCCGCCGATCAGCCGGTCTTGAGAACCTATTCCACCCACAACTCCGAGCCGACTGCCGTCCTTTCTGCCCTCGCTCCGATGTTCCAGAACCGGACCGATATGCGGATGACGGTCGATGCCCAGAACCATGCCTTGATCGTCCTCGCCTCCCCCACTCAGCACGAGCAGGTGCAGAAGGTTCTCGATGAGCTGCTCAAGGGGAACAAGGAATCCGACCTAGTGATCTACCCGCTCGATGAAGCGGATGGCAATACGGTCATGCGGGTTGTCAATCAGATCCTTCTCTCCGATGCGTCCCGCGTCCGCATGTCCTTCGACAACGGCAACAACCAGTTGATCGTCGTCGCCCAGCCTCGGCATCAGGAACTCATCAAGAAGACCATCGAACGGATGCAGAAAGAACGACTCGACTTCGAGGCCTTCAGTCTCGATGTCCTTGAGCCGCAGTTCGCCGAAATGACCATCAACCGTTTCCTCAACCAGAACCCGCGGCACGGAGAAGTCTTCATCGACGTCGACCTTGACCACCAACGTCTCTTTGTCCACGGCTCGCGCCGCAACATCGAAGAGATCCGTACGCTGCTCGTCAAGATGGGGGAAACGTCCCTTGCCCAGTCCGCGGCTCGCGCCGGTGGAAAAATGCGGGTCATTCCCTTTGAAGGGGATCTCGGCGAATCGCTCCATCAGATTGAAATTGTCTGGCCCAAACTTCGCCCCAATCCTCTCAAGGTCATCACTCCCTCACGGGAGAATTCACGGATCCTGACACCGGGCGCTCCGTCGAAGGAAGTCAAACCCGAGGATGTTCCCGATCCCGTGAAGAAGGCCGATCAATCACTCGAAGATCTCCTCCGCCAGAGCCTCGATCAGGAACAGGACGAGGAGGAGGATGATCTGGACATCGATGCCCCCGCCGGCACGACGGAGAACAAGAAAACTGAGAAGAGAGTCGCTCCCAAGGTCGCTCAAAAACCTGAGGACAAACCTGCAGCCATCCTCCTGCTTCCCCTCAACCCGCACAACCCCAGGGGCCGGCCCCGATTACGATTGTCCCCGGCGAAGGTCGCGTCACGATTACGTCCGATGATCCCAGCGCCCTGGACCAGATGGAAACCATTCTCCGCTCCATGTCCCGCCAGTCCCGTGGCCGGGGAGGGAAGGATTTCGCCGTCTTCGCCTTGAAGAACGTCGGAGCCGAGCAGGTCGAGAAGAATCTCCGGGAACTCTTCCGCGTCTCCGGGCGTAACCGCTTCAGCGAAGATGCTCCCGTCATCGTGGCTGATGAACGGATGAATGCGATTATGGTGAACGCCAATCGTTCGGATCGCCACGCCATCGAGGACCTCATCCGGGTTCTCGATTCTGTGGAAGTTCCCGATTTCAAGACCACCCAGAAATCCCGCCGCCTCAGCTTGAAGAACAGTCGCGCCGCCCGCATTGAGATCGTCCTGCGGGATCTCTACCGCACGCAGATGAGTAGTGCGGGGAACCGTCAGCCGATTCCCATCCCCATGGGCGTTTCCACCGATGTTGCCGCCGCTCTGCAGACCCTGAACTCGGTCAACGCCGGCCCGGTCCTCACGGTGGCGGTGGATGAAGCCACCAATTCCATCCTGGTGAAAGGCCCAGTTGCTCTCGTTGATGACGTTGCCAACACGGTCCTGGAACTCGATGGGGCCTCGACGGAAGATCAGTCCCGCAAGCTCTCCATCATTGCCCTCAAGCGGGTGAATTCCGATCACGCCCGCCGTGCGATCGACGCCATTGTCAACGAGCCGAATCGCCCCCGTTCGCGCGCTCGTAGCGGCGGCAATCGCTAAGTTGATGCGTGGCCCCATACGCCGGTACCCCGGCGCGTGGGCGCGAAGCACAAGAGTCAATTCAAATCGGCGCGGGTGGCTGGCGGCGCGTGACAAAATGCCGTTGATGATCACGTTTGATCCGCAATTTGACGAAGCCGGCCTTCCTCCAGAGCATTTTGTCAGAGGCAATCAGGACGCTTCTCGGAACCGCAACGACGGCTTCTCCACCGTCACCATCGTGTTCGCGGGGACGCTCTTGTTGAGTGACACGCTCGCTCCGATCACCGAACGCGCCCCGATCACGGTGTCGCCACCCAGGATCGTCGCATTCGCATAAATCACCACCCCTTCCTCAATCGTCGGGTGGCGCTTCTGATTCCGGATCAGGTTGCCTTCCTCATCCTTCGGGAAGCTCAACGCCCCCAGGGTCACACCCTGATAGATCTTCACGTTCGCGGCGATGTCGGTCGTCTCGCCGATGACAACCCCCGTTCCGTGATCGATGAAGAACGACGGCCCGATCCGGGCTCCGGGGTGAATGTCGATCCCGGTCCGCCCGTGTGCCCATTCAGTCAGCATCCGGGGAATGTATGGAATGTCGAGCAGGTACAGCTCGTGCGCCATCCGCTGGATCGTCACCGCTTCCAGACCGGGATAGCAGAAGATGATTTCGTCCGTGTTCCGTGCCGCGGGATCCCCGTCGTAGGCCGCTTGCACGTCTAAAGCCAGCAATTGCCGTAACCGCGGCAGGCTTTCCAGGAACTGGATCGCCTTCGCCTGCCCC
>JAXMBX010000020.1:0-81735 GCA_046349635.1 Planctomycetales bacterium
CACATCGTCAGCTCAATCCCTCAGGGGAAAACAGCGTTCAACGCAATCGGCTCGCTTCTCAACTGAGAGGTTAGGACAGGGGGGATTGTGGGCACAAGATTTAATCGCTAGTGCAGAGGGAATTCCCGACAGTGGGAGGCATCTGTGGCAGGAAATCGTTCGCCAATTCTGTCAAGAGAGTGCTGCACCAGATGATCGCTCCGATAGTTTCGCCGACTTTTCGTGTGAGCCATTCGAGTTTTTCGTCGATCCGTGGAAATGAAGAATTCTGAGTATTGCGAGATCCGCAGGGATTGGAGACTTCGATCACAAAACCGAGTTTGCACAAGAGAATTGTCCGCGTTGGCTCAACACGGATTCGCAAGATCACTCCAGCTCTTCACGGTATGCCGCGGCCATGTGCCGAAAGGCGCTGGACGTCATGTTCACCTGCTTTTGGATCAGTTCCGGCGAATCATGGTTCTCCATCATGTGATCCAGAACTTCCAGACGATCCTGGAACACTCGGGATTTCATCCGGTGGTACTCGCTGAGCTGCATACGTCGCAGGTAGACTCCGACCTGCAACCGTCGATTCCATCCTTCGCAAATGGGAATCCAGTGCAATGCGTGCTCATACCTCTTTCCAAGGGCAGCACTCAGGGCCTCCGTTTGGGCAACTTTCAGCTCTTCCAGCGTCTCATCCGGAGAGGGGTAATAAGCAAAGCATCCCAGCAGGCTGAAGACGACGATCGCGGCGAAGCCCACCATCGCCAACACAGGTCCCGGCACCACGATATCCCAACCCCTTTTCGATCCCTCCGCCGCCGGAGTGGCACGTGCGAGCCAATTCTCGATGACCCACTTCCGGTCCAGAACTTTGAGCCCCAGGCCTAAACAGACCAGACCGGCCAACGCGAGGAAGCCCACCTTCTCATGCAGTTGAGTTTCCATTCTCAGGACTCGCTCGATCTCTGCCGGATAGCCGATCCCGGGTGGAGCACCTGGCGAAAATGGGCTGCAATAGCGATCGAACGCGTGGGTGTGATCTGCCGGTTGAATATCCCGGGGATACAGCGGCCGTTCAATCCCGTAGGAAAGTCCGACGACGATGGAGATCATGATTGCAAACCAGATTCCGGCTTTCTTCCAGCCATAGTTCAGGACCATCCACGTCAGCAGCCCCATATTCATACCGGCACCGAAAATGAGCAGAATAAACGCTGCGCCGACGGAGTTTCCATGCTGAAACATCGATCCCAGTTGGCTCATGACCACCATCGGCGTGGCGTAGGCGGGAATCGAAAGTCCGGTCATTAACAGCGGAGACCACGGATTGTCGTGGGCCATCGTTCTCTGCAGGCTTCCAATAGGGAGCAGAATTGACAGGAACGCGCTCCCGGCCAATCCGACCAGAATAAGAATCGCAGTCCCGCTGACCGCTTCCCTGGCCATCACGACGAGGATCGACAGAAGTCGGCGAACTCCATAAGGAACCGGGGGTGGTTCCGGCACTTGGACTTCTGTCGACGGAAACATCCGGTCAAACAGCGTGCCGGAGACCGTCACCACGACGAGCGAACCGCAGGCAAACGCCATGATCGTCATGGGCTTGGAAAGGGTCAGCCCATACAGCAGGGACAATGGATCGAACAAGGGAGATGACAAGGCGAATGCAAAGATTGTCCCCACGGAGATTCCGCTGCGTCGGAGTTGCTTCACGATGGGGATGCATCCCAGCGAACAACCCGGTAACAACATTCCGATCAACCAGGACTGAAACTGCGACTGAATGGAATTCGAGCCGAAGACCCGTCGCGTGATTTGATGCCCCATCAGGCGATGCAGCATCCCCATGATGCATAAACCCGTGAAGATAAACGGGGCTCCCTGAAGCAAAGACTGCAGGAAACGGAGGCAGAATCCCCAAAACATGGCTTCCAACATGCAGTCGTTCCTCTTAGTGGGGGGCCTGCGCGGTAGCCGAAACGCCGACCGCGCTACTGACATAGATCAATGGATTCAACGCCTCGATCAGCTCCTCGATGGATCGGCTTTCGTCAGGAGAGATTGCGCCGGCTCTGGCGGCAGTTTCGTACCGGTTCTCCAGTTTTCGAGAAATGCCTTGCACCACTTCCCATTCTTTTTTCCTGAGATCGGTTTCGGCCGCCAGTTCGGGCAGCCAACGGACAATTTCCAGCATCTCTTGCATTTCCTTGTGCTGAAGTGAGAGGCTTTGAGGCCGAGTCTTCAGCAGTTGATGCCTCATCTGCACGGCCTTCACTCCCTCCGCAATACTCGCGGGCTTATGGGCCGGAACGACGTGTTCCAGCTTCTCCGCTGCGTCGCCCGGCGACTTTCCGCATCCCCCCGTGAAAAGAACGGCCAACAGGAAAATGCTCGTTATTAATGCTGGTCTCATGGCATACCCTAGGTCTTCGTTCCGGAAATCAGGGGACAGCGACCGAGGTAAGGATCTCTCTGATGACATTTTCCGACTCATCCACTTCAATTCCCAACCGCACGAGCAGCACCGGAAGCGCCACGAGCTGCACATCCTCAGGTGTCACGAAATCGCGATCGTTGAGATAAGCCCTCGCTTGGGCCGCTCGTTGCCACGTCAGCAGCCCGCGAGGACTCATTCCAAGGGAGATATGCGGATGGGAACGGGTCGCCCCGGCGAGACGAACCAGATATTCCTGGACTTTTGAAACGACAGGAACGGTCGCAACCTGTTGTTGAATGCGTGCTAACTGTCCTGCTTCGAGGCACGTCGGCAATACAGGCTTCTTTCCCCCACCCTCGATGGCCCCGGTCAACAACTTCAGCTCGTCACCGGGACTTGGATATCCGATCGTCAATTTCATCGCGAAGCGGTCGAGCTGTGCCTCGGGAAGCGGATATGTTCCGTGCTGTTCAAACGGGTTTTGCGTCGCGATGACGAAGAATTGCTCCGACAACGGATGCCGGTTCCCATCCACGGTCACCTGACGCTCGGCCATCGCTTCCAGCAACGCACTTTGTGTCCGAGGAGTGGCACGATTGATCTCGTCCGCCAGCAGGACTTCCGAGAAGACGGGCCCAGGTCGGAATTCAAACTGATGCACTTGCTGGTTATAGATGCTGAACCCGGTGATGTCGCTGGGGAGCAGATCCGGGGTGCATTGGACTCGGGCGAAGCGCCCGCCGACGACATCCGCAAGCGCCTTCGCAAGCGTCGTCTTTCCCAGCCCGGGCCGGTCCTCCAGAAGCAGGTGCCCTTGCGCCAACAGGCAAATCAGCACCAACTCGACAGCCTCCGGCTTTCCTTTCAGTGTCGCATTCAAATAGGTTCGAATCCGCTCCAGGGAATCATGGTCGTTAAGCAGCGGGGATTCTTGTTTCGTGGACGGCACCGTGAGTCTCATCGGGTTGCTTCGATCTTGAGGTTGTTGGGTTGTGATTTGCAGTCGTCGTGGGGTCTGTCATCCCGGCATCGTGGTCGTAACCTGCCCTGAACTTCGATTCTCAATCGCCCGCCGGTAACGCCGTCGCGGCCACCGCTGGAGCACCGAACGGCACGTCCGCTCCAGCTCACCCACGGAACTCGGCGAGTTTTCGGGGGCATAGTCGGCCCGGTCGATCGCCCGCGAGAATGACTCCAACTCGCCGAGTTCTTCCGGACGACTCAGGGGGCGGTGAAACTCTCTCAGCCACATCGAGTGCGTCTGGTCGCGCGTCCGGCATACGCCGAACATCTTGGCACGATATTCCAGAATGCCCGCCGCCAGGCGGATTCTCTGTTGCCACGGAAGTCGCGCTGAGCAGTTCCAGCGCAGCATCAGCCACAGTTCCACCAGGCTCCGCCGGTAACGAATCAGCAGGAGAAGAAATCCGGCCGCCAGCGCATACGTCACAAGATGCTGTCGGACATGGCCCACGATTCCTCCGAGAATCGCGGCCACGTACTCGCTAAAACTTTTGGGCGGAGCAAGGCGCTCATATCCTGGGGTCGGCTCGAGCGGTATCCATGTTCCTCCTCCGAGATACACCTCCAGCCAGAAATGCACATCCTCACGCTCGACGGGCGTGTAGCGCTGCTTCACGTCGTACTTCTTCGGGGAGACATAGAACCCCGAAACGAGCCGGGTGCCGTAACCGCGCGATCGCAGCAATAGCGCCGCGGATGTCGCGAACAGATAGTCCGGCCCACGTTTGGAGTTCGTGAGAAAGTCGGCTGCCGTGCTCACAGTTCCCACGGGAGCGCGGTAATCCGGATCCAGTTGATACTCCGTCCGCAGGTGGTCGATGATCGCTTCAATCTGCCGCATCCCCTCCGGAATTCCCTCCGTCCATCGCCGAGCGAGGTCCGCGGCTGCACTTCGCTCAAAACCCTCCGGAGACTGGTGGTACCGATCTCCGGATTTCAGGAAGCGAGAATTGTGCTGGAGACACAACCGGGGATCGACCGCCTGACTCTGCAGATGGATGACCGTCATATCGGGAATCGTCGAACGATTCAGCGCCACGATCCCGTTCTGCACCCACTGGTAGAAATCTTTCCGATCGACGCGATCGATATGAACCCCTCTCAAGGGTGTCGGCGCGGGAATCCGGTTCGTCTGCAGATTCAGAATCTTTAACTGGTGGCCTTCGACAGGACCGTAAATCTCCAGCGTCTTGGGTTGTCCGATCATAAGCCACGGCTGTCCCTGAAGATTCTGAATGGACAATTCTAAAGGCGGTTCGTCCAGAGGTTCGGGACTCCAGCTCAATCCGTCGAACAGGTCGAAAGACTCCTGTTTCAGGTGCAACGGAGTTCGACCCCCCACGTAGAACAGGGCATTCGACGCTTGGTTGCTCAAAGGCTTCGTCTCGGTGTTGCGAGGTTGCCTCAGTGTCGAGAACTCCTTCTGCACTGACTTGGAGACCGCCATCGGCGTTTGCGAGCGCTGCATCATGCTCAATGGAAGTGCGACCGCTTTCTCTGCCGCCCGACGGGGACGCTCTTTCCCATAAGTGTCGTCCATCGCGTCGTACAGACTCGGCTGCTGGGATTCCAGGAACACCTGGCTTTCCACCGGGCCGAAACTCTTCGCCGACTCGGACGCGGGAACGAGCGCATCACCATCGTTGACTCCCCCCCGTGCGTACGGATCGCTCGCGCCTGTTCCACCCGAGGAGGGAACCCAGCCGCTCAACAGACGGGCGACACTCGGCGAGACGACCGGCACACACAAGAGGCACGCAATGAGCAGCAGCGGAATACTGACTAGCATGTGAACGGGTGGAGACGAAACCGACTTTCCGACCAGATGTTTTTGAACGGTCTCCCAGTAATTCCCCATCAGCCACCAGATGCCGACGAAGGAGTAGACGAAGACGAGCACCATCACCAGCGGATCTCCCCGGTAGGTCGCCGAGAAAATGATCAGAAACATGCTGATCACCACGCTCAGACGCGCAAATTCACCACGAAACGAGAAGCAGCCCAGCCCCACGGAAATGTTTCGCAGCGCCGCCAGGAGCTGAATCTCGAGCGGAACGCCCACCTGCCAGAACTTCCGTCCCACGAACTCCAGAATCCACGGAAACGCGGCGAATCCCAGAATCCCCCAGACGCCGTAACGCGGCGCATTTTCAGGTGAAAGCAGTGCCGGGAAGCCACGCGCTCCCAGGAACATCATCAACAGGAATCCCGCGATCCGTCCGACCACCCACCACCGGGACGATTCCCCGTCGTAAACCGCAATCTCCTCGCCACACATCGCGATCGCAGTCAACCAGAAGGGGGCCTGAACGGATTTTTTCGACGCGGAGGACTCAATGCTCATGGCACATCCTCCTCCACTTCGATCGAAACTCCCCTGCGACATCAGTCGGATCATTGAGGAGCAACCAGTGATGCGCCGCACAGACACTCTGCTTCGCTGGCCTCTCATCTCTCCAGGCTGACCCCTGCATCAGAACCACGCGCTGTTGGATCCCGGGGTGTGCCAGTTCGGGTTGGATTTCCAACCTCCGGTCCGTCGTGATGATGAATGTCAGCCCCTCCGTTTTACGCCGTGGGTTCACTCCCTGGAGCTTCGATTCGCGGCACGCGGTCCCGTTGCGAGGGATCTTCGCCAGCTCGTCCATGAACCGAACCCAGCTTCCTCCTGCATCACTGATCAGCATTGTCCGGTCGCCGATCAGACACTCCACTTGCGCGTGTTGGCGCACGTAGCAGTCGGCGATGGAAGCGGCAATTCGGATTCCCCATTCCAGAGTTCCGCCTTCACCTCCGCACACGTGAACGTCCCGATGCACGTCCAGGACCAGGCGGATTCGGGATCGGGCCGAGGACTGACGTTCAGAAACGATCAGGTTGCCGTGACGTGCGGTGAGAGCCCAATTCACGCGACGGAGTGCGTCCCCCTGGCGAAAAGCACGCGTTCCCATCACATCCCCACTTTCGCCCACCCGGTTTTCGCAACAGAATTCCTCCGAGGGGCAGGCGTCCGCGGAGTCCAGCAGCACCTCCAGACTCATGATTGCGGGCCAAACGATCATCTTCGCCGGGACTGAGACCGGACGAGAGACACGCACCAGTCCAAACGGAAAGCCCGTTGTGACCGCGGGGACTTCGCAGGGATAAACTCCGCGACAGCGGGGGACAAACTCCCAGTCGAATTCTGTTTTGGAGAGACCGCCGATTCGAGCGAGTGCCACCGCCGTCTCACCGTCCCGTCCCGGTGTTCCTCCGAAACCTTTCTGAATGGACAAACCCCAGACGGGCCACGGACGACGGTTTTGAATCCGGAGTCGAACTCCGGCCGGTTCTCCTTCGCTCCCGCGAGACCTCACAAATGTCAGCTCGCAGGAGAGTCCCCACATCGCCAGCCAAGGCCAGACATGCCCCAGGACAAGCGTCAGAACGATCGCTCCGCAGGGAACAAATGCCGACGGTTGAACGAAGATCGCACACGCGAGCGAGACGCTCCCCGCCACAGCAAGGCTGGCTTCCGGTCGCTTGACCCAGTACACCCACCGGTTCAATCCCGGGCAAAAATCGGTATGCACAAGTCGGTCTAATCGCCGCCAGATCGCCGCGAGGCGAGACGTTTCAGGGCATCTTTCTTTTGGTTTTTTAGTTGCCGTGGACCGTGAAGTGGAGAGTGAAGAGGATTCGCAACTGCCTTTCAGGGATAGGCTTACGTCACCTGCCTGATGCGCGGCCGAAGAATCCATGATAAACACAATCTCCACCCGAAGCCACAAATGCAATTCATATGCATCAGGTTACGAAATGTCTTTTGTGAACGCAAATAAATTTGCATAAAAATTGCATTTGTCTTTCGTCTTAAAGTGCGAAAGGGTGTCTGAATCGCTTTGTCATCCGCCAGGTCAGGCTAGGCGACCGATTCAAAGTGCCGAGAAATACTGCCAGGCCTGTGCCGGGAGTTCCGAGACGACTCGCCAGCCCAGCAGGTTAAGATAGGCCACGATCGGCAGCGAGATTTCGGGGGGGCAGGGCACCTGGAAAATCTTGCGAAGCTCCTCGGTCCTTAAAACCTGCTGCAACATTGCCGTAAAAATCGCGATCAGGAATACGGATTGCCAGCCCCAGGCCAAACCCACGAGCCCGAACCCCGCGGCGAATTCCAGCGATGGCAGACGAGCGCTCGTCTCTTTTCGCCAGGCCACGACAGCAAGCACGGCCGCACCCGAAAGCAGGCCCGCGAGCCACCCGATTCCGGCAGTGCATAAAACCTGAGCGTAAGGAATCTCTTGCAACAGAGGTGGCACTTCGGCACGCCAGGGAACGATGACAAGACCGGGGAAACAACAGATCGTTCCCATGACGACTGCAGTCGCGGAGAAGATTGAACCTAGGGGGACCCGATGGTCGTCAACTCGAATCAACCCCCAACTCAGCAACGTACACAACACGGCACAATGAAAAAGATACAATCCCACCAGATCCCATTTCGTGTACATGAGAATCCAGACCACACCGGCATATGCGTTCGGCTGTCGGACCGGAAGGTTTGACCCTCCCGAAATCAGCTCCACGAAATACAGAACCAGAAAAGCCCCCCCTGTCACCGCTTCGACGATCGGATATCGCATGGAAATCGGGGCCGCACAATTCCGGCACCGCCCTCCGAGTTTCAACCAGCCCAGTAGGGGGACATTGTCCCGGGACTGAATCTGAACGCCGCAATGTGGACATTTTGACGAGCGAAAGACCAGCGACTCACGGCGAGGCAGGCGGTAGGCGACAACATTCAGAAAGCTGCCGATCGAAGCACCGACCGCGAAAAACCAAACTGCAAAAAATACTTCCATCGTCTTCAGCCGAACCCATTCGCTGGAAGACATCTCCTCCAGCACCCCGGAGGACGGCGGAGTATTACTTGAAATGATCCAGTCGACGGTCGGCAGAAGAATCATGTAAATCGACACTGCCGCAGCGACTGCCGACAGGAGCATTCGGCTCGTCGTCACTCTTCCCTTCGTCGCAGATGAATATTTCTTGGCCAGCGAACACGCGTCGATCGCGAGCAGGACCGCCACCATTCCCATCAGTCCCCAGGCCGAGAAGATCCCGTTCCTCAACCAATTGGGAAGATGATTGAGCTCCAGTCGAGTTACGACAAAACTGCCTGCAAACATGACGCATGAGATTGCTGCGGAAAGTTCTGGATGTTCAGGGAAGAGTAGCACGCGAACGACACACCATCCTGCCGCCAAGATGGAAACCAGCGACAACGGAGCTGACGTCAGCCAAAATCCCCACCCGATTGAAGCAACGAACGCACTGACTGCTATCAACCGCACGACCAGCTCCACAGCCGGGGAGGGTACGTCGCGTGCAGGAAGAGAAGGCTTAAGGATTCTCTCGTGCGAAATCATGTCTGACGATCTTTGAACTTTCCTTTATTCGTCATCCGAACCGGAAAGTTCCTCCATGAACTCCCACGGCTCGAACGTATCTTCCCAGGCAGACCATGTTGAAGGGCCTGCTTCCAGCTCCTCGTCGGAGAGCAGACAGTCCTCCAGCGATTCGCTCAGTTCCTGTTCGTTCAGATTCTGGCCGATAATGACCAGTTCAATGCGACGATCCCCCCAAGGCTCCTGCCATTGGCTCTCCATCTCCCGTACAAAATCCGCATCGTCGGGCCATTCTTCACGGGGAGCTGCCGCGCCCCACATCCCGGCCGCATGAAGAGAAAACAGCCGGCCTGCATGCGACCACTCTCCGGCCTGATCATGCCTGGTCGCCAGCCAGACCACTCCCTTGGAGCGGACGACTCCGTCAAATTGATCCCCTTCGACCATGTTTCTGAGCCGTTCGGGATGAAACGGCCTGCGGGACCGAAACACGAAACTTTGAAAGCCATACTCTTCGGACTCGGAGATCTCGGCACCACGAGGGACGACCAGCCAGTTTTGATGTTCGGCCGCCCACTCCTCCGAAAAACACTCGGTATTTAGCAGTTCCTTCATCGGCACGTGTCCCTGCTCGGAACGGAGCACTCGTGCCGTCGGATTCAGGTGACGCAGCAGCGATTCGATTCCCTGCAAGACTTCCTCCGTGACCAGGTCAGCTTTGCTGATCACGAGGACGTTTGCGAATTCGATCTGATCAACAAGCAACTGCACGACATCCCGATGGTCGTCTTCACTGAGACCGACACCGCGCTCGACCAGATCGTCAATGGATTCAAAATCCTGCCTGAAGTTCACGGCGTCGACGACGGTGACGAGCGTGTCGAGCCGCGCGACTTGTCCCAGGCTGCGACCCTCTTCATCGGTGAAGGTGAACGTCTCGGCAACGGGCAGAGGCTCGGAAATTCCCGTGGATTCGATCAACAGGTAATCAAACTTCCCGAGTGCCAGTCTCGCCACTTCGCGGAGCAGGTCTTCTCGCAATGTGCAGCAGATACAGCCATTGCTGAATTCAACTAGTTGCTCTTCAGTCCGGTGAAGATTCGCTTCGCCGGTTTTGATAAGCCGGGCATCGACGTTCACTTCGCTCATGTCATTGACGATCACCGCGACTCTTAAGCCGTCTCGATTCGCCAGAATCCGGTTTAGAAGCGTTGTTTTCCCTGCTCCCAGGAATCCTGAAAGCACAGTGACGGGAAGCAGCGGGGCCAAAGAATTCGGTTCCAACATTCGCACTTCTCCCAATACCAATCTGAAATCGAGACGAGTTGCACTCAATGGTCTGGTGTAATTAAATTGCAATAGATACTTCATGTCAAGAGCAGGCGAAGGATTCTTTGAACTTTGAGCCCGTACCGCTTGCGGATCGCCACTTTGAAATCGCTGCAGAATGACGTTTCTCTCATGGCCTCGCGTGACTCTGTTGGCAGAGCCAAGGGGCAATTCTCATCTCTCCCAGGTTGAAGCAGGATGCCTTGGATCCGCTTCCGTCAGTTCGTACCTTTTGGCCCGGATACAGCACCCCGGGCGGCGATAGGCCGCGGATTATTCCCCCCGTGACAGACTCCGCGCAACGACCTCCCCAGAAAATACGCTCTTCGTAACTCATCTCTTCGAATTCTACGCATTGTCTTTCCGTGGATGTTCCGTACCTAATTCCCCCACCGCGCCATCATTTCGTGCCAGCCTTCCACATCATTGGTCAGAGGAGCGATGGCTGCTCTTCGCGCCTCTCAGATACCCGGAAGCATCGGTGATTGAACAGACTGTCAACCTAGTACAAATTGAACCTTCCATCATCGAGGCGGCCATCCACGCGGCCGTTGCCAATGAACGTGTGGTGCGAGAGTCGGTGGATGACGCCCTCTGACTTTATCTAGCCGGTCTCTCCCGGACGGAAACCGTTTTGGCACAATCGGTTCAGCGGATTCTTGCAGAAACAAAACACACCCCTCCCGATGTGGATTTGGAGAAAGCCATCCCGTAGGTGGAGCAGAAACTTCAGATCCAATTGGCGGCGGCCCAGAAAGAAGCGGTCCGACAGGCCTGCCAGAAAAAGTTGCTCGTGATCACGGGCGGTCCTGGCGTGGGCAAAACAACGCTGGTTCGCAGTATTCAGGAAATCTTCGCTGCTAAAAAAGCTGAATTGTGTTCTGGCGGCCCCCACAGGCAGGGCGGCCAAGCGACTTTCAGAGACAACAGGACGAACCGCCAAAACCATTCACAGGCTCTTGGAATTCGACGCCAATTCTGGAACATTTCTGAAGGATCTCCAGAATCCACTGGTCGGTGACCTGTTTGTACTCGATGAAACATCGATGGTGGGTGTCGTGCTGGGAAACAGATTCCTGAACGCGGTCCCGAAAGAGGCCAGCGTTATTCGGGTTGGGGATGTGGATCAACTGCCTTCCGTTGGTCCGGGATCGGTGCGGGCGGATCTGATCAATTCAGGAACCGTTCCAGTCATTCGTTTGACGGAAATCTTTCGGCAATCCGTCAGCAGGATACCCGCCACAGGTTTACTATCCTTAAACGAAGGCTGATGGAATTGCCTTCGAGGTGAGAGCATTTGCAACATGGATCGAGATTTGAGAAACAGGTCGCGCCAATACGGCAGAATGCCATCCTGCCTACACGCTACCATCATCGACGGATTGTCTCTCCACTCCGGATAGTCGATAATTTTCTGGTATCGACTGCACTCAACCGTTTCGAGCCACAAGAACTCAATCGTCGAATTTACTTCGATTCGAACCCCTTGGTCTCCCTTTTCTTTCAGTCCAAAGCTTTGAAGTCGTCCCTTTTCCTAACAGATCGAATCTCTGCCCTATGAGTTGTTCTCACTGCTTTCTCCACTTCACCGTTTTCATGGTCCCATTCACAACGGTGGTGACTGCGGCCGAGCATCCAGCCAGGCCCACGACTGCTGGCGTTCGAATGCTTGTCCCAGGCTTCACAGTACGTGAACTTCCCGTAAAGCTGACCAGCCTGAACAACGTCGAATACGCACACGACGGGAGATTGTTTGCAGGTGGTTACGACGGTCGGTTCCATCTGCTTCGGGATACGGACGGGGATGGACTGGAAGACAAGATCGACACTTTTTCGGCCGAGAAATCTGCCAATTATCCCCTCGGAATCGCTGTTCGGGTGGATTCTCCCTATTTCGTTTTGACGAACGAGATCATTCGATTCGTGGATACCAACGGCGATGGAATTCCAGACAAACGTATCAGCGTCGTCAAGAACTTCGATGACCCCAAACTCGCGAATCTCTCCTACCTGCACCGTCGTCGTGTCGACAGTTCCATGGGGCTAGCCCTCGGTCCTGATGGCGACATTTATGTCACCATGGGTAATGCAGGATTTTCCAATCCATACTGGCACGACGGGATCTCGGTGGATTCCCGGAATCCTGCTCAATCCCGTGGAGATCCCCAATACGCAACCACGAAGCGGCGAGGTTGCCTGCTTCGAATTACACCTGACGGAAAAGTCGAACAACTCTCGTCTGGTTTGCGCTACGTGATGTGCCTGCAGTTCAATCAGGCAGGAGACCTCTTCGCGACGGACCAGGAGGGAGCGACATGGTGTCCCAATGGGAACCCTTTTGATGAGTTGCTGCACCTTCAAACCGGACGGCATTACGGGTTTCCTCCCAGCCATCCTCGCTGGCTTCCCCACGTAATCGACGAACCTAGTGTCTGGGATTATGCGCCTCAACACCAGAGTACATGCGGTTTCCGCTTCAATGGTCCTGCTGAGGGACGGAAGAGATTCGGACCTGAATTCTGGGCTGGTGATGCCATCGTCACGGGAGAATCCCGGGGCAAACTGTGGCGAACGACTCTCGCGAAGACCAAGGCGGGTTACGTTGCCATGAATCAGCTCTTCGCGAGCATTTCATTGCTCGTCGTCGATTGTGCAATCTCCCCGCAGGGGGACCTTCTCATCTGTTGTCACACAGGAGCTCCCGACTGGGGAAATGGCCCGGATGGCGAAGGAAAGCTCTTCAAGATCAGCAAAACACCCGACGAAGTTGCCAACCCTGTCTTTAGCTACCCCCTCACCTCAACGGAGACTATCGTGACATTCGACCGTCCCGTCAAACCAGACGATTGGGATGATCTGGCGCGTCACACTTGGGTCGAAGGGGGACACTATGTGGGCGCCGCGGATCGTCTGGAACAGCTTCGGCCTGGTTATGCCGTCGTCCAGCGACAGCAACAAGATGTTCGCAAGACCATCCCCGTCAAGTCCGCACGAGTGAGCGACGACCGCCAGAGCCTGATGATTTTGACGGAACCCAGGACCGCAGCGGTCAACTACGCCCTGGCAATGCCGCACCAACTGGATATGGCACATGACCTCAGTGGCCTCGATTCAGAGTGGAATGATATTAAAGGAACCCGCTGGAAAGGTTGGCTTCCCCATCCGGATTTCAGCGCGGCAAGGTATTTCACCCGCGGCAGCGCAACTCATGAAACACTCTGGAAACACCTCGAGACGCCGGGGACATTGCGGTTACGAACGCAACTGGATGTTTGGAATATCCTTGTTCCAGCGACTCAGCCTGGATCAAAGCTGGATTACACCCCTGCGCAAGACTCCGTTGCTATCCGTTTCCAAAGTGATGCTCCCTTGGAAGTGGCCGTCAATATGGGAACCGTCAATAAACTCAACGACCGGGAATCTCAAGTGACGATCGATCATCCAGGCCAGAATCATTGGGCGGAGTTGACGCTCACATTAACCACTCCGGCATCTCGACTCGATGTCTCGTTCTCGACATCCCGCGACCCTCGCCTAAGGACGATTCCCACCCGGCGCATGCTTGTCCCGTTTGCTTCGCCCGCGACACTCCTAGACGGGCCACGTCAAATCCCAGAGATTTCTTCTGGTAACTATGAAGCCGGACATGCCCTCTTCAAAGGCAAGGCCGCTTGTGTTACCTGCCATCAGCTCCGCGGAGAAGGTGTCAGAGTTGGGGCCGATCTGGGTAACCTCATTCATCGCGATTACGCAAGCGTACTACGCGACATCATTGATCCCAACGCAACGATCAATCCTGACGCAATCGGTTATACCGCCGTCCTTAAGAACGGGAAAGTGTTGAGTGGAGTCCGAAGCGGGGAAACTTCCGACGAACTTCATCTGACAACTTCCGGGGGGGCGACAGCCTTGCTCAGGAAGTCGGACATCGAAGAGATCATTCCCTTGCGCCAGTCGCTCATGCCAGAGGGTATCGTCAAGTCACTTTCTTCCCAGGAACTCCGGGACTTGATGACCTATCTCCTCACGGAGCCTGCAGACTCAGGAAATTCCTCGGAAAAACGTTAATCCATACCGAGTCTCGGTTTCATCGACTCGTCAGGTAAGCTCCTGATATCTCAGAAGTGGTTGTCCCACTCAAGGCTTTGGTTTCGATTCGCGCGCATAGGCGATATTCATGACGTCATCAAGCGCGTGATAGATTGAACTCTTGAGGCGCCGCATCCTTTCCGTTGCCTGCACCTGGTGCTCAATCTTGCACACATTTTCCAGACAGGTTTCCAAACCTTTTGCATAAGCCTTTCGTCCCTCATCATTGAGATTCGGCTCATACAGATACACGGGAATAGCAGAAGTTCCACTCGCCAGACCAATCCCAAACCCGATGTGAAGTTCCCCAGGGCCAGCATAAGCCGCCAATCCTTTGAGATGAACTCCATCCGCATCATAGTTCATGTTACTGAAATACGACTGCTCGGCGAGCTGGAATGTCTCAATCAGCATCTTGTGAGCTTCCCCGCTCTTGGGGCGGTAGAGTTCTTCCAGGGTCTCGGCTAAGACGTCTCCCACGTCTCGTGTCACGTCCGACATGATCTTTCCGCCAAAAGCCATGTTTGCTTCCACACCCGGATTGGTAATCGGCCCCTGGTAAAACAGGACCGTTCGCCCACCATCCGCATAAAGTTGCTGGATATGCTTCCCTGTTTTTCGGGTGTAGGGAAGAAACCATCGCTCGCGATGGCAACGGAAGGGTGGATACACCCAGAACCCTCCCGATGTCCCGAACTTGCAGTGCAGTTTTTCCACAAAACCTATGCGATCTGGCTCCTTGACATACAGCCCATGGTGTCCCTGATCAAGAATACTGTCCACCTTGCTGCTCAGTGCGATCAGGT
This sequence comes from Planctomycetales bacterium, assembly GCA_046349635.1. Lineage (GTDB taxonomy): Bacteria > Planctomycetota > Planctomycetia > Planctomycetales > Planctomycetaceae > JAXMBX01. The sequence continues at coordinate 15,060 of JAXMBX010000020.1, forward strand.
TCTGTTTGTCCTCTTCCGTAAATCCCTTGTTCCAGTCCGCCCAACTGATCGTGATCGCGGAAATGTACTTTCCAGGCGCCTGCTTTCGGATGTAGTCCGCACATTTTGCTGTGATGTGATTATAGTAGGTCGCCTTCACGGGCCATGCCTTCATGCAATTTTCACAAGTGCATCTCCCCAAGTCCGAGGCCTCGAGGTGATACCCGTCGAAGTCATAACGCAGGATGAAGTCGATGACTTTCTTCTGCCACTCCCAGGATTCCTCCCGTGATCCGCACATCGCATGCACGTTAGGGCCCCTGACTGCCGAATCGTGCTGAATGATCTTGTCGAACCCCCAACTATAGACTCCCAAGCCGTAAATCAGCTTGATTTTCAGTTCACGTGCCACCTTCTGAATCCGCCGCACGCGGGCATCCCGCTCTCGATCCACAGCACTCGCGATATCAACCGGCCAGCCCCACGCCGCAAACAGTCCGAACACGTCGAACATGTTGTAACCCGACGCGGCCTGAAGCCGCATCGTTTCAATCAGACTCTGCTCCGCAACGTCATCCAATATCTCTGGCGGCCACGAGGCAAACGGCAGAGGTTCCAACCGCACGTCATTGATCCACGCCCCAAACCCGATCCGGTCTTGAATCGCGTGGCGGCCCTCGTGGCCAGGCTTTCCGGCCGGCACTGCTTCCGCATGGCTGTGTTGCACACCCATGCCCAGTCCTGCCGCAACGGCTGTCGAAACGAAAGTACGTCGATTCAGAACATTCGAACCATCCGATTCAAGTAACATCACTTCTCCATCTCATCACGGGGACGTTCACATACCTGGAATTCTTCCAAGGTCAAGACACCTGTACTGCTCAGTTCCACGCTCTGTCCAGCGTTGTGAGGTCCAAACTATTACGAGTCATGGCTTCTCGAGGTCGTCCGCTTTAACGGCCAACGTTTCCCCTGCCGATATCACGGTAATACGAGCTCTCGCAGGCACGTCTGGACCGGTGTCACATCCAAAAAGGATTGGAGTCGATTTCCGTTCCAGAACCGGCCACTCTCCAACAGGTAGAACTTTCCCTAAGTCTTCCCCCAAAGGTCCATAATGCACGCACTCCTCGGGGCTACGACATTCCAGCCAGCTTCCCGAGGTCATCTCAACGGGAAACGTCAGGTTCTTTTCGCCCCAGGTAATTCTCGGATGCTTGAGTATGCACTTTTGTATTGGAACGGCACAGATCGAATGAATCGTGATCTGCGTCTTATGATCAACGGGTAGGTTCTGGAGATAAAGGCTCAACCGCTCGATCGCGCCGTAATCGATTGTCTCCCGGTAGACCTGATACAATGTTTTGGCGTCCCCCCAATCATAATCACTCCACCGCGTCGACTCGGACTCGATGAGCGTCACCCTTCGTCTTCCTTTGAAATCAACTGTGATGTAGCGGTCGGCCACTGCGCCAAAACCTATATGCGCAGGACTTTCCAGACGTATTGCGACAATCGCCCCTGACCCGTCTCCCTCGATCTCAACCTCTAATCCCTGGCGATCCTTCAGATTGACTGTCTTGTCGAACCGTCTTACCCATCGCGCCCATGCCCCTTTTCGCGAAACTTTTCCACTATTTGACGCTGTCAACGACATGACCTGTGATACGGGATCATATTGAAGCGCCGCATCAATCCCAGTCGAACGACTGGCCTCCACTTCTCCTTGGCGTGGGTCGAAATAGGAGCTGATCGAAGTCGAACCATCCTTCGTCCGAGATGACGCCAAGGCTTCAATCCGAAATTCAGCCCGCTGCCTTTCGAAAGGTGTACTTACCTGGATCTTCTTCGACCAAGGTTCCGCCACATTGAATACCGCTGCGTATGAGTCAATTCGCTGAAACGTCACCCTGCCTATCGGATTCTTGGTGAGCCGAAATTGGGTTCCCGGTTCTCTGAGCTTCTTTCGAGTCTCCTCATCAAACAGATTCGCGTGACGCATTTCTTCGCAGGTCCGAAGGATCTCGACGCCCCTCTGAAACAAGGGGGTCGTTTTCAGAGCTCCGCGATTGATCCCACTCGCAATTGACACTCCCGCATTCCATCCAATGAGACGGGCTCCCAGTGTCTCCATCACCTGCGATGTTGTCGCTTCGACCTGGGGAGTTTCACCCGTTGCAAATGCCCACCAACCCAGATGTAACGGAAGCATCAGACTTTCACTCACACCCTTGGCATGCAGATCAATAAACCGTTCATGCCCTCGTCTCGGATAATCCCACGCAATTGCCCGCGTCCGATATTGCCAGAAATGATGCCACATCGCACTCATTTCCATTCCGGCAGGTCGCTTCAGCCGTTTCTGGATCTCAACGACGAACTTGCTTCCCCAGTACCAGGCTTCATCCGGTCCGCGCAAAATCGAACTCCCGTCGATCGCATCCAGGTAGAGCCCGTCAAAACCACACTGATTTACGATCTCAGCGTGGTTGGCTGCGATCTCTTCAAACAACGTGCTTTCAACGTTCGGCACGAACAATCCGAACATCTCTTTGAGATGCCTCGCCTTGGCCCCCGCAGCATGAGCTGCGGGCTTCGTCCCCAACGCCCCGCGTTTCAGCCCCCGAACGCGCCACGGCGCTTCCTGGCTGACGCTTTCGAAGGTGATAAGCTCATCCCCCACGTGCAACACGACGCTGTTTTGCTGGAAGAAACCTGTCAATGTCGTCATTCCCTTCGTCGACTCATTGACGACCAGTTCCGTCTCATCGACAGACAAGGCCTGGGCAAGCGTGAACGTCCGGAATGCATCCAGACGCGGGTCCGGAACCGGAGTTACATATTTTGATCGCTTGTCGATGAAATAGGCATAAGTATGCAGGATCGAATCGATCCCCTCGGCATGTAACCGGTCCACCAGAGGTTTCCACGCCTCCCATCCCTTGGGCCAGATCTTGGGATCAAGCTGAAAATCCCCGAACCGAAAGAAAGAGCCACCCCCGTGATTGTCGACCTGGTTCACCCCCATCTGTTTCGTCAGCGAGATCCAGGACTCGAGTGTCGATTCGGTCAATGACCCAAAATTGAACATGTAGGAACCATGATTGAAGGGAATCTCCTCCGCCCAGGCTCCAGCGACACGGCACACTGGCAACTCGCTTTGTGTGGACAGCATCTTGCGCATCTCACCCAGGATTTGGGACGGCGGTGCAGCGACAATCCCCGCCTTGGCTCCCGTAACTCCGAACCTTTCCAGGCATGACGCTCGCAGTTCCCTTTGCAGTACCGGTAGAGAATCGACGCGCGTCGCGAGATTTAGAGCGTGCACGCATGCACCAAAATCCTCGCTTTGGGTTCCGTTTAACTTCAGGGGAACGTTTACAAACGTCAGCTCATCGAATCTTCGCCCCTCCACCGATTCCACACAGAACACGATCCCGGAAGAGACCGTATCAACGCGTACTTTTACTCGCACTCCCGCCGTATCAAATTCGAGTAACAGCTGATTGCCAACCCGCTTCGCAGATGTCGGCTCAAAACCGTCCGTTCCAATCCGCAGCAATGAGCAAGTGGAGGGACGCTCGCTCGACAGGTAATCCACTCCGTGAGATCGGTCCGTGAATTCCAGGTTTCGCCCCTTGGACGAAATAACGTAACGGAATTGTGGAGCCTCGAAGACGATGCGTTCCGCAGTGTCCGCATTTACAGACAACGGCAATTGTCCGGCCGCAAATAACAGCAAAAAAACGGCCGCACGTGAAAGGTCACGCATCTTGGTTCCCCCATCTGATAGCCCCCGAACCCGTTCGGTCTAATCAATCTCGAAGAAACTTCGATTCTAAGACGCTCTCCGTGAAGTGAAAAGAATAATCACCCAATTGCCGCTTCATGCACGGACTTGACAATGACAGGCAGACACGTCCCCACGGTGACTTCTCCGTTACGGTCAAGACAGGTGCTTCATGGTCTCGCCACTCTTCCCGTTCGCAGTCTTCTCCCTGGAGTCATGCCCCCGGCTCATTACCTCCAAAGTGTAGCCATTGTGTAGCCATCTCCAGAGATTCCGATGGAAACCGTGTTGATTGGTAGATTTAATTTCCCGCAAAATACCGCTGAATGGACGCTATGGACATTTTTGGGTCAAACTGAAAATCCTAGTGTCGCCGGTTCAATCCCGGCCCTGTCCACTTCGCGTCAGAAACGACGCTAAAAACATGAAAACGGCATCTCAGGGAGTAGTTCCCCGAGATGCCGTTTTTTTTGGGGAAGTCCAGGGGTAAGCGAAATGGCCGCACGGAGAGCAGTCCGAGAAGGACAAGGCTGTCAAAAGAAAGACGCCACGTAAGTCTGTGCCTCGTGGTGCGAACACGAGAGAAAAACCAGCGTAGCGTCAGCCGGGAGGTTTGCGCTTGGCCTGGCCACCACTTCTAATCAACTTTTCGTAGCGGTGACATTAGGGAAAATCTCAGTTGCGCCATTTTCCTTAATGACCCACTTGGCAGAAAAGTGATTGGGATCTGTCTGAGTGATAATGCTCTTCCACCGGACAGGATCGTGCGGCTGATCAGGGAGGATTCTCGTGTAATGAAACTTGAGGACGAGCTTGTCCCCTTTCACATGAGCGACATCCGTAGGAGGGCTGGGATCCACTTGTTCTCCCTGATGAAGTGTGAGTAGCAACTTGGCCTGCACACTGCTGCCGTCTTGAACAATTCCATATTTTACGTCTGGGTTATTCGTCTGCCAGTCTCCGGCGAAATTCGCGGGGGAGCCGGCATGCGGAGCCTGGTGGGCATGGTGGGACGAAGCCGAGAGAAGGAGTCGGGATTCGCAGGTTTCCGCGGAAGAGGCTAATGCAGAAGAACGACGAGAGGCAAAGGGAGAGTGGAACCAGTTGAAGATGTGCATGATTTGGCCCGGGGTAAGAGTGATGGGGTTAAACACAGAATTGAAAAGAGAATATCCGAGGGAATCGCCTCAGGCGTTGGCTGCGCCCGCGGCGTTAAAATTCACAGGATGAACAGGGGAGAAGTACTAATCTGCCGGATCGTAAAGGAAGGCCGAAAGGACGTGCAAGAAAAAACGGTCAGACCTATGCAAAAGTAATTCTCAAGAAAAGAGAGGGTGCGAGGCATTCTAAATTGGCAGCCAGAGACCCCCGCGCGGATCTCTGGGGGTGGCTGCCGCAAAGCGTTCGGTCAACTGTTAGGTGCCCCCCGCCCCTTTAAGCCTGTGCCGACCCGTTTGCGTCTGAGCGGACAACGCCTGCGGGGCCTGCCTGTTTTTGTTTTGGGAGGATATAGTGCCTAAGGAATCTGGTACTAACTCGATTCTGCACATCTGCGAAAATGCTCAAATACCTGGCGCCGCGAATCAGAATGTCGGATCTCCCTGCGATGGTCCTTGCAGCACTGGCAGGGGGGGCAATCGCGGGTCTGAATGGCATTCTGCACGACAACATCACCTACTCCATCTCGCCCGAGTATTTCACCAAGCTGAAATTCAATCAGTTTCGGTATGCGGATCTGGGGCTTGGTGACAGAGCCTATGCTTCCACGATCGGATTTCTGGCCACATGGTGGGTCGGCGCTATCGCGGCGTGGTTTCTTGCTCGTCGTCTCGTTCCCAACCAGCCACGTCCGATCGCATTTCGGCAGATTGCCCAGGGGTTTCTCTGCGTTCTGGCGTTTGGATTCTGCTTCGGGCTGATCGGATTTCTCTATGGCCTGTGGCGTGGCCCTGATGCCGACTATTCCCTCTGGGAGGGGGCGTTCCAGCAATACGACATTGTCCACAAGTGGTCCTTTGTCCGTGTTGCCTACATCCACAACGCCGGCTATCTCGGTGGACTCCTCGGCTTGATCACCGCATTGCTGCTCATCCGCCCCCAACGAAACACGCCGGCTTAATCGATCACTGTCTGCCGACGCTCCAGGCTGGCAGATAGTGCATCACGGTCGCGGCTCCGCTTTTCTTTCCTGGTGGTGAGATTCGCCCTTTTCGCAGAGCACTCCGATCCTGCCACGGACCTCTCCCGCCGCCGATCCCTTTGAAGAATCTCTCTCTTCAATTCTCCCCGCTGCCCGTTCCGGAACGGAAACTGCAGAATGGTTCCTCCAGACCGGATGCGGTTAAGTGGGCCATCGGTTCTCAGATTTCTTAAGGGAGGCTGTCATGCCACGCGGGGACAAATCCAAGTACACGGACAAGCAAAAACGGCAGGCGGAACATATCGAAGAAGGGTACGAAAAGCGGGGGGTCAAAAAGCAGGAAGCCGAACGCCGCGCCTGGGCGACGGTCAACGACATGACCGGCGGGGGGACGAACGAGGGGGGATCCGGACGGGGGAAAGCGACAAATACCCGTGCCGCCAAAAAGGGGGGAAATATTGGCGGGGCCCATTCCGCAGCTCGGCCCGCTGCCGCGCGGTCTGCCTCGGCGAAAAAAGCGGCTCGCACCCGGGCCGCCCATAAAGCGGGTTCACGTGGGCGTTAACTCGATTCTCAACACACTCGATTCTAAACCAAGCGCTGACTCAACACTGACACATCACTGAAAGGGATGTTGCATCATGAAAAAGCTGTCGACACTGGACGATCTGTTTGTGCATGGACTCAAGGATATCTACAACGCGGAAAAACAGTTGGTCAAGGCTCTCCCGAAGATGGCCAAGGCCGCGAATTCGGAAGACTTGAAAGCCGGTTTTGAAGAGCACCTGGAACAAACGCGTGAGCATGTCAATCGGCTGGAGAAAATCTTCAAGAGTCTGGACGTGGCCGCGCGGGGGATCAAATGCGCCGCGATGGAAGGACTGGTCGAAGAGGGGGGAGAGATGATCGACGAAGAGGCCGAACCCGCCGTCCGCGACGCCGGCCTGATCGCCGCGGCCCAGAAGGTGGAACACTACGAAATCGCCACCTACGGTACGCTCGCCACTTACGCCGACCAACTGGGGTATGACAAAGCGGCCGGTTTGCTCCGCCAGACCCTGGAAGAAGAGAAGGAGACCGACCAGAAATTGACAGAACTCGCCATGTCGGAAATCAATCAGGAGGCGGAAGTCTGATTCCCCTCTGAGCTGAGTCCCAGGAAGTGAGTTCTTCACTTCAGTCGTACCTTCCCGGATTCCCGCGAAGGTACGACTCTTTTTGTGCGCCTGCAGCGAGAAGAGTGCTTAGGGAAGGCCTCAAACCCTCCACAGACACAAACCACACTCTCCAAAAACAACCATGGTCTCCCATCGCGCAGACTGGTTTCCACGGCAACAGAGTCTTACGAAACCCTCGACGTGAAAAATCGATTTTCAGTGGAATTCGCCACTGGCATAGCGATTGCGAGAACAGGGCTTACGACCGCGGAAGTGACGCACAAGACTGAGCCTTTCCGTTCCCGTGGTTGACTGAACGACTCACGTCCCTGGGAAGACCGGACAAACCCCGGCAAAAAAGACACAGACAAGGAGACGAACATGGCGACCGTCCAACAAAAGAAACAGGGGAGTACCGACCAGGAAGTCGCCCCGGATCAAATGAACATCACGCGTGAAGAATTAATCGATGAATTGAACGAAGATCTTTCCCGCGAATACCAGGCAATCATCGCTTATGTGAACTATTCGCAGGTCCTCAAAGGGGCGGAATACATGCACATTGCCAAGGAACTGGAAAAGCATGCCGGCGAAGAACTGCAGCACGCACTGATGATCGCCAAGCAGATTGACTATCTCGGCGGAATGCCGACGGTCGTGGCGAAGGAAGTCAAAGTCTCTGACGATCCCAAATCGATGCTCAAGTTCGATCTCGATAACGAAGTTGAGACGATCAAGAACTATCGCCTGCGGGTCAAGCAGTGCGAAGCGCTGGGGGAATATGCGATCGCGGAAAACCTGCGCCAGATCATCACTCAGGAACAGGATCATCAAATTGAACTGGCGACGGCGCTCGGGATCGATGCCCCGGCCAAACAGACCGCACAAAACCGGGATTGATGGCCGCCCGCTTCAGACACGAGCCATTGCTTTAACACACAAAATCTAAAACGAAATGAGAGGATATCATGCTGGAAATGACCACACTGCTCGCCGCCGCTGACTACTCCCTGATTTACCTGCTGGGTGGGGGCGGAATCGTCGGTGCGATTGTGATTTTCTTCGTCGCGAAGATGCTCGGAAAATAAAGGGTGCAATCTCGGCGGGGACAACCTGCCGATTTCACCCGAACCCTCCAGAATTCCAGATCCGCTTCGAATTCTGTGTGTCATGACGGCACTGGAACGGACGTTCCCGTGCCGTCATTTTTTTGTGCTCCAACCAGAACTCACTCCGATCTGATCCCGCTTGACGGGTCTGGAGGGGGGTGGATAATGGAGTCATCGTCAGGCCAGCGGTTAGGAGTTCGTGCGCATGAGCCGTTTCATTTTGAGAGGAATGATCGCCACCCTGTTGGGATGCGGGGTGGTCGGCAGCCAGGGTTTGTTAGCCCAAGGGATTTACCCGGGTAATTACCGGGTGACTTACCCGGGGAGCTATCCTCTCGTCTACGGACCGACCGGCAGACCCTACGGCCCCACCCAGGCGCACTATCAATATCAACGTCAGTATGGCCATCCCTGGCAGGGGGATGGAGTTCATCCTCCCGCACCGGCTCCTGATCCCAATGGCACCCCCGCAGGCTTTGCCTTCGTCGCGGCTCCCTTTCATGGGAATCCCTATGCCCCGTATGGCCTTGGCATTGGGGCCAATTATCCGGGGTTCTTTCCCGGCGTGGTCGGAGGATACGGTTATGGGGGGTATGGCTACGGTTATCCACCCTACGGCTTTGGTTATGGATTTCCTCCCTATGTCATGAGCATGGGGGGCTACGTGAACGCGCCGTTCGGATTCAGTCCGGTCCCAGGCGCGGTCTCCGTGCAACCCGCTCCGTTGACCAACAAAGAGCAGCAGATCGTCAGCCCGGGCGGAAAATTCTGGCAGAAGAACCAGCCCAAGGTGGCCTCGCCGCAAGAGAAGGAACAGGCTGCCAGACTGCTCGCCGAAGGGGATCAGCACCTCCGCGCCCGCCGGGCGAGTGAGGCGATTCAATCCTATCAACAGGCGGCGCAACTGGCGGACGATCAAGCCGCGCCTCATCTCCGGCTATGCATCGCCTGGGCCGCCTTGAGGAACTATCGGGAATCTGTCACCGAGTTGAAACGGGCCGTCGCCCGCGATCCCTCCCTCCCTGTCACCGGCAACTCTCCCCTCGACATTCTCGGACAAGACCAGAAATCGACGGTCGACTTCCTGTTGCAGTCGGTCGCGCAATGGGCGCGTGAAGATATTCGGGATGCGGACCGCCTGTTCCTGATCGGCGCGATGCTGCAACTGACGGGCGATCCCGAACGGGCCACGATCCCGCTGCAATCGGCCGCTCGTCTGACTCAGGGGGCGAGTCACGTCATGGCGTTCCTGAACGCCAACCAGCAACAGATCCAGCAGGTAGGAAACAAGCAACCAGCGGCGGCCCCAGTGACCGGGCCCGAAGAACAGCCGACCCAGGAGCCGGTTGTCCAGCAAGTCCCCAAGCGGCTGCCATCGCCACCCAAGCCCGCTGCGGATGACAATCAGCCGGTTCCTGTCCCCAAGCGCGGATCGACTCCTTCGGAACAGCCCAAGAAACAAGAACCCGCCGCACCCCAACCGCCCCCCGCCAAGGCCGAAGAACAGCCGGAGCAACCGGTGGCTCCAACCAAGGCGGAGGAAAAAGCGGACGAGAACGAGAGTGGCCCGGTCCTCCCGAATCCGTCAGGAAATTGAACCCGGGAATTGAAACGGGAAGTTGAACCGGAAATTAGATCGGCGAGATAAAAACGCCGGGAAATTGACAACGACGACGGGACCCGCGGACCGTAGAATGGGGAGAGTGATTGAAGTCACCCCTCTCTTTCGTGAGATTTCTCGCGTGCTGTCTTCATCCCTGAATTTCATCTCTCTGAACTCCGCGCCACTGCGTCGGACGATCCTGCTGGGCGTGCTCTTGTGTGCTGTTTCCACGCATGATGTTTCCAGGTGTGCGGTTTCGACCCCTCTGTACGGGGAAGAAAAAACCAAGCCCGCTCTTGCCGCCAACGCTCCCACCACGGAGAAACCGACCAAAGAAAAGCCGGGGATTCCTCCCAGGAAACTGGAGCCGCGCGTTCCTCCCGATGCGCATCCGCTCAAGACGACGGACCCGGTCGTCCAGTTCATCAACGAACAGATCCGCACGCAATGGAAAGAAAACGAAGTCATCCCTTCGCCCTTCGCGGATGACAGCGAATGGCTGAGACGGGTCAACCTGGATATCGTCGGACACATTCCCAACGAAAAAACCGCCACCGAATTTCTCCGCGAGGGAACGAAAAACGATGACCGTCGCGAGAAGCTGCTCGAAGAACTGCTGAGTTCCCCCGACTTTGCGCGCAACTTCGCGAGTCAATGGGCGAACCTGCTGGTGGGCCGCCGTCCTCCCAACCAGATCGATCGAGCCGGGCTGCAGAAATTTCTGCAGGAGCAGTTTGAAAAGAATCGTCCCTGGAATGAGATCGTGCGGGCGTTGATCACCGCCGAAGGGAGCCAGCGCGAGAATGGAGCGGTCAACTTTCTCCTGGCCCATCTGAATGATGGTGCGGTCCCCGCCACGTCACTCTCCGCGCGGTTATTCCTCGGCACGCAGATCCAATGCACCCAATGCCACAATCATCCGTTCAATGACTGGAAGCAAAACCAGTTCTGGGAGCTGAACAGCTTTTTCGTCCAGATGCGCCGCGTCGAACATCGAAAACCGAATCCCACCACGGGCCAGATGGAATTCGACTACGCGGAACTGGTGCCCACCAATCGGGGAGGCCCGGTTTATTTCGAACAGCGGAACGGCCTCGCCAAGGTCGCCTACCCCAAGTACGAGGACCAGGAGATTTCCCCCGAGTCGGGAGTCAATCGCCGGCAGGAACTCGCGAAGCTGATGACCCGCGAGGATTCGGAACCGCTCGCCCGCGCGTTCGTGAATCGGCTCTGGGCGCATTTCTTCGGTGTCGGCTTCGTCCGTCCGGTCGACGATCTCGGCCCGCATAAGCCTCCCTCGCATCCGGAAATTCTCGACCGGCTGACCAGGGAATTTGTCGCCGCGAAATTCGACGTCAAGCGGCTGGTCCGCTGGATCTGCCAGAGCGAAGCCTATCAGCTCACCAGCCAGGAGCAGGGGGGGAACACGAAAGATGATCCCGCAGCCGGAAGCACTCCCCTCTTTTCCCACATGCAGGTCAAATCCCTCACCGCCGAGCAGTTGTATGACTCCATGATGATCGCCACCTATGCCTACGCCGGGGAAAATCCCCGCTGGGACGAGTGGGACCGGGAACGGCAAGGCTGGATGCAGCAGTTCGTGCAGAACCTCGGCACGGATGAAAACGATGAATCGACCACCTTCAACGGGACGATCCCCCAGGCGTTGATGATGATGAACGGGGCGCTGATGCGGAACGCCCTCAACCCCGAGAAAACCGGCCTGCTCAAGGAGCTGGTTTCGTCCTCCCAGAAAGACACGAAAAAGGTCCAGCGGCTGTATCTGGCGACCCTGAATCGAGTCCCCTCCGGCCGGGAAATGAACGCGGCCCGGAACATACTGTCCGGTTCGGGAGGGGAAATCCCCGCTTTGCAAGACCTGCTGTGGGCACTCCTCAACTGCAACGAGTTTATTTCAAATCATTAAGGTTCTGGCAGACTCTGACGGCTCCCTTCCAAACTCACGCCGGTCTGAGCCCGAAATTCCTTGACCGTGGTCCTCGCCCCCCTTTAGCCTGAATGTACCGAGCGAGATTGACCACGTGGAGGAGCGATGAACACAGCCAAATTGAGACTGCTGATCTGTTGGGGATCACTGGGATTGGCCGTCTGCGCTCCGCTCCACGCCCAGGAAGCCGCGCCTCCCGCTCCTCCTGAAGAGGAACCGATCGTCCGCTCCGGCTCGCGGATTCACCTGGCGATCTACCAGCGGGAAGTGGGACAGCCGAAAACCCTCCGGGTCCGCCCGATCAGTGATCCGTATCGCCCCAATCCGTATCGCCCCAACTATTCGAGTTCGAACTACCGCAGCAGTTCGAGTTACCGCTACAGTTCAAACGACCATTCGAGCTCGACGAACTACTACTCCGGGAACCAGTCTTACTACGGCATCACGAACGGGATGTACGGGGGACATACGCTGCACTATCGGGCGCAGTCCCCATACTTCGGTGAGAAGAGCTACGACTACACCGAACGCTATCCCTTCGCCGCCACTCCCACGGCTCCTCCCTACCGCTATCCCTTTGCCCGGGACTACTACTCCTACGGCCCGGCGGGAACCCAGTTCGGGTATGCGTTCGGCTACGGGTATCCGATCGGCCCCTACTTCGGCGGCTTCGGGTACGGCTGGGGCATTCCCTGGTACTACGCCTGGTGGTAAATCAACCAGCGGTTTTTCCCTCGTCGATGGTCACGCGGGAACTTTTAAACGCGGGATTCCATTGGCTTTCCAGCGTCCCCCCGTCATAATTCTCACAGACTCGGTGACGGGGAGATTCCACGTCCCGGATTGATCTGTGACATCCCGCCTGCGGCTCGTCGCGCCAGGAGTCCATCCCCCATGAGTTCACCCCTCTCTGATTATCTGAACCGCGATTCTCTGAACCGCCGTGCCTTTCTGGGAAAAACGGCCCAGCAGGCTGCCGGCGTCGCGGCGGGAATGGTTCTGGGGGATTCACTCGCCCATGCGGCTCCCAACGAAAAAGTCTCGCTGGCGGGCATCGGTCTCCGCAACCAGGGGAAAAGTGTCTGCTCCTCGTTGGCGAAGCTCCCGGATGTGGAATTCGTCGCCTTGTGTGATGTCGATGAGTCCCAGTTCGATCCGCTCTCCAAGGAGATCGAAGCCGCCCAGGGAAAGAAGCCCCGCTGGGAAAAAGATTTCCGCCAGATCCTCGATGACAAGTCGATCCAGGGGGTGGTCATCGCCACGCCGGACCACTGGCATGCGCTGATGACCATCATGGCCTGCCAGGCGGGAAAGGACGTGTACGTCGAGAAACCGATCTCGCACAACTTTCTGGAAGGGGTGCAGATGATCAAGGCGGCGGAGAAGCATCGCCGCGTCGTCCAGGTTGGAATCCAGCAGCGCAGCGGGGCGCACTTTAAAACCGCCATCGATTACGTCCGCTCCGGCAAACTGGGAACGGTGAAATACGCCAAGGCCTGGACCATCAGCCAGCGAAAATCCATCGGGCACAAGGCCAACGGCCCCGTCCCCACCGGCGTCGATTACGAAATGTGGCTCGGCCCGGCGCCGCACCGCGAATTCCAGGCCAACCGCTTCCACTACAACTGGCGCTGGTTCTGGGACTATGCGACCGGAGAACTCGGCAACTGGGGAGTCCATATGCTCGACATCGCCCGCTGGGGGATGAATGTCGAACTCCCGCACGAAATCTCCGCCTCAGGGGGCAAGTTCTATTTCAATGATGACCAGGAAACTCCTGATTGTCTCATCGTGAACTACAACTTCGGCGAACAGGGAATGATCTCCTGGGAACATCGCCTCTGGAGCAACTACGGCCTGGATGGAAGGAGTTCCGCCGCCGCGTTTTATGGTGATGACGGAACACTGGTCGTCGACCGCGGAGGCTGGAAGGTGTATGGCTCCAAGGAGACTCCCGCGAGTGAGTCGAGCGATCAGGCCGGGGCTCATTACCGCAATTTCATCGACTGCATCAAGACCCGCGCCACGCCGAATGCCGATCTGCGGACGGGGCATCTTTCCACGGCCATGTGCCACCTCGGTTCGGCAGCGTATCGCGCCGGCCAGACGTTGAAATTTGATCCCGCGACGCTGAAGATGTCCGCTCACCAGGAACTGCTGGGACGCGAATATCGCAAGGCGTGGGAACTTCCTGTCGTCTAATTCCCTTCTCACCTCTCGCCATGACTCAAGCCGGCTCAGCCTCAGATTGGCACTGACAAGGATGGATGTTTTGTACGATTGCATCATTATCGGGGCAGGGCATAACGGATTGGTCTGTGCCTCCTACCTGGCGGAAGCGGGCAAAAAAGTTCTGGTTCTCGAGCGCCGCTCGATGGTGGGGGGGGCCGCCGTCACGGAAGAACTGTGGCCCGGCTACAAGGTTTCCACCGCCTCCTATGTCGTCAGCCTCCTCCTGCCGGAAATTGAATCTCACCTGCAACTCGCCCGGCATGGATATAAGGTGCTCGCCCGCAATCCCTCGTCATTCACACCGCTGGAAGATGGCCGCTATCTGCTCCTCGGTCCCGATCGGGATCTGAATTTCCGCGAGATCTCCAAGTTCTCCAAGAAGGATGCGGAAGCCTATCCCCGCTATGAAAAACTGCTGGAACGAATCGCCGAAAAACTGGAGCCGATTCTGTCCAGCGTCCCTCCCGATCTGCTCCCACTTCCCACGAACTGGCGAAAGATCGGCTGGGGGAAAAAGCTCCGCGATCTGAACAAAGGGTGGGATCTCTATAAGGCCATGGAGAAATTGGGGGAACAACTCCCCGAAGCTCTGGAGATTCTGACGGGGGGGGCACGCCCCATTCTGGACCGCTGGTTCGAATCGGATGTCCTCAAGGGAACGCTGGCGACCGATGCGATCATTGGCACATTCCAACCTATCTCCGCGCCCGGGACTGCGTATGTCCTGCTGCATCACGTCATGGGACGGGCAGGGGGGGCACGAGGGGTCTGGGGCTATGTCCGCGGCGGAATGGGGGCATTATCCGATGCCCTCGCCAAAGCCGCGCGGGAACGGGGAGCCGACATCCGCACGAACGCCGCCGTCTCGCAGATCCTGACCACCAGCGGCGGGACCACGGGAGTAAAACTGGAAAACGGGGAAATCATCCCCGCAAAGAAAGTCGCCTCCTGTCTCGATCCGCATTGGACGTTCGAACGCCTGCTGCAACCGGACATCCTCCCCAAACCATTTCAGAGAGCGGTCGCGCGGATCGACTTTGCCAGCGCCAGCCTGAAAATGAATCTGGCGGTCAAGGAACTTCCGAACTTCACGGCTCTTCCCGGCAATCAAAGCGTCGGCCCGCAGCACCGGGGAACCATCCACATCGGCTGCTCACTCGATTATCTCGAACGGGCTTACGATGACGCCAAATACGGCGCTCCCTCCCAGCGCCCGATCATCGAGATGACAATCCCCACCTCGGTGGATGACACGCTCACTCCTCCCGGCCATCACATTCTGTCGCTCTTCATCCAATACGCCCCGTACCAGTTGCGCAATGCCCACTGGGATGACATCAAGGAGCAGTTCGGGGATCGCTGCATCGCGGAAATCGCCCGCTATGCCCCCAACGTCCCGGACAGTATCCTGCATCGCCAGATCCTGACCCCGCTCGATCTGGAGCGGACCTTCGGGTTGACGGGAGGCAACATCTTCCAGGGGGCCATGCCGTTGCACCAGCTCTTCTCTCTCCGCCCCGTCCCGGGCTGGTCCGATTATCGCACTCCGGTCCGCGGGCTGTACATCTGCGGCAGTGCGGCGCATCCGGGCGGAGGAGTGATGGGGGCCTGCGGCAAAAACGCCGCCGCTGAAATCCTGCGGGATCGCTGACGCATGAATTACTTCTCTCACGGTTACCGTTTCTGCGACCGTCCCTACTTCCTGGCAGGGACCGCAATCCCCGACTGGCTCTCCATCGCCGACAGAGGAGTCCGGATGCGCTCCCGGCGGGTGGCCCCGCATGCGGACGGATCGGGTTCCATCGAGTCCGAAATCGCCGCCGGTGTCCTGCAGCACCTGCACGATGATCACTGGTTTCACCGGACCGTTCCGTTTCTCGAAGTGACCGAAGCTCTGACGCTGCAGTTCCGACGGGTTCTCCCCGCTGATGAAAACCATCGCCCCAGCTTTCTAGGGCATATCGTGACGGAACTGCTGCTGGATGCTGTCTTGATTGAGCGGCACGGAAGTGAACTGCTGGAACGTTACTATCAGGCCCTCCGCGCGATTGATCCTGCCGTTGTCGAACAGGCCGTGAACCGGATGGCGCGCGATGCCACCAATCGCCTTGCCCCGCTGATTCCGCTGTTTGTGGATGAAAACTTCCTGTGGGATTATCTTCGCCCCGAAACCCTCTGGAAACGGCTGAACCAGGTCATGAAACGGATCAAGCTGAATCCGCTGCCGGAAGAAGTGATCGACGTCCTGCGGGACGGACGGACCCTGGTCGAATCCCGGGCTGATGATCTGCTGACCGAGCAGATTTCTGACCCCTCGGAGTGAGGAATTTCACTCCGTAACGGGCGATTTGGAGGGCTGTAAATCGCTCCGAGTTGGGATATGATCGTGGGACCAAGCCTGACGAATCAAGACCACCCAGCCAACACCTCGGAGTGAATACTTCAGAGCGAGAAGGGATCGACCCATGAAATACGGCATGAACATGCTGCTGTGGACCACCGAAGTCAACGAGGCCCATTACGGCATCCTGGATTCCCTGAAGAAAATGGGCTACGACGGCGTGGAACTGCCGATCTTCGAGATCAATGCCCCCAAGTTTTCCGCGGTCGGGAAGAAGACTAAGGAACTCGGTCTGGGTACAACTGCCGTCACGGTCTGCGGCCCCGACAATAACCCCGCTTCCCCTGATGCCGCCATCCGCAAGGCCGGGGCGGAATACCTGAAGCAGGCGGTGGACATGGTCCATCTCGCCGGTGGGACTGCACTTGTCGGTCCGTTCCACTCCGCGATCGGCGTCTTCAGCGGTGCTTCCCCGACTGCGGATGAACGGAAATGGTCCCGCGACACCCTCGCCTCGGTCGGAGACCATGCCAAAGCCGCCGGCGTCACGATGGTTGTGGAATACCTGAACCGCTTCGAATGCTACCTGCTGAACTGTGCGGCGGACGCGGCCGATTTCGTCAAGCAGATCGACCACCCCAACATCAAGACGATGTACGACACGTTCCACGCGAACATCGAAGAGAAATGCACGGCGACCGCCATCAAGACCATGGCCCCGGTCATGGCCCACGTTCATATCTCGGAAAATGACCGCTCCACCCCCGGCCAGGGACACGTCGATTTCGACACCGCGTTCAAAACGCTGAAAGAGGTCAAATACGATGGCTGGCTGACGGTCGAGGCGTTCGGTCTCGCCTTGCCCGCCATCGCCGCCGCCACCAAGATCTGGCGCCGGATGTTCACCGATGAACTCCGCCTGGCCGAAGATGCCCTCATGTTCATGAAGAAGCACATGGCGAACTAACCGCATTCAGCGGACTGATGCGGAGACGGGGGTCGGGGCTTGAACCAAGTCTCGTTGCGTCGTCGGTTCGCTGATGGAGATCGGGTTCGGAGTGAATCCGATCAGGATAAAAGCTAACGTGGCCCAGCCGAGGTAGCGTCTCCCCGGTCCTAATGGAACGTCATCGTTCCGGGTGGCGGGGTGACGCAGCCCCATGAGCCAGATCAAAAACAGCATCACCGTCCAGCTATACAGACTGGGATCGTAGAAGGTTCCGCCGATGATGACCACCAACAGTGCCAGCCTCCACAGGTTCACGGCGACAAGATGAGCTTTTTTCCCCAGCAGGCAGTACAGGATGTGCCCACCATCCAACTGACTGACCGGAAGCAGGTTGAGAGCGGTAATGAAGATCCCCACCCACCCGGCCATTGCCACGGGATGCATGAAGGTATCCTCGCCGGGGAGCAGGGGGCCGAATTTCCAGAAGACCAGCCATTGAACGAGCAGCGGCTCCCCAAAATGATAGACGAATCGATCGGTGGGAATGGGCGCCACATTCGAATGATTCAATCCCCAGATTAACGCCGGGATCGCGACGACCAATCCCGCCAGCGGGCCGCTGACTGCGATATCGAACATCTGTTTCCGATCCGCATGACGTCCCCGCTGAACGATGACCGCCCCCATCGTCCCGATGATCGTCGGCATCGGAATAAACAACGGCAGCGTCGCCGGTACGCGATATCGAACACATTGCAGGAAATGCCCCATTTCATGCGCGAGCAGAATCGACATCAATGCCAGCGAGTATTCCCAACCTCCGACCGCCCACGTCGACAAACACGTCAAAAAAAACAGGATCAGAGGCAGCACCACGGATGGACGTGGGGGAGTCAACCGTTCTGAAGCCATAGCGGGCTCTGGAAATGCACCAGACTCCAGCCCGCCCGATTCCTGCAAGGAATACTCGCCGGGGGAGACGTCAAACCGAGATGAACCCGCTTCGTAAGATTCCGTCATGTCCTGCTGGAACTTTCTTCTCGCACTGGAACTTTCTTCTCTCTGTGGACCACGCCATAATCGTCGGGACATTCCAGTGTCGCCAATCAGGTTTCGAGTCCGACAATCGAATTATTGCGAGATTGGTCAAAATCTCCACTGTCGGTTCCCGACTCCTCCCAAAATAATTCGAATACTCTCCGGAAAGAGATCGTATGACACACAACGGCACGTCACAGGCGGTTCAAAAGTTGCGCAGCGCGGAATGGTTCGCCGGACGGGAAGAACTGGCGTTCCAACATCGGGCCGCACTCCGCTCGATGGGTTTCGATCCGAAGTATTACCAGGGGCAGCCGGTCATCGGGATCGCCAACAGTTGGAGCGAAC
The DNA here is from genome assembly GCA_046349635.1 of Planctomycetales bacterium. Classification (GTDB taxonomy): domain Bacteria; phylum Planctomycetota; class Planctomycetia; order Planctomycetales; family Planctomycetaceae; genus JAXMBX01. The sequence continues at coordinate 33,694 of JAXMBX010000020.1, forward strand.
TCAACAACTGCAACATGAATCTCCGCTCCCTCGCCGAAGCGGTGAAACGGGGTGTCATCGCCGCCGGGGGTCTGCCGCTGGAATTCGGCACGATCTCGCTGGGGGAAGAGTTCATGAAACCCTCCGCCATGCTGTATCGCAATCTGATGGCGATGGAGCTGGAGGAAACGCTCCGCTCCAATCCCATTGACGGCGTCGTGATGCTTTGCAACTGCGACAAAACGACCCCCGCGCAACTCATGGGAGCCGCCAGTGCGAATCTTCCCGCGATTCAATTCAACGGCGGACCGCGCAGTAATGGGGCCTGGAAAGGGACCATGATCGGCGCGGGGACCGATCTCTGGAAATACTGGGATGACGTCCGATCAGGGAAACTTTCTCTGGACGACTGGCGCGAACTGGAAGCGAGCTACGGCTGCAGTGCCGGGGCCTGCAACACCATGGGGACCGCCTCCACAATGACCTCCCTCTCCGAAGCGCTGGGAATGATGCTCCCAGGCGTCGCCGCGCTCCCCGCCTACGATTCCCGCCGGATTGTCGCCGCCGAGGCGACCGGACGGCGGATCGTCGAGATGGTGAAAGAGAACCTCACCCCCGCTCAGATCCTCACGAACAAAGCCTTCGACAATGCGATCCGGACGCTGCTCGCACTGGGAGGATCCACCAATGGGGTCGTCCATCTGCTGGCGATTGCCGGGCGCCGCAATCTGGGTGTCACCCTGCAGCGCTTTGACGAACTCGCCCGAGAAACCCCCTGGCTGGTGAATCTCAGCCCCTCCGGAAAATTCCTGATGGATGAATTCTTCGCCGCCGGAGGAGTGCCCGCATTGCAGGGAGAACTGAAGTCCCTGTTGCACCTCGACGCCATGACCGTCTCCGGCAGAACGCTGGGAGAAAACATCAAGGGGGGACGCTCGCTGAACAAGGAAGTGATCCGGACCGCCACAGAACCACTCAGTCCGCAGGGGGCGATTGCCGTCGTATCCGGAAATCTGGCGCCCCAGGGAGGAGTGATCAAGATCTCCGCCGCATCTCCCCACCTGATGCAGCACCGCGGCAAGGCGATCGTCTTCAAGGACTACGATGACATGCTCAATCGGGTGAATGATCCCGCTCTCCCCGTCACGGCCGACAGCGTCCTGGTCCTGCAGAATGCCGGCCCCAAGGGTGTTCCCGGTTTTCCCGAGTGGGGGATGATTCCGGTCCCCACCAAGCTCCTGGAGCAGGGGATCACTGACATCGTTCGTCTGAGCGACTCCCGCATGAGCGGCACCAGCTATGGAACCGTGGTCCTGCACATCGCCCCCGAAGCGGCTGCCGGTGGACCACTCGCTCTCGTGCGGGATGGAGATGAAATTCTGCTCGACGTCTCCACGCGCAAGCTGGAATTGCTCGTCTCCGCAACCGAACTGGCCACCCGCAAGCAAGCCTGGAACCCCCAGCCGACAAAGCATCTCCGCGGCTATCCGCGGATGTACATCGAACACGTCCTGCAGGCGGACGAAGGGTGCGACTTCGATTTCCTGCGGCCCCGCAGCGACGCCGAACTGGAATTCATTCCGCCCAAAGTCGGCCGGTCCTGAAATCCGATCACGTCATATGAGCCAGCAAGCGGCGAAAACCATCAGGTCGGGCGGGCGGTCAGGTTGCGCGCCTTGTCGGAGATGTCGTGCCGGCACCAGGCGCCGTCCCAGCGGATGCACTTCACCGCCTGGTAAGCCCGCAACTTCGCGTTCGCGATGGTATCTCCCACCGCGGTGACACCCAGGACACGGCCCCCATTGGTGACGGTGTTACCATTCTTCGTCGTGGTTCCCGCCTGGAACACCTTCGCATCTTCGACCTTGGCCGCTTCATCGAGCCCCTTGATGGGGTGCCCCTTTTCGTAGTCGCCGGGATATCCCGCAGCGGCCATCACCACGCAGACCGCCGGACGCGGATCCCATTCCAGAGCGGGCAGCTTGTCGAGCCGACCTTCCGCCGCGGCCAGCAGCACCTGCGCCAGATCGGACTTCAGCCGCATCAAAATCGGCTGGGCCTCGGGATCACCAAACCGCACGTTGTATTCCAGAACTTTCGGCCCCTGGTTGGTGATCATCAACCCGGCGTACAGTATTCCCTTGAAAGGACGCTTGGCCCGCCGCATCGCATGGACCGTCGGCACCAGAATCAGCCGTTCGATCTGGCTCATCAGTTCCGGCGTGATCAGCGGGGCAGGGCTATAGGCCCCCATCCCACCCGTGTTCGGCCCCTTGTCATCGTCAAAAGCCGCCTTGTGATCCTGGGCCGTTTCCAGCGGGATAATCGTGCTTCCATCCACAAGTGCGAGGATACTCGCTTCCTGCCCATCCAATCGCTCTTCGATGACCACGCGATCACCCGCAGAACCGAATTCGCGCAACCGCATGATCCGGCGCACGGCCTCCAAAGCCTCGGCCCGGTTGGAGCAGACATACACCCCCTTGCCGGCCGCCAGACCATCGGCCTTCACCACCAGCGGAACTTCTTCCCGGTCATTCAAATAGGCTTCCGCTTCGTCGGCGTGCCGAAAGACAGCAAATTCCGCCGTCGGAATTGCGGCCTGCCGCATCAGTTCCTTGCAGAAGACCTTGCTCCCTTCCAGCTCCGCAGCCCCCTTACTGGGCCCGAAGACCTTCAGCCCCGCCTTCTCCATGGCATCGGTCAAGCCGGCCACCAGGGGAGCTTCCGGACCAATCACGACCAGACCGATCTTCTCCGTCTGAGCAAATTTGACGAGCCGCTGCACGTCATCCGCGGGGATATCGACGTTCGTCGCTTCCAACGCTGTTCCCGCATTTCCAGGGGCGCAGAACACCGCTTTGACCGAGGGGGATTGTTTCAGTTTCCAGACCAGGGCGTGTTCCCGCCCTCCCTGACCGACGACCAGAATTTTCATTCGTACTCCGAACCTTTATCGAACAGGCCGTCTCACGAAACGTGACGCGAGGAGACGAGCCAAAAAAATTAAAGCAGCCTGACTCACAGAAAACTGCCGCTGCGAATCGAAATTTTTTCGTCTTAATGCGAAATAATAGATTCCCAGTATAACGAACCGGTAATCTCACGAGCAGTCTGCGGGAAGAGTAGTTTTGTGTTTGTGGGGTTCACTTTACAGCCGCCGCTTTCCCGTCGGACCTGTGATAACAATTTCGTAACACTCCAACTTCCTGGAGATCAGGGGGCGGCGCTGCAATTCGGGAGAGCGCGGCATTCCAAATCCTCGCCAACCCACAGGAAATCCAACTCGATTGAAGATTTTCCTGCAGGGTTTATACTTATAGATTCCCTGAAAACTCTGTCGTAATTGGAGTTGCGACAAATTCAACCCCTACAAACTCGATTTCTTTAACCTAACAATCTGCGAGGAGCGTCTGTCGTGTTCCAGAATGTCGCGGTGGTCGGCGCCACGGGGGCGGTCGGCCAGATCATGTTGCAACTGCTTGAGCAGCGCAAGTTTCCGGCCAAAAATTTCAAACTCGTCGCCTCCGGGCGGAGTGCCGGCAAAACCGTGACGTTCATGGGCAAACCCCACGTTCTCGAAGAACTCAAACCCGCCGTCTTCCAGGGAGTGGATCTGGTCATCGCCAGCACTCCCGATGACGTCGCCGCGGAACATCTCCCCGCCGCCGTGAAGGCCGGGTGCAAAGTCATCGATGAATCCGGTTACTGGCGGATGAAGCCCGACGTGGCGCTGGTCATCCCGGAAATCAATCCGCAGGATGCCCTGCAGGCGAAGGGGATCATCGCCAGCCCGAACTGCTCCACCACGCAGATGGCGCTCGCCCTGAAGCCTTTGCACGATGCCGCCAAGGTCCGCCGCGTGATCGTCAGTACCTACCAGGCAGTCAGCGGCGCCGGCCTGCAGGGAACCCGCGACCTGATGGGAGGAGTCGAAGCGGAAGTGAAGGGGGGGGACTATAAGTGTCAGACCTTCGCACATCCGATCGCCTTCAACGCCATTCCGCAGATCGGCAGCTTCAAGGATGACGGCTACACCAGCGAAGAACTGAAGATGGTCTACGAGACCCGCAAGATCCTCGGGGACCAGTCCATTCAGATCAATGCCACCTGCATCCGCATCCCGGTTGCGAACTGCCACAGCGAAACGATCACCGTCGAAACCGAGCGCCCCGTCACTCCGGAAGAGGCCCGCAAGCTCTTCTCCGCATTCCCCGGCCTCGCCGTCGTGGATGATCCCTCCGGCGGAAAATACCCCATGCCGATCAACTGCACCGGTCGGGATGAAGTCTTCATCGGACGGATCCGCCGCGACCTTTCGCATCCCAACGGCTTGAGCTTCTGGTGCGTCAGCGACAACCTCCGCAAGGGGGCCGCCACGAACGCCGTGCAGATCGCGGAACTGCTGGCGCGTCACAATTCGTGACCCGCGCTGACCGCTGCCTCTGTATCAACTTCAAAATCTACTCCTTTGAGTGAGTCTCCGAGCAACGTCATGGATCATTTTCACTATCAGAACGGCGAGTTGTATTGCGAAGAGGTTCCCGTCCGCCAACTGGCGGATACGTACGGCACTCCTCTCTGGATCTATTCCCAGAAGACCCTGCTGCATCACCTGCAGCAGATTCAATCCGCCTTTGCGGAACTGGACCCCGTGATCTGCTACTCGGTGAAAGCGAATTCCAGCCTCGGCATCCTGAAGGTGATGAAGGACGCGGGGAGCAGCTTCGACGTCGTCTCGGGGGGAGAACTCTTCCGCGTCAAGCAGGCGGGAGCGGATACCAGCAAGGTGGTCTTCGCCGGCGTCGGCAAAACGGACGAAGAAATCCGCGCCGCTCTCGAAAATCACATCCTGATGTTCAATGTCGAGAGTGAAGCGGAACTGGACGCCATCGCGCAAGTCGCCTCTTCCATGAATGTCGTAGCCCCGGTCGCATTGCGGCTGAATCCCGACATTGATGCCAAGACTCACGCCAAGACAACCACCGGCAAGAAGGGGAACAAGTTCGGCATGGACATCGAGCGGGCCAACGAACTCGCCGACAAGGTCCTGCGCACTCCGTCGCTGGCCCTCAAGGGAATCCACATGCATCTGGGTTCTCCGATCCTCACCACTGACCCCTATGCCGCCGCCGTCACCAAGGGGGGAGAGGTCATCCAATCCCTCCGCGCCAAGGGGCACGACATAGGCTGGCTCAACCTGGGGGGTGGCTTCGGGATTAATTATCGCCAGCAGGAAGCACTCCCCGCCTCGGAATATGCCAAGGTCATCGTCCCTGGCGTCAAGGCGATGGGCTGCCGTCTCGCTCTCGAACCGGGGCGGTTCATTGTCGGCAACGCCGGCATCCTCGTCAGCCGGGTAATCTTCACCAAGCGGGAAGGGGGGAAGCTGTTCGTCATTCAGGACGCCGCGATGAACGACCTCGTCCGCCCCGCGATGTACGACGCCTTCCACCGCATCTGGCCCGTGCAGCCCCGCGTTCCCGCTCCCGGGGACTACGAGGCCGACATCCCGGGCTGCGAACCGACCGACATCGTCGGGCCGGTGTGTGAATCGGGGGATTGCATGGCCAAGGGACGCTCCCTGCCTCCCGTGGAACGGGGTGAACTGCTCAGCATCTTCTCGGCGGGAGCCTATGGAACCGCGATGAGCAGCAATTACAATTCCCGCCCGCGCGGGGCCGAGGTCATCGTCAGCGGCTCCCAGGCGAAGCTCATTCGCCGCCGGGAAACCTATGAAGATCTGGTGGCCCCGGAACTGGTCTGAGCGAGACCTTTTCCCCACCTTCGTTGACTGCTGCAGTCCGAACCGTCCGCACCACGGTTACAATCAACTGGCCCAACCTCCGGGAAGAGTCGGAGCAGGGTTCCTTTCGATGAACTGAAAGGAAGCTCCGCGCGCCTTCCCCGGTGGGGAATTTCAGCCGCGGATTTCTTCCTCCAATCGTTAGAAAACGATTGTTTTACGTAACTTTCCCGGCTTACGATGGAGAATCGTGGAGTGCGTTTTTTAGCCGCCTCCTGATTCGGCGATCCCTCTTTCAGGTCAGTCATTCTCCATGCCCGCAATGAAGATCTTTACCCCGCTGGTCGCGCTCTGGTTCGGAATCCTGCTCCTGTCGGGGATGATCCCCTCGACACTCTTTGCCCAGGAGAAACCGGCGGAGACGGAAGCGGCCGACAAAGCCCCCCCGGCAGAGGCCCAGCCTGCGGCCGATGCCCCTCCTTCCGACGAAAAACCTGAGGGTGAAGAGGCCAAGCCCGTTCCCCTGAGCAAGACTCTCGTTTCACCTCTGACAAAAGTTCCCAAGACCCCCGCGGAACTGTTCGATGCCGTCATGCTGATGACCGATCTGGCTCGGCCTGATCTGGCCAAGGTCTACTTGAAGAAACTGCTGACGCTCCCGCCTAAGGATGAGGACATCCTGCAGCTTCGCCGGGAACTCGGCCCGACGATCTTCCTGAAGCTCGCCAATATCAAGGAACTGCAGCCCGAATCGATTGATCTGCTCAATCGCGTGAACAAAGTCATCGGCGATCACATGGCGAACCCCGCCACCTCCCGCCGCATGCTGGATGACCTGCGGGGATCCGCCGACGCACGCGATGCCGCATTCGTGGAACTCCGCGCCGCGGGAGAACTGACCGTCCCCGCCATCCTGGTCGAGTTGCAGGATCCCGCCGCCGCCGAGCTGCGCACCACCTTGACCGAACTCCTGGTGAAAATCGGCAAGCCTGCCGTCCCGCAATTAATCGCCGCGGTCGACACGCCCGATGAGGAACTGCGAGCCCGGGTGATTCGCATTCTGGGAGATATCGAAGATCCCCGCGCCACGCAGCACCTCTGGTATTTCGCCGTCGCCCCCCAGATGACTGAGGGAGTGCGGACCGCTGCACGCGCCGCGCTGACGAAACTCACCGGTCACGACGTCGCCCCCGAGATTCTCTCCGGGCAAGTCTCCGAAAAGCTGCGTGAACTGGCCCGGCTGTACTATCGCGGTCAACCGATCGCTCCCCCGGACCTGCAGGGAAAGGTCACGTTCTGGCTGTGGGACAAGGACCGCAAGACGGTCGTCGCACGGCGCATGGATCCGCATGAAGCCACGCAACTCTGGGCGCTCCGTTTCGCCCGCCGGTCGCTGGAGCTCTCCCCCAAGGATGAAGAAATTCAGACCGTCTTCCTGACCGGCGCATTGGGGTATGAAACCCATGAAAAAGAGGGGATCTGGATCACTCCGGAGAATCCCGGCAGCGCGTTTGAACTGGCTGTCGCCGCCGGCCCCGAACTCATCTCCAAAGTGCTGGAAGTGGCGTTGGAAGACCGTCGTATGACCGCCGCCGTCGGTGCCCTGCGGGCCTTGGCCCGCAACGCCACAATGCAGCAATTACACGGGAGCGGCACCCACCTTGCCCCCATGGTCCGGGCGCTGGATGATCCTGACCTTCGCGTGCAATATGAAGCCGCCCAGGCGATCATCGCGATTCGCCCCAGTTCCGGGTTCCGGAATCACCAGCGGGTCATTGCGATTCTGGCCCGGTGCCTGACGGACAGCGTCGAGCCTCCCCGACAGGCGTTGGTCATTGACCCCAATACCAGCCGCGGCGTGGTCATCGCGGGCCTCGTGCAGGGGATCGGTTATCAATCCTCCCTCAGCCACAACGGCCGCGAAGGCTTCCGCCGTGCGAGTGAAGGCAATGCCCCCGACCTGATCATGGTGAACGCGCAAGTCGGGCAGTGGCCCTTGACCGAAACCATTGCCAACTTCCGGGCCGATTCCCGCACCCGTCAGATGCCCATCGTGATCTTCGGCGATGAAAGCCTGAAAGCCAAATATGCCCTGCGGACCGCGCGCGATTCGAGGTTGTACGTCATCCGCGAACCCTACTCCGTCGCGGACCTCGAAAACAACGTCAAGGACTTTCTCGCCTCGCAAACCGTCACTCCTCTCAGTCCCGCGGAACGGCAACGGGAATCCAGGGGAGCCGCGGAAGCCCTCAACTTTGTCGTCCGCACACCTCTCGGGGAGATCTTCTCTCTGGCGGGAACCGAGCAATTGATCATTCAGGGAACGCGCAATCCCGCCCTGGTCTACGACCTGCTGGCCCCCCTGGCGACCTTCTCCACGGCTGATGCCCAGCAACGCCTGGCCGACATTGTGGTCGATGAAAAAATCGACATGGCGGAACGCATTCAGGCAGCCCGTCTCCTCGCCACGCATGTGCAGAAAAACTCGCTGTTAATCACCGCCGATTCGGTGAACCGCCTCCGGACCCTGTGGCGAAGCGGCGATCCCGATTTGCGGACACCACTCGCGAGCCTGATCGGGGCCTTGAAGCCCAATTCGACCCTCATCGGGGAACATCTGCTGCTCTATCGCCCGGAGATCAAACTCCCCAAAGCGGAGTGATTTTAGCGATTTGAGGGATCTTCCGGCCTTGCCGGACCTGATGGCAGTTCTGCACCCGATTCTGACGTAATTCCTTCCGGTCGGTCGATCATTTCGTCCCTCGCTTTATTTCCTGACACACAAACTTCCCCTCCGCCCCAGAACCGCCTATAATCACGGCAGTGATCCCACAAAATGCACAAGGACCGGGCTGCGCCGCCTTGGTTCTCGAAATAGGGCGGGGGAATGGCCAGTTATTCTCAGGGTGGAGCAGGGTCCGCAAAAGAAACAGAGATCTCAGGGGTCATCGGGAGCAGTTCCGCGATGCGGCAGGTCTATCTCATGACCCGCCAGGTCGCCCCCAGTTCGGCGACGGTCCTCCTGACGGGGGAGACCGGTACCGGCAAGGAACTGATCGCGCGGGCTCTCCATGAACTCAGCAGCCGGACCACCGGCCCGTTTATTCGCGTGAATTGCGGCGCCTTAAGCGAGAGCCTGCTGGAAAGCGAACTCTTCGGCCACGTCAAAGGGGCCTTCACCAGCGCCAACGAAAATCGAACCGGGCGTTTTGAAGCGGCCCACGGCGGAACCATCTTCCTCGATGAGATCAACTCCGTCAGCTTCAAGCTCCAGGTCAAACTACTCCGCGTCCTGCAGGAACAGGAATTCGAACGGGTCGGCGACACCAAGACGATCAAGGTCGATTGCCGCGTCGTCGCCGCCACCAACCGCGATCTGCTCGACGAAATCGCCGAAGGGCGCTTTCGCGAAGACCTCTATTATCGGCTGAATGTCGTCCCCATCGACCTCCCCCCGTTGCGCGAGCGGCGGGATGACATCCCGGCTTTGGTCAATTTCTTCGTCCAGCGGTATGCGGAGAAAAACCGCGTTCCGGTCCCCGTCATCTCGGATGACGTCATCGACACGTTCCAGAAGTACGTCTGGCCGGGCAACGTTCGGGAACTGCAGAACTACGTCGAACGGGCGATCGTGCTTTCCAACGCGGGGAAAATCACACCGGATCTCCTTCCCGCCCACGTCCGGGGGTTGACCCCCGTTCGTATTTCCCGTCACGGCCCGAAATCAATGGATTCCCTGTGTCGCGAACTTGTGGCGCTGGGGATTGCCTCAGCCCCCGATTCGGAGAATCTGTACGAGGGGGTCGTCTCCGTCGTCGAGAAAGAGCTGATCGACCAGGTGCTCCGTTCCTGCCAGGGGGTCCAGACCAAGGCTGCCACCCGCCTCGGGATCAACCGCAACACCTTGCATAAGAAAATCAGCGATTATCAACTGGAATCCCGCCCGGAATAGGGCAGGGAAGACCCTGAATCTCGTTGGGAACCTGCTGCCGCAATTCCGCACCGTCCCTCGCGCGGATATAATCGAGGGAATTCCACAGTATGAATCGCGGTTGAGGCGTGCGGGATGGACAAGATCCAGGTGTTTTGCTTTCTGGCCAGCTACAGCGTGGCCTTTGTCCTGGAACTCTACCGCTTTCGGGGGAAAAACCAGGTTAGCCGGCTCATCGCCCTCGCGTTCAGCCTGGCAGGTCTGGTGGCCCATACCCTCTATCTCCTCGCCCGCTCCCGCCAGTTGCATCTCCCGCCCCTGTTGAGTTCCCCCCATGACTGGCTGCTGGTCCTCTCCTGGCTGGCGGTGATTTCCTACATCACCCTGACGTTATGCGACCGGGACTTGCCGATCGGCGTATTTCTCCTCCCGATCGTCCTCGCCTGTATCGGCGCCTCGTATTTCGTCCAGACCCAGATTTCGAAGCCCCAGCTCGACGCGCTCCGCGGCTGGAAGATGCTCCATGCCTCGCTGCTCGTCCTGGGAATGCTCGGGGTGATTGTCGGCCTGGTCCTCTCCCTGATGTACTTGTTCCAGCAGAATCGTCTCAAGCACCGCCGTCTGCTGACCCCCGGCATGGCCATGCCCAACCTGGAACGCCTGGCCCGACTGAACCGGGCCGCCATCCTGATTTCCGTCCCGCTCCTCACGTTCGGATTCGCGACGGGCATCGGACTGATCCTCTTTCTGCGTGGAGAACGAGAGGCCAGTTATTGGACCGACCCCCTTGTCCTGGGAAGCGCCGTCATGTGGGTCGTCATGGTCGCCTTGTTCACCCGTCTGCTGACCACCAATCGCGGGCAGGGGAGGCAGGTCGCCCTCCTGACGCTCTGGTCCTGCGGATTTCTGCTGGTCACGCTGCTGGGATTGCAGATCGTCTCCGGCAGGGTGGGATCCAAGACCTGGCATGCGGGTGATCCGTCGGATTTACCTCTTTCTCATTTTGTTGTGAGTCGGAGGTAGCCCCGTGCATCTGCAAGTCATCCACTGCAACTATCAGACGGCCGATCTGAATGTGCGCGAAAGGCTCGCCTTTACCCCGGAGCGGGTCCAGGAGGCCTACCGCGAACTGAAACGCCGCTTCCCCACGTCGGAACACGTCATCCTCTCCACCTGCAATCGGGTCGAGTTGTATTCCGCGAACACCTCGCTCGAACATGGCCCGACGCATCAGGACATCGCCCGTTTTCTCGCGGAATTTCACCAGATTCCCCTGGATGATTTTATTGGGGATCTGGTGGAACGGACCGGCACGGACGTCGTGCGGCATCTGTTTAGCGTCGCTTCCAGCCTCGACAGCATGGTCCTCGGCGAACCGCAGATCGTCGCACAGGTCCGGGAAGCCTACAGCCAGGCCAAGTCCATGCAGGCGGACGGCCCGCTGACCACCCCGTTGTTCGAACGGGCCTTGAGCGTCTCCAAGCGGGTCCGCACGGAGACCGGCCTCTCCGAAGGACGGGTCTCCATTGCCAGCGTCGCCGTGGGAGAATTCGGCAAGGGAATCTTCGAACGCTTTGACGATAAGCACGTCCTCGTCATCGGGGCCGGGCAGATGGCCGAGGAAACCCTCCGCTACCTTCAGGACGAAGGGGTCCGCAAGATCACCGTCATTAACCGCAACAAGGAGCGGGCGCAGGTTCTGGCAGGACAGTGGGGGGGAGCGGTCCGTTCCTGGGAAGATCTCGATCTCACGCTCGCCGAGGCGGACGTCATCGTCAGCACGACGGGGGCCGACCGCCCCATTGTCGATGCCCCCCGCTTCCGCCGAGTCCGCCAGCAGAATGGCATGCGCCCCGTTTTCATCCTCGATCTCGGCGCACCGCGCGACTTCACCTCCGATGTGGCCGACGTCGATGAAGAGGTCTACCTCTACTGCATCGATGACCTGCAGGCCACCTGCGAACAGAACCGCAAGCGAAGGCAGAAGGAACTCGACAAGGCCTGGAACATCATCGAGCAGGAGACCGATGCCTTCACCGCCACCCTGGCACATCGAGCCACTGGCCCTCTGGTCCGGGAACTCCGCGAACGCTGGAACGAGATCGTGGAGATGGAAACCCAGCGTTTGTTTCAGAAGCTCCCGCATCTTGAGGCAGAGCGGGATGAAATCACAAAGTCCATCGAGCGAATCGTCAACAAGCTCCTCCACCCTCCCATGGAGGCCCTGCGGGACGAGGCCCGCGAAGGGACTCCCCACGGCCTGATGGACGCTCTCAAAAAGCTGTTCCACCTCGGCGAATAAGCCCTTCTGCCGCACGATTCGCTCCCGAAATCCCTGCATTTCGCGGCCGGATTCCCTCTTGCCCAAAACCCCGCTTCCCGCGAAAATTCCGCCCCCCTCGGGAAAACCTCTTTCCCGCTGGTCCGCTCGCCGTACATCTCCTCATTCCCGTGGGAGCCCGGTTCCATGAAACCCACGTCCCTGTTCGCGATCCTGCTGGCATTGATTGGCCTCGTCATCTTTTCGCCGGTTTTAGTCCGGGGAGAAGAACCCCGGCTTCTGGAACAACTCGGGAAACAGATCTTTTTCGATCCGCAGTTGTCCAACCCGGTCGGGCAGTCCTGCGCCAGTTGCCACCACCCCGCCACCGGTTTCACCGGGCCCCAGGCGAAGATCAACCTCGAAGGGGCGGTGATGGAAGGGGCCGTCAAGGGACGGTTCGGCAAGCGCAAACCCCCCACGGTCTCCTATGCCTCCTTCAGCCCCTCTTTCAGCCGCGATCCCAAATCGGGAGACACGACGGGAGGCCAGTTCTGGGACGGTCGTGCCCACACGTTGACGGATCAGGCGACAGGCCCGCTCCTCAATCCGCTCGAACAGAACAACGCCGATGCAGTCGCACTTTTCAAGAAGCTGCAACACTCCTCGTATCGACCGTTATTCGAGAAAGTTCACGGGGCGGGGACATTGGAGGATTCTCCCGAAAATGTGAATCAGGTCCTCAGCCGAATCGCCGCCTCGCTCGCCGCTTACGAATCCTCGCACGAAGTAAATCCGTTCAGCTCGAAGTACGATGCCTACCTCGCCGGCCAGGCGAAACTTTCCCCCAGCGAAGCCCGGGGCCTGGAGCTTTTCGCCGGCAAGGCTAACTGTGCGAACTGCCATCCCCACAAACCGGGGGACGACGGCAGCCCGCCGTTGTTCACCGATTTCACCTACGACAACCTCGGGATTCCGCGCAACCGCCTGAACCCGTTCTATCGCATGCCCGCCGACATCAATCCCGATGGTGAACAGCACGTCGATCTGGGACTCTATGAAACCGTCAAGGAACAGGAACTCCGCGGCGCCTTCAAGGTCCCCACGCTACGCAATGTCGATCGCCGTCCCCACCCCGGATTCGTGAAAGCCTACACCCACAACGGCTATTTCAAGAGCCTCAAGGATGTCATCCACTTCTACAACCTCCGCGACGTCCGCCCCGGGGACTTTCCCCCTGCGGAAGTTCCCGAGACCGTCAATCACGAGGAACTCGGCAACCTCAAGCTGACCGATGCCGAGGAGAACGACCTCGTCGCGTTCCTCAAGACACTCACCGATGGCTACATGGACTCCGACCAGGTCGCTGAGAAAACCCCCAAGGTCGAAAAGATCCCCCAGCGGGGACAACCGGTTTCCAGTCCGGTCGTCGCCCGTCCGGCCACCTTCCAGCGGGCCAACGATCTGCAGCGGATCCAGCAATTCCGGAGGCAGTACCAGCAGACCGCCAGGCCCGACACCCCCCAAAAATCTACACGCTGAAAGCATCTCACAACATGCGGTTGGCGATCACGTTGAATCTGTTGTTTCAGAGAAACGTGCTCGTCCAGAGCATTCTGTGATATCGCCTGATCAGAAACAGATCAGAAGTCGTTGCTCGCCTTGCCGTCGTTCCGGCCCCCCATCGCCTGCCACAGACCCAGGTCCACCTGGTTCGTGATGAAGGAGACATGGCCGTCGCAGAACAGGGAGTGCACGCCCCCCGAATGCCGGCTGTGAGCCGCCACGTTGTGCGACAACCGGCTCCACCAGTAGAAGTTCCGCACGCTGTGCGGCAGACCACCCCGACAATCAATCCCCGTGTCGTTTGGGCCGCGAATGTGGTTGTACATCGTGTGACCCGGGGCTCCATACAGAATCCGGCTGCCGCGCGTCAGTTGCAGCTTCCCGCCGGAAATGCAGTCCCCCGGATAGTTGATCAGTTCCGGACCGTTGTTCGTGTTGTTGTTCCCGGTCGTCAGCACGAAACCCGTGGAGGGAGTGAACCCATTCCAGTTCCCGCCGGTATTGGTCTTGTCCGCCGGATCGGAAATAATCTGTTCGCTCAGGCAGATCGTCTGGGACGGACCATCCGTGATGTCCTGCGTGCCGATCTTGGAGTTCTCGAAAGAGATCCCTGTTCCGCATTCCCGGAGGGGTTTTGGTGGAGACGGAGAACGTCGTCCCCGTGTTCATGACATAATTCGTGATTCCCGCGAAGCCCGCCCCTGGGCCAGCGACTGCACCCACGGATCGCTGGGGCAGAGGAAGATCACCGGCTGGATGATCGCGAGAGTGTCATTCGCTGAGGTATCCGGCCCGCTCCGGAAATTGATCTGGTTATACAACGCCATCTGATCGATGTAGGGGAGCATCTGGGCAAACCCCGAAAAAGTGTCTCCCTTTCCGGTCGTCGCATTGGCATTCGCGGTCTGGGTCAGATCGTCCGTCGGCGAGACGTACACGATCCGACCGGGGAAACACCTTGTTGGCATCCAGGTAGTTGTGCAACGCCAGTCCCAGTTGCTTCATGTTGTTCTTGCAACTGGTCCGGCGGACCGCCTCCCGCGCTTGCTGCACGGCGGCAGAAGCGGCGAAATCAACACCCCGATAATCGCAATCACCACCAGCAATTCGATCAGGATGAACCCCGAACGTCGACGAATTGAAAACCTGTGCATTGAAATCTCTCCTGGGGACCCTTGCAGACGACCGGATCATGTCACATAATGATATGATCATGTCACACCAAACACAACCGCCAGATCAAATTCAACCGATGTATCGCGTCCGCGAATTCCGCGAGCGAAAAGGCTGGTCCCGGCGGAACTTGCCCTCGGCGCGGGTATTTCCCGCACCGCGGTCAGCGCCATCGAAGGCGAACGCCTCACACCCTCCGTCTCCGCAGCCCTCGCGCTCGCCGAATCTTTCGGCTGTACGGTCGAAGAACTATTCGGACGGCGGGCAGGTCACTCACCATCGCGCTGGGCTTGGCCCCAGGAGAAATCTCCCGGCCGCTGCTGGATTGCGGAACATCGCGGAGAGTTCCTCGCGTATTCACCCCACGAAGTCGCGACCTCTTTCTGGCCGCATGACGCCACCGCTCCCACGGAACCGCTGTCCGCGACGGCACGGGATCTCGCCCGCCGGACGCTCGTCATCGCCACCTGTGACCCCGCCGTCGGGCTGCTGGCCCACGAACTCTGGGAGTCCTCCGGAATTCGTCTCCTGGCCGTCCAGCGTTCCAGCCGCCAATCGCTGCAGGCCTTGAGCACCGGTCTCGTCCACGCGGCAGGGATTCATCTCGCCGCCGTCAATTCCTCCGCTAACTCCACCGCCGCGTGGGAGGCCCTCACGGAAGAGTTTCAGATTCTCTCCATGGGGGCCTGGCAATCCGGAGTCGCGTTGAGTTCTCCATCAACTCCCCGCTCTCCGTTCCACTCAGCTCCTCGCGCCTTTCCTGGATCGGTCGCGAAAAAGGCTCGGGCGCCTATCAAAGTTGCAACAGGTGCTCGGCGATCGCATGCCGCGACGCATGGCACGCGATCATCGCGGAGTCGCCGAAGCCCTCCGCAACGGCTGGGGAGACGCCTGCATCAGCCTGCAATGGGTCGCCGAAGAATACGGCCTCGGTTTCCTTGGGGTCCGCCGCGAACGCTACGATCTCTGCATCCCCCACTCCATGCTGCAGGATCACCGCATCGCCGCGCTGCTCCGTGCCGCCCGCTCTTCCGCCTATCACCAGGCCCTGCAGGGATTGTCCGGGGTGGAAGCCCGCACCGCAGGCGAACTGCAGTAAACTCTCTTGTAAACCCGACGACTCTTATTTGTCAGATGTTTTGGGTGGCATGCCCACTTCGCGAAGCAGGGTGGGCATGTGCGCGTTTGACTCTGATTCGAAACAATCGCCTGCCCAGTTAGGCCAGGCAGCTCACTAACCGACGATCTCGCTGATGTCGATCAGGTGCAATTGGCGTCCCCCGGCATGCGGCGAGTCGATCACCACCTTTCGGCCATCCGGACTGAAGCGGGGATGCGTGTCGCATCGCCACTCACCCGTGTATTCCGCCGGAGACAGGAAATGTCCCAGCGGCACCACCCGCTCCGTCTTCACATGATACAGATACGGATGCTGCAACCGCTGCTTGTCCGGATAACTGTCATTCAGGATCCACTCTCCCCCCGGCAGATACGTGCAATGCCCATCCTGTTGCATCTTCTTCGGGGCGACCGGTTCAATGTCCCGCCCCTTGTCGTCGAACAGGTAAAACCTGTTTCCATGCACCGGTTGCCGTGAGAACGCCAGGATGTGTTCCGGGTCGCGCCAGATGAAGTGCGACGTGATCCCGTTCGCATCCAGCACGTGCAGATCGGAACCATCGAGGTTGGCGGTAATCATCCGCGTCTCCCGTTTCTCGGGGCCTGTTTGCCAGCGGTGTAAAAACACGAACCGTGTCCCCTCCGGATTGAACAGCAGGTGATTGAACCAGTGCTTCCCACTTCCCTGCATGCTCGGCAACTGCGGCCCGAACTTCGCCACGTCCGCAATCGCCAGGATCAGTTCCTGCCGTCCGGTCGCCAGATCGATCCGGAAAATCCCCGTGTCTTTGGGCAGCGCAATCTTCTCATTCGGGTCGGAAATGCCGTTGTACCCATACCCCGGCCTGCAATGCCCCAACCGTCGGAAGTCGGTCGCAATCGCGGTCTTCCCGTCCGGGCTCAGGGCGTAGATCGGATGCGGAATCGTGCGCAGCTCTTTCGTCCGGACGTTCAATATCCGGCAGACGTACTCGCCCCCCTCCCGATCATTCCAGACAACCGTCTCTTTCGAACCGGGAAGCCACTGCAGCATGCACCCCTGTTGCCAGCACCAGGCAGTCGTCGTCCCCAGCGGAATCCACGCATCCCCAGCCTGCAGATCCACCATCCCCACGCCGATCCGATCCTCAGGCCTCGGGGCACGATGCTCAAAATCCACCTCCATCCCCAGCACATACCGGCTCGTCGGATCGAATTCCAGCTTGTCGTAATACCCAAACCAGTGCCGCTTCGGCCCCTGGGTAATCGTCCGGACGGGAGGCAATTTTTCTTGAGGTTTCGCGGCAAACAGACCCGTGCTCAGACCTCCCGCGACGATTGCGGCAACTCCCTGCTTCAAAACATGCCGTCGTGTGGACCGGGATGCCATCACATTCTCTCCTTCAGCGATGCGTTATTTCTGAGGGGCGGGGTCTTTCAATTTCAGCGTCCGGGCGAAGAACTCATTCACGACCGTCCGGGTCCACGGAACCTGGATCAACGAATGCGGACAATGCCCCACGGTCGCCAGCCGATGATAGCTCAAATCGTGCAAGCCGTTCTTCTGCAGTTCCACCACAAACTTGTCCGCCGTCTCAATCGGCACCTGATTATCCTCCACCCCATAAATCAGCATCAACGGAATCTTGATCCGATCCGCATATGTCGACGGGGAACATTTCTGGTACGCCTTCAGCAGTTCCCCCTCCGGCGGACCTCCCATGAACATATTCACCACACCCCGCAACACCCCCTGATGGTATTGCGCCACCATGTCAATCGGCCCGCTGTCGCTGATCGCACACTGCACCCGGCTGGAATGTTCCCGCCACGGGGCATCCGCAGCCAGGGAAGGCTCCTCGGAAATCGCCAGCATCAGCGCCAGGTGTCCTCCCGCGGAGTTTCCCCACGCTCCGATCCGGGCCGGATCGAGATTGTGTTCCTTCGCATGCGCCCGCAACCAGCGGATCGCGCACTCGCAATCCTCCAGACCGGAAGGATAGATCGCCTCTTTGGAGAGTCGATAGTTGATCGTTGCCGCGGCGAAACCCAGCCGCGCATAGTCGATCACATTCGCCTGGTTCCGAGGCTTGATCGTCGCAAAACTTGATTTATCCCCATCCACCCAGCCTCCCCCGTGAATCAGCACAATCACCGGCAACGGTTTCTCCGATTTCGCTTCCGGAACCGCCAGATCCAGTTTCATCATCCGGTGCCCGCCGGGGTGATAAGAAATCTCCCGCTGCAGAATCACTCCATCGACGACTTCCGCCGCACAGAGACCACTCCCACAGCAAAAGAGCAGGGCAGCCGCAAACATACTCCGAGCGACACGATTCATGCGGGCCTCTTTACGACTTGGCGGCCTTCGCCGCAGCCGGTTTCGCTAAACAAACTTCGTAGTCATTCGCCCCTCGATCTTCCCGACCTTCGGTAACCCCTTGCTGTCGAGCAGCTTTTCCGGTCAGCTCACCTCCCAGACCCGATCTCCCCCGCCAATCTCCAAGTTCCTGATCTTCAGCGCATTCAACTCTTCCACCACTGTTTGATGAAACCCCGTCTTCAAATGGACGGCCACAATCTGCGCGGGGATCTTCAACTTCGCCAGCTCTCGCTCGAACAGGGCAGGGGTGAGGTGTTTGGTTTTCATCGCCAGTTCCCCCAAAGCATTCGGGAAACTGCATTCCATGAAGACCATCTTCAATCCTGGCGTGGCGTTGGCAATTTCCCAGATCCGCTCCGTCGGCCCGGAATCGGAGACGAACAGCACCGCCGTCCCTGTCGCATCCTGCACCAGAAAACCGTGCGTCGGGACAACGTGGTTGACTTCAATCGGCGTGATCGTCAACCCCTCGACCACCACCGGCCGCTCCGAAACCAGTTCATCCGTCCGATAAAATGAAACCACCCCCGCCGATAACCGCTCCAGATCCGGCCAGATCCGGTCGTTGAACAAATCCCGCCGCAACGAATCCAACACAAACCCGCCCGCATGGATCGTCGGACCATCCCCACGCGGCTCGTAGACATTGCTCAGGAACGAAGGGAGCGATCCGACGTGATCGATATGGGAGTGGGACAAAAACACCTGCTTGACCGCGCGTTGGACTTCGACCGGGGAGATGTAACCCAGGCAGCCCGCATCAATCGCCACTGTCTCATTGATCAGAAACGTCGTCAGGTTCTGATGCCCGTCCCCGTTCCCCACGGCGGAGCCGATTTGTCGGATTTTCACGGCTTACCCTCGTCACCTGATTCCCGATCGCTTCCCGACCACCATTGTGACACAGGCCGAAGGTTTCAGGAAGAATCCTCCCCCGAATCCGTTCTTCCCCTGACCGCAGGATCAATCCTCTTCGACATCCCGGCTGGAGATCGCCAACACCATTCCGGTCACAATCAACGTTTCGACGACAAACACCTTCTCTACCAGCCCATGGTCCAGGCCATTCAGCAAGAAGAAAAACTTCGCGAAGCAGTCGATGACCCCCGCCCAGGTCAGCAGCAGGAGTTCGCGTGCGGTTCGCTTTGTTTTCGCCTGCAGTTGCGTGGAGACGTACGCCACCACCGGCATCGCGAGAATGAACGTGATCCCCCACAAACTCCGGGGTGGAATCTGGATCGCTTCGCTCCCTTTCATCTTCAGGGCACCCGCAACGAAATCCCGGAAGAAAGCAACGACCGTTATTGAAAATGCGATATGAGCTGCCAGAAATTCCGAACAGATCGCCACCGCCAGCAGCAAGCACCCCAGAATTGTGTAGATCCCTTCCGATGGAGTCCACGGGCGATGTGATAAACCAAAGTTAAACCACAGGCTCGCCACCACCAGCAGCAGCAAGACAGGATACGTCGCCGCGCGCGGCAGTTTTCCCCACACATCGTCCTGTTCACTCAACGCCAGGTTCTCTCTCTTCAACATCTCCCGGTTTCGATAACAGGCGATCGCATACCCAATCCCCAGCAGCGCTCCGAACGTGAACTCCATTCCTTTCCAGTAGGGAAGCTTCTGGTACGCTGCGGGCACTCTTTGGCTGATCGCCATGAACAAGCCACCCCCGCCAAACCCCAACCCGCCGAAGTAGAACCCCCACAGCGCCATCTCCAGGGTGAATTGCTCCCGCTTCTTCATCCAGGGAATGATCAGAAAGCCGACCGCTCCCAGCAACATCCCCACCAACACCTCTTCGCGCGGCCTGTCGTAACGATTCGAGAAATAGACCAGCTTCGTGTGATCGAAGATTGCCCACCCCACCATCGTCCCCACGGCGAGATACAGCAGACTCAGCAGCACTTCCTTGCGAGTGTATTTCTGGATCATGAATCCCATTCCCAGGATCCCACCTCCCACCACACCCCACGCCGCCCCTTTGAGCGTCAGTCCCAACAGACCCCACCACATCGTCTCCGGCACTCTGGCGAAGCCGATCGTCTGCCCATACGTCATCTGCCCCCCGATCCCGATCCCAACCGCCCCCATCGCCGCGATCAGATGCACGTGCTTCTTCAGATCCAGCAGCAGACACAGGCACAGCCCGATCATCGCCCCCGGAATCATCGCCCCGGACGGCCCCCCGCCAATTGTCCCCCGCAGCCCCCACCCCAGAGACATCGTCGCCGCCGAAAGAATCAGAAACGTCGTCAAGTTCCGCTGCATCGTGGTCAGTTCCTGCGAATCAATGGTGAATACTCACGAGGTGCTCCTGACAAAATGCCCCCGACAACATGCGGTTGGTGATCACGTTCGAAGGAACGACGTCAGGAAACCGCGCTTCGTCCAGAGCATTTGTCAGATCAGACAAGAGCAGACCCAGATTAGCTCCCCCGTCGACCCTTCGCCAGAGTCTCTCAAAACTCCCGCGGAATCCTTCCGAATTGTCCCCGAGTTCCCCTTTGGAGAGGCGTCCATTTCTGAAATTCCGTATGATGAATCCCCCCTCATCTTTCAACGTCCGAGTAAGAATCCAGCGTTCGTCGGAGCACGCCGTTGTGAGACGTTTTCTCTTATTCTTATGCGTCATCTGTGGGATCGGCTTCTCGCTGCAGGCCTCCGAACCTGCCGCCAAACGCCCGAACGTTCTGCTCATCGCGGTCGATGATCTGAACGACTGGCTGGGCTGCCTCGGTGGCCATCCGCTGGTGCGGACTCCCCACATCGACGCCCTCGCGAAACGGGGCACCCTCTTCCGCAACGCCCACTGCCAGGCCCCTCTCTGCAATCCCTCCCGCACCAGTCTGCTGTTCGGCCTCCGTCCCACCACCACCGGTGTGTATGGCCTCGCCCCCTCTCTCCGGACACTTCCCGCATTCAAGGACCGCGTCTCCCTCCCGCAACATTTCGCCCGGCACGGTTACCGCACCCTCACGACAGGCAAAATCTTTCACTCCATTCGGCCTCAGGACAAACCGAGCGAATTCGACCTCTATGGCCCCCCGTCAAGCATCGGCGTGAAGCCCCCCCAAGCTCATCCCTCCCACCCCCATGGGAAATAACCCCCTCATGGATTGGGGCGTCTTTCCTCACGAGGACAAGGACAAAGGGGACGCGATCCTGACCCGCTGGGCCGTCGATCAGATTAAACAACAACCTCGCGACAAACCCTTCTTCCTCTCCATCGGCTACTTCCTGCCGCACGTCCCCTGTTACACCACCCAACGCTGGTATGACCTCTATCCCGACAGCGACCAGTTACTCCCCAAAGTCAATCCCCATGACCGGGACGACATCCCTCGCTTCGCCTGGTATCTGCACTGGTATCTCCCCGAGCCTCGCCTCCGCTGGCTGCAGGAACAGAACCAATGGCGGAATCTCGCCCGCTCCTACCTCGCCTGCATCAGCTTTGTCGATCACCAGGTCGGCGAACTGCTCCAGGCCCTCAAGACTTCAAACCACGATCAAGACACGCTCGTCATTCTCTGGTCCGATCATGGCTGGCATCTCGGCGAAAAGCAGATCACCGGCAAGAACACCCTCTGGGAACGCTCCACCCACGTCCCCCTGATCTTCGCCGGACCTTCGATTCCCGAAAATTCCATCTGCGACCAGCCCGTCGAACTCCTCGACCTCTATCCCACGCTGATCGATCTCTGTCAGCTTCCACCCCGAACCGATCTGGAAGGGCATTCTCTGCAGCCGCAGCTCAAAGACGCTCAGGCCACCCGTCCCTGGCCCGCCATTACCTCCCACAATCAGGGAAATCACACGATCCGTTCTCAGCACTGGCGCTACATCCGCTACGCCGACGGCTCCGAAGAACTGTACGATCACCGCACCGACCCGAACGAATGGCACAACCTCGCCTCACAAAAAGAACTCGCCATAGTGAAAGAACACGCTGCCGTCATCGCCGAACATCGCCGCTGGCTCCCCACAGTGGACAACCCTCCCGCCCCCGGCAGTGCCCATCGAGTTCTCACCTATAACCCCCTCACCAGGGAAACCGTCTGGGAAGGAAAACCAATCCTCCCTGACGCCCCTGTTCCGGAAGACTAATTCTCCAAGGCCATTCGATGCGCATCACAGTCCTGCTGCTCGCCGCAATCTTTTTGCTCGCCCCTGCGTGGGGTACTGCCGCCCAAAAACCGAACATCATCCTCTTCCTGATGGATGACCTCGGCCAGACAGACCTCGGCTGTTATGGCAGCACCTTCTACGAAACCCCGCATCTCGATCGCCTCGCGCAGCAGGGACTCCGCTTTACGCAGGCCTACGCCGCCTGTCCCGTCTGTTCTCCCACCCGGGCCGCTGTTCTCACCGGCAAATATCCGCTCCGCACCGGCGTCACCGACTACATCAACCCCGCCGGCGGCAACCAGCCCGCTAACTGGAAAAAGAACACCCTGCTCCTCCCCGCGCCATATGCCGATCGACTTCCCCTGGCCGAAATCACCCTCGCGGAAGTCCTCAAATCCACCGGCTATCACACCTTCCACGCCGGCAAATGGCACCTCGGCCCGCAAGGCTTTTATCCCGAGGATCAGGGTTTCGACATCAATAAGGGAGGCGCCGAAGACGGTGCCCCCCGCGGCCCCAACAAATACTTTTCCCCCTACACCAATCCTCGTCTGACCGATGGTCCTCCCGGCGAATATCTCACCGACCGCCTCGCCACGGAAACCATCTCCTTTGTCCGCGCGCATCGCGACCAACCCTTCTTCGTCTACTTTCCGTTCTATGCCGTCCATACCCCGCTGATGGCCCCGGAATCTCTCGTCAAGAAATACGAAGAGAAACGCCAACGCCTCGGCCTGCACGCTCAATGGGGGAGGGAAGGGGAGCGGAGGGTTCTGCTCAACCACGAACACCCGATTTACGCCGCCATGGTCGAATCGATGGACACCGCCATCGGTCGCGTCTTGCAAACACTCGATGAGTTGAAGCTCAATGAACAGACGATCGTCCTCTTCACCTCCGACAACGGCGGTCTCTCCACTTCCGAAGGGCACCCCACTGCCAACCTGCCCCTCCGCGCCGGCAAAGGCTGGCTGTATGAAGGGGGAATCCGCGTCCCGCTCATCATACGCTGGACCGGCAAATTCCCCGCCGGGAAATCTCTCGACACCCCCGTCTCCAGCATCGATTACTTCCCCACGTTCCTCGACCTGGCGGATGTTCACACTCCTCAGGCTGCACACGTCGACGGCATCAGCCTCAAGGAACTCATCCTGCACGACCAGCAACCCGCCACCCGCGATCTCTTCTGGCACTACCCCCACTACGGCAACCAGGGAGGCGCCCCCGGCTCAGTCCTTCGCCACGGTGACTGGAAATTGATCCTCTGGGAAGAAGGCCCCCACGTGGAACTCTTCAACCTCAAAGACGATCCCTCCGAGAAACAGGACGTCGCGGGGAAACATCCCAGCATCGTTCGCGACATGCGCGCGAGGCTGGAGGAATTCCTCACCAGGAATCGCGCCCTCCATGCCACTCCCAACCCCGCCTACAATCCCGCCCAGCCCAATGGACGCGGCGAACAATTCAAACCCAACAAATACCGCGCGGCTGACCCCGCCGCCTCCTGACTGGAATTCACCGATGCGTTCTCTTTTCGGGTTTCTGTTCTTCGTTCTGTTCGCCGCGTCCCCCGTGATCGCGGCCAGTCCCCCCAACGTCGTCCTAATCATCTCCGATGACCACGCCTGGACCGACTACTCCTTCATGGGGCATCCCCACATCCAGACGCCGCACATCGACCGCCTCGCCAAAGAAGGCGTGACCTTCCGCCGGGGGCATGTCACCTCCAGCCTCTGCTGCCCCAGCCTCGCCACCATCCTCACCGGCCTGTATCCCCACCAGCATCTCATCACCAGTAACGATCCCCCCGTCCCTCCCGGCACTCCCCCTCGCAACTTCCATCAATCGCCGGCCTTCAAAGAAGGTCGCGAGACCATGAACCGCCATCTCGACGCCGTCCCCACGCTCCCCAAGCTTCTCGCCAAACAGAACTACCTCTCTCTCCAGACCGGAAAATGGTGGCAGGGGAATTATGCCCGCGGCGGTTTCACCCACGGCATGACCCGCGGCGAACGGCATGGCGACGATGGTCTCAACATCGGTCGCAAAACCATGCAGCCCATCCGCGATTTCATTCAGGAAGCCGGCAAGAAACAGCGTCCCTTCCTCGTCTGGTATGCCCCCATGCTGCCCCACTCTCCCCACAATCCTCCCGAGCGCTTGCTGAAAAAGTATCTCCCCCGCACCCCCTCCCCCCACATCGCCCGCTACTGGGCGATGGTCGAATGGTTTGACGAAACCGTCGGCGAACTCCGCAACATCCTGAACGAGGCAAAAGTCGCGGACAATACCCTCATCATCTACATCGCCGACAATGGCTGGATCCAGCGCCCCGATAACCCCGCCTACGCCCCCCGTTCCAAGCAATCCCAATACGAAGGAGGCCTTCGCACTCCGATCATTCTGCACGCACCGGGAAAAATCCCCCCCCGCATGACCGATGAACTCGCCTCTTCGATCGACATCCTCCCCACCATTCTCAAATTCACCGGCCAGGATCTTCCGCCCGATCTCCCCGGCTTGAATCTCCTCGATCCCCAGGCCTTGGGAAAACGCTCCGCCATCTTCGGCGAATGCTTCACCCACAACGCCGTCGACCTCAATCGCCCCGCCGCCAATCTCCGTTACCGCTGGATCATCTCCGGCTCGGACAAACTGATCGTCCCGGACGCTGTGAATGAACCGAAAGCCTCCCCGGAACTGTTCGACCTCACCACCGATCCTGAGGAGAAAACCGACCTCGCCGCAAAATCACCCGATCGGGTCCAGTCACTCCGTACCCAACTCGACCACTGGTGGAATCCCAAATGAAATTCTTCCGCTTACTTCTGTGGCTCATCCTCCTGAGCGGATCATTCGCGTCCGCCGCGGATCGGCCGAATATCGTCTACATCCTCGCCGACGACCTGGGCTGGACCGATCTCGCCTGTCAGGGCTCGAAGTACTACGAAACCCCCAACATCGACCGCCTCGCGAAGCAGGGAATCCGCTTCACCCGCTACTACAACTGCCAGAACTGCGCTCCCACCCGCGCGGTCCTGATGAGTGGCCGCTATCCCCCCCGCACCGGCATCTATACTGTCTCCACCCTCGAGCGCGGCCAGCCGTCCGACCGCAAAATGAATGTCCCCCGCAATGAAATCAATCTCCCGCTCGACATTCCCATCCTCCCCCAGGCCCTTAAGCAGGCGGGCTATGCGACCGCCATGTTCGGCAAATGGCACCTCGGACAGCAGGGGCAATACCATCCCTCCCAGCGCGGCTTCGACGCAGCTCTCGTCTCCGCCGGCAAGCACTTCGATTTCGAAACCTCTCCCCCTGTTGCTGTCCCACAGGGAACCTACCTCGCGGATTACCTGACCGACCGGGCCGTGGACTTCATCCAGCGTCACAAGGACAAACCCTTCTTCCTCTACCTACCCCACTTCGGCGTCCATACTCCCTATCAGGCCAAACCGGACTACATCGCCCGCTGGAAACAAAAGCCCCCCGCGGGGACCCACTTCGATCCCGTCTACGCCGCCATGATCCAGAGCGTCGATGAGAGCGTCGGAAAAATTCTCGCCACGCTCGATCAACTGAAACTCGCTGATAACACCGTCGTGATTTTCTCCTCCGACAACGGCGGCGTGGGTGGCTATCAATCCACGGAACCTCCCGGCCCGAAACCGGTCCCCACCGATAACGCTCCCCTCAAGGGAGGGAAGGGGACTCTCTACGAGGGAGGCCTCCGCGTCCCCTTCATCGTCCGCTGGCCCGGAGTCACTCCCCCCGAAGCGACCTGCGACACCCCAGTCGCTCACATCGACATCTATCCCACCCTCATCGACATCGCCCACGCCGCCAGGCCAAACAATGCCATTCTCGATGGCGTCAGCTTTCTCCCCTTGCTCCGCGATCCTCATGCCACCTTGAATCGCCCCGCCATCTATTGGCATTTCCCCGGCTATCTGGAGTCGTACGTCTCCAAAACAGGCTGGCGGACCACCCCCGTCGGAGCCATCCACGCCGGGGACTGGAAACTCCTGCAATTCTTCGAGGACAACCACGTCGAGTTGTACAATCTCACCGACGACATCGGCGAGAAGCACAACCTCGCCGCTCAATCTCCGGAAAAAGCCAAGGAACTCCTGACGCTGCTCGCAGCCTGGCGGAAGGAGATCCACGCCGCCATGCCCACGCTGAAATAACGATCCCTTCTGGAATCATCACCCATGCGATTCTTTCTTCTGCTGGTCGGAATGCTCCTGTCTGTGGGTTCGGCTGCCTCTGCCGCCGATGGTACACCCGCCCGTCCCAACATCATCTTTATCGTCGCCGACGACATGGGCCCCTGGGCCTGGGGCGGGGGAGGGGATCCGCAAGCCCTGACGCCCCATCTGGACCGTCTCGCCCGCGAAGGGGCACGCCTCGACCACTGCTACTCACCTACTCCTGTCTGCAGCCCGTCCCGCGTCGCTGTTCTCGTCAGCCGCTATGGCACCGAGGTCGGCATCACCGACTGGATCAATCCCAAGTCCGAACCGGCCGTCGGCCTCGACCCGAAATATCCCGCCTGGCCCACCTTCCTGAAGCAGGCCGGCTATCGGACCGCCATGATCGGCAAATGGCACCTCGGCACGGAAGACCGTTTTCTCCCCAAACACTTCGGCTATGACCACTTTGTCGGCCATCGCTCCAGCCCCCTCGAACTCCGCGACCCGCTCTTGGACGTCGATAACCACACCGAACGCCGCTCCGGGTTCGTCGCCGATGTCTTCACCGATGCGGCGATCCGTTTCGTGCGCAAGGATCTCCACCAGCCCTTTGCCATTTCACTGCACTTCCGTGAGCCGCACCGCCCCTGGCTCCCGCTCTCCATCGAAGACTACAAACCCTTCGAGAAACTCGACTCCGCCCTCCCGCAGCCGCAACATCCGCTGCTCGACGTGGCCCAGGTCAAGAAGATCATGCCCGAATACCTCGCCGCCATTGCCTGTATCGACCGCAATGTCGGGCGTCTCCTTGCCGTGCTCGATCAGGACAAGATCGCCGACAACACCCTCTTCATCTTCACCAGCGACCACGGCTACAACGTCGGCCATCACGGCATCCTGCACAAAGGGAACGGTGAATGGATTCTCACCACGATTCCCCCTTCGACGAACCCCAACATCCCCGCCAAGCGCGCCTAATCTTCTCGACAACTCGCTCCGCGTCCCCGCGATCGTCCGCTTCCCCAAAAAAATCCCCGCCGGGCTGATCGTGAACCGTACGATCACCCACCTCGACTGGTTCCCGACCCTCCTCGCCGCGACGGGTGTTCCACTTCCCGCCAACACCGGCATTCATGGCCGCAACGCCTGGCCTTTACTCCAAGGCAAAGAACTCGCCGACTGGGATGACAACATGTACATCCAGTATTCCCACCATCACGACATCCGCACCGACATGCGCGTTCCGCACCCCCGCTGGAAACTGGTCCGCGACTTTCTGAATCCCGGACGCGATGGCCTGTTCGACCTGCAACACGATCCGCACGAAAGCCGCAACCTCATCGCGGAATCGACCCCGAAATCCAGGCTGCTCGGAAGATGCTCGAGGAAGCGCTCTGCTCCGCATGCGGCAGATCAATGACCCCGCGCTCCCCGGCCAGGCGAAGGTGAATTAAACGACGTTCAGACTTCCAGGCTGCGAATCAGCTCGTCCGCCACGTCGCAGCCGTTCACCCGGGCAAACGCCTTCCACCCCGGCACGCCGTTCACTTCCACCACGTATCCCCGCCCCTCCGCGTCGTACAGCAGATCCACCCCCCGCGATGTGCGTCCCCACCGCCTCGGACGCCCGCAACCCCCACTCTTCCTGTTCGGAAGTCAGCGTCACCTTTTCACCCCGCCCCTGGCGCGAGATATTCGTCCGAAAATCTCCCCCCCCGTACCGTCGCATTCCTCCCAGCACCCGTCCGTCCAGCACCATCACCCGCAAGTCATGTCCTTCATGCGGCACGAACTTCTGCACATACAGCACGCTCTGCAACGGGAGATCGTCCGAAACGTCCGCAATGCGAGGTCCGGGTCACTCACCCGCAGGACGCGCCCCTCCGCCCCGAACAAAGGCTTCACGACGACGTCCCTCCCCAACGCGTCAAATGCCCGTAGCGCCCGTCTCTTCATCCTCGCAGACCCACGTCTCCGGAATCGGCAACCGCGCGCCGCCAGCTTCGCCGTCGTCAGGTATTTGTCGACGGCACACTCAACCGCCTTGGGAGAATTGACGACCCGCACGCCCCGGCTTTCCAGCCGCGCCGAAATCCATCCGCACCACCACCTGCTCCAGCGAACCGGGAGGCATCGTCCGGACGATCACCACGTCGTAACTCCGCAGTCCCTGCTCCCCCGCGAACACCGTCTCCCCGTCGCTGAAGACCCGCCCCCCAGTTGCTCAAGGGAATCAAATCCAGCCGGTGCCCCCGTGCAAGCGCCGCCCGCGCCAGATCCGCCGCATACCAGCTTCCCGTTTGCCCCAGCACGGCGATCTTCAAGATATCCTCCAGAATCTCCCGCCAAATTCTCAATCGATGCGGTTGGTGTGCACGTTTGTTCTGCGGCGTTCTGAACAC
This sequence comes from Planctomycetales bacterium, assembly GCA_046349635.1. Classification (GTDB taxonomy): domain Bacteria; phylum Planctomycetota; class Planctomycetia; order Planctomycetales; family Planctomycetaceae; genus JAXMBX01. Next base: position 62,559 of record JAXMBX010000020.1, read on the forward strand.
TGCTCTTCGTCCGGAGCATTTTGTGAAATCAACTCAGCCGGCGAATGACTTTTTAAGCACGTCCGCATTCGTCTTGCCGAACGTGAATATCTCGCCGCTCGGCAGATGATTGAGGATCAGTTCCCCCGGGCTGAACAGATGCGGATCGATCTTATAAAAATCCCGCCCCGCCGCTTCGAAGATCTCCAGGAACGGACGTCCATAAGCGTCCGACGCACACGCGGGGATCTGCGGCCCGAGCTGCCGGATCTGGTCGATCTCCCCATTCACCCACAGCGTCACGCTCCCGCCGTACAGGATCGCATCGTTCGTCCAGCCGATCGACTGCAGATCATTAGCTCCAATCGGGGGCAGGGGAGCCGAACCGAATCCGCTCACCACTTGCCCCACGTCGAAACCGACCTCCAGCATCTTGTGGAGCGCCGTCTCGACCGACCGCGCCACTACCTGCAACGTTCCCGCCAGGCTCGCCGTCGGGGCAATCAACAGGCGGATGTGGTCCCGCAGCACGCCGGTCTTTTCCGAAATCGCCGCGAACACGTGCTCATCGGGCAGCTTCCGCCCCTCCAGCACGCCGACCGTCAGTTCCGCCGTCTCGCTGTATTTCAGCTTCTGAAACAGCTCCTCCCGATGGGCCGCCGCCCGCATCGGCCCCGACCCCATCGCAAAGAACTTCCCGACCGCCAGCTGCCAGCCCGCATACTGGCTGAACAGGCACGCCCGCACGGGGTCATCCGTCGCCACGGTCACCACAGGTCGACGCGAGCCGAACCACAGTCCCGACTCCAGGTTCACCCGCGCCAGTCCCGCCATGCAGATCCGCGCCAGTTCCAGCCCGGCTTCCAGCCCCCCCGTCGCCTCCACGCCGAAGTCGTAGATCCGCCCTCCGTCGTGAATGTCCCGCACTGCGATCCGCAGCTCCTCGGCCCGGGCCTCCAAAGGCTCCGTCAGACGATACGCGCGGGCATTCAACGAGCGGTTCAACATCACCACAACCCTTCACGGCAATTAAGAGTGCCTGACAAAATGCAGTTGGTCATCACGCGAGATCTACGGTTTTCAGGAAACCGCACTTCGTCCAGAGCATTTTGTCAGACGGTCTAGTGACCGGCGGCAAAGCATTCCAGTTCCGTCATGATCCGCTTCGTCCGCTCAATTCCCGCGGCGTCAATCGGATCCAGCGGACGGCTGACGTAGGTGTTCTTGATCACCCCCCGCAGATGCAGCGACTGCTTCATCACGTTGATCGTGTAGCTGAAGCTCGATCCGCCGTCATTCTTCAGGAACACTTCGAATATCTTCAGGATCCGTTCCTGCTGCGCGGTCGCTTCCGCGATCCGTCCCGCCTCCAGGTGATCCCACAGGATCACGAATTCCTTCGGAGCCACGTTCGCCAGCCCCGGCACCACGCCGACGCCCCCCAGCTTGACGATCGTATCGCCCAGGATTTCCGATCCCGTGAAGATCCGGATCTTGTCCTTCAACTTCGAAATCAATCGCCGCGTGTTGTTCACGTCCGGGCTGGAATCCTTGATCCCGATAATCGTCCCTTCCTCCGCCAGCGTCAGCACGGTGTCGAGGCTCATCTTCAGGTGCGTCGTCTGCGGAATGTCATACGCCAACAGCGGCACCGAAACCGCCTTCTTGATGCAGCGGAAGTGTTCCAGAATCCCCTTCTGGTCGAGCGGGAAATAATACGGCGACGCCACCACGACCGCGTCCGCCCCCGCCTTCTCGGCGATCCGGGCCTGTTCGATTGTCTGGTCCGTCCCCGATTCCAGCACGCCGACCACGACCGGCACCTTTCCCGCGGATGCCTTCACCGCCGTCTTGACGATCAATTCCCGGTCCGCGAGCGGCGTAAACGGGCCTTCGCCCGACGTCCCCAGCACGAACAACCCATGCACGCCGCACTCCAGCATGTACTGGCACAGCCGTTCCCCATCCGCGGCGTCATAACGCCGGGCTTCGTTCAACGGGGTCACAATCGGAGGGAGAATACCGCGCAGACGCTGGGCAAGAGAATTCGTCATGATGGCTGAATCAGGGCACTTTCTGGGGAGAAAAAGGGAGGAGTGAGTCGCACGCTCCCGGGCGGGAGCAATCCCCCCATTCTGCGAAAATCCGCCCCGTTTGGAAACTGTCAGCCCCGTCTCCCACGCTTACTTTTTCTCGGCCTGCTTCTTCTCCGCAGCCTCTTTCTGCTGCTTCAGGATGTATTCCGGCAGGTTCTGGGGCTGAAACCGCAATCGGATCGGCCCCTGGCAGCATTCGCAGTCCTTCACCTCGTACATCGGAATCGAGCAGATGTCGCACCAGTAATCGGTGAACTCCCGCTCCCCCTCTTCATTGAAGGTGAACACCATCAGCACCTGCAGGTACGGGCTCCCCGGGCTTCGACCGCAGACCAGATCCACCTGCCGGTCGCGCAGACGCTTGTCCTGAAAGAACGCCCGTCCGCGCCAGTCCGCGACGATCGGCCACAACTCCCCGGTCGCCGTCTCCAGGACCACCTGCCCCTTCATTTCATCCCGGGCCGTGATCCCTTTGCGCTTCAGCGCCTCCTGCAGCCACACCACTTTCCCCGAATACAACCCCTTCTGCACATCAGCCGCCAACTTCGGCGGCCCGGGCTTACTTGCCTCCGGCTTGCCGGCATCCGGCTTGCCCCCGGGAATCTCGAACGTGTCAGGCTTCTTGTTCTCCGGCTGAGTCTTCGGTGCATCCGACGCCGACACTGGCACGCTGCTCATCAGACAGACAATCAGCGCAACACCCGCCACCGCCGTGCTCACTCTGCTGAAAACACTCCACGCCAACATCGGGGGATATTCCTTCCGCAAAACTCAGCCCGCACCACGGCCGGAAACGACGATCCGCACCGGCTGCGAGACATCCTTTCCTCCCGCTTTCCCCGGCACATTCGTTTCCAGGATCCAGAATTCCTTTTCCGAGTTGTGCATCAACCCGGTCTTCTCAAATGCCTTCTCCGGGGGAGGAGACAGCAGAAAGATCGCCGGATGGGTGGTCCCCGCCGCCGCCGCACTCAGCTTGAACAGATCCGCGATCTTCGAAACCGCCGCCGGAGATTTGTCCGTTTCCGGAGAACACGCCAGCACAAAGTCCGACACGTCGCTCGTCCCCAGGTGATTTCCATCCTGGGGCTGCTGCCCGTATCGCAACGTAAACGTTCCCGCCGGAAGTTCCTGGCCTTTGAAATCCGTCGCGCCCCCCTCGGTCGGCAGCTTGATCACCCCCATCAGTTCGCCCGGCGTGAACGGATACTTGACGTTCAGCGTCGCCTCGAACGGGCTCTTCACCGGCAGTTCCTTCACCAGCCAGATCTCGCACACCACCCCGTTTGGCCCGGTCACCTTGTACGCGGACTCGCTCAGCAGTTTTTCAATCGCCGGGGCAATCCCCGCAGGCTTCTGCTTCACAGTTTCCAGTTTGAAATCATCCGCCCCCAGGCAGGGGACGGTCAGCAACACTGCGACTGCGACTCCGGACAGAAATTTCTTCATCGGCTTTCCTTCATCACGACGATAAATAACAGCTTCGGCGACACTCCGATTTTAACGGCATCACCCACCCGTTGCACGGGAACCCCTCCCCGTACCGATAAAAACCAGCCCAATAAAAAACCGTACCAGTAATAAACTGGCCCATAAAAAAAGGGCATGGTTTCCCATGCCCTCATTGATCTTGCGAAGAATCGCTCACATCCGGAACGTCGCCAGGAAGGCGCTCCGCTTGTTGTAGGTCGTCCAGGTCGTCCCCAGGGCAGGGGAGTCGAACTTGGATTCCAGGCAATACACCGGCTGCGAGTTCCGCACCTTCGACAAAGGCGGGTAGAACACCTCTTCGTTCGTGCAGATGCAATCCCCGGCTGCCACCTTCCGGGTTTCCATCCGGGCCACATCCCCCGCCTGGAACACCCCATGTCCCTTGACGTGATCGTTCACCAGCGTCATCGGCACGCTCTGCACCTTGGTGATCGCCTTCGCCAGTTCTGGCACGGTCCCCTTTACGAAGTTGACGAGCGCCTCTTTTTGCTTGGTGTCCGCCTTCTGGTCGACCAGCACTACCGCGTTCAGCGCTTCGGGCTTGTTCTGGAAGCTCGCGTTGTGCCCCAGCGTATCGCTGGCACGCACGGCAAGCGCCACCGTCAAACCATTAAGCGAAACCCCCGACCACGAACCTTCGTCCACTTTCCACGCCATCAGCGCCTCCCGCCCCGACAGTCCGATTTCGCCATTAGCGAAACAGGGACCGGTATACACGTCGCACGACCGGGACTCCATATATTCCCCCGAAATCCGGGATTCCCCCGCGATCCCGATGGATCCCACCCTCGTTAATCCGCAACCGCACACCGCCAACGCCAACATCATTCGCAGACACTTCATGAGGAATTTCCTCCCGGGATCTTCTCAGTGATTTTTCACTCGCTCAGGCCAAACCCGAATCAGTTTTCATCTTTGCCCGCTCCCCTCGGCCCGTCAAGGTGAATGCGCCACGCGGCCCCCCCAAAACGTCCCTCCAAGCGAAAAAAGCCCCCGGATCGCGGTGATCCAAGGGGCTTTGATTGCGTCAAAAACTCGCACGATTATCGCGCTTCGTAGCAGCTTCTCCCGGACAGTCGGCATTCTTCGTCCCCGACCGTGTACCGGTCCGGTCCCATCACCGTCTGGGTTTTGCCGCACCAGAAATTCCCGTCCCCGGTGACGTGCTTCCCTTCCGGCAACCCGGCGTTGATGTACATCCCCTTCGACAGCAGATGCCGGCACCGTTCAATCACAGGCAGTTGAGGCAATGATTCCGTACTCATCTTAGAGTCCTCCTTCCAGTTGACCAACGGACCGCAACAGGGACCGCTTCACCGCCGCTCGGGCAATCTGCACCTTATAACCATTCTCCGACAGCGGGGTCGCATCCGCGACGGCCGCATCCGCCGCACGCGAAGCCGTCGCTTCATTCACCGGCTGGCCGATGAGCGTACTCGCCGCTTCGGGAGACAGCCACGGCGTCGGAGCGACGTGTCCCAGCACGACCCGCGCCTGCCGCACCAGGCCCCCCACGATCTCCAGCGTCGACGATGCCGCCGCCAAAGGCCAATCCAGACCGTTGCTCTGCAGCGCTTCGTACGTCCCGCTGACGAACCCTTCTTTCCACTTGGGCAGCCACACGTGCGTCAGCAGTTGTCCCCGCTTCAGCACCGTCACTCCCTGCGTGTTCGTCTTCGGGGCCTGGAAGAAATATTCCAGCGGCAATAATTCCACTTTGTCCTCGGTCGGGCCGACGATCCGCACCTTCGCACCCCAGGCAATCAACGCCGGAGCCAACCGCGAAGCACTCACGAACTTCGCCGGACCCTTGTTCCCCAGGATCGCGTGATAGCGGTTCTCACCGGTCGCGGGGAGCGATTCGCCATCCTTCATCCCCAGCAACCCGTAACCATTTCGGAAATACCAGCAGTTGGGAAGCAGGCACAAGTCCCCTCCCACGGTCCCCGAGGATTGCACCTGGATCGCATGCACCCCATCCGCCACTTGTCGCACCGATTCATAGTTCCCCAGCAACGGATGCTTCAGCACGTCATCCAGAACGGCGAGGGCACCAATCCAGGTCCCTTCCGCATCCTCCTGGATTCCCTGCATCGTCTCCACGTTCCGGATGTCCACCACCCGGTCCGCTTCCACGAGCGAGGCCTTCATCAACGGCACCAGGTCCGTCCCTCCCGCCAGGATCGCGCAGCTCTTCTTCGGCTCGTTGAGTAACGCGACCATCTCGGATTCCGTCCGCGGGCTGACATACTCAAAGGACTTCATACCGCACCTCCTTTCAAAGCATCCAGCACACGTTTGGGAGTCAACGGCAGCACCGGCACGCACACCCAACGCATTGCACACGGCATTCGAGATCGCCGCACCCGGCGAAATCACCGGCGGTTCACCCAACCCGATCACTCCCCGGTTGTACTCGCTGTCCGGCTGGTACATCTCGACCACAATCTCGCCGATGTCTCCAATCCGCGCCAGCTTGTAGTTCTTCAGGTCGGCATTGATATACCGCCCCGTCTTGTTGTCCATGATCCGCTCTTCGGTGAGGGCATAGGAGATCCCCATGACGACCGCACCATAGACCTGGCTCTTCGCCGTCCAGCTCGTCGATGATCAGGCCGCAGTCCTGCACCGCGACAAACTTGTTCATCCGTACGACGCCGGTCTCCAGGTCCACGGACACGTCCGCCATCTGGACGCCACCCACCCGGGCCGAGGTCAAACCGTCTTCCTTCGGCCCTTTCTCGATCACCTCCAGCGGCATCGGACCGAGCAGGCTGCACGCCTGTTTCCAGGTGCACACCTTTTCCGTCCCGCTCAGAATGTTTCCATCCTTGGCCGACAGCGTTTCACCGTTCACGCTGTACTTGGCGGCCACCCGGTCGAAGATGTCCCACAGCGCGTTCTGCGACGCCCGCCGGTGAATCCCCGTCACGCCGCCGACCGTGATGCTTCCCCTGAGGGACCGGACGCAATGTACTTGCTCGTCCCGAGGTTCACCTTCACGCTCTCCAGCGGAATGCCGAACGTCTCCGCGATCGTGATCGCGATCACCGTCCGCGTCCCCGTTCCGATATCCTGGCTACCCAGGAACGTCTCCACGCTCCCGTCCGGATGCACCTTCAACTGGCACGCACCGGGCCCGGCTCCACCACCCCAGGTGTGGATCGCCATCCCCAGCCCCCGCTTGACCGCTCCCTCCTTGGAACCTTTTCCGTGCGGGTGCCACTTCTTTTTCCAGTCCATCAGCTTCTCGGCGATTTCCATCTCCGCGGCATACGTCCCAGCAAGATCGCCGGTCACCTTCAGGTTCGCCTTGAAGACGTCGTAGCTGTCCAGACCCAGCCGCATCGCCACGTCATCGATCGCACATTCCGTCATCACGCACAACTGCGGATGGGGCGGGGCACGCCACGCCCGGCTGGGACCGCTGTTGCACACGATCTGGCTGCCGGAAACCGTCTTGTTGGGGAAGTCGAACACGTAAGGCATGTTCGTGATCGGGATTCCCGCCGTCGCGTAGCCGGGCGTTCCCCAGTGATGGCTTTCCCACGCCTTGATCTCACCGTTCGATTCCGCACCGATCTTCACATGCACGAAGCCCGAGGGTCGCACCCCCGCGATCTTCAGATCGGTCGCCCGATCCAGCATCAGTTGCACCGGCTTGCCGGTCTCACGCGCCCAGCACCGCGGACGCAATCCCCCACTCGTCGGCGGCGAACTTCGAACCGAAGCCACCCCCTTCGTAGTTGCAGGTCACCGTCACGTTCTTGACGTCGATCCCGATCTGCGGCAGCCGCAAACTGACCCGGAGTGCCCGAGACATTCTGCGTGGACAGATGCACGTCCAGCACGTCCTTGTCCGGCCAATGGCTGTGCGCACCGTGCGGCTCCAGGCACATGTGGCTGATCGTCTGGATCCCATAGTAACCCTGATGCACCAGCTTCAACTTGGAAAATTCGTCCTCAGGTTTCCCCTTCGTCGATTTCCCCAACGGCTTGACCCGCCCCTCATCCTTCGAATTCTTCTTGGGAGGGCCACCCTCATCGCTCGGAAACTTCTTCGCCCCTTCGATGTCCTCTTCATCCACGAAGTGGGGCTGCACGTCGTATTCCACGACAATCGCCTTCACCCCTTCGGCGGCTATCTCCGGACGATCCGCCGCGACGGCGGCAATCAACGCCCCATCGCATCGCAGTTCTTTTCCCCGTTCGGTGGTCATGTCCAGGAAGACATACACCCCTCGAACCCCCGGGATCTTCTTCGCCGGCTCGACATCCAGCTTCTTGACAGTCGCCTTGGCATGCGGACTGGTCAACAGCTTCGCGAACAACGTCCCTTCCGGCAGGATGTCGGTCGTATATTTGGCTCCCCGACCACTTTGGGCAAAGCGTCAATGCGGGGAATTTCTTTCCCGATCAGTTTGTTCTCGGCACGCGGTCCCCAGGCATGTTTCCGTTCCACCATGATCACGCACCACCCTTTCCGTTCTTCGCGATCTCCATCGCACAGTGCGTAATGTTCGCATATGTGCCGCACCGGCACAGGTTCCCTCCCAGCCCCTTCTGGATTTCTTCCAGCGTGGCGTGCGGGTGTTCGTTCAGGAACGCCCGCGTCGCCATCACGAAGCCCGGCGTGCAGTAGCCGCACTGCGTCGCATCATGCTTGATGTACCCTTCGATGACCGCGTCCGGCTTCTTCCCCAGGTACGCTTCCGGCGTTTCGATCTTCTTGCCCGCTTCCGCGACTGCAAATCGCGTGCAGGCATACACCGGCTTCCCGTCGATCAGCACCGTGCAGGCCCCGCAGTTCGCCGTCGTGCAGACTTCCTTGCACCCGGTGTATTTCAAATCGTTCCGGAGCGCCTCCAGCAGTGTCACCCGCGGCTCCACGGTCAGCTTTTTAGCCTCCCCGTTCACCGTCAGCGTGATTTCCCGCGCTCCCGATCCCGCCGCGGTTTCCGCCGCTGCCTGGGCCGCCTCTTGCGCCGTGGTCACCACCGCACTCGCGGCGACCGCTACCCCTGATCCCTTCAGAAATGACCGGCGACTTACTCCCGGCCCGCCCCTCGATCCTGTTCTCGGTCCAGCATGGGCATCCTCCTCGATGTTCGGACGGAATCTCATCTCGCGGCTGCTGGATCATTCCCCCGGCGATCTCCACCGACCGGACCTCTCCGCAACGCGAGAATTCAGGCACTCTGCATCAATCGTAGCGAATATAAGGCTCGCTCGCATTGTAGCGAACCCATCTCGGCGAGCAACCAATTTCCCGAAATTCATCCTGTGTTCAAATTCCCACTTTCGGATTCTTCTACTTTTCAGCGGACAAATCCCACCCGCCTCAGTTAGCATGAAGACATGCGTTCCTTCTTTCCGGAATTCACTCACTGCCTGGAACATCAGCTCCCGGAGAATCAGGCCAGTCCCGTCGGACTTGTCTGTCCTCTCTGCAAGCAGAGACTCTACGTTGATCCCCCCCAGGGGAGGGGATTCAGTTGCTGGGAAAGCCAACCCGGCGCCTATACGCTCGCGGGTGATCCCTGCTTCGTTTACACCATCGTCTGGGAAGACTTCCGCATCCGTTCGCTTCATCCCGCGGGCATCCTCATCGACCCCCGCTCCTTGAACGCACAGCCCCCGCTATCGAACTCCACGTCGTTTTTGCTCTCGCCGGAAGAACTCGCCGAGATCGATCAGGTCCACGCGGCTGAGAATGAATCCTCGGAAGAAACTTCGTTCCTTCCGGACGAAGACGAATTCGGCCTGTGGCGAAACGATGAAGACGACGAGCCCGACCCGCTGAACGATTGATCTCACAAGCTGGGTCGAGACCTAATCTTGTAGGTCAGGCCGTGCCTGACGTCTTCAATTCACAAGAGCCACAAAACTCACATTTGTGAATTCGATTGCCAAGCGTCACGCGTCGGGTGGCCCGGCCGCCGCAACGCGGCGCCCGGGTCGCGCAGCGACAAGAGGCGAGTTCAAATCGACGCTCCGTTTGTCCTGATCTACTAGCCCGGAGCGGCAGCGACGGGTTCTCTTCGAGCATCTCCTCAAATCACCCCCTCAACAAAAACGCTTCCAACACCGAATGCCTCGCCCCCTGTGGCCCCAGATCAGATTTCATCAGCTCGACCCGTTCGACAGGCACAGCACCAAACTCGGTCGTGGCGCGTTTCCGTAACAACTCCGCAAAATCTCGCGGCGGACGCCCGTTGATCCGCGCCAGCGTCAGATGCGGATGAAACGCCCGACGCTCTGCCGCAAACCCGAGTGTAACCACGGCCTCGTCCAATCCCCGCGCCAGCGATCCTATCGGCTCATCGGGGAACACGCCGGTCCACAACACCACCGGATGCCGTTCGTGCGGAAACACTCCCACTCCCCGCAACTGCAATTCGAACGGTCCAAACGTCGCCGTCACCTCGGCCACACGTTCGATAATCGCGGGAACCTGTGATTCCTCGGTCTCCCCCAGGAACTTCACCGTCAGATGCCACTGCGACTGACGCTCCAGCCGCAACGGTCCCCCCAGCAATTCCACTTCTCGATGGATCCGCCGCAGCCCCTGCGTTACCGGAACCGGAATCGACAGGAACGTCCGCAGCATCTCGGCCTCCCCGTCCCTCCGGCCCTCTCACATCGCCGCGAAATTCTTCAGCAGCTTCAATCCCACCTGCTGGCTCTTCTCCGGATGGAACTGCGTCGCCATCAGGTTCCCCCGCTGGATCATCGCCGTCACCGGATCGATATAATCCGTCCGCGCCGCGATCACAGCCGGATCTTTCGGCACCACGTAATAACTGTGCACGAAATAAAAGTGCGCATCGCGCGGAATGCCCGCCAGCAACGCAGGCTCACCCACTACCTGCAACTGGTTCCATCCCATGTGGGGCACCTTGAACCCCGGAACCTCGCGGAACCGGACCACTTCCCCCGGCACGATCCCTAGTCCCTTCCATTCCCCATCTTCATAGCTGACGTCGAACAGCAACTGCAGACCGAGACAGATTCCCAGGAACGGCTTCTCCGCGGCGACGTGGTCCAGAATCGGGCTGACCAGGTCCTGTCGCTTCAATTCCGCGATCGCATCCCGAAACGCCCCCACACCCGGCAGCACCAGCTTTGTCGCCTGTGCAACCTCCTGCGGACTGGACGTGACCTTGGCATCCACTCCCAGCGTCTCAAAGGCCTTCTGGACGCTCCGCAGATTTCCCATCCCGTAATCGACGATCGTAATCATGAACCCGTGCTATCTTCTTTCACTCAAGTCTATTTGTCAGGCTGGCGCTTCCGGAAAATACAGATCCGCATCGCTGATGTCCGGAATCCCGACCACCAGCACCTTCATCCGCCCCACCGCACCATGCACCACTCCCGGGGGAATATGCACGATCGAACCCTTCTTCACCGGATGTTCCACTCCATCCAGCCGGACCACTCCTTCTCCCTCCAGGACGTAATACAGTTCCGTCCCGATCTTGTGGTAATGCTCCCGCGCGCCGTCGATGTCGACCGCATGTGCCCACGCCGCCACCCCTTCATCCTGCCGGCTGATCAGCAGATGCCGCCACCCGCACGTGCTTCTCTCCCGCGGAGCGGATTCCTCGTCCCGAATCAGTATCGACGTCGGTAGTTCGGTCTTCATGGCTTCTTCCTTCTCAGGCAAGGGAACGGACACCATTTCCCACCGCAGGTTCGTCACACAGGGTCAATACACCGGGCCATTACACCCGGCCAATTCACAGGGCCATTTCCGGGGATGCCTCATCATATCCCCCCACCTCACCTCTCCGCCACATCTACCGTCCCGGCCCCCGCCGCTGCCACGACTGCTGCCACCCATTCGAACGCTGGATTTGCGGGCCATCCCGCCATTGCTGCCGCGACATCTCGCCCCGCGCGGTCAACGGTCCCGGCCATCCCGGAACCACCCAGCCCCCTTGCTGCCATTCCCCCTTGGCCGACGCCTGGTACGTCAACTGGTCCGCCGAAGTCCATTCTTCGACAACTTCCTCTTCCTCCCAATCCCATCCGAACAGACGCTTGCTCCCCTGCACGAGCAGCAGGGAGACAAACAGCATGATCGCCATGAACACGGCGAAGAAAGGCAACAACCGCCCCAGTTCGAAAATCCGCATCGCGGAAGGAGAGAGAGACTTCCACCCCACGATCACCAGCAGTGTCGCCAGACTCAGGTACGGTCCATACGGAATCTCCCGCTGCTTCCGGAAGATCAACTGCACGCACACCACTCCCAGCGCCAGGACAGGGGCGAGGAAGAACGCCATCAGAGTCCCCTGCCACCCCAGAAAGGCCCCCACGGCGGCCATCAGATAGGCATCTCCCATCCCCATCGCTTCCCGCTTGAGAACACGCGTCCCCAGCCAGCGCACACCCCAGACAATCCCATACCCCACCGCGAAACCCGCCAGGCTCACCACCAGGCCATGCAGATGCGGATGCGCGTGCACCCACTCCGGCACCCACACTCCCTGAAAAGCCCAGCCCCCTGTCTTCTCCGGATTCCACGGAGCCGACGACGTTAGGCCAAAGCTCTGCAGCAACAGGTTCACCTGCCAGCTCAGATCGCGACGTTCGAACCACACCGGGACGAGATACATCTGCCCGAGAACCGCTCCCCCCACGACCCCCACCGCAATCGCGGGGTAAGTAATGCAGTCGGGGATAATCTGCAGGTCGAAGTCGATGAACGTCGCCACGACGAGCATCTCCACCAGCACCAGGTGATACAGATACCGCCAGTTCACCATCATCGCGGGGGATAACCATGCCGACCCCACGATCCCCTGCGGCCCCAGTTCGTGGTACACGCAGCTTTCGCTCAAAGTCGCATGAAATCCCGCGGGCACCTCGCACCAGTACAGGAACGCAAACAGTAATCCGTTCAGGAATTCGATCCCCGCATACCGGATGGAATAACTCCGCCGGCAGAAACGGCACCGCCCCCCCAGCAGAAACCATCCCAGGATCGGAATGTTGTCCTTCAGCGGAATTGGGTGAAAGCAATGTCCGCATCGGGAAGGGGGGTGCAGCAGCGACTTCCACGAGGCTCCCACCGTCTCATGCAACGGCATCCGGTAGATGCACACGTTCAGGAAACTTCCCACCACCGCACCCATGATGAACAGGTACGGCAGCATGATCCACAGCGGAATGTCCCACAGCACCATCGCTAACCCCGCTTCGTCTCAGGGGCAGGACTCAAACGCAACTGCCGCACGATCTCATCCGCGAGTTCCTCCACGCTCTGCTCGTCCGTGCAGAGCGTGACGGTCGCCATCTCCCGATACACCGGCTCACGCGCCTTCAAGACATCCTGGATCTCCTCCAGCGGTCCCTTGGCCGTCAATCCCGGACGCCGCTCCCGGCTGCTTCCGTCTCCGGCCAATCGCCGGCCAGCACTTCCGCCGAACCCTGCAACCACACCACTGGCCCGGAAGCCCGCATCCGCGCGCGTGTCGTCTCCCTTAAGATCGCTCCTCCTCCCGGAGAAATGATCTGCGAATTCCCGCGCAGGATCTCCGCCACAACTTCCTCTTCCAGATCCCGGAAATATGGCTCCCCCCGCGTCTCAAACATCTCCCGGATGCTGCACCCCGCCCGCGCTTCGATCAGGTCGTCCGCGTCAATGCACGGCCACCCCAGGCGTCGGGACAGCTCTCGCCCCACGCTGGTCTTTCCGCTTCCGCGATACCCGATCAGAATCAGATTCATGTTGAGCGTGCCTGACAAAATGCGGTTGGTGATCACGCTGGATCCGCAGTTCCCACGAAAACGCACTTCGTCCGGAGCATTTTGTCCAGATGTCTTTTAGTAACCGACCGCGGAAATCCCCCGCCGCAACGCGTCCCGCATGATCTCCAGCGGGGCCTCTTCATTCGTAAATTTCTCGAACTGCACCGCCGCCTGTCGCACGAACATCTCCACGCCGGTCACCACCTTGCAGTTCCGCTGCCGCGCGTTCTTGATCAGCAGCGTCTGCTCGGGATTGTAGACCGTATCGAACACCAGCATGTCGTCGTGCAGCCAGTTCTCCGGGAACGGGCTTTCATCCACCTTCGGATGCATTCCCAGCGAGGTGCAGTTCACCAGGATATCAGACGGCACCGCCCCCCGGTTTTCCCAACTCACGTGCTGGCACCCCAGGTGCTCCGCCAGCGCGACCGCCCGCGCGTGCGTCCGGTTCGTCACCGTCAACAGCGCCCCCGCCTGGCTCAATCCCATCGCAATCGCCCGCGCCACTCCACCCGCCCCCAGAACCAGCACCCGTTTCCCCGACAACGGATCTCCGGCGTAATCGGCCTGGCCGTTGGTCAGTCCCATCCGCATGCTCGTCAGCGCCGCCAGGTAATCGCTGTTGGACGCAATCCACCGCCCTTCCTGGTTCTGGAACAGCGTGTTCGCCGCTCCGATCAACGGCACCGGGCCGTCAAAATACTGCACACGCTCCATCACCGCTTCCTTGTGCGGAATCGTGACGCTGTACCCCTTCACGTCCAGCCAGCGGAATTCGTCCAGCGTCTCGTGCAGCCGGTCCCGCGGAATCCGGAACGGAATGTACACGCAGTTCAACTTCAGTTCCCGGTACGCCCAGTTGTGAATCAACGGACTCAAGCTGTGGCCGATCGGATCGCCGATCACCCCGAACACCTTCGTCGTCGGCGAAATCTCGTCATACCTGTAGATCTTCACCATGTCGTCGAACGACAACTGCCCCGGCGCCAGTTCCCGGTCCTTGCTGAACGTCGCATACGTGAACGGCGCCCCGTATTTCCCCGTCAGGATGCGGCTGAACGTCCCCAGCTCTCCCATGCAGAACCCGATCGTCGGCACCTTCGCCTTCGACACCAGCTTCAGCATCCGGATCGAGTCGGAGGGAGAATTCGCCATCGTTACGATCTTGATGATGTCCGGATCCAGACCCACCATCTTCTTGTGGATCTCTTCCAGGTTCTCCGGAGTCTCCTCGAAATCGTGATGGCTGATGATCCGCTTCGTCGGCCCGTAACGCCGGATGAACGGCGCCACGTCATCCTCGATATCGACGTAATCCGCCCCCGCGACGATCGCCGCCCGCAACAGCGCCTGCCGTTGCTCTTCGTTCCCCTTCCACTTTCCCTTGTCCGACTCGCGACGGCAGGTGATCACCACCGGCGTCGGACGGCTCGCCAGCAACCGCCCCAGGTCCGGACTCCCCGCCAGCCAGTCCAGGCGCAACTCCACCAGTTCCGCCCCGCGTTCCGCGAGAGCCTGGTGCTCCGCCATCATCATCTTGTGGCGTGTCCGCCCGATACTGACGCAAATCATCGTGTCTTAATCCGTACCGCTATCCCGCCCGTTTGTTCATTTCCCCGGCTCAATCGCCCGGAATCCGTAGTACCGGAATCTGTAGTATAAGGCCGAATCTCGCAAAAAACGAGGTCCGAATGCCGCACAACCGGGCAGGGTCGAAAGCGGCGAAAATCACCCCAACCGGCCGAACTGCCGGTCCAGGTCGTGCCGCGTCAGGTTCAAAATCGTCGGCCTCCCGTGCGGACAATGATGCGCGTCATCCACCAGATGCCGCTGCGCCAGCAGGCTGTCAATTTCCTCCGGCGTCAGACGTTGCCCCGCCTTGATCGCCGCCTTGCACGCCATCATGTTCAGCAGATCGTCCAGCAGATCCCTTCGCGTCGGCGTCTTCCCCGAATTCATCAGGCAATCCGCCACGTCCTTCACCATCTGTCGCCGGTCCGCACGCGCCAGCATCACCGGGTACTGCGTCAGCAACACCGTGTTCCCCCCGAAGTCCTCCAGCTCCAGTCCCACGCGCGCCAGCATCGTCCCCTGATCCAGCAACACCGCCCCCTCCGCCGGGCTCAATTCAATTGGCTCGGGGATCAACAGCCGCTGCGACTCCACGCTCCCCGCCAGCACTCGTTCCCGGAACTGCTCATACAAAATCCGCTCGTGCAACGCATGCTGGTCGATAATCGCCAGCCCATCCTCGGTCGCCGTCACCAGGTATGTCTCCTGCACCTGGATCGCCGACGACCGCCGCACCTCCTGCCAGACCGCCCCTTGGCCGTCCGTGGAAAAATGCGGCCCGCGCCCCACCAGCATCGACACGCCCGGACTCGGAGCGGGGGAGGCCTCATCCCATTCGGTCTCCGGTTCCGATTCCCGCGCCGGCAGATCCTCCAGCGTCCCCCAATCCACTTCCTGCCGCGCAATCGCTTCGCGCTGCACCGTCAACTGGCTCTTCGCCCAGTCCGCCAGCTCGTGCTGAATCTCCGTCTGTCGATACGGGTCCGCCGCGACAGGCTTTCCACCCCCGCCACCTTCCTCCGGCAGCCTCAATCCGCTTTCCAGATTCATCGACAGGAACCGCGTCCGGATCGCCGACAGCAGCAACCGATACAGCGTCTGACTCTCCCGGAATCGCACCTCCGACTTCGTCGGATGCACGTTCACATCCACCTGGTCGGGAGGCATCTCCAGAAACAGAAACGCAATCGGCTGACGCCCCACCATCAGCAAACCCCGATACGCCTCCGTCAGCGCGTGCTGCAGCGACCGGTCCTGGATCCACCGCCCATTCAGGAACAGATACTGCCCCTTCCTGCTCGACTTGCTTTGCGACGGATGCGCCACATACCCCCAGATCCGATACCCCTGCAGTTCCTGCTCCACCCAGATCAACTGCTCCGCCAGTTCCTTCCCGTGAAACAGTTTCAACCGCTCCAGCAACCGCTCGCATGCGGGCAATTCATACACCACCCGCTGGTTATGCCGCAGCACCAGGTGCAGCCGTGGATTCGCCAGCGCAATCCGGGTGAACTGTTCGCACACATACCCCAGTTCCGTCCCCGCCGTCTTCAGAAACTTCCTCCGCACCGGCGTATTCACGAACAGATCCCGCACTTCGATGCTCGTCCCCACCGGACACCCGCACGCTTTCGGCGTTCCGATCTCCCCCGCCGCGACATTCAGCTCCCATCCCGTGTCGCTCTCTTCCTGCCGGCTCCGCAGCGTGAAATGGCTCACTTCGGAAATCGACGCCAGCGCCTCTCCCCGAAACCCCATCGTCTGCACGTGAAACAGGTCGTCCGCCTGCCGGATCTTGCTCGTCGCATGGCTTGCCACCGTCAACAGCAGGTCGTCCGGATGCACCCCCTCCCCGTTATCCACCACACGGATCATCTCCATCCCCCCATTGACGATCTCCACGTCAATCCGGGTCGCAAGCGCATCGACGCTGTTTTCCATCAGCTCCTTGATCACGCTCGCCGGACGTTCGATCACTTCCCCCGCGGCAATTTTGTTGATCACCTGCGGCGGAAGCTGTTGAATACGCGCCATCTCGTCTGCCTGTCTCCTGCATTCCGGTCTTTCTCGACCGGTCTATTCCGAAATTTCCTTGTGCAGCATATCCGCTTCCGCGTCGTTCAGCTTCCCTAACTCGTCCACCAGTTTTTCCCGCCGCAGATGAATCTGTTTGTCGAACGTCTCCAGCACGTCCAAAGCCTTCGCCCGGGACGTCACCAGACCGATAATCAGGTACTGCGTAATCGCCAGGAAGTAACAGGACCATCCCAAACGTCCCGGCAACAGCGCCGCCATGATCGCAAACACCTGCGTGGACCGATCCAGGTGACGGCACACCAGCCCTTTCAGCACAGGGTAAAACTGGTCCCGAATCCCCTTCAGAATCTTCCCCCGGGTGAATTTCAACCGCGGCGGTCCCGGATAAATCACCGCGAACAGTTCCTGGTCAGGCATCGCCTCCGTCACCCCGATCGCGAGCATCACCCGCAACCCCATCAGGATTCCATCCCACGTCCGGGTCAGGTCGATTTTCAACGCCCCATGCGCCAGCGCGGGATCGGAAGCCCCCGCCAGCATTCCACCGATCCACCCGAACAGCGTGCTTTCCATGTTCTCAGTGGCCACCAGCAGCAAGAGCGCCCCCCGGAACCACTGCTCCAGGTCCTTTTCCAGTTCCTTGTCGATTTCATGCAGATGCACGACCCGCTTCAGGAAGAAGCGAAACACCGGGATCGCGATCACCCCGATCAGAAACCGGATCAAAGGCTTGAAGATCGGCAGCTGCACGATCTGCTGGATCAGAAGTCGGAGAAATGCGCCCATCGGCAGATCCTTCGTGCAGCAGGTCCGTCACCAGGAGAAACTCAACCCCGCCAATCGATCTGCCGGAACAACTCCCACAACTTCTCTCCCCGTCGCGGACTCAAAAACGCCACGTGCGAAATCCGTCCCCGCAGATGCGCACAGAAATCCTCCACCGCGCCATGATTCTGCGTCGAGGGTCCGCGCGTCAGGCTGTTGGTCAGAATCGCCTTCAGGCGATCATACTCTTTCCGCGGCACGTTCGCACCGGCGTTCACCACCACGCCAGTCACCCGCTGCTGCTGATTGTCCCGCAACACTTTGTATTTCTGTTCATGCAGGCGAAACTGCTCACCTCGGACAATCTGCCGGACCAGCGGCAAAAACGTCCGCAAACTGTTTAGAAAACTCTGCCCCCCGGAGAACGTCAGGTCATCCGCATAACGCGTATACCGTGCCTTGAATTTCTTCGCCATTCCCGACAGACGCACGTCCAGACCGTACCCCGACAGGTTCGCCAGGGCAGGGGAGGTCGGCGCCCCCTGGGGCAAGTGGCGGCGACGATACGGAGCGAAATTGATGTAACGTTCCTTGCTTGTCCCTTCCGGGAACTCGAGAGTTATCGGAGCCGCCGACGTCGTCAATCTCCCGAACCAGATCGAGACTTCCCGCGAATATCCCAACGCCCGGAAAATCGCCACCACTCGCGAAAACCCGACCGATGGATAGAAGTTCTCCAGATCCAGTTTCACCACCACCCGCTGCCCCGCGTGTTGCTCCGCATTCGTCCGGATCGATCGATCGAGGACGAATCCATGCACGTTCGGATGCTGCGGAATCCGGTTCAAAATCTCCAGCAGAATCTTCCGTTGCACCTGCTTCAACAACGGCTTCGGGGCCTCGATCAGCCGATACCCTCCACCCTTCTTCTTCATCCAGTGAAAGTGATAGTGGGCCTTGCTCTCTTCGCGCGGCCGGCCTCCGTCATCGCACCGATGCGTCAGCCACGCCAGGCGCCCCAAAGGCATCCCCAGCCATTCCGCCAGTTCAGGCAGGGTCTGCAACCGGGGAATACGCAGCCGCTCCAGCAGGGCATCGTCCCCATCCCCGCACAGATCCAGGTAGCCCCCCAGCACACCCATCCGTGCAAACGCATACGGCAACTGCTGGACCGTCAATTCCGAAAGTGGAGTTCGCTTCTCATCCGCCGCGATCTTCCGACGCCGCAATTTGATCAGTTTGACTTTGCGTCGCACCCGTTGCTTAGGCTTCGCACGGCTGGACGCCCCCCCGTGCGCCGCAGAACGCGAGGAAGAAGAACCGGCGGCGGAAGAAGCTGTGGCGGTCCGGGAGGTGGCAGCCTCATCCCCGAAAACCAGTCGCCAGAAAAAATCCAGTAAACCCATGCGCTCATGCATCCAGTGCAAGGGCGGAACAAGGGAGATCTCCCCTCACGCCCCGATCCATCCTCGATATGT
>JAXMBX010000021.1:0-80154 GCA_046349635.1 Planctomycetales bacterium
ACTTCCGACGCCTTCACGGTTTCCGTCGGAGCGGCTTCCGATTTTTCTCCGGGGAGAGGCGGCAGGCTGACCGGATGGTTCGCACTCACACGCGAAATGCCCCCCTGTTCCAGGTCTTCCTGTTCCAGAGAGGCGGTTCGGGCACCGGAGAATTCAGTCTCTTTCGAGGCGAATTTCTTGCCGGCTTTGGCCGAGCCGTTTCGCCCCTGACGATCGTCCTCAATCGGCTGCACGTTCGGAGACAACGCGGGCAAGGCTTCGGCTGCCGGCGGACGTCCCACCGAAGCCGGAGCGGACTTCACTTCCGCTTTCGGAGCGGCAGTGCGTTTGGCCGTCCCACCCCGCAGTTGATTCAGACGTTTCAGCAGCACGGAGGGGCGTTCTTCCCCTTCTTCGTAAGCCAGCTCGTGGGTCCGTTCCAGTTCGGCAGCGGATTCCACCAGAGCACAGGCGTCATCAATCTGGTTTTTTTTTACCGCGGCCAACGCCTGCAGCATCAGGTCATCCGCTTCGTCCCGGGGCGTTGCGGCAGGCTTCTTCTTCGAAGCTTTCGCGCTCGGCTCATCCAGTTCCGTCGCTTCCGGCGGAAGTGCTTCCTGCTTTTCTTCCGCGTCATCAAGCCGCGGCAGGTCTCGCACGTCGTTCTTGGGTGCTTTCTTGGCAGCAGCCTTGGAGGTCGCGGCCGGCTTTTCGTCGAACAGGTCTTCCAGCAATTCGTCCCCGGTTTCTTTCTTTTCGGTCGCTTCTTTCTTCACCGCCTTGGCGGGCTTCACCGCGGACTTCTTCCCGGCCGGGGCAGACTTGGATTCGTCCGCACTGTTTTCAAACTCGGCAAACGGGTTCTCACCCGAGCTTTCCTCGTGGCTCACCGTCTGGGATTTCCCTTTCCGGGCCGCCACCACGTTTTCGGCGTCACGTTCTTCATCCAGCAACGCCTTCAGGTGATCGGAAGAGGACGCGTCCGCGGCGGCGGGCTTGGTCTTCTTCGCAGGGGCCTTCTTCTCCAGCCCCATCGCGGCGATTTCCTGGTCCAGTTCGTCCAGCATGTCGGCGTCTTCGGTCGGGCGGATATCCTTCGTCTTCTTGGCGGTCGGAACCCGAATGTCGTTCTTCGCGACCTTTGTCTCGGCCGGACGATCTTCCAGGAACGGATCCTCCTCAGCAGCCTTTGATTTCTTCACGGCCGGCTTGTCCGTCTTCGCGACGCTGCCGAACGGATCGTCCGCACTCATCACGCCACGCACACGACCCCCGGCGGGCTTGTCGCCGGATTTGGAGAAGCGATCCGCAATCGCGTCCGCGTCATCCTTCGGAGCTTTATCCTTTGTGCTGCTCGGCTTGCGAGCCGTCGCAATCTCTTTGTCTTCCTTGTCGTCGAAAGCGGTCTCTTTATCCTTGCCACCGACCTTCTTCTGGTTGGCAATCATGCTGCGGGGGTCGCCCGGCTTGTAGGACTTTGACTTCGAGGACTGGTTCTCGACCATCTTGGTCTCTTCCTTGTCCTTCGATTTAGGGTCTTTCTCCTTATCAGCCGGAGCCTTCTTCGCCAGCGCCTTTTCGCTCTCCTTGGCTTTGTCAGCCGCGGCTTTCGCCTTCGCCTTGGATTTTTCGTCCTTGGCGATCGCCTCTTTCTTAGCATCGCTCTTCGCGGTGTCGTCTTTGCCCCAGGAGGGAACGACCTTCGCCACCCAGTCGCGGGGGCCGGTGGCACAACCGCTGGTCAATGTCAGGGATCCGCCCAGCATGACGAGGGCTACGGCGCTCACCCAGCCACGTCCGCAAGAAGTAGAAACTGTCGATTTCACGATTGAGATCCCCCCAGTATTCGATCCGCGAGAACTAGACACCTGCCGTGCCTGTCTTCATAGAATCGTCTGGAGGTGAAATACGGCTTTAGAGTTTTGTACCGATTCTCGCGATTGTGACGCCGGTACCGTCTCTTCCCGTCTCAATCCTGGGAATCACGCACGCCCGGCGATCAAACTCTTAAGCGTTCGCAAGTTAATGGCGTCCAATTGCTCCCCGTCTTCTTCCCCTTTGGCGGTCTCAAGGTACATCGGTACTTCGAAAAACCGGGGGTCGTTTAACAAATGGCGGAACGGCTCCAACCCTAACTCTCCCCGGCCGATATGAGCGTGCCGGTCCACCCGGCTCCCTAAACCCTTCATACTGTCATTCAGGTGGAAGGCCTTGATCCGCTCCACGCCAATCAGCCGGTCGAACTCCTCAAACGTTGCGGCATATTCTGCCGCTGTCTGCAACGGATACCCCGCCGCGAAAATATGGCACGTGTCCACGCACACACCAAACCGTTCCGGGTCAGCCGCCCCATCCAGAATCGCCTGCAACTGCTCGAACCGATATCCCAGGTTCGATCCCTGGCCGGCGGTCGTCTCTAATAATGTCAGCGTCTTCACGCCCGGAGTTCTCCGGTGCACTTCATCCAGTCCGGCGATGATCCGCGCAATTCCCTCTTCCGGAGTCGAAGTGACATGGCTCCCCGGATGCATCACCACGCCGATCAACCCCAGCATTTCCGCCCGTTCCAGCTCATGGGCAAAGGCATCGATCGACTTGTTCCACAATTCTTCAGCGGGGCTGGCGAGGTTGATCAGATAACTGTCGTGCGCCACGGGATGATGAATCCCCGTCCGTTCCAGCGAGTCCCGAAACGTCCGAATCTCTTCCTGCGTAATGGGTTTCGCACGCCATTGATTGTTGTTCTTGGTGAACAACTGCACGCAATCCATACTCAGGGACGCCGCCGATTCGACCGATTTGTAATACCCCCCCGCAATCGAGAGGTGAGACCCGAGGATCGCCATAAGTCGTGACTGCTCTTTCGATTCTATACTGATTCAAATTTAAGCTGAGAGTGCGCCTGTCAGGATCCGCCGCGAAAACTCGGCGGGAGAAATCGAACCGCCGACCGGTTCGAAACCATGTCGATCGCTCCCCCCCAGGACGGTTCCTCCTTCGATCCCCGCCCCGGCCACCAGATTCGTCCAGACCTCTTTGTGATGGTCTCGCCCACCCCGGGCATTCAAACGGGGCGTCCGTCCCATGTCGCTGACCACCGCCACCGTCGTCTCCTGCAACAACCCGGACTGCTGCAGATCCATGAGCAAAGCCGACAGCGATTGATCCAACTGCGGACAGAGAATGCGCGCGTAATCATCGAGCGTCGTCTTCAAATCCCCCCCATCCGCATGCATGTCCCACGAGAGGGTATTCAGCAGCCCGGCGAAGTGATGCACAGTCATCCGTTCGACCCCCGACTCCAGCAGCTTTCGAGCCAGCAGCAGATTCTGTCCCAGCGGAGACTTTCCATATCGCAGCGCATCCTGAACTGAAAAACTCCCCTGCTGCTCCAGTCCCGGACGGAGCGGAAAACGGGGAGACGCCGGCCCCGGAAACAATTCGAACGTATCCGCCAGCAGCTCTCCGTAACCGCTCAAATCGTGGATCTGTGGTCCGGGGGCCGACATCGACCGAACCAGCGAAAACGTATTCGCTAACTGTGCCAACCGGGGGAAATGCTCGCTGATCTGCACCCCGGGGACGGACGTCTTGATCGCACGGAATGGCCCCCGGATCTCGCTGGGAGCATTCGGTTTAGGATCAAACGTATCAATGTGGCTGGCCCCGCCGGTCAGCAAAACTGTCAACAATCGTCGCGGAGACGAAAGCCCAGCCATTCCCTGCAACGGTTTCGACAACACTGCGAGGGAAGAAAGGGAACAACCCAGCCATTCGCGCCGGTTCAAGGTGATGTTTTCAAGCATGGTGATCACTCGACAAGGTTCTGGATTCTCGCTGCGGAATCTTAATCTAACCGGCACTTCTCCATAACACGAGCGAATTCGCTCAGTGGACCGCCACCGCGATTCAGGCACACCCGCTCAAAAACTTTTCGCGGACCAGATACCCCGCCGGAACCATCTGCAGTTTCTCGTACACCGCATGTGCCTCGTCGTTGTGAGTCTCGACATACAACCTTAATCCTACAACGTCCCCCGCCTCACGGGCCTCCCGTTCCAGGTGTTGAAACAACGCCCGAAACACCCCTTGGCCACGATAGTCTGCGTGAATGTAGACGCTCTGGATCCACCAGAAGAATCCGTTCCGCCAGTCGCTCCACTCCCAGGTGTGCATCAACTGTCCCACCACCTCCCCATCATGGACCGCAACGAAATATCGTCCTCGCTGCGGATCGCGGAGCAAGTTCTGGACTCCCTGCGTCAGCACGGCGGTCGAAAGCGTTTTCCCTTCCGTCTCCGCCGCCAGCCGGGTGTTGAACTCCACGATCGTGGTCCAGTCTTCGAACACCCCCGCTCGAATTTCGATCATGCCGCGCCTCACTCACCTCTGGGACACACTTTCCTCGCTGCAACTTGCAGCCCTGACAGAACGCCCCGATTCTGAGCGATTGTCACAATCGTTACCAGCGACAGGAAGCGCCCGCCTCGCCGCGGGAAAGGACCGCATTTCGGCGGAAACTGCCGCAATATTCCATGAATTTTCTCCGATCCGGCAAAAAATCAGGCCGTCCCCGCTAAGACTGTCATTAGCTTTACACCTCACCGCAAAGGCCGCCTCGCGCGCACTTTCTCCAGATGGAATGCAATTCACATGCGAAGGAATGGCGATATTTACTGCGGGGCAGAATACATCCTCTTTTCCGGAACGCCTCGTTTCGGAAGATTTCATGCCGGGGCAACGCATGTCGCGATCCCGGCCTCAACACGCATCACGACGGAGGTTCGACCTTGTCAACGAATAACTTCCAGGATGAGACGCGGCTGAACGTGGCGGACGGAACGGAAATCGCCACCCAGCGGAACATGTGGGGAATGATGGGACTCGGGCTCGCGATCGGCCTGCTCGGAATGAATCTCCTCGTCGCTAATCCCATGCTCGACGAAATGCAGATGCTCCAGCGCGAAGTCGCGCTCCTCAAACACGAGATGCACGACCTCGTCGGAGTCCGTGGCGACATCCGCAATACCAACACTCTTCTGAGCAGCCTCAAGGAACAGGCCGCGCTCGTCGCGGAAGCCCGCGCGGTCGTGAACTCCGTTCGGGAGCTGCAGGACGACCTGATTCAGGAACGCGAGAATTCACTCAGCGCACGTCACGCTCTGGATGAACTCGTCGGCCTGCAGGAGAAAGTCCTCGATCAACGCGAATATCTGGTCCCCGGCCAGAAAGCCATCGAGAGCATCGCCTCCATGCACGACCGCCTGGTCGATCTCGGACACAACTCCGGAATCGACACCGCCATCCAGGGACTGGTGGACCTGAAGAACCGGGTCATGGAATACACTGCCGATCTCTCCTCCGCCCAGGTCGCACTGACCGACCTCATCGGCCTGAAGAACATGGCCTTGGTCCAGGGGAACGATACGGAACTGGCCCGCCAGAAACTCGCCAAGACCGTCGAACTGAACGCCGAACTCGCCAAGCAGACCTCCGACATTGAGATGGCCTCCCGTAATCTGCAGAGCCTCCTGCAGATCAAGGACAAGCTCCTGGGACAGACCAAGGATATCGCTGATGCCGTCCAGAACATCGAAATCCTGACCTCCTTCAACGATGAATTCCAGAAGCAGGTCCGTTCGCTGGAAGGCATGCGGCAGGGGCTGATGGAAATCGTCATGATGGAAACCACCATCGGACGGGTCACCCGCATCCTCGAACCGATCGCCCAGATCGGCAACATGCGGGGCCTCTCGGAAGTCGAAGTCCGCGAAGCCGCCCGCAAGATCCTCGAAAAGCGGGCCGCGAATATCTCCCAGAAGGCTGACACTCTCGACAAGCCCGCCGCTTCCAAAGCCGAAACCGGCAAAGATGTCGCCGTCCCGCAGCCCAAAGACTGATTTCCAACTGACCTGAATTAAGATTCCGAACCGGGGCAGAGACTCTTCTCTCCCCCGGTTTTTCTTTTGGTATTCGATGTGTGGAACTCCCTCCTCCTGTGTTCGAAAGGACAGGGGTGGCGAGGGCAATAGGTATTTCTCGTCTTAGCGGAAGCCCCGGGAACCAGTGGTGAGGGATTGCCGCCAGAAACACTGTCGCGAACCCGTCCCACTGTCTAAAGTAGAGTGACTGAGATCCTGGCACCCCACTTCCGACCGCTGGAACATCATGGCTGATTCCCGTCGCGCCGCGCAGACCGCTCCTTCCCCTGAACTCTGGCAGCCTCTCCTCCAGGAATTCCGTGAGCAACGGGCTCTCATCGCGCAAGGTGGTGGTAAGAAAGCTATCGACCGCCAGCATGAAAAAGGGCGGCTCACCGCCCGCGAACGGATCGCCAAACTGATCGATCCCGGCACCGATTTCATGGAACTCGGTCTCTGGGCCGCCTGGAAGATGTATGAGGAGTGGGGAGGCGCCCCTTCCGCGGGAGTCGTCTGCGGCGTCGGCCAGGTCTCCGGTCGCACTTGTCTCATCGCCGCCAATGACGCCACAGTGAAGGCCGGCGCTTTCTTCCCCATGAGCGCCAAAAAACTCCTCCGCGCTCAACGCATCGCCATGGAGAATCGTCTCCCTCTCATCTACCTCGTCGATTCCGCCGGCGTCTTTCTCCCGTTGCAGGATGAAGTCTTCCCGGATGAAGATGACTTCGGCCGGATCTTCCGCAACAACTCCGTCATTTCCGCCCAGGGGATTCCCCAGCTCGCCGCCATCATGGGGCACTGCGTTGCCGGCGGAGGCTATCTCCCCGTCCTCTGCGACAAATCCCTCATCACGGAAGGTTCCGGCCTCTATCTCGCGGGACCTGCCTTGGTGAAGAGCGCCATCGGCCAGGTTGCCACGTCCGAAGAACTCGGCGGCGCCGAAATGCACACCCAGATCAGCGGCACCGTCGATTTCCGCGAGCCGAACGATGACAGTTGCCTAGAGCGCATCCGCTCCCTAGTCTCCTCTTATGCCCCCGATACCCAGGCTGAATGTTATCGCCCCTCACCTTCCGCCGAGCCCGCCATCCCGACTGCAGAAATCTACAATCACATCTCTCCTCATTCCCAGGCCCAGTACGAAATCCGCAAGATCCTCGAATGCCTTGTCGATGCCGATAGCTTTCAGGAATACCGCACTGACTACGGCAAGACTCTGATCTGTGGCTATGCCCGCCTCGGCGGTTATCGCGTCGGCATCCTCGCCAATCAGCACCATCCGGAGAAAACCCCCCACGGCCTCGAATTCGGTGGCGTGATCTATCGCGAAAGCGCCGAAAAGGGGGCTCGCTTCATCATGGACTGCAACCAGAACTGGCTCCCCATCATCTTCCTGCAGGACGTCAACGGCTTCATGGTCGGCAAGGAATCGGAGCAGGGGGGGATCATCCGGGCCGGCGCCAAGATGGTGAACGTCATCTCCAATAGCCGCGTCCCCAAACTGACCGTCATCATTGGCGGCAGCTTCGGGGCCGGGAACTACGCCATGTGCGGTAAGGCCTTTGACCCCCGCCTCATTTACGCCTGGCCCAACGCCCAGTGTGCCGTCATGGGGGGCACCCAGGCCGCCTCAACTCTACTTGAAGTCCAGATCTCCGCCCTGAAACGCCAGGGCAAAACCCCCGATGCCGAGGAACTGCAGGAACTCCGCAAACAGACCGAAGCCTCCTATAAAGAGAAGACCGACATCCGCTACTCCGGTGCCCGAGGCTGGGTCGACGACATCATCGAACCGGACCAGACCCGCAAAGTGCTGATCGAATCCCTCAAGCTCACCACCCGCGCCGTGGGTGCCATCGACTTCAAAACCGGCGTCCTGCAGGTGTGACAAACGTCGAGAAGTGGCATGAAGGTCACCACCTATTGGCTGTTAATCTTCTTCTGGCTCCTGTCAGCCTTGGGGTGTGCTGCCTTCACTCTCGTCTTCTGGATGGCAATCCTCATGGCCGCCGCAAGTGGCGAAGAGCGTTGTCTCCGTGACACTGGGATGCCATGCAATGATCTCATCCAGCAAATGAAGTTTTCTCCTTGGCAACCGGGAGGGAATTCGGTCCACTTGTTCCCCGGAAGCTTCACAAATGAGTATCATGAGTACCCAATCGTGCGTTATCGCGTCGGGCAGATTCATTTCTTTTTTGCAAAACTGACGTACTATCAGATCGAAATCCATAAGCCGAACGGAGAGAATTTCGTGTGGGCGGGCGAAGGACCAATTCGAACAGTCACTCGCCAGCCGCTCGTCTGGGAAATTGTGTTCGGTGGCTGGTTCTTTGGCAGTCTCTTCATGTTCTATCGAACAATCAAACGATTAGTCGCGTATGAGAAAGCGATGATCGCGGCACGTAGGGATACAGAGTCACCTCCTCCAGAATGGATTGAACCATGAACTCACTCTTCAAAATCAACGTTGCGGTACTCGTGGTGATTTGCTGTTGGACAACAATCTTTGCGGACACCCCCTCCACGATGAAGTTCCTCGCAGAGGGGAAACTTCAGCAGGGAATCACCGAACTCCAATCGCATCTCAAGCAAACCCCCACCGACGACAACGCCCGCCTCGGCCTCGGAATCACCCAGTTCCTCCACGGCATCGAACGGATGATTCAATCTTTTCATCAATATGGCCTGCACCCCGGCAGAAACCAGATCCCGTTCCTCCGTCTCCCCACCCCCGACAACCCAAATCCGAAATCCATCTCCTACACGCAACTTCGCCAGGTCTTCGCGCAACTCCTCGCTGACTTGCAGCAAGCTGAGAAGACTCTCAGCGAAATCAAGGGGGACGTGAAACTCCCGATCTTCGTCGGCAAGATCAGGCTCGACCTCAACGGCGACGGCAAGGCCGACCCGGATGAGACCTTCTGGAAAATCTACGCCCGCATGAATCGCCAGGCGGAGGTCCAGCCCGAAGTCGCCGAGGGTTATCAGATCAGTTTTGACACCGCCGATGCTCTCTGGCTGCGGGGTTACTGCCATCTTCTCATGGCCTTCGATGAATTCATCCTCGCCCATGACTGGAAAGAATCCTTCGAGCGGACCGCCCAACTCTTCTTCCCCAAGGTGGACACACCCCACAAATATCTGCTCATTGAAACCGGGCGACGCGACTTCATTGGGGACACCGGCCAGATCGCCGACGTCATCGCGTTCATCCACCTGTGGCGCTTTCCGATCGCGGAAAAGGAACGGATGCACAACGTCCGGGAACACCTCCTCGCGATGATTGATCTCAGCCGCCAGACCTGGAAAGCGATCGCCGCCGAAACCGATGATGACCACGAATGGCTCCCCAGCCCCAAGCAGACGAGCGTCATCCCTGGGATCCATGTCACCGATGAAATGATCGCCGGCTGGGGGGACTTTCTGAACGAGGCTGAATCCCTCCTCAACGGCAAACTGTTAATGCCCCACTGGCGCCTCCTCCCCGGCAAAGGGATCAACTTCAAGAAAGTCTTCGAGGAACCCCAGATGTTTGATCTGGTCCTCTGGATTCAGGGGACCGCCGCAACCCCCTTCGTCGAGGCGGGTCCGATCACGAAACCCGAAACCTGGGAGCGCTTCGACCGTATCTTCCGCGGCGAATTCATCGGCTTCGCCATCTGGTTCAACTGACTGGCGCAGCCCGTCACAAAATGCGGTGGGTGATCACGCCGGATGCTGAAGGTTCAGAACTCGAGCTTCGTCCAGAGCATTTTGTGCCTGTGAAAAATCACAAACCTTCGAACAACGCGCTCCCGATCCGCACGAAAGTCGCCCCCTCTTCAATCGCCACCTCAAAGTCCCCGGTCATCCCCATGGAGAGTTCCCGCAGGTTCTTTCCCGCTTTCCCCCGTTGTTGGAGTTCGTCCCGCAGGTTGCGCAACCCTGCAAATGTCTGGCGGGCATCTTCAGGATTCTCGCTCAGCGGAGCCATCGTCATCAGCCCTCGGACCGTCGTCCGCTCCAGCATTCCGCCGATCTCATCCCACCCGTTGCGCAGCTCCTCAGGCGAAAATCCCTGTTTGGATGTTTCACGTGAAACATTTATTTCGAGGAGCACCTCCGGCGAGAGGTCTTCCTCCCCCGCGATCCGCTCAATCGAGGAGAGCAGTTTCACGCTGTCCACGGCATGGATCAATTTCACTAAAGGTAACACCCGCCTGACTTTATTCGTCTGCAGATGCCCGATCATATGCCACTGAACCGCCTCCGGAAACAACGGCACTCGCTCCACCAGCTGTTGCGGCCTGTTCTCCGCCAGTGTCGTCACTCCCAGCGCGACCAGTTCGCGGATCCATTCGATCTCCGCGTACTTCACCACCGCGACCAGTTGGACCTCTTCAGGCTTTCGCCCGCACCGCGCGCAACTTTCAGCGATCCGCGCTCGAACGGAAGCCAGGTTTTCTGAAATTTGTGGTCGAACCGTTTCGGAACTCATGCTGGTTACTTGATATACAGGTCGAAGTCCCCGTTCCGATTCGACACAAATGTCAATCGCCCGTCCGGATGCCAACCCGGAGCAATCTCCATCTCCGCGGATTGCGTCTCGTTTCGCTCCTGCCCGGTCGCCAGGTCCATCACGTAGACTTCGTAGTTCCCGTCCCGATGCGACGTGTATGCCAGCCGCTTCCCATCCGCTGAGACCGCGGGGTAATCATCCAGCGAGCGATTGTTCGTCAGCCGTGTCACTTGCGATCCATCCGGAGGCATCCATGCAAGTTCCAGGTTCCCCCAGCGATTGGTGGAGAAATAAATCCGCTTCCCGTCCGGTGACCAGACCGGATTCCGATCCATCGCCGAATCGGTCGTCAGCCGTTTGAGATTCGAACCGTCGATATTCGCCGTGTAAATCTCCTGGTTCCCTTCGCGGGTCGAGACAAACACCATCTGCTTTCCATCCGGCGACCAGCAAGGGGACTCTTCATGCGAGAGTGCCCCGGGCGAACTCACCAGCACCTGCAGATCGCTCCCGTCTCGGTTGACCCGTGCGACTTCCATGTCCCCCTGGTTCGGCATCGCTTTGTCGAAGCTGAACAGGATCTGCTTGCCGTCCGGCGACCAGCTTGGCTCAAAGTCCGGATTGTTCTGTTTCGTCAGTTTTTCGGCGGGCTTACCGGTCTCCGGCTTCAGAATCATGATCCGGATAATGTCTTCGTGGAATTCCGAATACGCCAGTTCCTTCCCATCGGGAGACCAGCGGGGATGATGTTTCAGCCAGCCGTCATGCGTCAACTGCTTCCACACACCCGGTTCCGCCGCACGACAATCGAGCAACCCCATCACCGCAAGCATTACTAGCCCGAAGCGCAAGCGCCGGGTTCCCGGTTCGGGGCACACGCCGTTCATCACAGCAACTCCGGAATCATTTCGGAGTTCGGATTCAGCCCCAGTTCCGTAAGCATGGGGGTCGTAATTCCCTGCTTCATCAGCAGCGTGGAGATCAGGTCGGCAGGCTTATAGGGCCGGCTGCGCGGATATTCCGCCAGGCGGTCGCTGCGCCGATCACCATTCCTCCTGGTAAACCACCCCCAGCGACGAGAGCCGTGTAGCAGTGGTTCCAGTGGTCCCGACCTGCCTTCGGATTGATCCGCGGCCCGCGCCCGAATTCTCCCACTGCGACAACCATCGTCGATTCCAGCAGCCCGCGTTGATCGAGATCATCCAACAGCGCGGACAACGATTGATCCAGCATCCACGCGTGCCGGTCCTGCATCTGCACGAAGTTGCGGTCGTGCATGTCCCAGCCTCCGTCGCCGGTGTCTTCAATCGGCTCGACGTGCGAACTCCAGTTCACCTGCACGAACGGGATGCCGACTTCCACGAGCCGCCGCGCCATCAGGCAGCTTTGCCCGAACCGGAATTTTCCGTAGCGCCGCCGCAGAAACTCGTCTTCGCCATCAAGTTCGAATACCTTCCGCGCTTCTTTCGACGTCAGCAGCGAATACGCCTGCTGATAGAACTGGTCCATCCGGGCGATACTGGGGGACTGGTCGATCTTTTGCGATTCCTTGTCGAACTGCTGCAGGAGCGTCAGCCGTTCTCCGACTTGCCGCGAGGTCAGATCATCCCGCAGTTTCAACTGCGGCAGTTTGACCCCTTCGCCGGGGACATACTCCGCCCGGAACGGATCGTACAACGGCCCCAGCGGCCCGCCACCTTCTCCGGCAATCGGCCGTTTCCCCTGATGCAGATGTCCCCCCAGCGCGATAAATCCCGGCAGTCCCGCGTGAGGGGTGCCGAGGAACCGGGAGACAATCGCCCCGTGCGTCGGCTGGACGCGCCCCGGAGAGGTCACTCCTCCCAGACTGATCGAGCCGCTGATGCTCCCCGTCAGCCCGATCGTGCCCGAAATGCCGTGGTCGTTCGATTCATGATGCATCGAACGGATGAGCGTGAATCGATTCGCCTGCTTCGACATCCGGGGGAAGAGTTCGCAGACTTCAATCCCGGAGACATTCGTGGGAATCGGTGCGAACGGCCCGCGATATTCCACCGGCGCGTCCGGCTTCATGTCGAAGGTGTCGATATGCGACGGGCCGCCCCACAGCCACAGCAGGATCACCGACTTGGGGACCGTTTTCCCCTCTTCGGCGGCGGACAGTTGCCGCTGCACCGCCGGCCAGGAAAGTCCCCACGCACTCAGCCCCCCCGCAATCAGAAAATCGCGGCGGGAACTTCCACGGCAGTTACGGATAGACTGGTCACCCACAGAGAGCATTGGCGCTCCAGCTTCACGGGGCGGGGTATCGAAAACGGACTGTCATCAAAAAACGGCACGGTGATCAAAACCGAAATCACTGACGCCTGACGAATCACCTGCTGATTGTAACATCCCGCAGGGGCGGAAGATAGACGTTTCGTAGCCTTCAGGCCGCACCCCGAGTCGTTGCTGGCGGGTGATGCAAATCGACGCTAAACTGAGGATTCGCAACGACAAAGTTCCACTCCACGCTTCACCACAGGAAAGCCGACGCGGACATGATTCAGGATTGCAGCCGAACGATCGATCATCGCTACTGGGATTCTCTGGCCGACAAGTCTCTCGCGGGAGAACTCCTCACCGTCGCCGAGGCGAAGTCCATCCTCGCGGCCGATGACCTCCAGATCCCCGCGTTGCTCTCCGCCACGTTCCGCGTCCGGTCCACCTACTTCGGGACTGCGGTGCAACTGTACTACCTCCGCAATGCGAAGAGCGGTCTCTGCCCGGAAGACTGCGGCTACTGCTCGCAGTCGAAGCTCTCCACCGCGCCGATCAACAAATACGTCTTCCAGGATGAAAAGACCCTTTTGGAAGGGGCCCGTCAGGCGAAAGAAGCTAAGGCCCGCACGTTCTGCATCGTCGCCAGTGGCCGCGGCCCGACCGACCGCGAACTGAACCACGTCGCCAACGTCGTCCGCAAGATCAAGGACGAGCATGGCCTGCATATCTGCGTCTGCCTCGGCCTGCTGACTCCCGACCAGGCGGAAGTCCTCAAGGAGGCGGGGGTGGATCGGGTGAATCACAACCTGAATACCAGCCGCCGCCTGTACGACGAGATCTGCTCGACACACACCTACCAGGATCGGATCGACACACTGAAAAACGTACGTGACGCGGGGATGGAACTCTGCTCGGGCTGCATTATCGGGATGGGAGAAACGCACGATGACCTCGTCGAACTCGCCGTGACGCTGCGGGACATGAAGGTGGAATCGATCCCGGTCAACTTCCTGCACCCGATCGATGGGACTCCGCTGCAGCACACGCACAACATTTCGCCGCGTGACTGTCTGCGGGCGTTGTGCATGTTCCGGCTGGTGAATCCGGACCGCGAACTCCGCATCGCGGGGGGACGCGAACTGCACCTCCGCTGGCTGCAGCCCCAGGGCCTGTATGCCGCCAACTCCGTCTTCGTCAGCGACTATCTGACCACCAAGGGACAATCCGCTGAGGATGATTACAAGATGATCGAGGATCTGGGCTTCCAGATCGTCAAGATGGGGTGTGAAATGGAAGCGGGAAGCACTTCGCAACCGGAAGCCGCTCACGCCCACTAATTTGTACTTCGAGGCTCGTATGCAATTTCCCCGCGTCCTCCGCCTCCGCCAGAAGTTTGACGCCCCGCGCGTGATGGATGTCGCCGCGGAGGTCGAACACCAGCTTTCACGCCTGGAGTTGCACCAGAAGGTCAAGAAGTGGGACACGGTCGCCGTCACCGTCGGCAGCCGGGGGATTGCCAATATTGCGATCATCACCAGAGCAATCGTCGAACATTTGAAGAAGATCGGCACGAAGCCGTTCATCGTCCCCGCCATGGGGAGCCACGGGGGGGGGACGGCTGACGGGCAGCGGCGGATCATCGAGGAATATGGCGTCACCGAGGAGTGCGTCGGGGCTCCGATCTTCTCCTCCATGGAAACTGTGATCGTGGACCACACTCCGCAGGGAGTTCCCGTTCACTTCGACAAACACGCCTTCGGTGCGGATCACGTCGTCGTCGCGGGTCGCATCAAGCCCCACACGAACTTCGTGGGGGATATCGAAAGCGGCCTGCATAAGATGATGCTCATCGGCCTGGGGAAACATGAAGGGGCGAAGATCTATCACCGCGCCATCATGGACCTCAGTTGGCCGGAAATTGCGCTCTCCGTCTCCAGTTCCGTCCTCAAGAAGTGCAAGATCCTGTGTGGCGTGGGGATCGTCGAGAACGCCTACGACCAGACCGGCTTGATCGAAGCGGTTCCCCCGCAGCAGTTCTTCGACCGGGAACGGGAACTGTTGAAAACCGCCACCGCCTGGCTCCCCCGTCTGCCATTCAAGAATATCGACATGCTCGTCATTGACGAGATCGGCAAGAACATCAGCGGGTCAGGGATGGATACGAACGTCGTGGGGCGGAAATTCAACGATCATCGTGCCACCCCCAAGGACAACGTCAACTGCCGCGTGATCTTCGTTCGCGGACTCACCGCTGAAACTCACGGCAACGCCTGCGGGATCGGGATCGCCGAATTCACCAATCAGCGGACGGTGGATTCCATTGACCGCCGCATTACGAATATCAACTGCATCACCGGCGGCCATGCCCCCGCCGGGATGATCCCTATGGCCTTCGAAACCGACCGGGACGTCCTGACGAACTGTTTCCCGATGATCGGCCTGACCGAACCTCCGCAGTCCAAGCTGGTGCAGATCGCTAACACGCTGCACCTGGAAGAGGTGATTGTCAGCGAGGCTTATCTTCCCGAGATCCGGACCCGCTCCGACTTGGAGATTCTCTCCGAGCCGGACGAGATGACATTTGACCTCGACGGCAACCTGCTGCCGGTGATGCGGCACTAAGCGATCTGGTTATCCTTAACGTGTCGGACATGACGTAGCAGTTGGGGGCCAAACTCACACATGCCCACCCTGCTTCGCGAAGTGGGCATGCCACCCAAAACAGCTGAATTTGTTTACTTCATCGGTAGACCAGCAGCAGGCCGTCTTCGGCGAGGGCGGATTCCACTTCCTCAATCATGTGGATGCAATCGGAGGCATCCCCCGAGGGAATGCTCCAGGAGGCGTTCGCCTGCATCGCGTCCAGCACGTGGCTGAGCTGGATCAGGTGCTTTTCCAGTTCGCGCACGTACAGCGGTTCCGAGTTATGCGGCAGGAGGGCAATGGGGACCGTCCCGTAATGGTTCTCCAGGGGGATGGAGTTCTTGATGCTCCTGATATTTCCCAAGGCTCGTGCGACCGCGTGATGACCGCGCTTCGCAAATTCACCTTTCAGTTCCTTCAGGCCGGCCAGGGACACTTCCAACGCATCGACGGTCGTGATTCGGGACATGGTAGATTCCTTCCTGTGAGTTGAGAGAGTTCGCACTCACGAACTCGTACTCGTGGGTTCGCTCCCGTGGGGACGCACCCGCATCATCTATTGTAGAAGGATCGTAGCGATTCCAATCAGAACTCGATGACTTTCCCGCAATGAGGCCGCATTAATTCCCGGACAGATGGCCGTTTGCTTCCGAGTTTGTCATCGACCTCCTCTGGACAGTTTTTTCTCAGAGAGTCAACTGTCAACCTGCGATGATGCTATTGGGCCAGCTTCGCGGCCCGCAGTTTGGAAATCGCCGCGGGACTGAAACTGATCACGCGGGGAGGAGTGACCAGCGTGATTTTTCGAGCGACCAGGACGTCAACTGTTTTGTCGGTCACAGCCGTTTTCGTGAGATCGATCCACTGCAGTTTTGGAAAGTCGTCCAAGATCTTGAAGAGTTGTTCATCGGTCACTGCCTGCCCCCAGAAGGACAATCCTTTAATTTCCGGGTGAGCCAGAAAAGGCTTGAGGAGACCGGCATCAAACATTGGCCCAGAAAATGCGAGATCGTGTATCGACTGGAACCGGCAACACAATTCGATCTTCTCGCTCGTGATCGAAACGGTTCTGAATGTCAGACTGACGGTGTCACTCAGTTCATCAGATTCCGGGATCAATCTTCTGATGAACTGAGGAAACCGGTAGTACCGCATCTGTCGGCTGATATTCCGGACGGTTACTCCGCTTCGGTCCAGGGTCCGATACAACTGTCTCGTCGGCCGGGTCCGAATCTCCTGCCACCATTTCCCGCCGATCAGGATCAATGCGAATGTTCCGACCAGGATTAACGCAATCCTGTACTTCCGGAGATAGGGAACCGCCAACCGTGCACACGCTCCTCCGACCGCGGCGAACGTGGGGAACGTTGCAACACGTGATTTTATGGGAGGCGGCTGCGTAGTTTCGATCATGGGTTTCTGCCCCCAAAGAGAGAACTCAGATCTCGACGTCACTCAACGCCGAAACACTGACGATCTCATCCTTCCGCACGAGCACCACGGCCCTGTTCGTCCGGATGCCATGCCGTCGTGATTCAACGATGTACAACTCGCGGGTCGTCTTTGTGTCCCGCAGGTCATGTACGTCGGCATTCTCCAGCGTCACGTAGCGGTGATCCTCACCCGTGAGCGTCCCCAGGTAGACATACGGACTAGAGACATCCAGGACGACTTCCCGGCCGAGATAACGGGACAAACCGGAGTTCTGTTCCCTCTGCTGTTCAGTCATGAATGCGCTGTGCTCCCGCCCGTTTCAAAAGTTTACTCTGCAAATCGATCACGGCACAAACCGGAACGTCCCGTGATGATCCTGGGAAATCAGTTTCAGAATTTCCTGCCCCGCTTCGCTCTGGAACGCGATGGTATGAATTGTGACCTTGTTCTTGTTCGCCTGGTTGAGCATCTCCCGGGTCTCGCCGGGAATTTCCCCATCGGTCAGGAAATAAATCATGTCCGGACGGAGTTTGAGCGCCTGCTCCAGCGCGGCTTGAGGCTCGGTGCCGCCGCCCGGCCGGACGGTATTGATCCAGTTTTTGGCCTGCATTTTCAGGGCAGAGGTCGCGGCGATCATCCGGGTCGGGGGGCGGGGGGAGAAAATCGGCAGCTCGCGCATGTTGTAGAAAATGACATAGAACCGCTGCTGTTTCTGCAGCTTGTTAATCGACTGGATCAACTCCCTCTGAGCGATGACAAACCGCTTGTCGGTCTGCATGCTCCCGGACATATCCACCACAAAGACCACGGAGTTCCCCAGGCCGCGCGAACCGAAGAATTCCACTTCTCCCCCTCCGGTTCCGGATCCATCCATCCTGCCGATCCCCGTTCCGGTGCCTCCCAAGGAGGAGACATTGCCCGACACCAAAGCGGTGGAAGACTTGCTGAGAGTGACCGGTTGAGGGTCGAGTGGCCCGGGTTCGCCTGCCTCCGGTTGACCGGTGAGGAGGGGCATTTCCAGCGGTGCCCCTCCCATTTGGGGATCGGTCAAAGAGCCCGTTCCTCCGAGATCCAATCCCTTATCGACGGTGTCGAGCCGTGTTTCCAGACTGAAAGGGTTTTCCCTGAAAGCGGGATGCAGGATGATAAACCCCAACGCCAAGGCGATGGTCGCATGCAGGATGAGGGAGACTCCCCAGCCGATGTATTGCGACAACCAGCCCAGAATCGCCAGCGACATCACATCCGTACGCCGCTCCCACTCCCGCCAGTGGGTATTCGGTGGGGATGCGGAGCGCGTTTCCGGTGCCGGTTGGGCATCAGGAAAGGGATCCCAAAAAATATGTTCCTCGGTCATGCGAGACTGCGCCGTTGAAAGCCTGACTTCCGTCGTAAATCCTGAACCTGCCAGCGGCAGACTCCGCCTCCGGGTGCCATCAAATCCTCTGTCTTGAGTCTCCCCGCTGGGTGCAGACATTACAATTCTTTTTGGAATTCCCCCTTAATTCTCAGTGTTTAGCAGGGTTTTCCAGCGCTTGCCGGGGGTCAACTCCGGTTGACCCTGACGGTGAGCGGAAGATATTCTTCCGCCCCCTCTCTCCTTTTCCGACGGATGTCCTCTCCCCACTGTGAGCCCAACTCATGTCCCGACGAGCGTCAGGATATTTTGCGTCAGCCCATTGCCGCGGCAGGCTGCTTCGGCTGTTCGCGCTGAGCCTGGCTTGCGGACTGCTCTGCGCGGAAGAACCGGGGGCGACGACTCCAAAATCGGAGCAACCCGTTTCGGAGAGCCCCATCGGTTCGCACCCGCCCATGCTCATCCTCAAGGAGTTGGGAGTGGTTCGTGGACCGATCACCAAGGGACAGTTCACGTACGTCGTGGAAAAACCGGGAGGGCAGATGATCATCCCGCACCGCAACGTGCTGTTCGAGTGCCGCGACATTCATGAGGCGTACAAACTGCTCAAACGCGGGGTTTCTCCGGACTCCGCCAAGGATCACGTGGTTCTCTCCCGCTGGTGTCTCGCCAACAAGTTGAACGAGGAGGCGGAAGAGGAACTCAAGATGGCCGAGGATCTCGATCCCGAAAGCGTCGAAGTCATGATCCTTTCGAAACACATCCAGGATCTGCACGCCCCCGCTCCCGCACCGGAAGCCTATCCCGAGCCGGAACCGCGTCACGTCGACCTGGTCGGGTTTCCCTCCGTGTACGTGGATCCGCTCGCCGATCTCCCCCGGCACGCCAGCCTGGACTACACCCGCCGCATCCAGCCGATTCTCATGAACAACTGCTCCAACAGCCGATGTCACGGTCCCGAGGCCAAGCGTCCCTTCACGCTGTCGATCACGCGCGGCACGTCCCACACCCGAAGCCGGTCCGAAGAAAACCTGAATGCACTTCTGAAGTATGTGGAACCGGGCGACCCCAAACTCAGTCCGGTTTTCTCCGCACACAAGGATTCCAAAGGGAAACCGACGACTCCCTTCGATACTCCGCAATCGAAACCGGCCGAACGGGTCGTCGAAGAATGGATTCGTTCGCTCACCCGTCCCGATGAAGACCCGAAAAAAGACACTAGCCCGGGCGCGGGGAGCGCGGCTCACAATATTGTGAAATCCCGTGAGCGAAACCGGCAGCGTTATCTCGCAACTCAGGAAAAGCAGAAG
Source organism: Planctomycetales bacterium (assembly GCA_046349635.1). GTDB lineage: Bacteria > Planctomycetota > Planctomycetia > Planctomycetales > Planctomycetaceae > JAXMBX01. Next base: position 19,384 of record JAXMBX010000021.1, read on the forward strand.
AAACAGGACGATGCGGCCGCTCGCAGACAGAAACTGGCCGACCAACTTCTCGACGACGATAAACCCTCGAAATCCGCCAGCCGAAGAGAGGTGGTTCCGGCCCCGCTCGCGGTCGATGCGGACTGACGCCTCTGCTCACTTCGCGGAGAGATCCGGCGCGGCTCGATAGTCGGGATTTCGGGCGGGCATTGCGGCCTGCATCTCCTTCCGCCAATCTTCGAGCTTGCTTAGCAGTTCCGCCGTGCGTTTTGGCTCTGCCTCCGCCAGGTTTGCCGTTTCGCTGGGGTCGGTCCGCAGGTTGTACAGTTCCACGTCTCCCCGCTCAAGATACTGCAGCAGTTTCCAGTCGCCGGAACGGATCGCGCTCACCGGTTGCGTCGTCGGGTAGTAATGCGGGTAATGGAAATACAGGTCTTCCCGGGCGATCTTTGTCGGTGCCTCTTTCAAAACAGGGACCAGCGAGACTCCATCCGCCGGGGTTTGCGAATCGGGATTCAGTCCCGCGGCTGCCAGCAAGGTCGGAAACAGATCCGTGAGGATGACCGGTTCCGCAGGTTCCGATCCAGGTGTGGTCACTCCCGGCCAGGAGACGATCAAGGGAATCCGCAACCCGCCCTCATAGAGGGAGCCTTTCCCCGAACGATGGGGCCAGTTATCTGTTACGGGGACATGCTCCGGGTTATACCGGTCGATCCCCAGATACCCGCCGTTGTCGCTCGTGAAAATCACGATCGTGTTTTTATCGAGTCCCAGTTCCTGGAGCGTCTGTCGGACCGCTCCCACGGAGTCGTCCACGCTCTTCACCATCGCGGCATACGTCGCATTCCGATGCCGTGTCGCGGGAGTGATCTTTTTCTGGAAATGTTCCACGTCTGCGGACTTGGCCTGCATGGGGGTGTGCGGTGCATAGTGCGCCAAATAGAGAAAGAACGGCTGCGTCCGGGGAGCCTGTTTCAAAATGCGGATTGCTTCTTGCGTCAGCCGATCAGTCAGATACTCGCCCCGTTTGCCAAATTCGAGATGCGGCACATAGCGGAATTCTCCGCCGGCTTTGCTCATCCCCCGGTAAGGCCAGAAGAACGTCGCCGGTGCTCCCCAGTGCGTCCCGCCGATGTTGATATCGAACCCCTGCGTCTCCGGGGCATGATCGGCATCTCCCAGATGCCACTTCCCCACGGCGGCGGTCAAGTATCCCGCCTGTTGCAACCGCTCGGCGACGGTCACCGCCTCCAACGGCAGGTCATGCCGCGATTTCGCCTGCAACAACCGCTCGGTTTTGCTCTCGCGCTTTGAGCCTTCGGACCAGATGGTGATCTGCAGGCGGGCCGGCGCCTGGCCGGTCATCAGAGCCGCGCGGGTCGGGGTGCAGACCGGAGCAGGGGCATAGGCCTGCCGGAAGCGGGCACCATCCTTCGCCAGGCGGTCGATCTGCGGCGTCTCGACCAGATCTCCGCCATAACACGCGACGTCCCGCTCACCCAGATCATCGGCGATGATCAGGACGATATTCGGTCGCTCGGCAGCACGAGCAACCGGGATATTCAGAATACAAATCGCAATCAGGCCGACACAGAACGTCCGCATCACTCTCTCCCTCAGTCCTGTCGCAAAAGCCACACTTCGGAGATCTGGCATCCGCGGCCGTTCCCCCCCAGACCTTTTTCGCGGGTCCATTCGAGGGTCAGTTCTCCGTCCTCCGTCGCAGACGCCGGGACGTCGAACTCCAGAGGGGTCATCTGCGCGGGCTTCTGCAGCAGTTCATGAACCACCTGCCCTTCGGCATCCAGCTTGATCTTCACCTTGCGGGTGGATTCAAAGGCATACGTCACCCGCACCTTGTACTTCGCTCCTTTATCCAAGCCGCTGTAGTGCATCTTCAGCGGAGCGTCGTTCATGCTGAGGACGTTGTTCCACCACTCATGCGGCCAGTCTTCCCGGAAATCGAAACTCGTGAACACCGACTGCCGGTAGTCCGGATTCGCTTCAAACGGGACACTGTTTTTCACCAAATGCGGCTGACGACTGGGATCTCCCAGGTCATCGTAAAAGCTTCCCGGCCCGGGGTCCGTCCGATGAATCAGGGCCTCAATCGCGGCGAGGCGCTCCGATTCTCTCTCCAGTTTGCGGATCGCGGCGAATTCTCCCTTCAGCCACAAGCGGTCGGTGAGAGGCATGTCGATGGTATTGTGCGACGTCCCCCGTCCCGGTTGTCCCTTGTGGAACTCCGTATTCAACTGCATATGGACCGGACTCTGAAAGAGGGCCTCCGCCAGTTCATTCACCCTGTTGCGGCGGTCCGGGGAAACCATCTGTAGTTTCGCCTGATCCAGCACTGCTTCGGCCTGGTTCATCGCCAATTGCGACCCCAGCGGTTTGGCGCGCCGGAGCAGATCTGCAGCGGTGCTCCGCTGGGCGGTCTCCGAGATCAACCGATCGCGCAACCACGCATCATAATACGCGCGGTACAACGCGTGCTGGAAGCGCCAGTTCATGAGGTCTTTGGGGCCTGCCTGGCGTTCCATCTTCTGGAACTGCTGCAGGGTGGTGTCGACGCCTGAATTGGTCAGCAGCGGTCCTACCCAATTCTGCTCCAGAGAGAGCAGCCCCTGCGCGAATCCTTCCGTGAACTGATCACCGATGAAGTACCGGCTATATTGCCGCAGGATCTCGGAGACCGGCGTCTTACTGTTCCATCCCAGTCCACTCCAGACGAACTTGTTGACGTCGTCATTGCAGCCTTCGGAATAGGTCAGGAAGCCGATCGTGTACTGCTGGTAGTAGCGATAGATCTGCGCCTGGCTCAGCGGACGGGGGTTGATGACTTCGCGGGCTTCGGTCAGAGCATACGCCGTATCCCATTCGGGGACCGGATGCTGGCAGTTGATGCTGTGGGTGATATCCGGATAGCCGCGCACCGGATACTCGGCCGGAATCTTCTTCCGCAGTTCGGGCAGGCTCAACCGCACCTGCGGACCGAAGACCACGCCGCTCAGCCACTTCGGCTTCGACTGCATGATCTTGTAGTATTCATCGTCCCAGGCCTTGTCGAAGCTTTGCGGTGACATCCACATTTCCGCCTTGGGATGATATTTGTGCAGCAAGGCGGTCTGCTTCTCCAGCAGTGCCATCATCGGCACGGGATGCGTATGCCCCGGATCGCCGCCGGGGACGAAAATGACATCAATGCGGGGGAGGCGTTTGTAAACCTCTTCCCATTCCTTCAGAGCAAAGTCGACTGTGGCCGGATCGCGATAGTCCTTGTCCATCGCCGGATACCAGATCCAGACATCCAGGCCGTAGTCATCCGCCACACGGGACATCTCGACCATCATGTCGAGCTTCTGCTTCGGGAACAGGGGGCTGTCGTCATCGTCGTCCGAACGGGGAGGGATCAATTCGATCGCATTCGTCCCGAACACGGCGAGGTCCCGGTAATACTGTTCCCATTGGGCAATGTCCCAGGCATCGTAGGAATTGGTCTTGGGGCGATAGCCGAGTTGATGGCCTCGCAGCGGCGTTTCCGGCGCGGAAGCCTCTGCAAACTGCGCCGAAATCTGGACGGTCCCCCGCGCCATCCGCAATTCGCGCAGCAATCGCCCCACGCCGAACAGGACGCCACGTTCATCATTCCCGATGACTGCGACCACCTTCCGGTCCGCCACGGCGCACACGCGGTATCCTTCCGGCTTCTGCACGGCAGCCAGGCCCGTCGTCAGGCTCGTCAAGCTCGGAGCTTCGCGGAAATGCCCCTCGTCTCCCACGGCAATGACCGGATGATTTCCGAAGCTGGGAAGGGTTGTCGCGGTCTTCCAGCGGATCATCGTCCGCTTTTCCACCTCTTCGACGAGCATCCGGACAGCCGTCTTTTCGCGCGGTGACATGTTTTTGGGGGCATATACCACCGCACCGGCCAGATCCAGCATTTCCGGACCTGCGGCCCGCAGGCTGCTTCCCAGAATCGTCACAACCAGTGCCCCCACGAAAACGAAGCGAGAGGTGAAAAATACCTGCCTGGACAGAGGCTGGGCGGGGACAGACGGGTGGCTGCTCATGGAAAGACCTTCTCTGTGTTGTCCATCGGGGGAGCCTCAGACGAATCTGCCTGAGGATAGCTGATTTTGATCTCTGACAGATCCCCAACGCAACATCGCGGCTCGGAAAAAATTCCATTTCCCGGTTTGTTACGATGTAATATGAAAACTGTCTCGCGAAACTCACCGCAGAGACGGGAAAACTGTTCCTCCCAGCGCCACGGAGAGACACCATGACGAGCGGCATCCTCGCACTCGACCAGGGGACCACCAGTTCCCGCGCGATTGTCTTTGACCGGGAAGGGAAAATCCTCTCTGTCGCCCAAACGGAATTTGAGCAACACTTTCCCCAGCCGGGTTGGGTGGAACATGATGCGGAGGAAATCTGGTCCACGCAGATCGGTGTCGCCGTCCAGGCGCTGAGCAAAGCCCATCTCCGCCCGCGCGATATCGCCGCGGTCGGTATTACTAACCAGCGTGAAACCACTAGTCTCTGGGATCGAGAAACGGGGGCACCGATTCATCGCGCCATCGTCTGGCAGGATCGCCGCACCGCAGACTGCTGTGCGAAACTTCGCGCTGCTGGTCATGCCGATCTGATCCAGCAGCGGACGGGGTTGATGATCGATCCCTATTTCTCCGCCACCAAGATCAGTTGGCTGCTGGATATGGTTCCTGGTGCGCGACAGAAAGCGGAAGCGGGCAAACTCGCGTTCGGGACCGTCGATTCCTGGCTCGCCTGGAAGCTCACCAGCGGGAAACTGCACATCACCGATGCGACCAACGCCTCCCGGACCATGCTGTTCAACATTCACAGGGGAGAGTGGGATGACGAACTCCTGAAGATCTTCAACGTCCCCCGCGCGATTCTTCCCGAGGTTCGCCCTTCTTCGGAAGTCTATGCCCCCGTCAGCACATCACTCCTCGGCTCGGGAGAAATCCCCCTGGCGGGAATCGCCGGGGATCAGCAGGCGGCCCTCTTCGGGCAACTCTGTTTCTCTCCCGGTGAAACCAAAACGACCTACGGCACTGGCTGCTTCATGTTGCAGCAGACCGGCACCACACCGCGTCCTTCTCATAATCGCCTCGTGACCACAGTGGCATCCCGCATCAACGGCGAAGATCGCTATGCCCTCGAAGGGAGTGTCTTCATCGGCGGGGCGGTCGTGCAGTGGCTCCGGGACGGTCTCGGCATCATTCGGGATTCCAGTGAGGTCCGCGCGCTCGCTGGTTCCGTTCCTGATAACGGCGGGGTCTACCTCGTCCCCGCCTTCACGGGACTTGGGGCACCGCACTGGGATTCTCAGGCGCGGGGCACGATCGTAGGGCTGACGCGCGGGTCCACCAAGGCCCATATCGCCCGCGCTGCCGTGGAATCGATCGCCTTCCAGGTCGCGGATCTGTTTGACGCGATGTGCAGCGATGCCGAGCTCCAAGTCGCCGAAATGCGGGTCGATGGGGGAGCGACCCGCGACGATCTGCTGATGCAATTTCAAGCCGATCTCCTCGGCATTCCTCTCGTCCGCCCGGCGTTGACGGAAACCACCGCCGCAGGGGCCGCATATCTCGCGGGCCTGGCGGTCGGCTTCTGGAAATCAGCTTCTGAACTCACCTCGCTGCAATCGACAGGAACGCGATTCGTGCCCCAGATGCCCGCCACAGACGTTAAGCGATTGCGGTCGCAATGGAAGCGTGCCCTCGAACGGGCCAAAGGCTGGGAACAATAAGCCATGAAAGAAACTGCTGTGCTGAATCGCAAACAGATGTGGGAACGATTGGTCGCACAAACCGATCCGTGGGACATTGTCATCATCGGTGGGGGAGCGACGGGGGCGGGAATCGCCGTCGACGCCGCCTCCCGCGGCTACCAAGTTCTCCTCCTTGAGCAGCACGACTTCGGCAAGGGGACTTCCAGCCGCAGTACCAAACTGGTTCACGGGGGGGTGCGCTATCTGGAACAGGGGAATGTCTCCCTCGTCATGGAAGCGCTGCACGAGCGGGGGATGCTCCTGCAGAACGCCCCGCACCTCGTCCGGGATCTCCCGTTCATCGTCCCCAGTTATGAATGGTGGGAATCCCCCTTCTATGGCCTCGGGCTGAAGGTCTACAACCTCCTCGCCGGCAAATACCGCTTCGGCGGAACACAGCTCCTCTCTATCGAGGAGACATTGAAACACCTCCCCACAATCCGTCGCGACGGACTCCGGGGTGGGGTCGTGTATCACGATGGCCAATTCGATGACACCCGGCTCTTGATCAACCTCATCGCGACCGCGGCAGAGCAGGGGGGCGTCGTCCTGAACTACGCCTCCGTCACCGGCCTGTTGAAAGGGGCTGATGGCCTGCTGAACGGGGTCACGCTCTGGGATCGGGAAACCGGGACCGAACGCCGCATACAGGCCCGCGTCGTCATCAACGCTACGGGTGCCTTCGCGGATGCCGTGCGGCGCATGAGTTCCTCCGACGTCAAGCCGATGGTCGCCCCCAGCCAGGGGGTGCATCTCGTGTTCGACAAATCGTTCCTCCCGGGCGACAGCGCCATCATGGTCCCGCACACCCCCGATGGCCGAGTCATGTTCGCGATTCCGTGGCACGACCACACGGTGGTCGGCACCACGGACGTCCCTTTGAGCGCTGTCACGCTCGAACCGCAGGCCACGGATGCGGAAATCGACTTCATTCTCGAAACGGCGGGCCGCTACCTGCAGAAGCCTCCGACCCGCGCGGACATCCTGAGTGTCTTCGCCGGGATTCGTCCGCTGGTCAAAGTGGGGGACGGCAAGAACACCGCCTCGCTGTCCCGCGACCACACGATTCACATCGATCAGTCGGGGTTGATCACGATCGCCGGGGGAAAGTGGACCACGTATCGCAACATGGCCGAGGACTGCGTCAGCCAGGCCGCCACCCTGGGCGGGTTAAATGAGCGCTCCTGCCGTACGCGGGATCTCCCGATTCACGGTGCCACGCCGGCTGGGACAGAAAGCGGCACGCTATCCATCTATGGCAGCGATGCTCACCGGATCCGCGAGTTGATCGCTCAGTCGCCACAGCTCGGCGAACAACTCCACGCCGCGCTCCCGTATGTCGCCGCGGAGGTGATCTGGGGTGCTCGGCACGAAATGGCCCGGACCGTGGAAGATGTCCTCGCCCGCCGGACACGAGCCTTGTTCTTGAATTCCAAAGCGGCGATGGAGATGGCCCCGCACGTCGCTGAACTGCTTGCGTCAGAACTCGGCAAGGATGAAGCGTGGCAACAGGAGCAGGTCCGGGCGTTCAAACAGACGGCGACTCACTACCTGCCGAAAAACTGACGGGCACACTCGGTTACCTACCCGAAGTAGGCGACGCCGTTGCGGAAGATCTGCGTGCCGCTCCCCTCTTCCTGGTACGGTCGCCGCGTCCAACTGGGATGTTGCGTTCCAAACAGGAACCGCTCGGGGTGCGGCATCAATCCCAGCACCCGTCCGCTCGGATCGCTCAAACCGGCGATATTCGCCGTCGAGCCGTTGGGGTTGATCGGCGCGGGGAGCAATTCTTCCTGGGCGGGGCTGCCGGCCACTGTGTAACGGAGCGCCACCTGGTCCGCTTTCTTCCAACCTTCCAGCACGCTCGCATCCTCCGCGACGATCCGCCCTTCGGCGTGCGCAATCGGCAATTCCAGTTCGGTAATCCCCCGCAGAAAGACGTTCTTGCTGGAGGTGACCCGCAGGTTTACCCAGCGGGCGGTGTATTTGCCGTTCAGGTTCCAGGTGAGCGTCGCCGGAACCGCGGACTCCGCTTTCGGAACTTCTGAACCGAAAGGGAGCACTCCCGCTTTCAACAGCGTCTGGAACCCGTTGCAGATGCCGAGCGTCAGCGTGTCCCGTGCCAGGAACTCCCGAAGCGCTTCTCCCAGTTTCCCGCGCAGATGGCTCGCGAAAATGACCCCCGCCCCGATGTCATCGCCGTAGCTGAATCCCCCCGGGATGCAGAGGATCTGAAAACTCTTGAGTAACCCCGGATTTTCCAGCAGGCGAAACAGATGCAGCCGCTCGCTCTGGGCACCATGTCGATCGAAGGCAAACGCCGTTTCGTGGTCGCAGTTCGTTCCCGGAGCACGCAAGACACAGACGCGGGGAGCAGCCATCAGGAATGTCGATCCTTCAAAGTCATTTGAGGCGAATAGGGGGCGCGATGCGCCCGTCAGCCCCCACTTTACCGGATGCGAAATCAGGGTTCAAACCTGCCCCACCACAGCCGGATTTTCCGCAGGAATCGCGGGAATTTCGACCGGTGGAGGGGATTCCGCGATCAGAATTCCGTTCTCTGCGTGTCCCTGCCGCACCAGTCTATGGATGAACCGCATCTTCGTGATGACGGCGGGGACAAAGACCTCCGGCACCAGATCGAGCAGGCCCTGGTTGCGATTCAATTCGTTCAGTGCAATTCCCAGTTCCTGATAGCGCTGCACCATCGAGTCCAAATCCGCGAACGGCGATTCCCGCTGTCCCCCGAAGCCGTTGTTTTCGGCAGTATCCAGCGTGCTGACCATATCCAGGTAGGCCGCCCAGGTCTCCGCAAAATCCTCCCACGGATGCATGGTGGCGTAGGCACTCACGAAGTTGTCCCGCCAGTTCGCGGGGGGGCCATTCTCATAATAGGTTTTCAACGCCGCGTCATAGGTCGGGTTGTTGTGGTCACGGAAGGTTGCGATGCATTCCTCTTCCCGTTTCCCTTTGACCAGCATGTCCCAGTAATAGTGTCCGGTCTCGTGCCGGAAGTGGCCGATGAGCGTCCGGTGTGCTTCCTGCATGTCCACCCGCAGTTTTTCGCGTTCCGCCTCATCCGCCTCCTGGATATTGATCGTGATCAAGCCGTTGTTGTGACTGGTGTAAACTTTCTCCGCTTTCCCCACCGAGTGCCAGCGGTCATTTCCTCCGATCACATCCCCCTTGAAGTCAAACCGCAACTCCGGCTCGATTCCATCATCTTTGTTTCCATAGGGCAGCCCCAGTTCACTCAGGTCGTAAAACAACCGCCGTTTCGCCGCTTCCAGCTTGTACCACCGCTGCAGGTTCCCCTCGACCGAGAGGTCCGGGATCACCTCGTTGAAACGGCAGCAGTCACACAGATGCTCCCCCGGCTCCTCAGTCGCGATGACACAACGGTTGCAGACCTGATGTGTCGCGTAGTTTAAGCACTTCTCCAAGACCGTTCCGCAGCCGGAATTCCCGCACACATATTGCCCATTTTGTCCCGGCTCCAGCGTCGCCAGCTCACGGCAGACGGGACAGAAGCCCAGTTCTTTCCCGCACGCCAGGCAATGCGTGTTGTCGAAAAAGGTCACATTTCCACAAGTGCAGCGATACGTCCGCATGACAGGCCCACCTCTCACTCAATCTGAACAGTCTGGCAACAACAACGCACGGGGCGAGCGCTCCGTGCGGTCGGGTTGGATACGGAATCCATCCAAAGCAAACTCAGTGCCAATTCAATATTATCATGGGGATCGCGCCGTCAAACGGAATTCCGCCCCTCACGCCATGATCTGCTTCCGCCGGTTCAGGTAGTCCCAGACGACGCAGCGTTCCAGGTCTTTCCCCGCCGTGAAGAAGACCCGCCCCTTGGTCGATTCCGCCAGCCGATGGGCAAACCGCACGTCCTCCACGCTCTGCGACCAGGAACTGAGCAGGAACAGGTTCAGCACGATCCCATCTTTGCTGCAGAGGTGTCCTTCCCGCATCGTCGCCTCCTCCGTTCGCGGGTCAGGGGGGTAGAGCATGTACAGGTTCGAACCCTCGAAATGGGCGGTCGGCAGGCCGTCGGTGATCAGAATCACCTGCTTGTTCTTTGTATCCTGATTCGCCAGGAACCTTCGCCCCTGCTGCAGCGCATGCTGGATGTTCGTGAAGTGGGGGGGGATATGCATTTCGCTCACGTCCTCCCGGCTCATGTCCGCCCGCAGGCGGACCACGGGGTCGAAAATCGTCACCGGCTTGGGGAGCAGGGAGACCACCTCTCCGGCTGCCTTGGGCTTGGCAAATGTCGCCATTTCGATGAACTGCAGCGCATCTCCGGAAATTCCCGCCGGATTAGCCCTTCCAGCGCGAGCGCCCATCCGTTTCACGTTCACATACAGTCCGCCGTATCGCATCGAGCCGCTCATATCCATGATCACCACGGTCGCGCTTGGGCCAGGTGTTTCGCGTACGGTGAATCACAATGTCCTCGGACTTCAACCGCACCGGCAGATGCGGCCCGTCCCGCAACAGCGCATTCACAAACGAGGCCGACACGTCCATCTGCGTCAGGGAGTCTCCGAACTCATAATCCTTCGTATGCGTCAGTTCGACGGCCCCTTCTCCCACGATCGGTCCTTGATGCCTCCCGTCCGTGACGATTCCAGGTCACTGAAAATCTTTTCGAGCAGTTTTCCCTGAAATAACTTGTACGCCTGGGGCGTGAGCTGGTACCCCTGCTTCGTTTTCTGCAACCCTGTTGCTCCGCCATCTGCCGCATCAGTTCTTCAACCTGCTTCTGCAGCCGATCCAGTTCCTGCATCTGCTCCGGATTTGCGAACTGCGACAACTCCTGCAGGTCGATGACCGCAATCTTGGCGTTTTTCGCAGCTTCTTCCAGTTGCTTCAGCAGGCGGTCGATGGTCTCCAGTTCTTCCTTGATCTCGAGGGCCTTGGAGATCGACATCGGCTTGTGGCCCTTGAATTCGTACTTCGCCGCCAGTTGATCGATCTGGTACTTGTCTCCCAGGTTGTCGATCAACTGCACCAGTTGCCGTGCGAACCGGCTTTGATCATCCCCCGCCTGGTACCACAGCCGCTCGAGATCCCGGATCTGCTCTTCTTTGACCGCCTGCTGAAAGCGGTCCTTGAGTTTTTTCGGCGGGGCCATGCCGTGCGCTCGGCTGTGAAACTGATGGGCAGCGGTCTTCTGGACTTGTTCCGTTTCCCAGGTCTTCAGAATCTTCTCTTTCCGCTCCTTCAACATCTGCTTGAGCGATTCCAGGCTCGGCCCCAGCCCCGCGATCTGGTTGATGTCCAGATGGACCGCCCGCGCGAGTTCCTCTTCCGTCAGTTCCCGCATGTCCCCGTAGGCCAGCATGTGTTCAAACGCCGGGGAGACAAGGTCCGGCGGCGGTTCCGTCGGACTCGGAAATTTCTGCGGATCATACTGCTGGTAGGTGTGAATCACCCCTCCCAGGCGGTTACGAGAACTCATACATGATCTTTCCGTGTTTCTGCGCCCGGGAAATCCGATCCGTGGCGTACAGGCCCGCCAGCACGAATTCCACGCAGGAGGCGCGGACGGCCGCATCGTTCGCCGCATTCACTTCAAATGCCTTGTCCCAGGCCGGCGGGACGCGTTTCAGCCGCTCCCCATACTGCGCGGACGGCAGCATATCCCCCACTTCGATCTTCACCCCCTGCGAAAAGATGTGCGCGATCTCTTCCAGCCCATGCTTGTCGACGTATTCCTCGAACACTGTCTTGATCGCCTCCGCCATGATGGAATCAAACACCTGCCGCTCGGACATCTGGTGTGCCCCCATCAGATCCAGTTCCAGTTTGCCGAGGGACGACGTGTACAAGTGCCCCAGGTCGCTGATGCGTGGGACTGCGGGACGTTCTCCCAGAATTGCCCCTCGCTGGCGTGCGCTTGCCACCATCGTGCGGTAATTCGCGATGCTCAGCCGTGCGCTCACGCCGGATTGATGGTCCACATACCGCGACTTTCGGGCGGCCCGGCTGATCTCCTCAATGACCTGCTTCATGAAGTGTGGCACGACCACCGGGAAGTCCCCGCCCAGGTCGATCCCCGCTTCCTGCTCCGTGATCTCGATTCCCAGTTCACGGTCACGCGGGTAATGCGTGTGAATCGTCGAGCCGATCCGGTCCTTTAATTGCGGAATGACTTTCCCGCTCCGGTTGTAGGTCGAGGGATTGGCGGAGAACAAAATCAGGACGTCGATGTCGAACCTCACGGGATAGCCCCGGATCTGGACGTCGCGCTCTTCGAGGATGTTGAACAGTCCCACCTGTACCAGTTCATCCAGTTCCGGGAGTTCGTTCATGGCGAAAATGCCCCGATGCATGCGGGGGATCAGGCCGAAGTGCAACGCCTCTTCGGCCGACATGCTCGTCCCGGCCGCGAGTTTTGCGGGATCGATTTCGCCGATGATGTCCGCGAACTTGGTCCCCGGCGACAACCGCTCCACGTACCGATCCTCGCGGTTCCACCATGCAATCGGCACCTGATCGGGAGACTTGGTCGCAATAAATTCTCTTCCCGCCCGGGTGATCGGGGCTTCCGGATCTTCGTGCACTGGCACCCCGGGAATATCCAGATAGGGAATCTCCTCATCCAGAAAGCGGACGAGGGTTCGCATCAGCCGGCTTTTTCCCTGTCCCTTTTCCCCCAGGAACAGGATGTCGTGCCCTGACAGGAGCGCCAGGTTCACCTCAGGTATGACAGTTTCGTCATAGCCGATAATGCCGGGGTACAGTTCCTCCCCCTGACTGAGCATGCTCAGGAAGTTCTGCCGAATTTCCTGCTTCACCGATTTTGATTTCCAGCCTGAATTCCGAAGTTCCTGCAGCGTCCGCAGTCGAGAGGTATTGCCGGTCATGAGGATCCATCAAATAGGAAAGTAAAAACGTCTGATTTCGTCTCCCTCATTATAGCGCGGCGGGACAGGGGCACGAAACCCGCCCGATTTTCCGCGAAATTCCGACACTACACGGATGCGCCCTCTCACGTTACGATTGTCCCTGTGCATTATGGGAGCTCGCAAACGTCCCAATATCCGGCACATCAGGGACCTCGTCCCGCTGGTCGCCGGACAGCCTGGTTACGCGGAAATTGTGGCGGCGTTGCAGCGTGGCGAGAGTGCCACCATCGACGGCGCCTGGGGCTCAGCCTGCGCGCTCGTCTCGGCCTCGCTGGTCACTCAGGCAACCCAGTCGCTGCTCATCGTCCTCCCGCGCCTGAGCGACGTCGATGAATTCGCTTACGACCTCGCCGGTTTCCTGGGAACCGACCCCGTTATTCTCCCGGCCTGGGAAGCCCGTCCCCGTGAACGGCTGGCCTATGACCCCATCCTCGGGGCGCGCCTCGCGGTCGCCCGCAAATGCCGCGACGCCCAGCCCCCCGATGTGATCGTCACCAGCCTGGCGGGACTGCTGCAACCTCTCCCCGCGCAGGAAGTCCTCGACCACGCAACTCGCACCCTGCAGGTCGGCCAATCCATCGATCCCGAAGATCTGGCGGAGCAGTTGCGCGCCGTTGGCTGTGAGCGCGTCACCTCCGTGGAACGCCCCGGCGAATATGCCTTCCATGGTGGCATTCTCGACATCTTCTCCATCGATTCTCCGCACCCCCTCCGGATCGAATTCTTCGGCGATGATATTGAATCCCTCCGCCGGTTCGATGCCGAAACGCAGACTCGCGTTGAAGAACTGAAATCCGCCCCACTGACGTTTTTCCGCGAAGAGGATCTGGCCGGGCTGTTCGACGGCAAATTTGATGGCCGCAGCTTTCTCGACGATTTCCCCTCCGCCGCCTGGATCATGCTCCACGATCTGGCAGAACTGGAAATGGAAGGGAAACAATACCTCCACCGGCTGGATGATCCGCGTGGTTTTTTCTCCGTCCAGTCCGCGTTCGCTCGCTGCACCCAACACCCCACGGTTTCACTTTCCGCGCTGCCCGTGAGCACCTGGGAAACCACCTGCCATCTGCGCGTCGAATCCATCGAACGGTTCAAAGGGCACTCACTGGAAGCGATCAAGGAACTCGCCTCCATCGTCGGCCTGGACGAATCGGTGCTCCTCGCCTGCCACAACGAGGGGGAACAGCGCCGCCTCACGGAGCTCCTCGCGGAAACGGATCTCCCCTCGACCGGGCGGATTGAACTCTGTGTCGGCCACGTCGCGCATGGATTCCGGCTCGTCGAAGATCGCATCATCGTCCTCAGCGACCACGAACTCTTCGGTCGGCGCGACGTCCGCCAGTCGCAGCCCCGCAAGCGGATTGAATCCCGGGCCATCGACACTTTTCTCGAACTGGTCGAAGGGGACTTCGTCGTCCACCTCAACCACGGCATCGCCCGCTACCGGGGGATGAAGCTCGTCGAAAAAGGGGAACAGCAGGAAGAACATCTGATTCTCGAATTTCGAGACAAGGTTCAGCTCTACGTCCCGGTCACTCTGATCCATCTCGTCCAGAAATACGTCGGCGGGGCAAAAGGGGTTCCGCAACTTTCCAAAGTCGGCAGCAGCAGTTGGGAGAAAAAGAAGCAGTCCGTCGCCCAGGCGCTGGTGAATCTCGCCGGGGAGATGATCCAGCTCCAGGCTGAGCGGGAAATGAAACCCGGCATCGCCTTCCCTCCGGACAGCCACTGGCAGACCGAATTCGAAGCCTCCTTCCCCTTCCAGGAAACCGAGGACCAGCTGAGGGCCATTTCGGATATCAAAGGGGATATGACCCGGCCCCGGCCGATGGATCGACTCATCTGCGGGGACGTCGGCTTTGGAAAAACCGAGGTCGCGATCCGAGCGGCCTTTAAGGCCATCGATGCGGGTAAACAAGTAGCAGTCCTCGTCCCCACCACCATTCTCGCGGAGCAGCACTACCGCACGTTCACAGAAAGGATGGCGGAATATCCTTTCCGCATCGAGGTTCTGTCCCGCTTCCGGACGAAGTCCCAGCAGAAGCAGATTCTCGAAGACCTCAAGACCGGCGCCGTGGATCTCGTCATCGGCACCCATCGGCTTGTGCAGTCCGATGTCGAATTCCACGAACTCGGCGCGATCATCATCGACGAGGAACAGCGCTTCGGCGTCGAAGCGAAGGAGAAACTGAAACGCCTCCGCCTGGAACTCGACGTCCTGACCCTCAGCGCGACTCCGATTCCCCGGACACTGCATCTCTCATTGCTCGGGATTCGGGATATCTCCAACCTCACCACGCCGCCCCAGGATCGGCAACGGGTCGAAACCCGCATCTGCCGTTTTGATGAGGCTTTGATCCGTCAAGGGATCATGCGGGAGCTGAACCGATCCGGGCAGGTCTATTTCGTCCACAACAAGGTCTACAACATCGAAACCATCGCCGACCGGCTGCAGGGGATCGTCCCCGAAGCACGCATCGGCATTGCCCACGGCCAGATGCCCGAGCATGAACTCGAAGAGGTGATGGTCGCGTTCGTCACCGGCCAGCTTGATATCCTCGTCGCGACAACCATCATCGAAAGCGGTCTCGACATTCCCCAGGCGAATACCATTTTCATTCATGAAGCGGACCGCTACGGACTCGCCGATCTGCATCAGTTGCGCGGGCGAGTCGGTCGAGATCGCCACCGTGCCTATTGCTATCTCCTGCTCGAAGAGGGGAAACATCTGACGGTCGACGCCGCCAAGCGGATGAAAGCCATCGAAGAGTTCAGCGAACTGGGAGCCGGCTTCCGTATCGCTTTGCGTGATCTGGAAATTCGTGGGGCGGGGAACATCCTCGGCAACGAGCAGAGCGGCCACATCGCTTCCGTCGGCTACGAACTCTACTGCCAGATGCTTGAGAACGCCGTCCGCCGCCTCAAAAAAGAACCCCTCCGCCAGATGCGGCACGTCGCGGTGGATCTGCCGCTCGTCGCCCATCTCCCCGGTTCATATGTCCCCCCGGGCAGGCCGAAGATCGACGTTTATCGCAAGCTCTCCCGAGTGGCGAGTCTGGAGGATCTGGAGAGTTTGTCGGCGGAACTTCGAGATCGCTTTGGTCCGCCCCCTCCGGAGACGATGACTTTACTGGAACTCAAGAAGTTGCAGGTGCTGGCGCAAACCTGGCAAATTGACGACATCCACCTTGAAGGTGAATTCGCCGTGCTGGGCTACCGCCACCCGCGCAAGATTAAACAACTGGCGGAAACTGCCGGAGGAAGGCTCCGAATCGTCGATCAGAAGTCGGCGTATTTCGTTCTCAATCCGGAAGATACGACGTCGGAAGGTTTGTTGAATTCCCTCAAAGCGCTGTTGCAGACAGACGCGGAACCGGCCTATAATCCGCCCCCTTCCGTCTGACCGGTGGACGATCCTTACGGATTCGAAACCCTTGGGAATGCACAATTTCCCTGGCTTCAGCCGCTGAGAGTCAACATCGGTCCCGGATCACGCCTCTCCGCATACGGCGCCCCATTGCGGCGAGACGTCCCCGACACTTCTCTCTGATGACAGGGATGTCATTCGGTCTACCTCACGGAATGAGGCGTTTTCCTTCATGCGCGTTTCGGTTGCCGGTTCCCTCGCATTGATTTGTGCCCTGCTCGGCTGCGAATCCATGCGCACGGTCAAGGTCGATAACCCGGTGGTGGGTCCTCCCCCACCCCGCGTCGTCGATGCGTCCAGCCAGAACCATCTCAACCTCGCCTCCAAAGCACACCGCAACAAAAAATCCTCCTCGGAAGAAACTCAACTCGCCCGCGCCTCCGATGGCGACGAACGGGACTCCGAGGTCCGCCCCGTCAGCCGTGAAGTGGACATCCAGGACATCCACGGCGATACCGTCGTCGCCACGGTCAACGAGTCCCCGCTCTTTGCCCGGGACGTGCTGGGTGCCAAAGCCTCGAATATCCACATGGCTCTGAAGGCCGTCGAACACCAATTCAAAGATGACCCGGACCCACAGAATATCGTCCGGGCCAAAGCGACCATTCAGAAGCACCAGGAAATGATCCTCAAGCAGAATCTTCCTGCCGCGATCGACGTCCGCCTGATCGTTCTGGCTTTGAAAGCCGAAGTCAAACCCGACCAGCTCAAAACTCTGCAGGAGAGTATCGACGTCGCATTTCGCAGTTCCAAAGAGCAGGAGTTGATGCACAGCTTCGGCGTCAAAGACCTTCTGGGACTCGAACAAAGAATGGCCGAGGTGGGGTTAGACTACCAGCACCTAAAACAATCCTATTCCGAAGTCGAAATGGCGCATGCCTACATGGGATTGAAGGGGAGCAAGCCCGTCGATCCCGACCGTTCCGAAATGCTCGCGTATTACGACGACCACCGCGACGAGTACGCTTTTCCGGCCACCGTCAAGTGGCAGCAGATTCTCGTCAAAAGCAGTAAGCATGGATCCTCCGAAGGCGCGCGCAAGGTCATCGATGAAGCCGCCCAGGCCCTCCTCGACGGCAAATCCTTCACGGAAGTCGCCCGCGAATATTCGGAAGGCCCCACCGCCAATGACGGCGGAATCTACAACTGGATGAAGGCCGGCTCGCTCGTCGACAAGGAGCTCGAAAAGAAACTCTTCCAGGTGCCCGTGGGAGAGGTGAGCCCCGTGATCGAGGCGAAAGACGGCTGGCAGATCGTGGTGGTTCTCAATCGCAAGGCCGCCGGCCACCTCAAATTCGAGGACAAGCAGAAGGAGATCAAGAATATCCTGATGCAAAAGCAAATGCGGGAATCAGCGGAAAAGCTGGCCAAGGATCTTCGCAAATCCGCCGTGATCTGGACCATCTTCGACGACGAGCGCAGTCCTCTGGCCGCCAATGCGGAGACCGACTCAAAAGAATCGGACGAGCAACCCGCGGAAGAGTAGCCCCAGCAGGGAACTCACCAGCAGGGTCGGGATCATCCCCACGTGCCGCCATAACATGGCATAAGCCGCCCCGAGCATCAGCACCAGCATCCACGGGTCCAGCGTTCGCACATCCGGCACTGTGATCTGCACCATTCCCCAGTTCAAGTCATGCACCTGGCCGAACAGCGTCCGCAACGCGAACCACAGCGCCAGGTTCAGTACCACCCCCACCACCGCCGCAGTAATGCAGGTCAGTGCGGCACTCCAGCTTTTATTCTTTCGCAAGGCTTCCACGTAGGGCGCGCCGGTGAAGATGTACAGGAAGCAGGGGACATAGGTGGCCCATGTTGTGAGAAACGATGCCAGCAATGCCGCCATGAGCGGACTGAACGGCGCCGGGTTGCGCACTGCTCCCAGATACGCCACGAACTGCACCACCTGGATCAAAGGGCCGGGTGTTGTCTCCGCCAGTCCCAGCCCATCCAACATTTCACCTGCCGTCAACCAGTGATACCGCTCGACGGCCTGCTGCGCCACGTACGGCAGCACGGCATAAGCCCCCCCGAAAGTCACCAGGGCAGCCCGGCTGAAAAACAATTCCTGCTGGACCAGCACGTGGTCCCACCCCAGCCACGGCACCAGACACGCAAACGGCAACACCCACAGGAACGCACTCACGATGAAGATCCGCACGGCCCTCATCAGGTTGGGCTGAAAGTACGGGTCCGAACTGATCTGGCGGTCCAGTAAGCCCTCACCAAAATCCTGCTGCGCGGATTTCTTCGGAGCAGGGGGGTGAAATTGCGCCGGCCAGATTTTCCCCCCCAGCCAACCGAGCACGCCCGCGGTGAGAATGATCGCGGGAAACGGAATTCGCAACACGAAGATCGCGAGGAACGCAAACCCGGCGATTACGAGCATCATGCGGGTCTTCAAAGCGCGTTTCCCGATCCGGATCAGTGCCTCGATCACCACCGCGAGGACCGCCGCTTTCAATCCGTAGAACAGTCCCTCCACGGCGGGAACGTGCTGCCATGTCGTGTAAATAAAACTCATGACCAAGATCGACAGAAACCCCGGCAGTACAAACAGGCTACCGGCGATCAGGCCGCCCCGGATCTTGAACAGCAGCCACCCCGTGTAGGTCACCAGTTGCTGTGCCTCCGGCCCGGGGAGCAGCATGCAATAATTCAGCGCGTGCAGGAACCGTTCCTCGCTCAGCCAGCGTTTCTCTTCGACCAGGATCCGGTGCATTACCGCAATCTGTCCGCTCGGTCCCCCGAAACTGAGCGCCGCGATCCTCACCCATACCCGCAGGGCTTCCGAAAACGTAATCTTCCCCGTTTCGGGGCACACTTCCGAACTCAAGTCGCATCCTCCCGCCGGATCACGGATTGCACCTGCGGAGTTCTCTCCCTATAAAGGGAGTCAACGCCACCTACAGGCTTTATTAATTTCGTAAGTCAGGGATGAATTCTCTGAGGGGCATTATGCCAAGAATCCTGCTGCTCTGCCTGCTTCTGGCCGGTGATCTCGCCTGGGGACAAAACACTCCCCCGAAAATCGGGCTCACACGGGCCAAGGTGATCGACGATACTCAGGCTGAAAAGGCGCGGCACGAAATGGTCCGCCAGGTCATCGCCCGCGAGGGGATCGAAAACCCAGCGGTCCTGCAGGCCATGCGCACCGTCCCGCGCCACTTCTTCGTCCCCTCCAATCTGGTCCGCATGGCCTATTTCGACCAGGCTCTTCCGATCGGATTCAAACAGACGATCTCCCCACCGTTCATCGTGGCCTACATGACGCAGACCCTTGATCCCAAGCCCACGGATCGGGTTCTCGAAATCGGTACGGGGAGCGGCTATCAGGCCTCCATCCTTTCCGGAATCGTGAAAGAGGTCTACACGATTGAGATCGTGAAACCGCTCGCCGATCAGGCCCTGCAGCGATTCAAGGATCTCGGCTACACCAATGTCCACGCCAAAGCGGGGGACGGTTACCAGGGCTGGCCCGAACATGCCCCGTTCGACAAGATCATCGTCACCTGTTCCCCGGAGGAGGTGCCACAGCCCCTGATCGACCAATTGAAGGAAGGAGGGCGGATGATCGTCCCTCTGGGGGAACGCTATCAGCAAATGTTTTACCTCTTCGAAAAGAAGGATGGCAAACTCGTCAAGCAAAAACTCATTCCCACTCTTTTCGTTCCGATGACCGGGACCTCGGAAGATCGCCGCAAAGTCCTCCCCGATCCGCTCCACCCCGTGCTCTTGAACGGCAGCTTTGAGGAAGTCGATGAGGAAACAAAACTCCCCAGGCGCTGGCATTACCAGCGGCAGACGAGTCTCATGCATGATGCTCCTCCCGATGGCCAGAATTACCTTCGCATTCAAAACACCGACCCCGGCCGCTTCGCCCAGATCCTGCAGGCCATGGCTGTCGACGGCAAACACATTGGAGCGATGGAAATCCGCCTCTGGGTCCGCACGAACGGCATTCAAAAGGGAAACCAGCGCTACGAGCGGGCCGGCCTGATCGTCCACTTCTTTGATGAAAACCGCCAGCAGTTCACGCAACCTCTCCATCCCTGGGATGGGACTTCCGCCTGGCGGCAGATTTCTCTCACAATTCCCGTCCCTCCCAAAGCCAAAGAAGCGATCTTTCACGTCGGCCTGAATGGGAGCGTCGGAACGCTCGATATCGATGACATTCAAATGACCCCCATCCCACGGTCACGCGAGAACCCCTGAAATACCCTCCCCACGGTTCCGGAGTATTTCGATGCGAAATCAATTCTCTGTTTCGCGCTCGGAACCCGAACGCCGGGCAGATCACATCGGATTCCGGGTGGTGGCCGTACAACCCTGATCTCCCGTGAAAAAAAAACGGCGATTTTACCGCATTTTCCGCCCCAGATATCGTTCTGGACTCGATTCCCCGGTTCTCACTATACTCCCGCTCTAAATCCGTTCCCGGGGAGATTTTCCGCTCTATAGATTCCACTCCGACATTGAAGGACTCGACATGCCCTCGCACGTCATGGAAGACAGTGGCACCACTCGCAACGCGCACGCAGTCTCTGCCCGCAGAACGGAACCCCAACTGCAGAGTCTGCTCCCTCATCAGGACAAGGGGGCCCGGGCTGTCGTCGGCCAGGCGGTCGTTCGTTTTCCGGCGCAAGTTCCCCAGCCGGGGCGTGTGCTGATCGCCGTAGAAACCGCCGCCCGTCTCCAGCAGGGAATCAGCGGCGAACCTGCCTCGAAGCGGATCGTCCGACTCGTCCGTTCACGTCTCTATCAAGTCCCCGATGTCCTCGTCCACGACGGCATGCAGACGCTGCTCCGCAAGGCGGTCCACATGTTCCGCCGCGAGCAGGCTGATTTCTATCACGACCTCGCCGGTTTCACAGGACGCGTCATCGCGGATCTCAGTTCGAATCCTCTCCCCGCGGGGACACTCGTCGCCGGTTTCTCGCTCACGCATCCCGGGCTTTGCGAACAGGTCGTCGCCCGCCGCGGCTGCCTTTGGACGGTGAATTCTCACGCCCATCCGGATGATGCCTCCCTCGGCCTGTGGGGTGGACTCCTCTCCTCTGCCCTCGATCTTGTGGAGAAAGAAGGCGCGGTTCAGATCATCGGCGAAGGCCGACTCGCGGATCTCGCATTCGCTTTGGCGCGTCATCGTGCTATTCCGCTCGATGCCAAGGCCACCAGTTGCATCGTCGTCAGCCGGATCAATACGCCACAACACGCGACCCCCGCGCGCGCCATCGGCATCGACCTGCCGGAAACCCTCCTCCGCGAAATGTTTCCGCAAGCCGCTCAATATTCCGCGTTCGACCTCAAGGGGATGCTCTTCAACGAAGACACGCTGCTCGACCTGTACTATCCCGATGGAGATTTGATTTATCCCGAGTGGTTCCAGCCCGCCTCCGTGGGCCGGTTCCTGGATGACCTCGCCTACATTTCGCACACCTGTCCCCCCACCGTTCCCGCCTCACAACAGAAGCTGGGAGAAGGGATCACGGTTGACCGCCTCGACTCGCGCACGCGCCTGTTCCGATTCGAGAATCCCACCGCGAACATCCATGTCCGCCCCGTCCCCTCACAAAACACCAACGTTCGTCCCAAGCGCGCCGACGGCATCGGCCTCAGCCTCATCGGGGGAGGACGCTGGCCTCTCGGGATGGTGGTTCGCCGTGTCGCCTCCGATCCGCGCATCGATCTGCGCGGCATCTGCGACCGCCGCCCGGAAGCCGCCTATCTGGCCGGGGAAGCGCTCCCCTTCGCCTGGACCAGCACTCGCCCCGAAGATGCGTTTGAAGACAAGGACACGGATGCCATCGCCGTTGCTCCCTACCACGGAATGCACGCCCCCTTCGCCGCGGCCGTTCTGCGAGCCGGCAAGCATTGCTTTGTCGAGAAACCTCCCGTTATCAACCAGGAACAACTCGACGATTTGAAGGACGCCGCCTGTCACTCCGACAAACTGCTCTACGTCGGCTACAACCGCCGCTTTGCCCCTTTGAATGACCGGATCGGCAAGCTCCTCAGCGAACGCCAGGGACCGATCTTCATGAACTTCGTGATGCGGGCTGTCGATGTCCCGCGCTACGACTGGTACCACTGGGCCTCCAACGGCAACCGCATTCTCTCCAACGTCTGCCACATCATCGACTACTCGTTGTATCTCGCCGCCCCAGCTTTGCCGGTCACGGTGACCGCCACGACCGCCATCAAGGGGCGCGAAGATGAAAACGTCATCGTCACCATCTGCTTCGACGACGGCAGCATGGCGAACCTCGTCTACACGAATAAAGGCAAGGTCGCCCATGGTTACTTCCAGCGCTACCTGATCGCCAAGGACGACCTCTTTATCGAAGTCGATGGCTTCGCCAGTATGGTCGCCCGGGCCAGCAGCAAGGTGGTCGATCGCTGGAAGGGGGTTCTCGACATGGGTCACCGCCGCCAGATGAAAGCCTTCGGCGACGCCCTCGCCACGAACGGCCCCTCCCCGATCTGCCTGCGGGACACCCTGATCTCCGCCCAGACGGTTGTCGCCGCGGCCCAGGCTGCCCAGCTCGGCCGCCCCGTGACCCTCAACCTGGCACCGTACCTGAACTTGCGGTAAGTCTCACACTGCCCGGTAGTCCAAGTGACCGCGTCGAGGAACAGGGTGGCCTTGGCCTTCTCGAATTGGCGGAACCCGCCATTGAGAAACCCTCCTATCCACTCGTAGCCTGAATATAGAGACGACTTATTATTCAGCCGCGAGTCTAGCAGGGAGATGTCGCCATGTGGCTCCGCAATTTCAATAACTGGATCGGACCAGAACGGAAGGGTTCAAAAAACCGAGCAAAAAGGGACATGCGACGCCGGTCACTCCATCGTTGGGACGACTTGGAAACTCGCATCCTTCCGGCTGCCGTGATTGTCGCTGCGGCTCCAAACCTGGAAACGACCGAAGCTGGCGGAACCGCGCATTTCTCGGTGAAGCTCGACACACAACCGACCTCTGACGTGACAATTCGAGTCCGCAGTTCCAATCCCCAGGAGGGAACCCCTGCGGTCAGCCAACTGGTATTCACTGCCACAAACTGGGACGCCGCACAGGTAGTGACTGTCACCGGTGTGGATGATGCCATCGATGACGATGACGCCGCTTATTTCATCATTCTCGACAAGCTTAAGACCAAGGACAAGAATTTCAAAAAACAGAATCCCAGCGATATTTCGTTGACAAATCGCGATGATGATACGGCGGGAGTTATTGTCACTCCTACCGCGGGACTGCAGACCACTGAAGGCGGGGGGACGGCCTCGTTTACTGTCCGCCTCGGCAGTCAGCCATTGAAAACCGTGCATATCAGCATGCACAGCTCGAATGTGCAGGAAGGAACTTCACCTGCCTCGCGTTCTTTCAATAAAAGTA
The DNA here is from genome assembly GCA_046349635.1 of Planctomycetales bacterium. Taxonomy (GTDB): domain Bacteria; phylum Planctomycetota; class Planctomycetia; order Planctomycetales; family Planctomycetaceae; genus JAXMBX01. The sequence goes on from JAXMBX010000021.1 coordinate 42,906, forward strand.
ACTGGAATGTCCCCCAGACTGTAACCGTCGCCGGTGTGAATGATTTCATCGCCGACGGCAACCAGAACTATCAGATCCTTTTCAGCCCGGCGGAAAGCAGCGATCCCAAATACAACGGACTCGTCGGTTCCCCGGTTTCTCTCGTTAATCTTGACGATGACGCCGCCCGCCTGATTGTGTCACCCGCTTCCGGCCTGATCGTCAATGAGGGAGGAATTAAGACTGTCTCGGTCCGACTCAACACCCAACCCACTGCAAATGTCATCGTTACAATCGCAGGAGGGAATGGCGAAGCCACCGTCACCCCTGACCAGCTGGTCTTCACGCCCCAGAACTGGACCAATCCGCAACTCTTCACGATCCACGGAACGCAAGATGGCGTTCAGGATGGAGACAAACTTTTCAATTTTACGATTCAGACCACCAGTGCCGATCCTGCGTATAATGGGCTCGCGCAACTTGTCTCCACGACCATACACGACACGACGACCGTCAGTAATTTTGACGGCAGCTATACTGGCGGATACTCCGGCACAGTCAGCGGCTACGGTTACACCGAACCCATCAGCGGAAGCGTCGCCTTCTCTGTCTCCGGACACTCCATCACAGTCACGGTTCCCGGTGCCGGGTCCGGAACGCTCAGTGATGATGGAACCGGAGATTTCTCAACTTCCGGCGGTTCGGTCGCAGGAGCGGTGTTCTCCGGAACTTTCAACAAACTTTCCGGCGGAGGGGTATCGGCCAGCGGAACGTGGAGCTACTCACAAGGGGGAGTTACCGGTAGCGGAACGTGGTCGGCGTCTCGTACGTGACGCTGCTTTTCAGGTGACCGCGTCAAGGAGCAGGTATCCCCGGGACGGGTTCACCCGTGGACAGGCGATCCGAGCAGTGACCCATGAGACTCGCTTCGCCGCAGCTGATCGTTGCTGCTCCAGAGTTTGTCCAGTTGTTCTAACTGGCGACGCGTTTCACGACACGATTGATCCACTTCCGGGAACAGCCCCCCCGTGAACCGGTTCGTCGCGAATTGATACGACAGGCTGGTGAGCCCTTCGTTCAGGATCTTTCCCAGGTGCCGCGTGAAAAAGAACACCAGGAGCGCGGACAGCAACGCGGTAAAGATCAGCGCGGGGATGTAAAAGTTCAGATGCAGGATCTCGGCGTTATAGAAGAACGAATCCCAGAAGAAATTCTTGCCGATCCGCCACAAGAGAAACGCCAGGAAAAGCGAGAACGACACTTCACAAATCAGCCGGATCGGCGTCCGGACCTCCCCCTGGGCAATCTTGTTCAGCATCTCCTGCAGCCGTTCTCCGGTATCCTGCAGAAACTGATCCTGAAACTGCGCCGCCTCGTTCCGCAGATGATCGAGCGAATCCGCATGCAGCAATTGCGCATCGAATCGGGCTTCCTGCAGGTATCCCGCGATGAGGACCTGCGTCTCCCGCAGCGAGGCGTCATCCAGTCCCACGGATCCGAGCCGCAATAACCGGTCCTGGGCACTCTGTTCTTCCTGCCGGGACTGAATCCAGCGCAATCCCTGGAGCGCCCCGACCAACGCCACCTGCGTCGTGCTGCGGGCCCGCATCAATGCGGCGGAAGCCAGCAATGCCCCCAATCCGTTGTACAACTGCAACACTGCCGAGAACGGGGACATTCCCCAGTATTCCGTCACGAGCGCCAGTAACTGCCGCTCCCACAACCGCTGCCCGGCGTGCAACTCCCGCTGCAACTGCCGCGACAACGTATCCATCGTCTTCGTCCGTTGCTGTTCCAAGGCCTGTTCCAGCGCAGTCAATTTCGCCTGCGTCGGCTGGATCGCACCCCGCGCCTGCTCCAGCAGCGTCTGCAGCAGGTTCAGGAGATTCGCCCTGCGGACCGGTATTCTCCGTGCCGTTGATAGCTCCTCGGTCAACAGTTCCCGCAGCCGCACGAACTCCGGATCGAGCGTGCCCCCGGTCTGCTGTGCCTGTAACGCCCCCACCGAATTCACAAAAAACAGATCCGCCACGGAATAATGCCCCGCGAGTTGCTTCCGCCAGTCCTCACGAATGTCCACGTCCAGGTCGGCATTCGTTTGCACGAACACCAACCGGCAGCCTTCCGAAGCCCGGGCCAGTTCCTGCACCACCCGGCTGCTGCGGTACTTCTGCTGCGTCGCCGTGTAAATCAGGCAATCGCAGAAGGGGAGCAAGTGGTGCAACTTCTCCAGGTTGCTCCCTTCCGTCTCCGTCTCATTCGTGTCCGGATCGGGACAGTCGATCAGGATCAGATCCTGAAAGAACGGATTCCGCACCTTCACCACTTCGAACTGCGCCGGCGAAAACTCCAACCGTTCGAGCGGGTTCGATTCGTGGGCGATCAGAATGGGGCGGGTCGTCGTCGGACGTTCCCGGCCGCTCGTCGTCACCACCTCCCCGGCCAGCGCGTTGACCAACGTACTTTTCCCCGTCCCGGTCCCACCGAACGTCGCTACCACTAGCGGGGCATCCACTTTCGTGCGCAACTTTTCGACCCGGGGAAGTTCCCGGAGCAATTGGCTCCGCGCCTCGCGCAGCGGTTCCCAGCCCGTATTTTCCTGGACCCAGGCCCGGACCTTCCGCAGCAGGTCGTCCACCGGCCTCAGCAGGTCATGCATATTTTGATGTTGAGCGCTCATCATCGATATTCAATCTCAGGCCACGGGCCTGCGAAGATCTTCCAGGGCCTGTTCCACATTCCGAAACGTCGCCGATTCCGACACCCGGCTGGCCGCGTCAATTTCCTGCTGCAATGGTCCCAGCAAATGCAACTGCAGCAATTCCGCCAGCCAGGTGATCCGTCGCGTCGTGATGGCCGTCTCCAACTGCCGGAATTTCGCCTCCATGATCCGCAGGCCGCTCGTTGTTCCGGTCAGGGCCGCCTCTCCCACGACCACCGTTCCCGCCCCACTGACCACGTGCAATGCCGCCTGGGTGGCCGTCTCGTGCAGGATCATATCCACGCCCGGCACTCCTCCCACGAAGAACAGGACCGCCGACGTCACCGGTCTGGCCGCCGCCGCGAAAGAATCCAGCTTCTTCAGGAACTCGTACATCTGCGGACTGTCTTTCCGGAATTCCTGCATCTGCACCGCGACAACCCGGTCGATCTCCTGCTCGAGATTCAGTTGCGCATGCGCCGTCGTCACCTGTTGCAAAAATCTCTCACGTGCCGGCCCCCCCAGCAATTGATCCAGCCGGTTCTTGATCAACGATGATTCCACGTTCCGCAACCCGGAGAGCCCCTGGTACAGGCGTTCCACCGCGTTCATGATCGCGTCCCGTTCCGCCTGCAGATAGGCCTCCTTCGGATCGACCTGAGGACCGGCCCATCTCTCGTAAGCCCAGCCGATCGGTTTGAGAATTCCCTCCCCCAGCGTGTTGTAAAAATCGTGCACCGACCGGGTCCAGCCTTCACGCTCACCCCGCCACCACGTCCGGATGGCATGAACCAGCAAATGGCTCGGCAAGGCGGGCCATGACGGCAATTCCGCAATCCGCTGCGTATTCAGATGCTCCGCCAGCGTCTCGTATTCCCGGCTCCGGCTTTTAACCTCCTGCAGATAGGAAGGGGCTCCCTGATTCGCATCGAGAACCTGCTGAAATGCTCCGTCCAGCGTCTCCCGCTTGATCGTCTCAAAGTGCAACTGCGACAACTCGCGCGGCAACTGGCAGGCCACGCTCTCCTCTCGCACGCCTGTTCCGACCGGCCAGTTGCGGGGAAAAAACGGGAGGGCGTTCGTCGTCGCTCCGTTCCGGTCGTGGGGAGCGACATACACCTGCAGCGGCGAAATCCCCGTCGCCGCACAGAATGTCTCCAGCCACTTCGGCCAATACGTCTCGTCCTCCGGAAACTGGCAGCGGTTGAAGATCACGATGACCGCTTTCGCTTCTTCCCGCGCCTTCCGAAAAAATTCCTTAATGGCGGCATCGTTGTATTTCTGCTGTGTCAGCACCGCGATCAGCACGTCCGAACAATGCCGGATGTGATCCGCCCGTTCCCAGTTCACCGGGGCATCGCTGTCGATGTCCGGCGTGTCCAGGACCAGCAGGTTCGCAGGCAGATGGTTCGCCGTCATCCAGTAAAGCCGGTCCTCCGCGTGTGCCTCCAGCAATGAATCCGGATCCCGCCACGGAATGATCTCAAAACCCGGAAAGACCTCCCGCAGGTTCATCCGCTGCGGAAAGCCCTCCGGCACCAGGCACATCGGATGTTTCGTTCCCGAGGCGAGAGGCGTCACCGCGGAGACCATGCTCCCCGCCAGGTGATTGAACACCACGCTTTTGCCGATGTTCGTCCCCCCCACCACCGCCACAACGAGAAACGACGCCCGCCCCAACTGCGGCCCCAGTTTCCGGGTCAACTGCTCGTACCATTCCCGCCCAGCCAGCGGCGCGACCTGCAACGGCCCCGCCAATACCTCCAGCTCCCGCAACCCCAGCGATAACCGCTGCACCTGCGCCGCACGTGCCTGCCAATGCGATTCCGGCGTGGCCTGGCCGGCAGCGGAATCAGCGGGAGAAGAAGCCATCAATAAATCCGTGAACCAAACAGCGCCCGTCGTGGGTGCAATCGAACGGAAATAACAGTCCCGCCATTATAGCCGGGGGGGAGGGGAGGCGACACGCTCTATTCCACCGGCAAATCCCCATGCCGCCAGCAATACCATGACGCCACGCTGGCATAGGGCCGCCACGGTTCCGCCAGACTGATGCTCGTTTTCTTATCCGGCAGATCCGGTAATTCATAAATCCGCTTGAGTGCCATCCGTACTCCCAGGTCATTCCACGGGAACACATCCAACCGCCCCAGCGAAAAAATCAGGTACATCTGCGCCGTCCATTCCCCGATCCCCTTCACCAGTGTCAGCGTCTCGATGATCTCCTCATCCGATGCCTTGTTCAGGCTTCGGAACCGGATCGTCCCGTCCGTGATCTTTTCCGCGAGATCCTGCAGGTACCGGGTCTTCTGCGAGGACAAGCCGATCGCTCGCAACTGCTCCGGCTTCTGCCGCAACAACGTCTCCGCGGTGAATCCCTCCGGATCCAGCAGGTCGTGCAGCCGCTTCCAAATCACCCGGGCCACGTTGGTGGAAATCTGCTGGGCCACAATCGAGCGGGTCAGCATCGGGAAATGCCTCCGATCCAGCTTCAGCGTGAACGGTCCGACCCGCCGGATGACGTCTTTCATTTTGAGATCCCGCCGCCGCAAGTGCCGCAGCGCTCGGGCGATCTCCTCCGCATCATGCGTTGCACGCGCCATATCTCGATCTACCCTTCAGAACTCGCATCCGCTTTGTTTCGGACTTCCAGCAGCGGATATTCCCCGATCGGCAATCCGGAACCCGGCAGCTCCCGTAATCGCAGCCACGCCCGCGTGACCAGTTCCTCCCGCGTCTTGACCTCGTGCGGATCAAGATTCTGTTTTCCGAACAAGCCCCCCACCGTCACCGGCGGAAAATCCGGATGCACGATGAACTGCGCCTGCGTCGGATTGCACTGCAAGTGTCGCTCCGGTGCCGTCATCAACTGCGATGCCGGAATCTCCCCCAGCACGTACCGCAGGTAGAGGTCGCTTTCGGTGATTTCCGGCACCGGCTCGCCGCACACCTCGCACAGGTATCCCTGATCGCACTTCGCCATCGCTCGAACCTATCCCCGACTTCTATATTCCCAACAACACCCTCGACCACCACGACACCGGCAGATCCGGCTGCACGAGAGAGACCTTTTCCCCTTGTCGTCGAAGGAACGCCTCCGCCGCCAGATAACCGCTCCGAACTGCTCCTTCCATCGTGGCAGGCCAACCCGTTTGCGTCCAGTCTCCCGCGAGGAACAGATTCGCCACGGGAGTTGCCTGCGCCGGGCGCATTGCATCTGCCCCCGGCTGCACCGCAAACACCGCGTTGTGTTCCGTCACCACTCGGGAATGCAATAATTTCGCTACCCGTGCCGCTGGCCAGATCTCTCCCAACTCCGCCACGACTTGCGCAATGATTTCCTTCTGATCCTCTCCCCGCAGTCCGCGCGAGGCACTGATCACGACCTGGTAATAATGCCCCTGCAGCTTCCCTGTTGCTTCCCCCCGCGCAAACATCCACTGACTCAAGCGATCCACCAGCACCGCATGCGGCAACGGCGTGACCGCGCGATCGAACCACAGATGGACGCTCGAAATCGGCGCAGTCTCCAGTTTCGATCCCATTTCACAAATCGGCTGTGCTGCGGAGTTCGTCTCCAAGAGCGATGCCGCCAGATTCTGTGGCACGGCTAGAATCACAGCATCCGCCGCTATTTCTTCGCCATTCCTGAGCAGCACCTTCTGCACCCGCCCTTCCGCTTCCAGCACCTCCGCCACGCCCGCCTGCAATCGAATGGCCACACCCTGCCGCTCCAGCCATTCCCTCAAATGCTCCCCATATAGTTCCCCCAGCGGAACTGTCGGCACCTGCATTTTCCACCCGTCCCGGCTGGCCAGGAATCCATCCACAAACACCTTCCGACCCTGCGACACTTCAATCCGATCCAGCGATTCGCTCAACGCGCTCGTCAGCACCACCTGCCAGAAGCGGTCGATCACAGCCTGCGGTTGCTTTGCTTCTTTCAACCACGCCGCAAATGTCTTTTCTGTTCCACTCTCAGGCCTCCAGCGACAGAGGGCCTTCAGTCCGCGCCCCAGCGCCAACTTCTCCGAGAGCGACAGATAACTCAGGCGTGCAAAACTCAGCGCCAGATGGAGCGCGCCGGGCCGGAATTCTCGCAAAACAAATTCACCCGGTTGTCCCGACCGATGAAATACAGCCTCTCTTCCGTCCGCAGAAACCGCTCAAGGTCGGTCGTCCGGCAGAAGTACCGGAAATTGGTGCAGCACCCCATGCTCACGTGCTGACAATTATCGATCCACGCCTCCGACTGCTGATCTTGAAACGAGGAGGCACGCCCCCCGAGCCTTGGACGAGACTCCAGCAACGTCACCCGATACCCCCATGGCGCAAGCGCACTTGCCGCCGCCAGCCCGGCCAATCCGCCTCCAATAATCACGACCTGCGGGGAAGTCATCGTGTCGAAATCAAATCTTTAAATTCACCACAAATAACTATGGAAATTCTCTGTCGCCTCAGATTACTTTGGAGCCGTTCTCCCGAACAGCCTCCACTCTGCTTTTCCGATTTCCATGAGCACCCCCGGCCTGACATCCCGCCTCACGACTCGCTGGACTCGCGCGGCGCTCGGCTTTCTCTTTCCCGGTCGCTGTCTCCTGTGTGACACCCCCCAGGAAGATTTCTCCCCCTCGCGCCGCTTCTGTGATCCCTGTGCGCAGGGACTCCAGTCCCACGTCGGCGAAAATCAATGCGCCCGCTGCGGCGAACCGCTCGGCCCGCACCTTAAGCCGGAGGACTTCTGCCCCGGCTGCCGTGAGGAAAAATTTGCCTTCGACCGGGTCATCCGCTGGGGGGTGTACGAAGGTCATCTCCAATCTGCCTGCCTCCTGGGGAAAGAACGGGCGGGTGAACGTCTCATCACTGCGTTGGCGGATTGTTCCTGTGGAAATCTCTCGAACGGGCTTTTAGAACAACCCATTGATCTCATCATGCCTGTGCCGCATTACTGGACACACCGCTTCACGCACGGATCAGGCTCTTCCGAAATCCTGGCCCGTGCCTGGGCGCATCGCCTCAAGACTCCTTGTGCGACCCGCTTGCTGAAGAAGATCAGATGGACTCCCCGGCAAGTCGGCCTGACCCGCGCACAGCGCAAAGAAAACCTGCGAGGGGCCTTTGCCATCAGCCGTCCCAGAAAGATCGCCGGCAAGCGCATCCTGCTCGTCGATGACGTTCTCACGACCGGGAGCACAGCCCATCACGCTTCGAAAGCTCTCAGAAAAGCGGGGGCCACGCAGGTGATCGTTGCCGTCCTCGCCCGCAGCCGATATTCTCGAACTTAACCCCTCTCAACAGGGGTACCACTGGCGCCGCCCGTGTTATATCTGTCCCCCTCGGCGAGCACTCCGCCGATAACCGGAAAGTCCTTCGTGTCGCACGCCGATCTCCCCACACGCGTCCGCATCGCCACCCGTTCCAGCCGGCTCGCCCTTTGGCAGGCGGAGCACGTCGCCGCGCTCCTCCGCGCCGCCGCCCCGGACTGCCACGTGGAACTGATCCACGTTTCCACCATCGGCGACCGCAATCTCACCGGCTCTCTCCGGACTCTCGGCTCGTTCGGTGTATTCACCCGCGAAGTCCAGAACGTCGTCCTCAACGGTGACGCCGACCTCGCCGTCCACAGCCTGAAGGATCTTCCCACCGATGAAGTTCCCGGCCTGGCTCTCTCAGGAGTCCCCGCCCGCGAGGAAACCTCCGATGCCTTAATCCTGCCTCTCGGCAGCTCCGCAACCAAAGACTGGAAATCTCTCCCGCAGGGAGCCCGCATCGGCACCGGGAGTCTCCGCCGTCGTGCGCAGCTTCTTCACCAGCGGCCCGATCTGCAATTCCTCGAAGTCCGGGGCAATGTCGAAACCCGACTGCGAAAACTGGATGAGGGGGAATATGAAGCCTTGATCCTCGCCGAGGCAGGTCTTCGCAGGCTCGAACTTGCGGAACGCATCAGCGAGCGGCTCACACCACCGCTGATGTACTGCGCCGTGGGGCAGGGGGCGTTGGGACTTGAATGCCGTGCCGATGATTCGCCGCTACGAAAACTTCTGGAACGGATCACCGACCGAAACGTCTGGACCGCCGTCCACGCCGAACGATCATTGCTCCGCTCCCTCCGGGGAGGCTGTCACGCCCCGATCGGTGTCCAGGGAATCACTGACGGCCAGAAACTCTCCCTCACCGGTGTGGTCCTCAGTCCCGACGGCACATCCCGCCTCATCGCCTCGGAAAGCGGCCCCGACTCGGAAGCCAATGCCCTCGGCGTTCGCGTCGCGGATGACCTCCGCGCGCAGGGGGCTGATGAACTCATCAACGCCGCCAAAAATCTCCCGACCTGAATGCTTACGCCAGGACGCGGCGTGAGTCCCTTACCACAATTTCGTTTTGAGGATCTTCAACACCACACTCTTGTTGTTGAAGTCCAGGAACGCGGGGACCGGGTCCACCGTTTCCACCGTGGGGTCTTCTTCCACACGCCGCATCAGCGTGCTGATATGCGCCACCGGATAGACCACCGCCACTTGGGAATACGAAATCGCCGTGAGCGGGATGCTTTTCCCATAGCTCGGATCGTCTCCGAACAAGAGTTGCGGATCGTTCTCTCCGGATTGCAGCACCCCCTGCACGATCTCTTCGAGGAACTCATTGAAGTCGTGGATCGCGGCGCTCCCGCCGGTCGGCCCCGCGAGTTCCACCAGCCGCGCATTGACCAGCACGCAGGTCTCCGCGAATTCGTCGTTCAGACTGCTGTTGAAGTAACCCGCACAGGCATATCCGGAGGAAAGCAGGCACGCCACCGGCAGGTAATCCGCGCTTCCCGCCTTGGCGCCAATCAGCTTCAGAAAATCTTGTCGGTTCATGGGTGTAGACCTTCCACTCTGCGAAATGGGTGACGACCGGGACGATCTGTGCAATAACGGACAGACTCCCCCCGTCGTTCAGGGAATTCTGACAGGCACGGGAGGGGGAATTGACCCCTTGGTTATACCGTCCCCCGCAGGGGACTGCCACACTCATTCCCACGGTCTGCGAAAAACAGACTGTCAGAGTTGATCGTGCATCACCCCCGCGGTGCACTATTCTTCCCAGGAGGACTTCTTTTTACCGGACAACGGCTGGATATTCCCTTCCTCCGACTTCTTCTCATCCGGTTTCTTCTCTGCCGAAGCTGGGAGACTTTCTCCCTCGCTCGCCGGCGGTGCCTGCAGAGGCTGGGGCTCGCTCTTCTGTGCCATGCGACGACCTTCATCAAAAATTTGTTCGGTCGTCACGTTTAACTGTTCTTCGATTCCGTCCGCTCCATTAAAGGGGTTGATCTTCCCACCCGCGAAACGCGTTCCGGAGTAAATCGAACCGTTCTGCCACGGACCGGTCCCCAGCACCCACACGTCCTTCGCGGTGCTTGCCACAGGATTCGATCCTGACTGCCAAACCGCCTGCCCAGTGTCCTTGCTGTACGCGAACACCGCCACCTTTGCGACACCCTTCTGGGCCGTGCTTTTTGCGAAGGAGATTTCCGGGATGTTCGTCGGAACACCCGGGACGTTCATGTTCGGCAACGAGGTCTGCGGAATACCGAACAGCAGGTCCTGTCTGTTCGTCCCGCTCATCGCCCGGGCTTCTACCACGTATTTCGCTTCCTTGACGTCCGATTTCAGGATACAGCCCTGCGCCACCATCTGCTGCCGGATTGTGCTGATGATGAACCCTTTGTCCAGCAGGCCGTCCAGATATTGTGCATCCAGGAACACGGGCTGACCAGCGAGCACTTCAAACGAAATCTGGCCGACCGCCTTTTCGACAGCTCCCGTCAGCAACAACTGCTCGGTCCCGGTCCGGGCCGTGTCCGACCAGCGAGTCGTACCACAACCGCTGAAACTCGCGGCGAGCAGGATCACTAACAGGGAATAGGAATGAGGCGAGAGCAGGGGCTTGATGGGCATGGTGTTTTTTCCAGGTTTCTCAAGCAATGAGCGCAAAACCGCCCCTCACACAGGCCCATGCGCAAGGGTGGGAAAACGTCACAACGATTGAAAATCGGGATTGAGAGAGGGGGAGTTTGTAGCGAATCAACACGCCCCGAGGCAACCCCAAGTTCGCCTTGCGAACTACGCGCAAATGAACACTTTCGGCAGTTTCTGCGCGTGTGACGGTCTTACACCAGCCCCGGAATCGGTTGTCGATTCTCCAGGATATACTGCGGCCGCCCGTTGTGGTCCCGGAACGTCAGAGACGGGTCGATTCCCAACTGCGGATACAACGTCGCAAACAGATTCTGCGACACGATCGGCGTTCCGATCACTTTCTCCCCACGGGCATCCGTGGCACCGATCACCTGCCCGGTTTTCAGTCCACCCCCTGCCACCCATAGAAATCCCGCCTCCGGCCAGTGGTTCCGCCCATCAGGGGTCAGATCCCCGATCCGGGGCGATCGACCAAACTCCCCCCCCATCACGATCATCACGTCCTGCAGCATTCCTCGCTCGTCCAGGTCCGTCACCAGTGCGTGCAATGCCTGGTCGAGCGGAGGCAACAGGTCCCGCATCGCCGGAAAATTGTTCGCATGCGTATCCCACCCGCGCGAGCAGGCCGTCACCACCGACACTCCCGCTTCCACCAGCCTGCGTGCCTGCAGCAGCATCTTGCCGGGGTTATTCCCCTCTCGAAACCGCTTCCCGCCGTACCGCTCCCGCATGCTCTCCGATTCTTTCTCCACGTCAAAGGCATCCCGTACTTTCGGCGAGGAAACGATTTCCAAAGCCCGCGTCTGAAACGCATCCAATCCCTTCGCCATCCCCTTATTGTCCAGATCGCGACGCAACAGATCGATCGCGTGCAACAGGTCCCCCCGGCTCGCCAGCCGGTCGGAAGTCATGTCCCGATGCCGCCCCATGTTCTCCAGTTGCTCCTTGCCGCTGGAGGGATCGAGCGAAAACGGTTCGAATTCCAGCCCCAGGTAATACGCCCGCTCCCAATCCGGGACATTGTTCAGACTGACGTACGGCGGCATTCCGGAACTCCCCGGACGCAACCTGCTCAACACCGACCCCAGCGCCGGGCGCTTCGCTTCCCCTTCGATGGAGGCCCGCGGTGATTCTTGCCACGGATAACCACTGTAGAATTCATTCCCCGAATGCAAATGTGACAATCGGCAACCCCGCAGGATTGTGAACTTGTCCGCGATCTCCGCCTGCTTCGGCATCAATTCGCAGATCTCCACCCCAGGCACGTTCGTCCGGATCGGATTCAGCGGTCCACGGTATTCCCGCGGCGCATCGGGCTTCATGTCGTACATGTCCAGATGCGACGGCCCGCCGCTCAGGAACAGCATGATGATCGACTTGTCCCGCCGCGCACCCGGTTCCGCCTGAGCTTTCAGTCGGAGTAGTTCCGCCAGGCTCAGCCCCCCGAAGGCCCCCCCGCGCGCAAGAACCCACGGCGTGAAATTCCGTCGCGATAACGTGCCGTCTGGGCCATCGGAACGGTCAACATGCGGCACCTCACACAGGCAGGCGGGAAAGGAGCGGGTTTCCGGCAAGAACCACGCGCACGAAACGCGCGAGGCGTGAACAAACGTGGCAGTCAACGGTGGGACGTCAGAGATGACCGTATTATGCCCCCTTTGAATTCACATGAGCAAGGGGAATCCGGTTTGATCGCTCTATTCCGCGCTCGTTTTAGGCGTCGGATTCGCCGGGCTTTGAGTTAACTTCTCGAACTCCGGATTTTTCTGAAAGGCTTTCAGGTCCGGGTCGTCTTTCATCCATTTGAAGTCCCGGAATCCCAGTTCAATGGCATGCTTCAGATCGACCAGTGCCAGCTTCGTATACTCCTTGATCTTCTCCTCCCGCTGCGGAGCGTCCTTTGTCTTCTCCAGGTACTCCACCCCCCGTCCATAGACGCACGCCGCATTGTAGAAGAAATTCGCATCCCCATTGAACAGCTTGCGGCCTTCATCCAGTTTGCGAATCGCCTCGTCCAGCTTTCCGTCCACGGTCAGCGCCAGGCAGACCCCCGTCAGCGCCATCGAACTGTACGGCTCCAGTTCCAGGCTCTTCGCGAAATCCGGTCCGGACTCTTTCAGCATGTTCCGCCGCACCAGACAGTCCGCCCGCCCCAGGTACGCCTCGAACAGGTCCGGATCCATCTTGATGGCCTGCGTGTACTGTTCGATCGCCTCCTTGTAGTTCCTCTTCTGCTGCGCTTCCTGTGCCTGGAATAGATACTGAATCCCCGGCGATCTCGCCCGGATTTGCGCCAGCGCATTCATCGCCGCCTGACGATGCCCTTCCGGTCCGATCCCCCGCACCTGGTTCAGAATCTCCCGTGCCTCGGGACTCGCCAGGTTGGCCAGGACGTTGCACAGGATTTGCACGATCTCCGGCTTACGGGTCTGCTTCAGTGTCTCTCCAATCCATGGCAGCCCCCGGTCTCCATCACCCTCCACCAGCGCCTGTGCCGCGGCTTGAACCAGATTCGCATCCGACGATTCCAACCCCTTGTGTGCCAGATCCCGAAACTGCGGTGCCTGCCAGTCCCGCAGCAGTTTCAGAATTTCCCCCTGGACTGACGTCGGCAGAGAACCATAATCCTCCACCAGTTTCGGGGCCACCGAAGGATCGGCGATCTTCCCCACCGTCGCGACGATCCCCGCCGGGTCCTTCGCCGATTTCAAATGTGTCAGCAACAACGGCACCGCCTGCGCCGGCTTCTGCCGCGCCAGCAGCCGAAACATCACCCGCGTCGGGGCTTCCCGCTGCAACCGTTCCAGCGTGTATTTCGTTGCGATCTCATCCGCCTCGGGCAGGTTCTTGTCCACCAGGATTCGCAGCGCCTCGGTCGCCACCGCCGGATTTTCGTTCTTCAAGGCCCGTGCCAGAAGCGGCGTCAGCTTGGGATGCCCCACCATCTCCAGCCCCTGCAGAAACTCGACCTGCATCCCTTTGGGACTCTCCGAGACAAACTGATACAACGGCTCCGCCAGATTCGGGCGCGGATTCTTCGCCAGCGCCTTGAACATTTTTTCCCGCTGTTGCAAAGGCTCATTCGCCAGCAGCTTCAACAGGGCATCCTGCATTGGGGCAAATCGCGATCCCGCCAGGCTCTCGACCGCCGCCGATGCCAGCGGCTCCTGACCCTTCTTGATGATCTCCAGCAACCGCGCCAGCGCCGGTTCCTCGCCAAAGTGCTGCAATCCCCGCACCGCAGCGATTTGAATCAAGGGATCCTTGTCCTGCGTCGCAGCGATCACCAACGGCAACTCTTCCGCCGGCAACCGCCCCGCCGCCGTCGCAAGTCCGGCCGCACGGCTCAACGGATGCCCCGTTTTCAATTCTGCAATCAACTCGTCCAGCGGCACACGCGCAAACACCGGCTCCAACGCCAATCGGACCGCGTCTTCGACCCTGGCCTGAAACCGGTCCTCCGCGACCTTCGTCCCGGGCCGGCTCACCGATCGCGCCTGAAATTGGGGGGAAGGGAGTCGCGCCAGATACAACATCCGCAATGTTGCGGGGATCGTCGGAAACGGAAGCTGGGAGGCCTGCTGCCGATCCTCTTGTTCCGCCGACAACCGCAACCACGTCGCAATCTGCGGCTCAACCGGAGTCGCCGACTCGTCCCACGCTGCCACTACCCGCGTCACCTTTGCGGCCCCCAGCCGCTCAAACTCTTCGTTGAGCGCCCCCACCCCCAGCGAATTCAATTCTCCGCCGATCCGCATCAGTGCCAGCGACTTTCGCGGCCCGATCATTTCCGTCTGCAGGTCCAGCCGCTGCGCCGCCGTCTTGTTCAGGTTCAACGCGACCTGCGGTTCGGTTTTCAGCTTGAGTTCCAGCTGCGGCACATTTGTTCCAGCCGGGATTTGCGGAAAGAACAGCCATCCTCCTTGTGTGCCCCCCGCCGGAACTCTCAACTGCTTGAACGGTAGCACCCGTTGCAGATGCACATAATCCAAACCCCAGGGAAAGGATTGGTTGTTCAACCGATCCGGTACGTTCTCCGGCTTCTGCGCCTGCCCATCCACCAGCAGTTCAAACTGCTCCCGTGTGGCCGTCACCGGTTGGTTGGTCTGGTTCGCCAGCGTGAATTTGAGGACCAGATACCGCGCCCCGTTCGAATCTCCATATTGATGCGGCGCCAGCGCGGCATTTTCCAGAATCAGGAGCAGCCCGTTCCCCTGCGGTTTCGCCGCCGAAGCATCGACCAGCTTCCGCAACCCCTGCAGTTCCTGCTCCAGCTTTCCGATCCGCTCCTGCAACTGCTTCAAGTCCGCCGGATCTTCCTTCGGCTTCTCCTGTGCACAAACGATCTGCGCCACCAGGCACAGCACCGCCAGCGTGAATCCTCTCGCTCCCTCTCGCATACCGCAATACTCCGCAAACCGGCTCGATATCACATGAACTTACGTACTGCATTCATGATACGTTTTCCTTCTGACAGAACGCCAGAAGTTGGGGAAATGAAAAATGCCACGGGTAAATCCTCGTGGCATTTTTCACAAATAAAGTCTTTTGAGAAACCCTTACCCCAGCTTCGCGAGGGCCTTTTTCAGGTTCTGCACGCTCACTTCCAGGTCCGGCACCGGGTTCTCCGGGTGTTCTTCGTATTCAATCGCCAGACAGTGCTGATAATTCTGATCCTTCAGCTCTTTCAGGCAGCCGTAGACGTCCAGATCCCCTTCACCCAGAATCGTGAATTTCTTCGTGTCCTTCACATCCTTCAGGTGGACGCCATACACCCGCCCCTTCAGCCGCTGCAAAGCCTCGACGGGGCTTTCGGAACTCCGCAGATAGTGACCCGTATCGACGCACGCTCCGATCCGCTTGTGATGGTCCCGGATGATGTTCACCACGTCGTCGATTTTGTCGTACGTCGCCTTCGGCCCGTGGTTGTGGATCGCGATGTTGACCTGGTACTCCTCCACCAGTTTGTCGAGCAGCTTGAACGTCGCCTCGTTTTTCTTCGGATTAGCGCTGATCGACTCCAGGCCGATGGCTTTCGCGTAGTCAAAATTCGCCCGCGCCTGCGTTTCGTTCTCCGTGAACTCCAGCACGCCGTAGGCCATCAGCTTCACGCCGGCGTCCGCGAGCATCTTCTTCTGCTCGGCAATCTTCCCCGGCACCGTCGTCATCGGCAGGTGATCCTTGAACGACTCCCAATACGTCAGCCCCAGCTTCTTCGAGGCTTCCAGCGCCTTGTGGACGTCGAACCCGCGCAGGCTGTAGCTCTGAATCCCCATCTTGAACCCGCCCCACTCATCCGCTCGAGCCATCAGCGGAAAGTTCAACGCCATCCACGCCGTCCCGGAAGCAATCGCGGCGGTCTGCAGGAAATCACGGCGGCTCATCACGGCATCGGTCTTCATCGAAGCAACTCCTGGGAGGTGAATTCTCAAAACGGTGTCTTTTCAAAACAAAAGGGGAGGGAACAGCAATACAACTATCTTGGCGGGAATCACCCTCTGTTTCCACAACCAAACGGGGGGATTCTAACCCGAATCCGGACTTCAGGACTCGGCGGGCGGCTCTGGCGGGGGCTGAAACTGTTCCGGATCCAGATCCGTATGATCGAACGACAAGTCCATCGCCAGCCAATATGCCCGCGCATACCGGAAAAACCAGACCGGAAAACCGACTGTGAACGCCAACAGCCACGGCAGGATGTACCAGTTTCCAACCTCGAACCCGAACCGCAGCACCATGTACGTAAAACTCGTAATGATCGCCGTCAGGCCATAATTGACGTAGATCGAGCCCAGGAAATACCCCGGCTCGCGCTCATACACCAGTCCACAATGCCGGCACTGCCGGTTCATCTTCAGCAGTCCGGAAAACATTTTCTCTTCGCCGCACCGGGGGCACTCCAACTGCAGCGCCCGACGCAACATCAAACCGCGTGATGGAACACTCAAGGTCTTTTCTTTCGTTCGCACGTTCTGCCCCATTCCAGTTCTCGTCCCCGCCACATCTCACTCGACCGACGGGGGGACATACCATTGTATCGGATCGTGCTCCGCTCTGCTGGCCCAGATGCTGATATCGGGATGCTTCTCCTGCAGAAGTCCCACCATACGCTCCATTCCGGTCCGCTCCGAACCATAATGCCCCAGCAGAATGACCGCGACACCCAGGTCGCGGGCCAATAATGCATCGTGAAACCGCGCCTCTCCGGTGATAAACAGCCGACACCCGGCGGCGTGTGCCTCTTTCAGGAATTCAGCCGCCGCTCCGCACGCAATTCCCACGCGCGAAACCAGTCTTCCGGCATCCCCCACGATCTGCACCGCCTGGATCTTCAGTGCGGCGCACAGTTTATCCGCCACTTCTCCGACCGTCCGGGGCTGGGCAAAATCCCCCACGCGCCCCGCACCCATCACTCCCCCCGTCCCCGCCGCCTCGTGCAACGGGTACACGAAGTAGGCCGGTTCTTCATACGGGTGCGTCTTCCGGAGTGCTTCGATCACCGGTCCCAATGTCCCTGCGGAAACCAGCACTTCCAACCGGCTCTCGCCCACCTCTTCCAGATGCCCCTTCGTCCCCACTTGGGGCTGGCTGTTCTCCGACCCCAGAAATGTTCCCACTCCCTGCACGGAATAGCTGCAGCAGGCATACTCCCCAATCTGTCCCGCCCCGGCACTCCACAGCGCCTGCCGCACCGCCGACAGATTCTCCGGAGGCACGAACGTCACCAACTGGTAATGGGTCGCCGCGGCTGCCGTTCGCAACGGACGAATCCCCTCCAGCCCGCACGCTTCCGCCAACTGCTGGTTGATTCCCCGGGGCGCATTGTCGTACCGCGTGTGCGGACTGAAAACCGCGATCCCTTCCCGGGCCAACCCGAGCAGGATTCGACCCTGTGCGTCCCCCGTCGTCAGCTTCTGGATCGGGCGGAACATCACGGGGTGATGCGTCACGATCAGATCCGCACCCTCGCTGATCGCCTCCTGGGCGACGTCCTCCGTCAGGGTCAGGCAGGTCAGGATTTTTTTGACCCCCCGCGCCGCATCTCCCAGGAGTAATCCTGTGTTATCCCACGACTCCGCCAGAGACGCGGGGGCCAGTTCGTCCAACGTCCGAATCAGATCTGCAAGCAACGGCATGAGCTTAATGATTATCAAGAAACGACATCAGTTCTGGACTTCTTCCGTTTCTCCATTCTCCCCGATTCGTCGAGGGGCGTCCACTTTGCACTTGAAATTCATCACTCGCCGCCCCGGAGTCTGTTCCACTTTCAACAGCAATTCTTTTCCCACCAGCCGTGCCGCCACGTCTTTGGACAGGAAATAAATCTTCGTATCCTCGCTTTTCCCGAGCTTGACAACTTCCTGCATCTGCCGTTTCTCACCCGGAACAATCAGGATGCACTTGAATGACATCACCTCGCTGGTGTTGTTGACGATCACCTGCTTGATCTCCAGGTTTCCGTTGGGGAGATATCGCTGCGTAGCGACCATCCGCACGTCTCCCAGGCCGATCTCATACGGAATCACCATGTTGAAGTGATATTGGCGGTCGGATACGAAATCGAATTCGAGCCGGCTCTCCACTTTCCCCAGGCAACCCTGCGGTGGGAATGTGATCGACATCGGCAGTTTGAACTTTTCCCCCACCCCCAACTGCAGCGGCCATTCGCGTGGTTCGACTTTCCAGTCCCGGGGCATATGCAACCGCACCACTCCGCTCACCCCCTGGCCGAACGTATTCAACCCCAGGATCGCTTCGCTGTGGGAACCGTATTCGCTGCTGATCTTTCCCTTCTCAAACTTCACCGCCGTCTGCCAGCGCAGAATCGGCTCGGAACATTTCAGCAGGAACACCGGCGTCCCACTCACGTGAAATTTCTGTTCGTGAGTTTTCAGATCCTTTTCCGGAGTACGGATATTGCCCCACAGATCCAGGATCTGCACGCTGTCTCCCAGGAATGCCCGCTCTTCCACCGGTTTCGCAGTGACGCTCTGGTCTTCTCTCCACACGACCAGCATCATTTCCCCGTCCTTCTCGAACGCGACGTTCATGCTTCCATTTCGGAAGTTCATCCGTCGTGCGTATTTCGCCCCGGTCAGTGTCTGGGTCAGGACACGCCACGGCACGAACAGATCCGAGGGCGTCCCGTCCGGGTTCAGAATGCCGTAGGTCTTGTCCGTCGGATCGTCGAGAATGATCCCTCTCGATTGCGACAACTTCGCCGTCACCACCTGCTTCGCCAGGCTCGCCACCCGTTCCTCGCGGGAAATTTCCTTTCCGGGCGGCAACTCGATGCTGGCAAAACCTATCGCTTTGCCCGCTCGAACCGCGTTCAGCATGTTCAGGATCGCCTTGTGAGAATAGCCTTCCGGGTCACCCACCGACAGGAACTGATGCGATCCGAAATCTTCCGTGGAATTCCTGGCATTGGCCGGCCAATGGACCCCCAGCAGCACGTCCCGTCCGATCCGGTCGAATTCCCCTTTGATCTGCGTCAGCGTCTTTCCAATGTTGACCATCCCCACGAAGCTTTTGTCCTTGTCGTCCCCCAACTGCCAATACCGGATCATGAACGAAAACCGTGCCAACACCGGTTCCAGCGTCGGATACCATTCATTCACCGGCAACTGAAACAGTCCGCTGATCCCTGACGAGTCATCCACCAGGCGCCGCAGTCGCAGCGGAGGATCGTTCAACAGGCCGATCGTTGTGATGCGACGTTTCTCCAACTCCGCGATCTGGCTCGCCAGCTCTGCCCCCGGCAATTCCTGGTCTTGGTGCGACTTCCCATGGACCGGCGCCTTCCGCTCCAGCGATGACCACAACGGGATCTTCATCCATCCCAGTCCCGCCTCGGAAGCCAGTTCCGCAAATTGTTGCGGAGCCATTTCCGGCAACCCCTTCGGGAAACTCCAGCCGAACTCCTTCGTCCCCAAAGCGGAGGGCTTGTCGAGAATCGCGAATGCCGTCTTCGCCAGCAACACGCTCCGCTCGTTCTGTTTCAGTCGTGCTTCTGCCGAATAGGTACCCAGCCGCTTATTCGCCAGGATCTTGGCGACGTCCGGGTCTTCCATCAGTTTCCAGACGTATGGTTCCCGCCGCGATGATTCCGTCCCCTTCGTGTTCTTGTCGGTGTCGATGTCCCATTCGTGGATCTTGACCACGTCTCCAAAGTTGTCCCGCAACTCCACCACCAGCTTCTGCACCACCTTGGCAGCCGCCTGGTCTCCCTCCGGCTTTGTTGCGATCGCATCCACTCCCTGGACGTCGGTCTCGATCCTCATCCCCTTGTCACCCTGCATGAACACGTGGCAATCGCTGTTCGTGCGGATCGACAAGCGCGGCGCCTGGCCCAGCCAGATGTCGTCGAACCATACCATTCCCCGGACGTCCAGCCGGTCTCCCGTCACGATGTGGCAACCCACGAGAATGTATTTCACTTCGGGGTCGGGGTTCAGCGGCCCTAGTTCGACCTCTGTCCAATCTTCCGTTTTCGAGACCGGCGTCGTCATCCACCGCCGAATCCGCTGCCGATGCACATTCAGAAACGAGACCGAGATTTGGGCCGCGTTATATTGCATCCCTTCCGTCTTGATGCGCCCTCTCAGAAAGTAGGAATGCTCGGTATCGACACCTTCCGGCTTGGAGTAATACACCGCCCGTGCCCCGTTCAAGTCGAACCGCAGGCTGCTCGGACTCTGAAAACCCACCCCCCGATCGATCACCGCCTTCACATACTTCGGGAAATCCACCCCTTCGCGGCGACTCCAGTCGTCCGGCTGCTGGTCGAAATCCAGGTCGTCCTCTTTCTCGAACGTGTATCGCTTTACCTGGACCGCAATGTCGTACTTCTGCGGCAACTCGCCCGCGGGAGACGCCCCCAGGAATGTTCCCAGCAAGTGGATCAGGCAAAACATTCCCATTATGATGGATCCACCGAGTGGAAATAGGACACCACGAGGAAACACGACGCCACGACGTAGATAAAACGACATGTCTTCATCATCGTCCGGGTATTCGCCTGTAAACCCCTGGCGCCGACCGGGCAACGATGATGACGGTTATGACTACCAGGAAAAACCCCCGGAAAATTTCCGGATCTGACGAATATTTTGAGTCCTTCCCGCTCACTCCCGGGGAAAGGATTCTGGAGAATTCATGCAACCGTTGAAGTTTGCCGTCGCCACTGCGGGCTTTCAGCAACCCCTCAGAACTGCTCTGAAATCCGCCGCTTCCACCCATGCGGCAGGGATCGTCTTCGATGCCCGCTACGAACTCACTCCCCAGGAGCTTTCCGAATCCGGCCGCAGGCAACTTCTCCATTTCCTCCAGGAATTGGGGCTGACCACCGCCGCTGTCCACTTTCCACTCAGGCGACCCCTCCACGATCTACCCGAACTCGATCGCCGCCTCGCCGCCATCAAAGACACGATGGCGTTCACTTTCCAGATGAAAGCCCGCGTGTTAACGGTTCGCATCGGCCCATTCCCTGAGCCCGCCGACTCCCCCGAAGCGCGCCGCATGACTCAGATTCTGGAAGAGCTCGCCGCGCATGGCAATCATGTGGGTGTGCAACTCGCCGTGATCCCGACGCAGCAGTCCGCCGAACAACTCCTTGCCTCGCTGCAAGGGATTGAAACCGGCTTCGTCGGCGTCGATTTCGACCCCACCGCGTTCCTCTCTGCGGGCGAAGATCCCGCCCAGGCACTCCGCACTCTGCACGATCGCCTCCTGCATTTCGAAGTCCGCGATGCGTTCCGCCAGCAGGCCGGACAGATCCGGGAAGTCCCCGTGGGCCGGGGGGAGGTGGAGTGGATCGAAGTCATTCCCTCGCTCCTCGAAACGGAATACACGGGCTGGCTCACGGCCAGTCGTACTGATGGTCCCGATCGCGTCGGTGATTGCGCCCGGGCTATTGAGTATCTTCAACAAATTGGCTGGGGAGGATAATCCCTCCCGCAACTGGTATGGAAACCCACCATCATGCACGTCTCCCGCGCACTCCGCAGACAGATACCCTTCACGGTCTTTCTACCTCTCCTGCTGCTGCTCTTCGCCGCGCCTCTTCTCGCGCAAGAAAAAACTCCCGCCGCATGGCAGTTCAATGTGGAACTCGGGGCAGGCACGCTGCAAAAACCGTTCACCGGTCGCCTCTACCTCCTGTGTGGATCCGCGAATCAAGTCCCCCGCAAGACCTTCGACTGGTTCAATCTTCCCCCCATGATCGCCGTCGATGTCGAAAACATGCTCCCCGGCAAGACCTACTCCATCGCCTCCAGCATGCCCACCGTCAAAACCTATCCTCCCCAACTCACGAATGACCTCCTGCAGCATCGCAGCATTCAGGCGATCTTTCGCTTGAATCCTTTCGAACCCGATCCCTTCGAAGGGGAGGGGAATGCCGTCTGCATGCCCCAGGTCGTCCAACTTCAACCGGAGGGTTCCTTCGGAACCCCGCAGACCCTCGTTGCCGACCGGATCGTCCCCCCTTCCAAGCCCCCCGAAGACCCCCAGGTCAAAATCTTTTCCCATAAAAGCGAACTCCTCAGCCGTTTTTTTCAGCGGGACTTTCTCCTGAAAGCCGCGGTTCACCTTCCCCGCTCTTACGCCCATTCGCCCGATCGCAAATACCCTGTCGTCTATGACACGGAGGGCTTCGGAGCGGATCATCTCTCCGAATCACCCATCGGTACACTGATCGATCAGAGGACCGAACCGACGGAATTCATCCGCGTCATGCTCAACCCCAAGTGTCCCCTCGGCCACTCCACGTTTGCAGACTCGGCCAATAACGGCCCCTTCGCCACCGCCCTCGTCACGGAGTTCATCCCCGCCCTCGAACGTGAATTCCGCATGGTCGCCGCTCCGCACGCCCGCTTTCTCACCGGACATTCCTCCGGCGGTTGGAGCAGTCTCTGGCTGCAGGTCAGTTTTCCGCAATTCTTCGGTGGAGTCTGGAGCTACTCCCCCGATCCCGTCGACTTCCGCGACTTTCAGCAGATCAACCTTTATGCCCCCGATGCCAACATGTTCTTCGACGCGCGTGGGGACCGCCGTCCCATCGCCCGCGAAAACGGCATTCCCGTCCTCTGGTATCAGGACTTCTCACGCATGGAAGAAGTCTACGGCCACGGCTCTCAACTCCATAGCTTTGAGGCGGTCTTCAGCCCCCGCCTCCCCACAGGAATGCCCGCCCCTCTCTGGGATCGCAAGACCGGCCGCGTCGATCACGCCGTCGCGGAAGCCTGGAAGAAATACGACATTCACCTGAAACTCGTCGATAATTGGCCCACGCTCAAACCGCACCTCGCCGGAAAACTGCATATCTTCGTTGGAGAGAACGACTCCTTCTATCTCGAAGGAGCTGTCAAACTACTCAAGACTTCCCTGCAGGAACTGGGTAGCGATGCCGTCGTCGAAATCTTTCCCGGCCTCGATCACGACTCCATCCTGTCCCAGGATCTCATGGAACGGAATTTCAAGCAAATGGCCCAGACGTTCCTCCGCGCGGGCACACCCCAGCCCGCTGTGAAAAATTGACTTTTTCACGACTGCTCCCTCAACGGAACCTTTCGCCGATCCCCGCCCGCGATACAATCAGGACATCCGCGAATGGAAGATAATGGCGACTGATCCGCCTGGACGAAGGACATTCCCCGCATGCAGGGTTCATTGATAGTTGCGCAATCGGATTTCGACCAGCTTTGTGACGAAATCCAACAGGCGGGAATCGTCGGATTCGACACCGAATTCGTCTCCGAGTTCACCTACCGCCCCGAACTTTGCCTGCTCCAGTTTGCCACCCCGGGCCGCTGTGCAGCCGTCGATCCCTACCAGGTCAAGGATCTCTCCCGTTGGTGGGATTTGATGACCTCCGGAGAAATCACCGTCATTGTCCACGGCGGTCGCGAGGAAGTCCGTTTCTGTCTCTTTGCCACTGGAAAGGCCCCCGCCAACCTCGTCGACGTCCAGATCGCCGAGGGACTTCGCAGTCCCAGTTTTCCCCTGGCTTATTCCGCCCTGATCCCCCGCGTCACCGGCAAAAAAATCCACGGCAAGGAGACCCGCACCGACTGGCGCAAACGTCCCCTTACCCCGCGCCAGGTCGAATACGCCCTCGAAGACGTCGCCTACCTCCTCGAAGTCTGGGAGCGCCAGAGCAAGGATTTCGAAAAACGTGGCCGCCTCGAATGGGCCGCGGCGGAATTCAAACGCTTCATGTTCGACATCCAGGAGGAACGGACCCGCGAAAACTGGCGCCGCATCCCCGGCAGCCAGAAACTCTCCGCCCGGGAACTGGGTGTCCTCCGCGAACTCTTTCAATGGCGCGACAAAGAAGCCGAAACCCGCGACCGCCCCGCCCGCAAGACGATGCGCGATGACCTTCTCCTCGAACTTGCCCACCGCCAACCCCACAACGTCCAAGAACTCACCGCCACTCGGGACCTGAATCGCACCGATTACCGCCGCGAGGCCCCCGCCATCCTCGCCGCGATTCAGCGCGGCCGGGATCTCCCCGCCGATCAACTCCCTCCCGTCGAGAAGCAGCAATATAAAGAAGAGGAACAGGTCCTCGGCCAGATTCTGGCCATCGCTCTCGCGAACCTCTGCCTCCAGGAAGACGTCGCCCAGCAACTCGTCGGCACCGTCAGCGACCTCCGCCACCTCGTCCGCTGGCACATCTATCAGGACCGCTCCAGCGGCCTCCCGCGACTGATGTCCGGTTGGCGGGCCGAAGTCTGTGGATCACTCCTGACCGACATCCTCGACGGCCACATCACCCTGCGGGTCGCCGACCCTCTTTCCGACCATCCCCTCATCTTCGAACGCTCCCCCCGCCTCCAAAAACCGGATTGATTACTCACACCTCTGAATCCCCTCCACCCCGATCCGCTCATCATGTAAGGCCGACGCCACAAGCACCCCCGCAATCGGTTCCTCCTTCAACCGCAGCAGATCCGCCTCATCCCGGATTCCCCCTCCGGTGATCAACTTCATCTCCGGAAACCGTTCGTGAATCTCACGGCATAACTCGACCGTCCGCACTCCGCTTCCCACCCCCACGTAGGCCACGTCCAGCACAATCAGCTCCCGGATCCCCGCCTCACACACCTTCTCCACTCTCTGTAACGGCTCCTCTTCCCCGGCCTCTCCCATCAATTTTCCCTGCTTCAGATCCAGGCTGTAAATCAACCGGCCGCTTCCAAACTCCCTGACAGCCCGCTGCACCAGTTCCATTGAGGAAACCGTCTCCGACCCCAGCACCACTTGCGTCACCCCGTTCTTGAACAGCCGCCTGAGCAACCCCAGGTCCCGCACCCCGGCGTCCACGCACAGTTCAAATCCATCCGCCAGCAGCAATCCATACACGTCCCAGTTCGGCAGCTCGTCCAGAATCCCGTCCAGGTCCGCCACGTACAACCGCAGCAACCCCAACTGGTCCCGGAATGCCCGCGCGATATCCAGCGGACGCGCCCCGTCCACCAGTGCCGACCGCACGGGCAGATAGTCTTCACGCCGCCCGGCGATCCCCCGGACGACCACCCCATTCATCAGATCCAACACGGGTATCACTTGCACGTCGCCGATTCCTCACTCGCAAAAATTTGATAACATACGGATCAATCCATTCTCGTTCCCACTGAGCGTCTATCGCGGTGGAAATCTTGGAAGACAACCTCGCTTCTGACGCGACATAAATTAATGTTCCTCTCCCTGCAACGAAAAATCATCTACCGCCCAACAAAGGTGGACAAGGTCGACCCCGAGGAAGCGGGCCTCGATCCTGCACGGATCGTTCCCCTCTCCTATCTCACGCGAGACGGACTCGATCTGCAAGGCTGGCAGATTCTTCCCGAAAAGCCGTGCGATTCCATTCCGGACACCATCCTTTTCTTTCAGGGGCGCGAACGCCATCGCGGGCGTCGCGGCAAGACCTTCCAGGCCCTGACCGACCTCGGCCTCCAGATCTTCGTCTTCGATTATCGCGGCTTCGCCGACAATCCCGGCAGCCCTTCCGAAGACCATTTCGCCCGTGATGCCCACTCCCTCTGGGAAAACCTCACCCGCCAGCGAAACATCGACCGAAATCGGATCATCATTTACGGCGAATCGCTTGGCGGGGGTGTTGCCACGCGCCTCGCCAGTGAACTCAGTCTTGAGGGAACTCCACCCGCCGGACTCGTCCTCTGCGCCACCTTCTCGTCACTTCTGGAAGCCGGGATCCATAACTATCCCTGGTTGCCCGTCCGGACCGTCTTGCGCGAAATCTATCCTTCTCAGGATCTTATCCCCGGCGTGACTTGTCCGATCCTGATGGTCCACGGCGCACTCGATCAGATTGTCCCGCTCGCACTGGCGGAAAAGCTCTTCGCCGCCGCCCCACCTTCCTGCATGAACGGCATCCCCAAGCGGATGCATATCCTTCCCGCCGCGGGCCACAATGACATCCAGCACACAGAACCCGAAAACTACCGGGCCGCCATCGCTAATTTTCTCCGGCATCTGAAGGGTTGATGGCAAGCAGTCAGGCAGTTGTCGATGCGACTTCTCCGAAAACTCTTCCCAATATTTTCCCTCACCCCACGCGACACGACCTCCCCCCATCCACTACACTGAACGTCACGTGCCCTATCGCTCGACGTTGACACTGGCTCTGCAAAAAAACATGTTTGACGACATCCCCCCGCACCAGCGTCTCCGCAATGCCTGGGAAGCCATCCGCATCGTCCGCCCCGTCCATTACTCCCTGTTTACTTTCGGTGAAACCGTTCTGCCGTATTTCGTCATCTGCGAGCCGACCCCGGGGCAGACCGTCACCGCCATCAAGGGGGACGTCCGCGTCACCCGCCCCTTGATCATCACTCCGGAAAACGCCCAGCCGGAACTTCGCGACTTCTTCGAAAACATGGAGGACGAAGAGGCGATGCAGTTTCTGATGGCCCGTTCCGCCGCCTTTTCGCATCTGCGGTTTCACAACGAAGCCGGCAAGCCTTTCGTTGTCAGCGATCACCTGGAAGAGGCTATCGCCAAGCTCAACCGGCAATTGGACGATGAGGAAGAAGACCACATCGCGATTATTGCCGCCCCTCAGCCTCTCCTGCGCCTGGCCCCGCTCAAATACGCCATCGAGCGCATCCTGCAGAGCGCTCCGGACAACATCCAGGAACTCCGCGAACGGGGCTTTCTCCCTTAGGAGAAGCCTCGCCTATTCCAACCCCTTGATCGCCGACAGGATCTTCTCCAGGTCGTTCTCCACCACGTGTGGCCCATTCGCGAAGGGTGCGGTCTGCACTCCGTTCGCTGCCAGTAACGCCTTGGACTCAGGCTTCTCCGGCGTGTGATACGCCACCGTCACGTTCGGATCCTTCAACTGGTGTCCGGTCAGGATGCACACCACACGGTCACTCGGGGCAATCACCCCTTGATCCCGCAACAGCTTCGCTCCCGCGACACTTGCGGCGCTGGCCGGTTCGCATCCAAACCCACCCGCACCAATCTGCGCCTTGGCGTCCAGAATTTCCTGGTCGCTCACTTGCCGCACCACACCGTTGCACGCTTCCAGCGCACGCAAGGCCTTCAACAGGTTCACCGGACGATTGATCTGAATCGCGGTCGCCAGCGTCTCCGCCTTCCGCTTCTCTCGATCCATCTCCGCATAAAAGGCGTCAATCTTTCCCTGATCCGGCTTGCCGCCGTTCCAGCGAACTCCCTGTTCTTCATGCAGACGATACAGCGTGTTGGCTCCCGCCGCATTGATGATCGCCAGTCGCGGCAGGCGCGGGATCAATCCCAGCAGCTTCAACTCCATCAGCGCTTTCCCAAACGAACTTGAGTTCCCCAGGTTCCCACCGGGAACGACGATCCAGTCCGGCACTTCCCATTGCAGCGCTTCCAGAATCCGGAAGATGATCGTCTTCTGTCCCTCGAGACGGAACGGATTCACGCTGTTGCACAGATAAATTTGGCTCTTGGGGCAGACTTCCAGCACCCGCGCCATCGCGTCGTCAAAATCCCCTAGCAACTGCAGCGTCCGCGCGCCGTAGTCCAGTGCTTGCGACAGCTTTCCATAGGCAATCTTCCCGCTCCCCACGAACACAAACACCCGGAACTGCTGCGTGGCACTCGCATAGATCGCCAGCGACGCACTGGTATTCCCCGTCGAGGCACACGCCGCATGCTTCGCCCCCAGCATCCGGGCATGCGTGATCGCTGCCGTCATCCCGTTGTCTTTGAAACTTCCCGACGGATTCAACCCTTCGTACTGCAGCCACAGGTTCCCCGGCTGCATCCCCGCGTACTTCGCCACTCCATGCGAGGGACACAACAGGGTCTGCCCTTCGCCGATCGTGACCACCTGTGACTCCGGAGCGAACGGCAGCAGGTCCCGGAACCGCCACACCCCGCTGAAATCCAACGGATTGTTCCGGTTCTGCCAACGCGACTCGATCGACTTCAAAGACTTCGGCACCGGCAACTTGTCCCAGTCATAAGCCACGTCCAGCAGGCTCCCACATTTCGGGCAGCCGGTTCTCTGGTCCGTAACCTCCGCCGTCCCTCCGCACCCCGGCAGAATGCACCGCTGATAGACATGTTCTCCCGTCACCAAGGCTGAAATGATCGCACCTTCTTCTGGTCCAAAACTCCGATCGACGATCAGAATAGTTTTCTACAAGGGAATTTCTTTTTGCTCCGAACACTCATTCTGTCGGACCGTTTCTCCTGTCGCAACTCCAACACCCGCTGCGCCTACCGCGGCGCGCAAAAAAAGGGCCGGTCCCTCTCAGAACCGGCCCTTTTTCAATTTCAATTCAGGATCTTTCAGTCCCTCGCAAAATGCGGTTGGTGATCACGTGGGAATCACAATTCACACCAAACCACACTTCTTCCAGAGCATTCTGCGAGCAATTGAACTAGTACACGAAGATCCCGGTGGCGAACCATCCGCCGTAAGGCGAACGGACCATGTCATACCCGAAGTGCCCTTGGGGAGAGGAAACCATCCCCCAATGCACGCCCGAGCCGCTCCACATGTTGACCGCTTCGCGGGCCGCGGGCAGAACCCGTTCGCTCCCGGCGCTGGCCGCGACTTCCTGCGGGCTGGATCCCAGTTGGGCGCCCACTTCCGCCGACCGCGTTCCCCAGTCGTGGTGTCCCACGCCGCCGTACTGCACCATCAAATGCGAGTGATGATGCGCTTGGTGCATCAGGAACGGGTGGGCATTTCCCCACGCGCTCTGAGGCTGAGAAGGATGCGTCCGGACGACGTAGGTGATCGCCCGCTGGGTGATGCTCCCGCGCGGCAGTTCCAGGATCAGCTTGCACAGCGGAACCGGAATCCACTCCGCTTCCGTCAGCGTGTGAGCGGAGACGACGCGACCGTAGTAGGAGTCGTTTTTGTCCACCAGGTCGATGATCGCGATCCCGGGAAGATGTTCCATCTCCACGAATGCGGGGACGTCCAGCAATGCCTTGCCGGCATTATCCTTGTCCCAGTCCGCAGGGGATTTCGCGTCCATCGGCAGCATGACCCGCACGAACTTCTTCAGCACCGGCGCCAGTTCGGCGTCCGTCAACACTTTCTGTTCGAACTGGACGGAAGGGTTCTTGCCGTCATTGAAGAACAGCAGCAGTTGTTTCTTTTCAGCCTGGGCCTGGCGATACGCCGTCGCGTAGTCCGTATTCCATCCCAGCTTTCCGATCGGTTGTTCGAGCTTAGGTGTCTCCGGTGTGGCAGCGCTTGCCCACGTCACCATCCATAACATTCCACACAGCACGAATCCATTTCCAGACAGTTTCATCACACGAACCTTTCACTTCTCTCGAAATCTGTTCGTCGCAGGGACAGGTCCCTGCAACAGGGGATCGGCCTCCGCCATCTCCCCCTCTTTCCCACGGGCATCCTTCGTTGAGCCGCGAATCCTCCGAGGACTCCGGCCGACGTCGAATCGCCTTCACGAAGATTCGGAAAAATTCCTTTCTCCGTCACTTCGCATGCGTTCATTCCCGCGGGAATACGCAGATGCGATGTCGGTCTTTCACGCCGACACAATCGACGCTCCAACCGAAAAAGGGTTTGCCATCCATGGGCATGACCCGCGCCATCCGTCGGCGCCGGGAACGTTGTCGCACAGCTTCACTGGCAGGATCTCGTGACGACACGATCCCCGTGACAGTGACGCAACACAGTGATGCCACCGCATCCTGCGACATCGTCAGTTTGGTGGTTCAGGTTGTTCGCTATTCAATTTGAGAATGAAGAAATTTCCAATCGTCACGATTCCTCGAGAACCGAGACATGACGATACCGGGACGGACTCTCGCCGAGATTCCGCTCCGCGATCAACTCCGCAACAATGCTGATCGCGATTTCAGGAACCGTTTGAGACCCAATCTCCAGACCCAACGGGGCGTGCACGCGAGCCAGAGCTTCGCGGGAAATTCCTTCCGCGAGAAGATCGGTAAAGATGAGCTTGATCTTCCGCCGGCTACCGATCATGCCGACGTAACGGGCGGACGTCTCCGCCAGGTGATACAACGCCTCTTCGTCGTGGTGGTGACCCCGAGTGACGATGAGGCAATACGTTTGATCGTCTATTTCCAGCCCGCTCAGCGAACTATCAATCGGTCCTACGATTAACCGCTTCGCTTCCGGGAATCGGGACGAGTTGCAGAACTCCTCCCGGTCGTCCACCACCCACACGTCAAAACCGACCTGGGCGGCCAGCTCCGCCACTTTTTGCCCCACGTGTCCCGCCCCCACAATCAGCAACCGCGAGCGGCGCAACCGGGGCAGATAGGAAACTCCTCCCTGCACGTAAGGACGCGGACGTTGGTTCACGTCACGCAGATTCTCCAGCACGCTCGACGGTGCAGGGACTGTGGCACGGGAGGCCAGCACCTCTCCCGTCACACTCAACAGGTAGCGATCCCCCGCTTTCGCGCCGCTCGGATCATCCTGCAGCAGGACCGCCTCGGAGCAGGGGGTTCCCTGGGCGATCAATTCCGCCAGCCTGGCGTAATAGCTCTGGTCCTCTTCCGGATGCACCGGATCGACCAGCATCACCATCTTCCCCCCGCAGATCAGCCCGTCATCCCAGCCGTAATTGTCGTTCAACGAGAAACTCAACAATTCCCGCTGTCGCTGATCCAGCAGCCGGATCGCCCGGCTTTTCACTTCCGCCTCGACGCAGCCCCCACCCAGCGTCCCCACCTGGGAGCCATCGGCGAACACCAGCATCATCGCCCCGGCTTTTTGCGGCGTCGAACCACGCGTTTCGACCAATGCCGTAAAGGCCACCGGGGTTCCCCCCTGGATCGCCTGCAACAGTTCTTGGTCGAGAGATGGATTCATTCAGGATGCGGTCGCAGAACTCGATAATCGTCAAACTCGCGGCATCCTGCCTGAACTCACATTCCCAGACTCCTTCCGGGTAAGTGCGTCATTCTACTGGTCGGTCATCAGGTGTCTACTTTCAGCCTTCGCATCAAAGCATGTCAATGTGTGAAATTTTGGCGTTTTTGGCAATTTACGGCAACCTTTCTGCGCCTAACTCCTGAAATTTCGTCCTCACTTTTTTCCTAGTTTATTTCCATGAATTTTTCTAAAACTAGCCAAAAACAGCCTGTTTTTTGATTTCTGGACGCTGAAACAACCTCGACACCGCCGATTTTCGACCTCAGACTCACCACCTATCGAGGTCCAATCCCCGAATTTTCGCGACTGATCATGCAGCCGACTGACCCGATCTTCCCCGACCCCACTTCCCCCCGGCGCATGACTCTGCGCCGCTGGCCCAATCTCCGTCTCGCTCTGCTCGGTCTGTTTCTCATCTTTGGAGCGGTGTTTGGAGTGCAGGTCATTGAAATGGCGTTAAAGCAAATTTTCATCAGCCTGACAGAGCCCACAAAGCAACCTGGGTGGGAAGAGAAGTGGGAGACCTCTCTTTATGCCGCCTGGCTCATTGGCGTAGTGATCATACTTCCCCTGATGCTCACCGGTATGACCATCATCCCCTTCACCGCCTATCGCGCCATCCGCGATTTCTTCCTTCGCAGGAAACTGGCTGCCAAGCCCCCTCAAAACGAGTTGCCACCCAGCGCATGAACCATTCCTGCGGCCATTGCCAGCGCCAGCACGAACGCGAACTGCAACCCCACCGTAAACAAAACCCAGCGTCCCCACCCCCAAATCCCACGGCAATCCGACATTTGCATCAGCAACTCCGGCACATATGCCGCGCAATAGCACACGTTGGCCAGCACCGCCAGGACAAACAGTTCCGCCCCCAGTTGCAGCATGCGGTCATACCGCGGAGCAGCAGGCCAGAAGACGCTGATAATCACCACTACCTCGACGATCAGAATCCCATTGTAAATCAGTCGGCCCCGCTCCCAGAACCGGATCGCATCGGTCACCCGTTCCCGAATCGACAGTCTGCACAGCTGACAAATGCATTCGGTCTTCGAATCAACTGCCGAATCCCCGTTAGTCATCCCATTCTCCCGCCAGAAATACTCCCCTCAAACTCTCCCGACTTCCTACCGTATTACGCCGGAAACCGACGCATTTCGTGGATTTTCTCTCCTCTCACCCACTCCCTGGGCCACGCTCCGGGACTTTTTCCCAGACTGCTCGTATACTCACGACAAATCTGAATGCCCCGCTCGTTGTCTCTGGACTCGGTGCCTCTGGAAACCATCATGTCAGGTGGCCAACTCCCACCCCATTCCCCCGCCTTATCCCGCCTCATCGATTTTCTCATTCGATATCGCACCCTGCTGCTGGTCGGAGCGCTGCTGAGTTCCCTCCTGGCGATTATCCCTGCGAATCGCCTCACCTTCGATCACTCCATCGAATCCCTTTTTCCCGCGGACGATCCCCATCTCAAAAGCTTTCTGGAAAGCCAGGCCTCGTTCGGGGGAGATGAATTCATCCTCGTCGCCTACGCCGACCCGCAACTCATGAATCCAGAGGGGCAACAGCGCCTCCGTACGTTTGCCGATCAGCTTTCGGAACTCCCGGGGGTCGATTCCGACCGCGTGCAGAGTTTCTCGCGAGTCCTCTCACAGTCCCGACTTCCCTTCATGGTCCGCCGCAAACAACTCCTCTTTGATTTCGCCAAAGGGGTCCTCCTGGGTGACGATCAGACCACGACCGCCATCGTCGTCCCCCTCGCCGATCACGCAAAATCCAAAGTCACCACAAACCAGGCCATTGAGGGGATCCGCCGTCTCGCCGGCGCTCAATCATTCCCCACCTATGTCGTCGGCGAACCGGTCCTCCTCAACGACATGTTTCAATATGCCCAGGAGGATGGCCGGCGCATGGGTTGGGCTTCCTCCGCCCTCCTGGCCCTCGTCATTCTTTTCTTCCTTCGCAGCATCCGCTGGGTCGTCTTTCCGTTCATTATCGTTCAGGTCACCATCTTCTGGACACAGGCCTCCCTCGTCCTCTGTGGCCTGCAACTCAGCATGGTCAGCTCGATCATGAATGCCCTCGTCACGACGATCGGCGTCTCCACCGTCGTCTATATGTGCCTCTACTACACTAAGCTTCGCGGCCACCTCGACCGCACGACCGCTCTCCGCCAGATGCTCCTCATCCTCGGCATTGATGTCTTCTGGGTCAGCGTCACCACCGCCGCAGGCTTTGCCGCCCAGTTCTCCAGCCATATCTATCCCGTCCAGACCTTCGGCCTGATGATGGTCCTCTCCTCAATGCTCGTCCTCCTCGCCATGGCTGCAATTCTCCCCGCGGGGATCCTCTTCGGTCGCGAACCGGCTCACCTCCCGCACGGCATGGGAGAAAAAAGTCTCGATCGCTTCCTCAAAAACCTGACCGCGGCCGTCCTGCGCTACCCCGGGCGTGTCCTCCTCCTGGGACTTCCCTTCGTTCTCTTCGGAGCCGCGGGGCTTCCCCGCCTGCAGGTGGAAACCGACTTCAGCCGCAACTTCCGCTCTTCCAGCCCCATCGTCCGCTCGCTCGATTTCGTCGAAACCCGTCTCGGCGGGGCAGGGACGTGGGAAGTCAGTTTCCCCGCCCCCGCGGAACTCACTGCGGAATTCATCGATCAGGTCCGGACCCTCACCACCGACCTCCGGAAAATCGAAACCGAGCACGGCAGTCCACTTACCAAGGTCATCTCCATCACGGATGGCATCGACCTCGTTCCGGAAATCCCTTTTCTGTTCCTCACCGGTTGGAAGGCACAGCTCCGCACGCTCAAAACCCTGCAGTCCGACTTCGTCCCCAGTCTCTATAACCCCAAAACCGGCCGCATGCGGATCGTCCTCCGCGCAAAAGAGCGCGTCTCATCCCAGGGCAAACAGCAACTCATCGCCCGTGTCGAAGAAGTCGCCCGCCGGCAGTTCCCCGAAGCCAAAGCCACCGGGCTCTATGTCCTCCTCACCTTCCTCATCGGCGGACTCGTCGCCGACCAATGGGTCGATCTCCTCATCGGCATCATTGGCATCGTCGGGACCATGACGATCGCCTACCGCAGCCTCTGGCTCGGATTTATCGCCCTGCTGCCCAACCTGCTTCCGATCCTGCTCGTCATCGGCACGATGGGCTGGCTCGATATCCCCGTCAACGTCGGCACCGCCATGATCGCCGGCGATACCATGGGCCTCACCGTCCACGACAGCATCTTTTATATGTCCGCCTTCCAGCGCGCCCGGCACGCCGGCCTCGGCTTCGACGCCGCCCTTCAGGAAACCCAGTCCGATGTCGGCCGACCTCTGGTTTATTCCAACGTCGCCCTTGTCCTCGGTTTTATGATCCTCGCCACGTCCCACTTCATCCCCGTGGTCCACTTCGGGATCCTGGTCAGCATCGCCATCATCGGCGGCCTCGCGGGAAATGTTATCCTCCTCCCGCTCCTCCTCAAAATCCGCGAACCCAAATCCAAGTCTCTTGGTGGCCCGGATTCTTGAATCCGGGCGGCGCAGCCGCAAGAGGCAGTGAAATCTGGATATGGGCTACGGGTGGCAGGGGCGCACTGCGTCAGCGGAAGCCCCCGCAGTGTGTTTATGGTTCACATTCGCGGGACGGTCCCGGATGGCGAAGCCAATAAACCTGCGCACTCAATCGTGCGGCTTGTTCGGATCAAACGTCCCGCCGCTCAGCTTCGCCAGCATCTCCTTGATGTCCTTGGCCCCCTGAAAGGCGATGTAGATCGTAATCGTGCTGTACCACACCAGCGCGGCAGTCGTCAGAATGCCCCAGAACCAGCGATATGTTTCCATGGGTATTCCTCTCTCTAGGCTTGAGCGGCAGCGGCGGGCTGCGGCTTGATCAGTGAAAACACAACCATCGCCACGGCGGACAGCACATACGCACAAATTGCCGCGCGATTCTTGTTGAACGCAATCGCCTCCAGCGTCGCCGGGGAAACCTTCTCCAGAACCAGGTACGACACCGGGAACACCGCGCCGGTCACAATCGCCGCCGCCGCACCCCAGTTATTCGCCCGCTTCCAGTAGCAGCAGGCAATCAGCAGGACCGACATGCTCGACAGGTACACCGTCCCCGTGATTGCCAGGTAATCCCACAAGGCCCCCTCCAACTGGTAAAACAGGCCGTAGAAGAACAGGAACACCCCGATCAATGCCACCAGCATGCGGTTGATCAGCAATCCCATTTTCTCCGATCCGTTCTTCTTTCGGAACGGCCCCAGAATGTCGTTATAAATCACCGCCGCCCACGTGATCATGTACGACGAGTCGGTGGACATGTCCGCTGCCAGCATCGCCGCGATCAGAACCCCCATCAGCCCCATCGGCACAAACGTGCTCAGGAACATCGGCATCGCATGCAGCGTATCCTTCGGAGCATTCGCCCCCAGCGCGCCCAGAGCTGCAATCCCCCAGATCCCCGGAATCAGGAACCGGCACACGAAGAAGAAGCTCGTCCCAATGTATACCTTGCGTCCGGTCCACGTATCCTTGGCCGCCATCAATCGGGCAATCGTCGTCTGCCAGGTGAGCGTCGCCGCAACCTGCAGGAAGGACTGCGCCAGCACCCATTCGAAGCCGAGCCTGGGATTGAGGAACGGGTTGAATCCCCCCGCTCCATGTTTCTGTTCCACGGTCGCCACGATCGTCGACCAGCCTATTTTTCCAATAATCAGATATGTCACAGCCAGCAGTCCGATGCTCATCACGATGAACTGCAGAAAGTCCGTCACCAGCACCGAGAGCATTCCACCCAGGATCGTATAGATCGCTACCATCGCCAGCAGGATGGTCATTGTCGTGACGAGATACCCCTCATTCATCCCGGTCACCTGCACCAGGAAGTCTCCACCGACCCGCAGGAAGACCCCCATGTTCAGGAGCCCCCCCAGCACGATCACGACCCCTGACAACCACCGGATAAACACCCCGTAACGCTTTTCAAACAGTTCCGGGATCGTCATCACCCCGGAGTCACGCAACGGTTTCACGCAGAACCCGGTGATGCCAATAAAGAACATCGCCAACGCCTGCAGAATCCCGGGCGTGGCCCCCGCAAACCCGTTCTCATACCCCCCCTGCGCCGTGTACATGCAGGTGATGATTCCGAATTCCGTCGCCGCCAGCGACGCAATCCCCAGGAACAGGTTCATCTCCCGCCCCGCGACCAGGAAGTCCTCGACTTTGCCCACGTATTTCCGAACCATGACTCCGGCGGCCATCGTCACCAGCAGGTATATCCCTACGATGCTGCCGTCCAGAAACCAGTTGAAGTGCGACATGAAGACTCTTTCCAGATGAAAGCAAACTCGCGAACCGGAAATCAAAGTGACAATTTCTTATAACGACCGCCGGAACCTTTCGCCACTTTCAAACCGCCCGAACTCCGCCACTCTCTCAGACTGCCCGGGAAATCCGGGCATTCTGAGGGCACATTGCGGCCTGTATCGACCTGTTCACACGGGGAAATTGGCCCTCGTCGACTGGTCCGCAGGCTGCATGCTCATCTGGTCCACCCTCTTCACCAGCGGCAACGACCTCTACAGCCTCACGGGCAATGACCACCGGCTCGGCTGAGTCTGGGCTTTGACCTGTGTCACACTCATCGTCGTCGTCTCCCGCCTCTGGAACGACTCCGACAACGCCGCCAAAAATAAATAGACGGAATCGAGTGGTTGTCTCCCCAAGACCTTCTCCCCTTGCGGGAGAAGGTGGCCGCAGGCCGGAAGAGAGGGCAGAACAAACGTCTCTGAACTCCGTACCCCCATCTGCGTACAATAGATCCCGTAGACATGCATCGACGTTGCCGACACCACTTCTCGGGCTCACGCCTCCATGAATCAGATCACGATCTTCGGAGTGATGTTCGTCCTTCTCTCCTCACTGACGTACCTTTGCATACATTTTAATCTCAAAACTCCGGAGAACATGTTCCCGAACAGTCTCCTCTCCAAGGAACAGAGAGAAAGAATCCGTCAACACGAGGCCCGCGCTCGCGAGGGGATGGAGAAAGGCGGCCTCAAATACCACATCTTCCAAAACTTCGTGCTCGGCGTCGTCTTTTTTATCGGGCTAGTGATGATCTTCATTGGCATCGTCATTAACCCACGGCCCCTCCAAGCCACCAAACCACCAGTTGCTGCGGGCCAGGCTG
>JAXMBX010000022.1:0-17500 GCA_046349635.1 Planctomycetales bacterium
CGGATCGGAAAGTATTTACAGAGATCCCGGACGACCAGCAGAGGTTCCGTTGGGAATGCGGTTCCGCGGGGAGATTGGACCTTGGGGGTTGCGGCAGGACTCATTTACGCGACTCCCGTCGTCTGAGGGGTGGGAATCCGGTCCTGCTTCCAACAGGCCACCAGATGCCCCGGTGCCACTTCCAACAATGACTGAGGCTGCAGGCAGCCCGCTTCCCGGTAGCGACAGCGGTCGTGGAAACGGCAGCCTGTGGGGAAATTCGTGGGTGCGGGGACGGTGCCTTCAATCGCCTCCAGTCTCACTCGCGGTCCATCGATCCGGGGAAGGCTGGCGAACAAGCCCAGGGTGTACGGATGCCGCGGGGTGTCGAACAGGACTTCGACGGAAGCCCGCTCGATCACCTGGCCGGCGTACATGACGACGACCTCATCCGCCATTTCGGCGACGACCCCGAGGTCGTGGGTAATGAGCAGGATCGCCATCCCCTGCTCGTGCTGGATTTGCTGGAGCAAGTCGAGGATCCGGGCCTGGATCGTGACGTCCACGGCCGTCGTCGGCTCATCCGCGATCAGCAGCTCCGGATTACAGGAGAGGGCCATCGCGATCATGACCCGCTGTTTCATGCCGCCGGAGAGTTCGTGCGGATACTGGTCGATCCGCCGTTCCGGATCGCTGACCTTCACGGACCTCAGGCTTTTCAGGACTTCTTCGTGCATCTGGTCGGCGGGGACATGGCGGTGGAGCTTGATGGCTTCGGAGATCTGCCACCCGATTGTGTAGACGGGGTTCAGGCTGGTGGCCGGTTCCTGGAAGATCATCGCGATATCTCCCCCCCGGATTTTTCTCAGTTCCTGGGGAGAGAGTTTCAAGAGATCCCGACCGTGCAGACGGATCGAGCCGGATTCAATGCGGGCGGGAGGCTGGGGAATCAGTTGCAGGATGCTTAATGCCGTGACGGTTTTTCCGGAGCCGCTTTCACCGACGACAGCAAGCGTTTTCCCCCGCTCGATCTGGAAGCTGACGCCGTCCACGGCCTTGGCGACGCCGGCATCGGTGTCGAAATACGTCCGCAGGTTCTCCACGACCAGCAGCGGTTCAGCCTCCTGTGCTTCAGCCATTTTGACTCCGTCGATGGGGCTCAAACTCCCTTGAGCAACTTCAAAAACTCTTTCAAAAACGGGGTGTTATCGTGCCAGGTGCGGGCGGTGACGATGTTCCCATCCACGACGCAGGGCTTGTCCACATACGTTCCGCCGACGAAGGTGATGTCCAATGCGCATTTTGCGACGGACGTCGCAGTTCGCCCCTTCAAGCCGTCCGCCGCGGCGAGAATTTCGATTCCGTGGCAGACGCTGGCAATCGGTTTTTTCTTCTCCAGGAAGTGCTTCGTGATTTTGAGGAGATCCTGATCGTAGCGCAGGTATTCGGGTGCCCGCCCTCCGGTGATGAACAGGCCGGTGTATTTTTCGGGATCGACTTCCTTGAAGGCGAGCTTGGCCTCCAGGTGATAGCCGGCGGTTTCGCGGGTGATGTCCCAGCCGGGGGGACGCTCGTGTTGGACGAGGTGATAGATCCGTTTCTCCGGACCCGCCACGTCCACGTCGAACCCATCCTCAGGCAGGCGGAAGAGGGGATACATCGTGTCCAGCACTTCGGCGGCATCCCCAATGACCAGCAGCACTCGCGACACGGCGGCGACCCTTCATTCACGGCAACAGGTTACGGCCTCCGATCAAGCACGGAATCGGAGCGGTTGTCGCAGTATAACCTTCCGGGCACGAAGGGGACAATCGCCGGGTCGTCCGCCGGTGCGGGACACTGGCAGATGATCTGCCAGTGTCATCAGGGCCTGCAATAAATTCACACGCGCCATTCGTGGTTGCAGTATTCGCAGCGGAAACCGACCAGGGTGGCGGTCCCCGGAATCGGCAGACGACTGCGGTTCAGGACCGCATCATCCCGATGCAACGGCACCACGGCGGGACGGTCGCACTGACGGCAGCGGCGATTCTGGTGCAGCGCGCGGGTTCGCGCCAACAATTCCATCGTTGAGGTGGGACGGGCGTGGCGCTGCGGCTTCTGGAACGTCAGAACCTGCCTCGATTCCTCTGCCGGAAAATTTCCATCCAGCACGGCGACGTTGCCTGCGTCGCACCAGTCCATTTCATCGGGCGTAAACAGTCGGATTTCGCTCATCCTTGAGCCTCCTGAAAAAACAATCCCTTGTACTCACCCGGAATCATTCCCGGCGAGCGTTCAGAGCCATTTCGTCGAGTTGTCACAGAGAAGGCCGAGCCTGGAACCGGCACCGAGAGAGTCGCCTGAGTTCCTGACTCGCTTGGCAGAGGATAACTTTGCCCGATAAAATAAGCAAGTTTTTTCAACCCGTCTGCGCGCTGCCGCACCCTCGTTTTGTAAATCCTGCATCCCACGGAACGTGTTCAGGGGTTCACCACCTGAGCCGTTCGCCTGTAAAGAGAACTAAACCTATGGCGCCGTCCAAACGCCGTTACTGGCTGTTCAAATCCGAACCCGAGGCGTATTCCATCTCGGACCTCGCCCAGGAAAAGACCAAAACCACCTTCTGGGACGGGGTCCGAAACTACCAGGCACGGAATACCCTGAGGGATGATGTGCAGGTGGGGGACGGAGTCCTGTTTTATCACAGCAACTGCGACCCGCTTGCCATCGTCGGGACCATGACCGTGGTCAAGAAGGGCTATCCCGATCACACGGCATTCGATAAGAAGGACTGCCACTACGACCCCAAAAGCGATCCCGACAATCCCACCTGGTACCTGGTGGATGTGAAGCTGTCGCAGATCTTCCCCCAACCTTTGGAACGGACCGCACTGATGGCTGCCCCGGAACTCAAGAAGATGGTCCTGCTGCAGCGGGGGAGCCGGCTGTCGATCCAGCCCGTGACGGCCGAGGAGTGGAAAGCGATCCACAAGTTGGCGGGGGTCAAGGATCTTGGCTGAGTCCGCTTCCTCCTCTGCCCCCGAGCAGACCCAACCGCATCACCCTCATCCGCGCCATCCTGTGTGGCGATGGCTGAAGTGGGTCGTCGCGCTGGGGCTGATCGCCGGTCTGATCTATTTCAATCGCAAGGATATTTCCGACTTCCGGAACCTGGAAAAAGACTGGGGGTATCTCGGCATTGGTTTTGTCCTCTGCCTGGTGGCGACCCTCTCCACGTTCTTCCGCTGGTATCTACTGGTCCGCGCCCTCGATTTTCCGTTCCGCGTGTGGGACGCGATCCGGCTGGGATTCATGGGGACGCTGTTCATCTACGCCGGGCCGGGACTGGTGGGGGGCGATCTGTTCAAAGCGGTCTTTCTGGCACGGGAACATCCCGGTCGCCGGGCGGTGGCGGCTTCGACCGTGTTTCTCGATCGCCTGCTGGGGATGCTCGCGCTGTTTAACCTCGGGGCGATCGCGTCCCTGTTCGTGCCGTTTCAAAACTCTCCGGAGCAAATCGCCATCCGCACGATCCTATGGACCGGCAGCGTGGCGGGAATGCTGGGGATTGCGCTGCTGTTGCAGCCGTGGTTCACGCATCTGAAATGGATTCAAAGCCTGGGAAGAATCCCCAAGCTGGGGCCGATCTTCATCAGCCTGCTGAATGGGCTCGTCCTGTATCAGTCCCGCGTGTCGGTCATCGTGATCGTCGTGATCATGGGGATCTTCAATCACGTGGCGAACTTCACCGGGATGTATTGCTGTGCGCTTGCATTGAATCTCGGTGACCGTGCTCCGAATCTGTGGACGCATTACTACCTGATGCCCGCAGCGGCCTTCGCGGGACTGCTGCCGACACCGGGCGGTATCGGGCCGCAGGAGTGGATGATCCAGCACCTGTACGGCATCCAGCCGGGGGCCGCGGGTGCAATGGGTGCGGCGAGCGCCGGGTTCTTCGCCGCGTTGGCGTTTCGGATGCTGAACGTCGCGATTGCTTTGATCGGAGTTCCCTTCTATCTGCTGTCTCGTAAGGAAGTCCTGCAGACGATTGAGCAGG
Source organism: Planctomycetales bacterium (assembly GCA_046349635.1). Classification (GTDB taxonomy): domain Bacteria; phylum Planctomycetota; class Planctomycetia; order Planctomycetales; family Planctomycetaceae; genus JAXMBX01. Next base: position 4,019 of record JAXMBX010000022.1, read on the forward strand.
AAGAAGCGGAGCTGGACGAGATCAGCCACGAAGCGCAGACGAGCACTGATTTATAACGCAGGCTGGAGAGGCATTGTGAACGAGCAACTTTCCGCGGCAATTCGAAAGCTCCGCGAGTTGAATGAGCCTGTTCCGAAGCCGATGCGCCTGCCCTCGCCCGAAGAAGTGGACGAGGCCGAACGTGAACTTGGCATCCAGTTTCACCCCGATTATCGCCACTATCTCCTGGAGGCCAGTGATGTTGTTCTTGGCATTCTCGAACCGGCCACTTTAACAGTTCCTGATGATTTCACAGATCTGCGTGAAGTCTGCAAAAGTGCTTGGGAAAGCTATGACGTTCCTCGCAACCTGCTCCCCATCTGTGAAGACAATGCGGACTTCTACTGTCTGAATGCGAGGGGTGAAGTGCTCTTCTGGTCACACAACGGACTCAGTGAGGAGAAGTGGCCGACTCTCGCCGACTGGATCGAGCAAGTCTGGATTGCTGAATCCGAAGAGGAGTAGCCCTAAGCAAAGTCCAGTCTCATCGACTTTGCCGTGGCTACTCCCACGAGCCTTCGAGGCGGAGGAGTTCTTCCTTGAGGCAGATGCCCCTGCGGTTGGTGTAGCCGCCGAGTTTTCCCTGCGACGCCACGACGCGGTGGCAGGGGATCACAATCGGAAAGCGGTTGGCGCGCATCACACTGCCGACTGCTCTCGCTGCGCGAGGGAAACCGGCTGCCTGGGCGAGGTCGCCGTAACTCTGCGTCTGGCCGTGGGGAATCTTGCGCGTGGCTGCGACCACCTTCTGCTGGAACTCGGTCAGCGCGGGGAGGGCGACTTTCACTTTCCGAAAATCGACTTTTTCTCCTCGGGCATATCGTTCGATCAGCCGGCGCAATTCCGGGGACCAGTTCCGCTCGCGGAACTCGACGCCCAGTTCTTTCTGTTCCAACACGCGCATCACATCGGCGGGGGATTCCTCTCCACAGGCCACGGCATGCAGCGTTCCGTTTTCTCCCGCGAGGCCGCACCATCCAAACGGTGTGATGAAAGTCATGACGTCGAGCGTGGAAACTCGGTCCGCCGATTTCTTGCCTGGATTCCGCATCCTCTTTGACCCCCGTTCCCCCGCGCAGTACAATGTGATGGTAGATAAGCGGTTACGCCACTTTTTCATGAATGGGCGTAACCTTTTGTCTATCAAGTAATTACAGGCACATTCCACCTGCCCGTAAGAATCTGACAATGAATGCGACCTGTCGAAAATGGACTTTCCGCAGAACATTTCCGGAGAAAGCGTGTCGCTCCTGAATCGAAGCTGATTTCAGAAGGCACGTTTTCCACGGATCAACACGAGGCCACGGAATGTCATCCTACAACTCACTCGCTGACGATTACTATCTCAACATGCATCTCAACACGGAGATGCCTCTCCCGGCGGGGCGCGAGACGATTCTGGGCTTTTTCGAGCGTCTGCAGAAAACCTATCCCACGATGCGGAACTTTTATACCCGCGAGAGTGGGGACTTCGTCCTGGAAGAGGACAAGGAGCGGGGGCACTACCGCTGGGTCGCCATCGAGAGCAAACGTGTCTGCAGCGGGTACGTGAATCCTCCCAGCCCGGAGGTCGCCCTCGAACAGCACCTGCTCGTCCTGGAACTGATTCCGTACATGCTGTCGGTCAGCCCGCTGGACTGCGAGGCGCTGGACCTGATGCACGGTTTCGACTTCGCCTACCGGGGGAATCACGATGCCCTCGTGGCCGAAGCGCTCGGCGTTCCTCCCGCGTTTGAAGGCTTGCTGCAGTTCCCCGGCGGCCAGCCGATTAATTTCGAACCGCAGATGACGATCAGCCTGGACGAAACCTGCCGTCGGCAGGCCCGGCTGATGGTGGAAACCCGCACCAATGCGTATCATGTCCGACGCGGAGAGTACCCGGAAGAAAACATCAGCGTTTACTTCACCGTGCGGCAATACGGCAGCCTGAGCGGAGACGCCGCCTTCCAGGAGACTCTCAAGCAGTTGAATTCGCAATCGGAATGGCTCCTGGGAGAGTCGGTCGTCCAACAGGTTCTCCGCCCACTGCAGCATGCCATCTCCACCCGCTAACCCAATCTCCTTTAAAGTAGACCGTCTATCGTTATTTGTCCCTCTCGCTTATCCATGAGGGGCGAACGCAGACATGCCCACCCTGCCTGCGGCGAAGTGGGCATGCCACCCAGAAAGGGACAAGTACCTGTGGATGGTCTAGCAGGGTCCGCTGTGCGGACCATTGGATTCACTGACCAGCCCGAAGCGCAAGCGACGGGTTCTTTTCTGTTTTTGACGCACACATGCCCGCCCTGCTAGCGCACGAAAATAAAATCGTGCGGAGCACGAAGTAGGCATACCACCCATGAACCTGACAAATACATTAAGGCACAAGCAGGAGTTTCCCGTGGCCGTCACCTTCAGCGATTTCTCCCAGCAACTCTCCGTGGAAACCGCGTTCACCGTGCTCGCCGCCGCGAAGACTCTCAAAGCCGCGGGCAAGGACGTTGTCGAACTGGAAATCGGGGACAGCCCGTTTGAAAGCACCGCCTCCGCCAAACGGACCGGCGTGGACGCCATCAACGATAACCAGTCCCACTACTGCCCTTCCCCCGGCCTGCCCGCGTTCCGGGAAGGAGCGGCTGCGTTCGTCAAACGGGAATTCGGCATCCCCGCTGAAGGAAAGAATGTCGTCGTCGGCCCGGGGGCCAAGGTGTTCGAACAGTTCTTCTGCGAAGCGTTCGTCAATCCGGGTGACGGGGTGCTGGTCTTCAGTCCGTACTTCCCGACGTACATCCCGAACATTCAACGTCGCGGCGGGCGGGTCGTCATCTCCCCGCTTAAGCAGAGCAACGAATTCCGCCCCGACATCAACGAAATTGAAAAACTGCTGAGCAACGACAAGGGGATCAAGGCGATCTTTTTGAACTCGCCACAGAACCCGACCGGTGGCGTGACGACGGAACAGGATCTCCGGGATCTGGCGGATCTGATCCGGGGGAAGAACATCGCCGTCCTGAGTGACGAACCGTATTGCCACATGGTCTGGAAGGGGCGGCATCACTCGCTGCTGGAACAGCCGGGGATGATGGACCAGTGCCTCGCCGCGTATACGTTCAGCAAGTCGTACAGCATGAGCGGCTGGCGGCTGGGTTTCGGCGTCGCCTCCGCCGCGATCATCGACCTGGTCGGCAAGATGATCAACACCACCCTCTCCTGCACCCCCCCGCTGGTGCAACTGGCTGGTCTGGCCGCGTTGGAGAAAGATTCCTCCGAACGGGACCGGACGATGCTGCTGTTCCGGGAGAAGGTGATGCTGCTGACGAACGGACTGAACAAGATCCCCGGCTTCAAGACGATCGAGCCGACGTCGACGTTTTATGTCTTCCCGAACGTCGCCCCGGTCTGTAATGAGCTGGGTGTCACCAGCCACGGCCTGGCGCTGTTCATGCTGGAAGCGGCGGACGACAAATTCGGCGTGGCGTGCCTGGGTGGGGAATGCTTCGGCGAAGCGGGGGGTGGGTTCCTGCGGTTCAGTTGTGCCGAGCCGAATGATCGGCTGCAGCAGGCGCTCGACTTCATTCCGACCGCCCTCAGCCGGAAGGATCGCCTGCAGGCCTACCTCGAAAAGAACCCGCAGCACCGGCTGAAGACGCCGTACTCGATTTCGTGAAACATTGCGATCCGCAGCTCTTAAATCACCCTCTCCTCCCCGAGGGAGAGGGCAGGGTGAGGGGGAGGCCCAGACGGCCCTGAGCATCACTCGCAAATCGTCCGCATGACCACCGCTAAAACGACCACCGGCAAACTGATTGACTGGATCCAGCGTCATCCTCGCCGCGTGCGGGCATTGCTGGCCGGCTATTGGGTGCTGATCTTCATCGGGACCCACCTGCCGCGAATTCCCAAGCCCCTCGAACAGGTCTCCGACAAATCGCTGCACTTCAGCGCCTACGCCGGGTTGGCTTTGCTGCTGCTGTTCGATGCCCTCTCGCATCGCCAGTTCACGATCCTGCGACATGGGGTGATTCTGGTGCTGTGCTTCGTGTACAGCGTGGCGGATGAACTGCTGCAGATCCCCGTCGGGCGGAGTTGCGACGTGCTGGACGCCGTCGCCGACATGGCTGGCGTGAGTACGATTCTGCTGATCAGTCTGGGGATACATTTTCTTGCGAGGAAAAGTCCCGCGTAGGGTCCGCTGGGCGGTCCATCGATTTCAACGTTATCCGCTCCCTGCATTTTCCTGAACTTGTTCCTCAGACGCTTCTAAGAGCTCATGCTATCAAGTCGACGAACAGGATCATCCCCAAGATCGCGGCAGCGAAAATGCTCGCGAGCATCGATTACCACATCTTCCGATCGTGCGGAGTCCTCCCCGCCAGTCGCTCTGTTGTTGTTGATTAAGTCCGCTTGCCTGTCAGCAGCCATTTGCGCGGGAATGCTGAAAGTGACATACGCCAGAAAAACGAGGAACGGAATCTGGCACAACAGGAATGTGCGAAAGAGACCATATTTCGGCGATCGATCGGTCGTCATTCCATTCTCTTTTTAGCGTGCCTCAAGCCAATTCCGTCGTCGTCGATGAATCTGAAGGGTTGGCCTCCTGTCGGGCTTCCAATTCGACTGGCACGATGACCGAGTCCTCTTTGGCCGCGGCTTTGGCTCGCAACGCCTTGTTCGCTGCCCTTGCGATTTTCTTCCGCGCTCGTCTGCCTTTTCCCCTTCCAGAACTTCTCGCTTAATCACATCCGCCGTCAACACGCCCCTGATTTCTTCAACATCAATTCGCACATCGGGGAAAAACACGTCGCAATCGCGGCGAATGACTTCCAGCACCGGATCGCTGAGAACCATTGCTCCGAGAAAGAAGCGACTCAAGGCCTGTTTCTGAGAGTGATATTCTCCCAAAACCGATTTCAGCCAACCTTCTTTGGCGAACAAATACAGGCATTCCACGTCTTTATCGCTCTTCGCATTGAGCGAGGCAAATGCAATTTCGACGACCAGTTCGGCGTCAATCGGCTTGGAATAGGTGATCTTATACACGCGCCAGATCATTCCATTGGTCAGGATGACCCAATCCACTCCCTGATTGGCCGCATAATCGATCGCTTGCTTGACGTGCTGATCCTTGAGTTCCAGTCCCACCGCTTTCACTTCGATGAGCATCTGCAAGACGCCGTCGAGTTTTGTCGCCAGATCGCAAAAAGTGCCACGAATGGCGTGCTCAGAAGTGATCTCGGAATATTTGTCGTATCCGAAGATCTCCGCCAGCATGTCCACGACAATCGTGACCGTGTCCGACTCACCCACATCGCGCGACTTGGCAGCCGTCAGAATTGGCTGAAATCTCTTGATTCCGTTCGCAATTCGATCGGCCACTCGCGCAGGAACACTAGGCATGGGTAACAGTCCTTAAACAAGAATGAGAGTTCGCAATGAAGTGGGACTGCTTTTAATTTATGCCTGTCTCACTAGGAATGCAAGAAATCAATTCTCACAGTGCGTATTAACCTCCTTTGACGCATTCTGTCAGTCACAAAACACGGAAAAGTCCTTCCATTTGAACACGAAACCCGGCACCATATCTGCAGACCTGATCACCACTGAAACACCTGGGAGCGTCGCTCATGCCCACGGAACAAACGTCTCGTCGCGATTTTCTCCACGCCGCCGCGGCCACGGGGTTGTTCTCGCTGCTTCCGTTCGAATCTTCCCTGGGTTACGCCGCGAATGACACCATCAATGTCGCCTGTCTGGGGACCGGGGGACGGTGCCGGCAGTTGATGACCCGCTTCCCGCAGTTCCCCAACGTCCGGATCGTGGCGGTCAGCGATATCTGGGATGTCCACCTGGCCGAGGGGAAAAAGCTGGCGGATGCGAACGCCGTCATGGAGAAGGATTTTCGAAAACTGCTCGACCGGAAGGATATCGACGCGGTGCTGATCGGCGCCCCCGATCACTGGCACGTCCCGATGACGATCGCCGCGTGCCAGGCGGGGAAGGATGTGTATGTCGAGAAGCCCCTGACGCACGACCTGAGCGAGGGGAAAGCGGTGATCGCCGCGAAGAATGAATCGAAGCGGATCGTGCAGGTGGGGACGCAGCAGCGGAGCATGCCCCACTTCCAGGCGGCGCACGAGATCATCAAGTCCGGGAAGATCGGCGAGATCCACAAGGTGCATCTCACCTGGAACCGCAACGGGGACCGGGTCCGCAAGCGACCTCTGAATATCGATCCCAAGACCGTCGACTGGAAAGCCTTCCTCGGCTCGGCCCGCGAACAGCCGTACGATGAATACCGATTCCGGAATTGGCGGTGGTTCTGGGACTTTGGCGGGGGGATTCTGACGGACCTGATGGTGCACTTCATCGACGTTGCCCACTGGTTCCTGGACCTCGATCATCCGCTCGTCGCGACGACGATCGGCGACAACTTCGCGAGCAAGGATGTGTGGGAAACGCCCGACACGACGCAGTGCCTGCTGAAGTACGAGAACGGCCTGCAGGTGTATTTCGAGGGGACATTCGTGAATGCCCGCAACGGGGCGATGCTCGAATTCATGGGCTCGGAGGCGACGTTGTATCTCGACCGTGGCCGGTATGAATTGATCCCCGAACGGCGTTCGAATTTGAAGCCGGAGGAGATGATCCTGGGGACAGGCCCGCGCGGGGCGGATTTCTACGCGAAGCCTGACGGCGAGACGCTGCACCTGTCGAACTGGCTGGAGTGCGTCCGGACGCGCAAGCAGCCGAATGCGCCGGTGGAAGCGGGTGTCTCCGCGGCGTCGGCGGCACACCTGGGGAACCTGGCGTTGCGGGCGAATCAGGTCACGAATTGGCCGGGAAATTAAGGCTTTTTTCGATTTGGTGATCCGTTTCGGCGATTTTTCTCTCTTACCTTTTGTTGATTTGCACAACTCTGGCCGCGGCGGAGGGGTCAAAAAAGTCTACGTCGTGATCACCCTGGCGGATGATCTGGGGTATTGAGACGTGCAGTGCAATAACCCCGCGCGGGGGAAAATCCCCACGCCGTGGATTGATTCGCTGGCACAGACCGGGATGCGGTTCACGGATGCCCATTCCAGTTCCTCCGTCTGCACGCCGACCCGGTATGCCCTGCTGACCGGGCGATACAACTGGCGCTCGCCGCTGCAGAAAAACGTGCTGTACACCTTCGGCGGGCCACTCATCAAACCGGATCGGCTGACGCTCCCCGCATACCTGAAGCGGCAGGGCTATCGGACCGCCTGTTTCGGCAAGTGGCACCTGGGTCTCGACTGGGCGTGCAGTTCCGAAGAGGAAAAACTGGCCAAGGAGTTCCCCAAAACTCCCGGCACGCCACCTCGCCCCGAACAGATCGCCCTGTGGCAGCGGATGTTCTCCGGCAAGATCGGGCGCGGTCCCACGACGCTCGGCTTCGACCAGTTCTTCGGCGTCGATCTCCCCAACTTTCCGCCGTTCTGCTACCTGGAAAACGATCACACCGTCGGCATCCCGTCGACATTCCTCGCCGCGCATCTTGTGGGCAATAACCAGGCGAGCGTGCAAGGGCCTGCCCTCCCCGGCTGGACGCTGGAGCCGACGCTCCCCGCGATCACCGACCGGGCCTGCCGTTACATCCAGGACTCCGCCGCCGCCAAACAGCCGTTCTTTCTCTATCTGCCTCTCACCACGCCGCACACTCCGCTGGCGGTCAACAAGGAGTGGAAAGGGAAAAGCGGCCTGAACGACTTCGCCGATCTGGTCATGGAGACGGATGCGGTCGTGGGACGGGTTCTGAAGTCTCTCAAAGCCGCGGGGGTGGAGGACAACACGCTGCTGCTGTTCACGAGCGACAACGGCTGCGCGCACTACATCGGCATTAAGGACCTGGAGGCGAAGGGGCACTTCCCGAGCGGACCGTTGCGGGGCTACAAGAGTGACATCTGGGAGGGGGGGCACCGGATTCCGTTTCTCATTCGCTGGCCGGGGGTTGTCCCCGCCGGTTCGGTGTGTCATCAACTGGTGCTGCAGGCGGATCTGTTCGCCACGCTGGCGGACTTCTTCGGCGAGAAGCTGCCGGACAATGCGGCCGAGGACAGCATCAGCTTTCTTCCGATTCTCAAAGGGCACATCGACATAACCACTCGCGAATTTGCGGTGAATCATTCGATTCAGGGAATGTTTGCGTTGCGGCAGGGACCGTGGAAACTGATCTTTGGGCAAGGTTCCGGAGGCTGGACCAAGGGGCAGGACAACGAGCCCATGCAGTTGTACAACCTCGCTGAGGATCTGGCGGAGAGGAAGAATCGGGCGGCGGATCAACCGGAGCGGGTCAAAGCGATGACCGCCCAGATGGAGAAATTCGTGACGACCGGCCGGAGTACGCCTGGGAAACCTCAACCCAATGATGTCCCCATCACGTGGAAGCCGGCGGGGAATCCGCCAGGGAAATAGACGCGGTTACTGGCCAGTCTTCACCCACTCCAGATATCGCTGCTCCATCCGCTGCACGTGCTCCGGAAACTTTCGCGCCAAGTCCTGCGTTTCCCCTCGGTCGGTGCTGAGGTCGAAGAGTTCCCACGGGCCATCCTTCCCGGCGACCAGCTTCCAGTTTCCCTCGCGGATCGCTTTGCTGCCTGATGTCCCCCAGCAGAGGTGGGCATGTCCCTCGCACTTTTCGCCGCGCAGGATGGGGAACAGGCTCTGGCCATACATTGGCTGGACTTTCCGGCCCGCGAATTCAATGGGGTATGCCACCCCCGCGACGTCCAGGCAGGTGGCAGTGAGATCGGCGATGTGCCCCAGCGCCGAAGAGGTCTTCCCTTTGTCGCGGATCACCGCCGGCCAGCGGACGATGCAGGGTGTCGCGATTCCCCCTTCGTAGTTTCCGTTCTTGTGGCCGCGGAAGGGGGTATTGGAGACGCTCGCCCAACCGGCCCCCGCTGACATGAAAGTCGCTTCGCTCCCCGGTTCGTGCTCCGGGATATTTCCCACCAGGGTCGGTTTGCCGTCCAGCCGCCAGGTCTCCCCCGGCTTGTCGAGGAGGGGTTTGACAGAGACGTCGGAGGCTCCGTTATCCGACAGGAAGATGACCAGCGTATTCTCCTCGACCCCGGTCTTCTTCAACGCTTCCAGAATTTTTCCGACGCTCTGGTCCAGGCCGCATCGACTCCAAGTGCGGCATACGCCGCCATGCGGTCCCTTCCAGTTTTTCTCCTGCACCTGATCCCAGGCTTGGCCCGCGGATCGCGGGGCGGGAGTTGCATCCCGGTGGGAATCAACCCCTCGCGCTGCAGGCGCTCGGGGCGATTTTTCCCGTGCTCATCCCATCCCAGCCGGCGATACCGTTCCCGATACTTTTCCATGTCTTCGCGTTTGGCGTGCAGCGGCCAATGCGGAGCGTATTCGGAGACGTACAGGAAAAACGGCTCCTCCTTCCGGGCGGCTTCCCGGATGAATCCCGTCGCGAAGTCCGTGATCAGGTCGGTTTTGTAGGAAACCTGTTCGGCACTCCAGCGGCCGGCCGCGTTCTCGAAGAAGTCACTTCCCCGCACGGCCGTAAAGTAATGCCCCGGCCCGGTGTGCCCGGTGCTTCCCCGAACCGGTCGACGTAGCGTGCGATGTTCGCGGGCTCGTGCCAGTTATCGGCCGTCGCCATGTCCAACCGGCCCACGGCTCCGGTCCGGTAGCCGGCTCGCTTCAGCAATTCGAACAGCGTGACGCAACGACGAACCAATAGCCCCGTCCAACCCTCGATCCCCACGATGCGCAGCGCCTGACCGGTCATCAGGGGCGGCCCGTGACGGACCGCACAGCCGCACAGTTGTAAAAACTGCGAAAACCGCATTCCTTCGCGACACATGCGGTCGAGATGCGGCGTTTCAATCTCCCCGCCGTAGCAGCCGAGGTCCGAATAGCCCAGATCATCGGCGAGGATCAGGACAATATTCGGACGCTCTGCGGCGCAGCAGGAGTGAGCCACAGACAACAGGCACGTGATCGCGACTATGAGCTGCTTCATTCGTCCGTTTCCAAAAAGTGAATCGACTTCAGTCCTCATACATGATAAGCAAGCCGAGGTTTGCGATTACCCAGATATTAATCACCAGAAGAACAAACAACCCAAACAACATCCGCCATCCCGTGCAGCGTTGGGCGCCAATTATAAACAGGATGAACGAGGCGATCGCCAAGACCCAACTGAAGACTGCCAGAGGACCGACATAATCCACCAGCGGCCCTGCCCAGGTCACCTTGGGTTGTCGATATGTACGGTCAACTCTTACATGCATCCAGACGACGATCAGCGGCAGCAACGCAACGAGAATCAAACCCAGTGAAGAAAACAACTCCCATTGCTCCCTGATGACCTGCCTCCGGAGTCGCCAGCCCCACCACGGAAACCGTTCCCGGCCCCGCTCCGACATCAATCTCCGCGCAAGCTGCAGCAGTTCCACAAAACACGCCGTGGACAGCAGGGGAAACCACAGCCAGAACCCGGGAGTCGTCTCGTACCATCTCACCAGAAGGGGAAATAAAGGTTCCGCATTGTCACGAATCCAGCCTGTGTTTAGTGGGGGCCAAGCGAGGGCAAACAGTGTCGCAAAAACATAAAACACGACGACCCATTCCCACAGCGGGTAACTGTGCACCGGCTTGGCTGGCTGGTCCTGAGACATGGGGAAGAGAGATCGGCGTCGATGGAAATGCAAAGCTAGAGATGACAACTGCATTCTATCCGCCGACGATCTGTTCCTCAATTTTTGAAAAAATCAAAAACTCCCCTTGATGCCTAGAGGGACTATGCTACAATACATCGACGGACAAGGTATTCTCCCACTCGGTCTGATTTTGCACTGGAATACGCTATGGACACCCAACTTCTCTGGGGAACCATCGACATGCTCATTCTTGAGGTGATCTCGCAAGGCCCCACGTACGGCTATGAGATCACACAGACCGTCGCCCAGCGGTCGCAGGGGCAGTTTGAGCTTAAGGAGGGGAGCCTGTACCCCGCTTTGCACCGCCTGGAACGGCAGAAACAGCTCGCTTCGTTCTGGCAGGAGGTGGATGGCCGTCGTCGGAAATACTACAAGCTGACGGCTGCCGGCCAGAAAGCCCTCGCTTCCAAGAAACAGGAGTGGTTTTCCTATGCCCAGGGGGTCAAAGGGATCCTCGGCGACAGTTCCCGCATTGCTCCGTCCAACGCCTGATCTCTCTCATTGGTGAATGTTCTTTCAGAACAAGTGCGTAACCATGTTCGACCCTCTCGACAGCCTGCTCCCTGCCCCGCGCGATGATGAACCCGCATCGTTGCGCCAGGACATCATCGACGAGGTTCGTGATCATCTCCATTCCGCTCTTCTTCGCGAACTGCACCGCACTCCCGACGAAAATCTCGCGAAACAAAACGTCCTGCAACGCTTCGGCGATCCCGCCGCACTCGTCCGCAAACTCTGGCTCCAGGCCCTCAGGGATAAAATCATGACGCAAAAGATTCTTTCCACGTCTGCTCTTTTGATGGCTGTCGCGTGCCTGATCGGCGTCCTCTTCATGGGGCAGCTTGTCCAGCAGAACCAGAAGGCGAATGCGGACCTTATTCAGCAGATGAAGGAATCCAACGCCCAGCTTGTCGCCCAGTTTCAGTCGCTGGCCTCCCAGCGCAAAACGGAATCCGCACCACTCAGCCCTGAGTGGTGCAGCCTCAAGCTCCGCTTCTCACTCGATAAACCGGCCGGCCCTCCCGCGAAGGGTTTTCGAGCGTGGATCAACGACCTTTCCGGGTCCCCCCAAGGGGAGCGACAAATTCCCGTGATGAATTTCGTCGTCAACGACACGGGAGTCATCGATTTCGGTTACCTCAAATTCGGCCGGTATCAGCTCAACGTGACTTCCCCTTCCGGAATCAACCTCTCCAGCCAGATTCTGACGTTGCGACCGCAGCAGAATGTCTCCGGAGAAATCGTCTGCCCCTCCGCCACGCCGCAGGATGTCAGCCTCACGGCGGAACCTCGGTTTGTAGATAAAAACGAGGCCTCGAAAATTCTTTTTCTGTGTGAATTCGTGAGCAACCCTCTTATCGTCGATCAACGCGACTGGTTGATTCCTCCCTATACGAATCGCCCCTATCCGATCGGGGGAATGGGTGGTTTCGGAGGTGGTGGCTTCGGAGGTGGCGGTTTCGGAGTAGGCCAGGGAGTCGGTGGAGGTGGATTTGGCGGCGGTGGGATGTTTAACATCATCGACCGACTGGACGACCAAGTTCTTCAGCCTGGTCTCCCTTCGTCCGCGGCTGGTGCCGTCTTACGAGTGATCGTCACCACGGGAGGAGATCTGATTGACCTCACAACGGTCGGAAGCGGGGGGGACCTCGTGGGGCAATCGCTCCCGGACGGTTTCTTCAGCCGCGCTTCGGTTGCGGACCTGCGGTTTATGAACTGGTCTTACCTTCATGAGTCCGCTGCTAAATCCCTCAACTGGCACGGTGTCGAAATGAGGCTTCGCAGTATCATCATCCTCTCGCTGCCTCAAAATTACTACGTCCAGTACGTCCAGCCGGAGTCGCCGGAGACGCGACGGATTTCGACCGTCAACGTACTCACGCCTCCCCTTCTCGTCAGCAAGCTGCCCACCGATCATCCGCTCCGCCTGTTCACCGCCCGTCCGGGGGAAACCAACAAGCTCGTGATCGACGTCTCCAAATTCCCTCTCGACTGGCAACTGGAGATCGACCGCGGCCGCAAGAAATTTGCCCCCCTTCAGCAGGAGCTGAAGGAATACTGGGAGAAGAAGGACAAAACAGAGAAAACCCCGAACGAGGGGTTCGGGTCAGGAACTGGGCGCCATGATCCAGGCAATGCGTTTACACGCAGTCCGTCAGCCCCGAATTTCGAGGAGAAAAAACCCGCTGCCGACGACACGTCCTCACCCGCGCCAGCAGACAAAGGAAATCCCCCTGCAGAAGCCGCCCCGAAAGAAGCGAAATAACGCTAGCGCTGGCACTGCGGGCAGTAGAACGTCGAGCGCTGCGCCTGCACGATTCGCCTGATCGTCCCTTTCGCACACCGCGGACAGGTTTCATCCGCCCGCTGATAGACCCGGTGGGCGTTCTGGTAATCCCCCGCCTGGTTCAGCGCGTTTCGATACGTCCCGTCGCCCAGCGTGGAGCCTTCGTAGCGGATCGCCTCTTCCAGGATCTCGCGGACGGCCACTCCCAGCTTTTCCCGGGCGGCTTTGGAAATTTTCTTCGCGGGCTTCAATGGGGAAATTCCGGACAGAAACAGGATCTCGCTGGCGTACAGGTTGCCGATCCCCGCCACCAGTTTTTGATTGAGGAGCGCCACTTTGATGGGGCTCGACGTCCGGCTGCAGAATTCGTCCCAATCCGCGGGTTGCATCGCGAGGGCATCCAGTCCCAGCCGCCCAACGTCGCACAGTGCTTCCAGTTGCGGTTTCGAAAGCAATGACACCGTTCCCAATCCCCGC
>JAXMBX010000022.1:22500-79219 GCA_046349635.1 Planctomycetales bacterium
GCTTCCGCCTTTCAGCTTCCACAGCCCACGGCAATCGATCGCTTCGCTGAAGAATGTTACTAATTCTGACACGTCAGCAGTCTTTCGACTTCCGACGCATCGAAATTCAGATGCCACTCTTGCTAACTACCAAATTGTCAAAGAACAAAACGCCGCCAAGCCGGCAGATACGCCAGCTTCGCGGCCTCCCGTATGGGTTGAAGCAGAGCCGGAACAGCTTCCGACGCTGCTTCAAACCATCCAGCGGGTTCACCGCGTTTCACGTCGACAGCTCCGCCGCGACGTCACAGGGATGAATCTTAGAGACCCCTGTTCAAACCGTCAAGCCTCTCAAAACTTTTTTTTGATTCGGCTTGAATCCGACCCAACCAGACTTATCAAAACCACTTTATCCGACAGGCTTTACAGCCAAGGACGAGTGTTTGTTATCGTCTTTCGGGACGAAAAACTGGAGACGACCGGGATCGAACCGGCAACCCCTGCCTTGCAAAGGCAGTGCTCTCCCAATTGAGCTACGTCCCCCCGTGCAAAAACCGGTTCGGACGCCACACTACCGCGTGGCCACCACCCTTGCAAGTCTCTCTCCCGGCGTAATCTCCGAGGAAATCACGGGACGGGACAGAATCCGGAAAAACCGGCAGCAACAGCGGAGTCGACACTGCGACTCGAACGTTTTTGCCGCTTTTTCAGCGAGTGGGCGTACTTGGATTCGAACCAAGGACCTCAGCTTTATCAGAGCTGCGCTCTAACCAACTGAGCTATACGCCCGAACGATCAGAAAAAAAATCCTGCCTCTCCGAATGAACGAGAAGGCAGAACTGTTGGTTAAGCTTCCTGACCTTAAGCCGAAAATTTTACTCGAACATCCCCCCTATTTCAAATCAATCCTACCGGCAATCAATCAGCCGGCTCCGCAGACGACACTTCTTCGGAATCAACCGGTCGCCAAATCCCGTTTTTTTACGGGTTTTTGAGGCAAAACCAGCCGGCGGCTCTCAGCCGGCGGGATCTTGCTCCGCGGGGATTTCCAGCCACTTCACCGCCCGGCAAGCGTCTTCCAGGCTGGGAACGGGGATCAGGCCGCCGACGACGCGACGGCAGAAGTGATCGAGCATCACCTCGACGTCCTGCCGCTCGGAAGTCAGCCGTTCGTTCTGGGCGTCCGTCCCGTTTTTCCAGGAAAGATCCTGCGGGCTTTTGATCCAGGCGCTGCCGTGTTCGCATTGAATCTCCGCCTGGTAATGACACTCGCCGTCCACCCCAGGTGCGCTGGTTTGGTCGCATAATTCCAACTGAATCCGGGCACTGACGGGACTGGATTCCGTCTTCGACGGGCGGAATTGGATTTCCATGATTTCCTGGGCGGAACGCTGCCTGCGGCGGACGATTTCCGGGGTTCCGCCGATCAGGTACTGGCACCAGTCAGCCAGCCCGATGAGGGCTTCGTGAGCCAGTTCCGCGGGGGCCTTGGAGGTCGTGATCAGCAGTTGCTTGACCTTCCCGAGACGTGTGACGAGAAGCTCCTTGAGGCGTGCCGTGGAAGGGGCATAGCGCCGTGGAAATTCGGGCATCACTTCAATCCCGCGGTCGGTGACGGCGTGATGAATCTGCTGCAGGGCGGAGATCTGTTGCGAGATTTTTCCGCCCAGATACAGCGGTTTTCCGAGGTCGCAGGCGTAGCGCAACGCGAGGGGAACCTGCCAGTTGTAGTCGAGGATCAGAACGGCCCGGATATCGGGACGACGAAGGAGCGTGAGAACCCCCTGGGACGCATCGCATTCCAGTTCGGCGGCGGCGGTTTCGGCGCGGCTGAAGACGGGATCATGAATCGCGCGGACCCGCACCCGGTTTCGCATTTTCTGCAGGACCGGTCGGTAGCGCGTCTCCCAATGGGGACCCAGACCAATGATTCCTACGTCGGGCATGGATCGTCAGACAGTCTTCAGGATTCTTGGGGGTGAGAGGATGCTGCGGCTTTCATTTCTCCCGCTGGTTTTTCATCATACCAGTCCCACCAGGAATTCCCACAGGATTTCAAGTGGGGACCTGAAAACGCCGTTGTTTCCGCGAAAATGAAGGGGAAAATGATGATTCACGTGCTGGCGACGATCGAGGTGAAACCGGGCAAGCGGGAGGCGTTTTTGCGGGAATTTTACGCCCTGGTTCCCCAGGTGCGGGCCGAGGTGGGGTGCATCGAATATGGCCCGACAGTGGACCTGCCGATGGGAAGCCCCGCCCAGAAGCCTGAGCGGACGAATACCGTGGTGGTGATCGAGAAATGGCAGACGCTCGACGCGTTGAAGGCCCACTCGGTGGCCCCGCACATGGGGGTGTACCGCGAACGGGTCAAGGATCTGGTCCTGGGCATGGACCTGCAAGTGCTGCGGAACGCGTGAGTCTGTGCAGGTCAATAAAGCGATTTCGGGACGGAATAGTTCCGATCGCCCCCTTTACTTATAATCTCATTGAGAGGTTGCTCTACCTTTGAATTGATCTAGGAACGGTGTTCGGCTTAATACTAATTCGAAGGTCAAGTCTGATGGTGACGAATCAGAATGACGTTGCCCCAAAAAGTCCAGAACTGACTTGGACGCAACGGTTCTTTTTCTTCTTCTTAGCCATGAGCTTTGGACTGAGCTTTGTTAGCCTCGTCTGGTACATCATCTCACCCGTGTATGGCGCATCGAACTCGATGCGAGAGATTGTTCCAATTGCGCACCTGGATAGGGCCTTCGAAGCCTTTCCAACGGACGGAGAACTCATCTGGAAGCGCTACGACAAATTGAATTCCGTGTATCGCATCAGCGGGTACATTAAGTCCCACGAGGCGTTTCTGACTTGGAGAAAGGGATTGCCAATCCCCATGCCCCCTCACCAATGTGTTGAGCACGGTTGGGAAGAACAATTTGAATTATCGGGGCGACGATTCAAGATCCGAGTTCTTGCTCCAGAGAATCATTACTTTTATCTTGTCAGTTTTTAGCAATAACGTTAGCGCAGCCTGACCCGAAACAGAAACCGCTGCGTGATCTCAACCATCGACTGGCCGTTAGGGAGCCGTTAAGGGACCGCGCGGTAAGGGGCGTGGGAATAATACTTGGGCTGGTCGTCGAGGTGGACATGCAGCCAGGGGACGCCGGCCCCGGCGGTACTGAGCCAGACCGGCTTCGGAACTGGGGCTGACGCCGCCGGCCTCGCCGGACTCATTGCCACAACGCCCGAATCTGCAATTGTGCGTGGCAGAGGAAGGCCGAGATGGCAGTACGCGGAATGTGGCGTGTCTATGACAAAAGATTGTGAAGATTTTGCGAACGAACAAAAAACATGACGCCATAAGGGTTAACGTGCGTTGATCCGGGAGTGACTCCGCTCCGTTTTCACTGGTATGAACGACACAAATAATCCTCAGGTGAAAGCAGCACGGGTCAGCTTGGAAGATTCGAAGAACAAGACGTCACCCGTGACCAATCCGGTAAAGCCGCGGACGTTGGCGACACGGATCGAGGATGACGGCGAGACGGTGGTGCTTACTTTTCGCGACGGGCCAAGGTGGGCGGTCCTCTTCCCGCTCCTTTGGTTGTCAGGATGGACTGTCGCCTGTACGTGGCTGCTGTATGGAGCAGTCACGAAACCAAGTCTGACGACAATTCTGTTTGGAATTCCGTTCTGGGCCTCGTGGCTGTTTGTCGCGGGCTGGGTGCTGAACATCCTGTTCGGATGGCACCGGGTCATATTTAGCCCGGAGGGATTGGCGCATGAGTGGTTTGTCCTGATGCGGATGAGTCATCGTGAAGTGCCGCTGGAGGAAATTCAAAAGATTCAATCGCGGCTGTTCTCGACGGATTCCGAAGGGGATAGCACCTACGGGATTGAAGTGGTGACGCTCGGTAAAAGCGTGACGTTAGGCCTGCAGATGCGCGCCCTGGAGCGGGACTGGCTGGCGTCCTTCCTCCAGGAGCGATTGGATCAACTGCGCGGAATGCCTGGAACGCGATTGCCGGCAGCCGAAGAACCGGCCGACTGCCGTGGATATGAGACCCCATCCGATTCCAGTTGGCAGGTGGTGGAAGAATTCCCGGACCTGGTGATGGAGCAGCGCGGGAAATTCGACGCGGGGACAATCGCCGGACTGGCGTTCGTGTGTTTGTTCTGGAATGGAATTGTGGGGGTGTTTGTGGCCCTTCTGTGCGGGGGAGTGCAGGCCGATCCGAAGTTGGAGGGGGGAATGTGGTGGGGTCTGTTTGTGTTCCTCCTGCCGTTTGAATTGGTGGGCCTGGGGATGATGACAGCTTTGGTCCTTGCGGTGCTGGAACCGTTCCGAGTGATGCGGTGGCGGATCGGGCCGGAGGAAGTCGAACAGCGGACGACGCGGTTGGGGCTGCCATTGGGACGCCACAAACTGATTTCCTACCTGCAACTGGGAGGGGCAGACGTTAAGGAGAACCTGACTGCGGGAAAGTTCGCAATGAAGTCCCAATCTCAGCAGCCAACGGGGGAGCAGTTCGGCCTGCTGTTGACAGATGGAACGAACCAGGAGATCTGTTCCATCACCGGGCTGACGCGAGGGGAAGCGCGGTGGATGAAGGGACAGATCCAGACATACGCGACACGGCGGGGAACGGCGTTGTAAACTCCCCTCGCCTGATCAGTGGCGTTCGGTGCTTTTGTCTATTTCGATGACCGGCTCTCCTCCCTGAGCGGTGAGCAGGGCACGGAACAAATCCGGCTTGATGTCAGGGCGGATTCTGCGAACGGTCCCATCGGCGAAGCCCCCCCAAAAACCGTCCGCGGGGAGCGCGCCGATTGCGTTCAATGGCTGGGCGGGATTGAAGCTGATGTCCGTGGGGCGGGTCCAGGGAACCGCGAGCTCGGGTGAGGCTTCGACAACGAGAAGTGTATTGGAGGTCCCGTCCCTGATCTGCTGAATAGCCGGTCCCCCCATGCTGATGTCGTACATGGCGGGGTGATCGAACAGGACGAACCCCGTGAGGGGTTCGATGGAAGAGATGCCGCGCGAACGATACACGTCGGGCATCTTGTCGAGAAGCTTGCGGTTGCGGGGGCTGTTCCAGGGCTCATCCAGATGAAACTGTTTGTAGAGCGGCTCCTGATCGATGAAGGGAAGCAGATGGACCCGCCAGCTCAAGAGCTGTTTGCCATCTTTATCAACGGCAGTCTTGGGAGGGGGAGGAAAAGTGCGGAAATTCTCGTGATGTTTCTGCATCCCCTGCATGATTTGCTGCAGTCGATCGCGCGAGCGGGCGGACGCGGCGGAGACCGGCGCGGAAGCAGGCGCTCCGGAGAACAGATCGCGGGCTTCGCCGGGCGGAACGTTGGCCTTGAACAGCGTTTGCGTGAGCGAGATAGCCCACAGCGGCGAAGAAACCCCAAACACCAGGATCAGACTCAACGTGGTGAGGAGACACCCTCGCAACGACGGGCCGAGGTTATCGCCGTCGGGAGGATGCTTGGGAGGGGGAGGCTGCCTGAGGTAGCGATCGGACGACATGGTGGTTCTCCCGCACAGGATGGCCGTGATCCACGTTCCGGATATTGTAGCGTGCGGAGTGAAGAATGTGTGAACGGAGAGATGAAACGAGAAACCAGGCCTTGCTCTCGCCTGCGTGGTTCAATCACGAACCGCGGCGAGGTGTAAGCTGGTGTCGGGGCGGAACGCCGCGGAGTTCGCCAATGCGGAAGGCGGCCTACAGAAGTCCGAGTAAGGTTCCTGAATGCAAATCAGCGATACCGCCTGATTTGATCTTACAACTGAAGTGATAGACCCCGGGGCTTTCGGGCGTCAGCGTGATTTTTCCGGAGACTCCTTTTGAATTCGCCGTCAAGGTGATGATACCAGTCTTTTCATTGCATTTAATCTTCACGGCGAAACGACCAATGTCCTCAAGACTGAAATCGCCAGAGGTCTTCTTTCCGCTGGATGCATAGACGTTGAGATTGTCTTCCGTCTCGGGATTGTCGGCCCCGGGATTGAAATACCCCCCCGGCGGCATGCAGGCAGGGAGCACCCGCAATTCGAGCACGTCTGCAGCTTGCGCTGATGCGAAGGGATGGCGAGATTGACGTTTGGTGACAAAGGTCTGGCGGATGGAATTCAGGATCTGTTGAAATGGCATGTCAGATCTCCACGAGGAGGACGAGCGAGGCGCGCAAGATAACAATATCGTTATCTTAGTCATGCCGGGGACATGAAAGGCAAGCCGAAACGGCGGGCTGAACCGGCTTGGAGAAATTCTGACGAACGGCGGAGCTGCGGCATGCGGCTGAATTGTCCGACTCGCGAGCTGTCCATATCCGCTCACTCTTACTCCCACACAAGACAATCCACCATCGGATGCAGTAACCTGTTCTGTGTTCTTTCTATGCCTCCAAGTTCCTGTTGTGGATATGACTGTGCGGGGTACTGCGCGCTTCAATTTGCACGGGCAGACTTCTTCTACGGGCAGACGTTCATGAAATACGGACTACGCTTCTCCCTCGCCTCGTTCGTCGTGGCAATGTTCTCCGCCTTCAGTGCCGGCGAGAACTGGCCCCAGTTTCGAGGCCCCTCCGGAAATGGCTATGTGTCCTCTTCCGGATATCCCCTGAAATGGAATGACAGCGAACAGGTGATCTGGAAAATTCCGATCCATGATCGGGGTTGGTCCTCCCCTGTCATCTGGGACGATCAAATCTGGCTCACATCTGCCACCACCAACGGGAATCGGATGTTCGCCCTCTGCATCGACCGGGAGACAGGAAAGATCCTGCACGACAAACTTCTCTTCACCGTCGAACACCCCCAGCCGATCGCCCCCTCGAACACCTACGCCTCTCCGACGCCCGTAATTGAGGCGGGACGTGTGTACGTTCACTTCGGAACTTACGGCACCGCCTGTCTCGACACAAAGACCGGTGAAGTCCTGTGGCAGCGAACCGACCTCAAATGTGATCACGAATCTGGCGCCGGGCCGGGAAGCTCTCCGATGCTCGTCGACAATCTTCTGGTCTTTAACGTTGACGGTCGCGACGTCCAGTATGTCATCGCGCTGGACAAGCAGACCGGCGAGACCGTCTGGAAGACGGATCGCTCAGTCGACTTCAGCAAGGTTCCCGTCCATCAGCGCAAGGGATATTGCATGCCCATCATTGTTCCACGCGGGCCGGGGCGACAACTCGTAAGCCCGGGAGGAAGGGCGGTTATTTCCTACGTTCCGGAGACCGGCCAGGAGCTCTGGAAAATTCAATATGCAGGCTGGTCGATCGCTCCCCGTCCCATCTACGGCCACGGCCTGCTCTTTATGATCGCCGATCATGACCATCCGGAATTATGGGCCATTCGTCCGGACGGCTCCGGCGACGTCACGAATTCCCACATCGTCTGGAAGAACACGAAAACCATGTCCCCGCGCTCCTCTCCCATCCTAGTTGATGACCTGATCTTCGTGGTGAATGGCGAAGGGATTCTCTCCTGTCTGCAGGCACAAACCGGAGAAACCGTCTGGAAGAAACGGATCGCAGGGAAGTATTCCGCCTCCCCGTTGTTCGCGGATAGCCGTCTTTACTTCTTCAACGAGAATTCGGCCACCACGGTGATCAAGCCCGCCCGCAAATTCGAGGTCCTGGCGGAGAACCGTCTTGCGAACGAACCCCTGATGGCCAGTCCTGCGGCCGTGGACGGATCGTTCGTCATCCGTACCGAAAAGCACCTGTACCGCATTGGAGTCCCACGGAACCGGTGAACAATGCGCTGGCGAATGGCGGTCAGCCCGCGCTGCACTGCCCACTCATCAATCAGTTGGTGAGACGATGACGCTGCTAAACCCGAATGTGTAGCGAACCACGCGAGAACCGCGGCCTTCACAGGCTTGCTGCATTCACTTGTGCTTCGGATTGACGCTCCAGATCAATTCCCCATCAAAGTAAGCAAAATCAATCTGTTGTGTTGGGCTATTTACAAAAACTCCAAACTTTTCACCCTCGTTCGGATTCTGCGGAGGTGGAACCAGAAAAACCTGCGCTGATTCAATTTCACATTACTCCCTTGTAAAACCGTCACCAGGAAATCTTCCCCATCGGCGTCATAGACATTTGCCGACATGTGTTTCGTTTTCCCGTCCGGAATATGATCCACGTATTTCTTATACACCGTGTCTTCATCCTGGGTTCCGAGGGCCTCTAACTCGATGGTCAGCGGCCCGCCCCCCGAGTTGGAAAAGGTATAGATAATTTTCACTTTCGGCGTTTTGGGGGGTTTCTCCTTCTTCGCAGGCTCCGCTGCCACCACCAGGCTCAACCCCGCCAGCAGCACACACAACCCGCACCGCGTAATACGTCTCATCATGCAACCTCCTGGAGCCGAAAGATACGACCGATGGTTTCTTTGAGGGTATCTTCGAAATCTCCCTCCGGTCAAGAAGCGAGTTACCAGGATTTAACGCGGACAGGAAAATCAGTCCCTCAGCGGTAGAACTTGTGTCCCGCACCGAACGGATCCCGCTGCTTCTGGATCGAATTGCCACCGCCGAAACCAGAGGCACTGCCTCCCCCTGAGGAGCCGGAGGATGCCACCCCGCTGCTCGGTTCGCTCTCGTGAATGTCATCGTGCAGCGATTTCAGCTCTTCGATCGACCAATCTTCGATCGCGCCGTAGCTCGCCAGGCGGTAGTAGTGATTCGCGCCGCGTAAATGGGCGACCACCATCCCCTTCGACGGATTCCATTCCCCCTCGACGGACCAGTGATTCCCGCGCAACCGGTAGTTGCCCGTCCACGCCACGCGGATCGGCTCCGGGAGCGGTTCGGTCGGCCGTTCGCTCTTTCCGTTCAACAGCCACCCGAACGTCCAGACATCCAGCGGGGTCGAACATCCATCTTTGAATGACCGCAGAATCTCCCCTTCGCTCACGCACGCCACCGTCGGAAATTCAGAGACGTTCAACCGCTTGATCAACTCGGGAATGGCTTCCTTGTCCACCAGTTGAATGTGCATGTCCGGGGTCGTTCCGATCTTCCATCCCTGTCCCTTCAGGGTCTCGAAGGTCCCCCCCTTCGCCTGCAACCGTTTCAGTTCCTTATCGCAGGCGGGGCTGTTCTTCTCCGTAATAAACAGCACGCGGATCTTTTCTTCCTTGATCAAATCCGTGTCTGTGGGGAGTTCGGAGGCGTTGGGGGCGGCTCGCTCCACCGCATGCCCAAAAACTGCCCGCGCAAAAGTCACCATTGCCGTGATCACGAGCGTTCGACGGTCCATAGCAGTCACTCATCAGATCGAGGGGTGGGGATCAAAATCCGACGCCTTGAACGGAACTTCCAGTCCGCCTTAGACCTCGGCGCATCACCGAGAGACAGGCGATGCTGAGACCGGCAAAAACCGCCGCAACTTTCAGACCGCACTCCCTGAAACCACCCATACCCCCAAGTACATGGACTGGCCCTCTCTCTCATCCGATTTTTTGAAATATCCACAAGTCATTAATATAAAATATCTTGCGTCGAATTAAAAAAAACGATTGAACTCCCGTTGAATTCAAACGCCTGTTTGATACGATCATGTAAAACATATGTTTGAAACGGATGTCAGAAAGGCCTCCCCATGCTCGCCGAACTCGCCACCACAGAAGACACCCGCGAACGTCTCATCCACGCCGCCGGCGAAATCTTCGCCGAAAAAGGGTTTCGCTCGACCACCGTTCGCGAGATCTGCGACCGCGCCAACGCGAACCTGGCGGCCGTCAACTATCACTTCGGCGACAAGTTCCAGCTCTACCTGGCGGCGGTTGAACAGGCCCACTGCTGCCCCGTCCAGTTCCAGAACGTCGAGTGGCCCGCACACTTCACGGTTCGCGAAAAACTCCACGCCTTCGTGGAAACGATGCTGGCCAACCATCTCGATGCCCAGCGCCCCGAATGGCACAACAAGCTGATGTTGCGTGAACTCTCCGACCCGACCGCAGCCTGCGCTCAACTGGTCGATGCCCACATCCGCCCCAGTGCGAACATCCTGTGGAAAATCCTGGAAGAACTTCGCCCCGAGGAGATGACCGAAGAAGAGGGCTGGCTCGTCGGGTTCAGCATCGTCGGCCAGTGCCTGTTCTACAAAATCAACAAGCCCATCGCCGCACTCCTGATGGGCCGCGACAAGTTCGACCAGGTCACGATTCAACAACTGGCCGACCACATCACCCGCTTCAGCCTCGCCGCGCTCGGCGCCGCTCCGCACCTCGGACGTCCCACGCAGGAATCCCGCTCATGAACTGGATCGCCTGGAAAATGTTGACCGGAGACCGTGCCAAGTATCTGGGCATTATCTTTGGTGTCACCTTCGGCTCGCTCCTGATCGCGCACCAGACATCCATCTTCGTCTCCCTGATGGGGCGGACCGTCAGCCAGATCACCGACGTCCGCGATGCCGACATCTGGGTCATGAATTCCAAAACCCAGTCGGTCGATGAACTTCGCCCTCTCTCCGAAAACGATCTGCTCGCCGTCCGAGGCACTCCCGGTGTCGACTGGGCGGTCAAACTCTACAAGGGGATGATCACCGCCCGCCGCGAAAACGGCATCTACCGCCAGGTCATCCTCATGGGGCTCGACGATCAATCGCTCACCGGCGCTCCGCAGGAAATGATTCTGGGTTCACTTTCCGATCTCCGCCGTCCGGATGCGGTCCTCGTCGATAAAGCGGGCTACTCCTACCTTTTTCCCGGTGAGCCTTTCGCCGTGGGAAAAATTCTCGAAATGAATGACCGCCGTGCCGTTGTCGTCGGCATCTGCAAAGCCTCCGCTCCGTTCCAGACGTTCCCTGTCCTCTACACCCGCTACAGCCAGGCGATCCGCTTCGCCCCACCGGAACGAAATGTCCTCTCTTTCGTTCTCGCCAAAGCCAAACCCGGCGTTGATCCCCAGTCGATCTGCGAACGGGTCAACCAGCGCACCAAACTCCTCGCCCTGACCACGCCGCAATTCGCCTGGAAAACCATCGGTTACTACATGGCCTCCACCGGCATACCGATCAACTTCGGGATCACGATTCTCCTGGGCTTCGTCGTGGGTGTCGCCATTGCCGGCCAGACCTTTTACCTGTTCACCATCGAAAACCTGAAGCAGTTCGGCAATCTGAAGGCGATGGGGGTCACCAATCTGCAGCTTGTGCAGATGATCCTGCTCCAGGCGGGCATCGTCGGCATCATCGGGTTCGGGATCGGTCTCGGCCTCTCCGCCGCGTTCTTCGAGGGGACCAAGGACGTCACGCATCTCGCCGGTTTCCACATGCCCTGGCAGATCGCTGCGCTGACCGCCGGAGCCGTCTCCCTGATCGTCGTGATCGCCAGTTTGCTTAGCATCCGCCGCGTTTTGATCCTCGAACCCGCCGTCGTCTTTCGGTAATCGTCGTCTCACGTATCGCAGGAACTGTCATGGTCTCGTTATCGGAACAACTCCAGAACGAATCGCAACACGCCGTCCGTTGCCGCGAAGTTGTGCGCGACTTCGGCAGCGGCGATTCCAGAATCCGCGTCCTGCATGGGATCGACATGGACATCCCGACCGGCGCGATCTCGCTGCTCGTCGGTCCCAGCGGCTGCGGCAAAACCACCCTCCTCTCGATCATCTGCGGCCTGTTGGATGCCACGGAGGGAGACGTGGAACTCTTCGGCACACCCCGCTCTTCACTCTCCCCGCGTGAACTCGTCCACTTCCGCGCCCGGAACATCGGCTTCGTCTTTCAGCAATACAACCTTCTTCCTGCGTTGACTGCCGCCGAGAATGCCGCCATCCCGCTGATCATCGGCGGGATGAAACGCCAGAAGGCGGTCGCGAAAGCCGCCGACATGCTCGCCGCCGTCGGCCTCGCGGATCGGGTCAACGCCCGTCCGAACCAGCTTTCCGGTGGCCAGCAGCAACGGGTCGCCATCGCCCGTGCGCTGGTTCACGAACCACGCTTGCTCGTCTGCGATGAACCGACCGCCGCGCTGGATGCCCAATCGGGGCAAAGAGTCATGGAACTTCTCAAAAACGTAGCGATCAGCCCCGAGCGCTCCGTGCTGATCGTCACTCACGATAACCGCGTCTACCGGTACGGGGACCGCATCGTTCACATGGCCGACGGCCGCGTCGAAAAGGTGGAGGAACAATCCCCCTCCCTCGCCGTCACCTCAGCTTGATCGGTTCCACGATTTTCCTCACACGTTTGAGAGGAAAGGAAAAAACATGCGTCGCATCGGAATCATCCCCATCATCTCCCTGGGACTCGTCCTGATCGCGGTCTATCACATCGCCAAGCATTCCCAAGCCCAGCCTCCCACCGCTCCCCCGGCCAATCCCGCCCGTTCGCCGTATGGTCTGACCATCGCGGGAGCCGGCGTCATCGAGCCGCAAAGTGAAAATGTCTCCATCGGTACCCATGTCGCCGGCATCGTGCATAAAGTCCACGTCAAAGTGGGGGACCGCATCAAGACCGGTGCGCCTCTGTTCTCGCTCGACGATCGCCACCTCCAGGCGGAATTGACCGTCCGCAAGGCCGCCCTCGCTTCATTCCAGGCTCAGTTGACCCGTCTTCAGCAGCAACCTCGCCCGGAAGAACTTCCCGGCAGCAAGTCCAAGGTCAGCGAAGCCCAAGCCCGCCTGCAGGAAGAGCAGGACCGTTTCGCCCGCAGCGAAAAACTTGTCGAACGGAAAGCGATCACACGGGAAGATTTCGTCGTCCGCCGCCAGGCTTTGAAAGTCAGCGAGGCCCAGCTTTCCCGAGTGGAGGCGGAAGATACTCTCCTTCGGGCCGGTGCCTGGGGTCCGGACAAGGAAGTCGCCGCCGCCGCGGTCGAACAGGCCCAGGCGCAACTGCAGCAGACCATGACCGAAATCGAACGCCTCACCGTCAATTCACCGCTTGAAGGAGAAGTCCTGCAGGTGAATGTCCGCCCGGGGGAATTCGTGGGCCAGCAGCCCGGCCAGACTCTGCTGACGATTGGACGGATCCAGCCCTTTCACGTCCGGGTCGATATCGACGAGCACGACATCCCGCGGTTCCGGCCTCAATCCGCAGCCGTCGCGGTTCCCCGCGGCGCGGAAGATCACAAGCTGCCGCTCAAGTTTGTGCGGGTCGAGCCGATGGTGATCCCCAAGAAATCGCTCACGGGGAGCAATTCCGAACGTGTCGACACCCGTGTCCTGCAGGTGATTTATGCGCTGGAGCCGAAGGATCTGCCCGTCTTCTGCGGCCAGCAGGTGGACGTGTTCATTGAACTATCATCCACTCCCGCGTCAAAAACGGAGCCCACCACCGCCAAAGAGCTTGTGGAACGATAGCTGCGTGCACTTATTCGTAAGAACCTGACACACAGACTCATCACTTGCTAAGCTAGATTAAGCAAGGCGTCTTCTTTCATCGTCATATTAGATTTGAGCGGATGAGCTGATGAGTGACAGCAATCTCCCACATCAAAAAAACGTCCCCGGTCCGTTTTACGTCGTGGATGGGTGCTGTACCGCCTGCGGAGTGCCATTATCGGAAGCTCCAGATCTCTTCACTTATGATGAGAAGCATCATTGTTTTGTCCAACAGCAACCTTGCTCGAAAGATGAATTAAACCGGCTATTCAGCACCGTTCGCGCTGCTGAGTTGGAATGCATTCGCTATCGCGGGAATGACTCCGAGATTCTTCGCCGATTCGCTGAACTTGGAGAACCGCACTTATGCGACGTCTCTCCCCCCGCTCACATCCAGCCAGTCGTTCGTGATCGAGTCACTTTTGAAATAGACGCAGCAGGGACGAAATTCTCATCCGCCAGAGACTTGACCCAATCCTTTCGTGAATATCTCCTTAACTTGAATCTGGAGAGGCAGAAATTGGGGCTAGGCTCAAGGTTTCGTTATGAAATCCTATCGGTCGTCGGCAATGCGAACACTGTGTCGCTCAAATATTCATGGTCACTCAAATCTTTAAGGTTGCAGAGTCAGACCCACACTTTGGAATTTAGTGTCGCGGAGCCTGCTGCAAATCGTTGGCTGGTCCATCACTTCTCCGCTGACACTGTTGGAGGGCGCGGAGTCACTGCTCATCTCGTTGACTGGTTACAGGGCATAGAGGCGGTCTCTGATTCTCGCTGGTATTCTGCAGAGGAATGGGCTGCCGGAGGACCTGGCCAGGAATTCCCCTGGTGAAGTGGTATCCTCATCATCGGATGGCGATGCCGAACTTATTAGGGCGGCCTGTTTGCAGTAAATGATTCTGGGTGAGTGGATTTGTCTGTTGAGACCACCCTCCCCATCCTCTAGGATCAGCGGCAGTGCGATCACCACAATATCCCCGCCCCGGCTGGCTGCTCGCCACGATCGCCGCGACCAGTCTTTTCCTGCCGGTGCTGGGAATTTCGGTGATGGTGTGGATCGTGGGTGAGCAACTGGTGACGCGACTGCGCAAGGGGTAGCCCCCGTTGGAATGCCTCCGTAAAAATGCTAGGCTCACGCACAACTTCTTTCACATCACTCACTTTCCCACGAAAGTTTCCCCCATGACGGATACATTCGGTCGTCGCTGCGCACGATGGTTTTTAATTGCCGCTCTGCTCGCCTCCTTGTTACCCTATTCTGCGCGGGCGGAGGAGAAAGCCTCTGCGGCGCAATGGAAGCCGCTCTTCAACGGCAAGAATCTCGACGGCTGGTATCTGTTCCTGCAGAAGCATGGACGCAACCAGGATCCGGACCACGTCGTCACGATCGAAGACGGGGCCATTCACGCTTACAAGGATGCCAAAAGCGGTTCTGAAGTTGTGATGGGGTACATCGGGACGAATGACAGCTATTCCGATTATCACCTGCGTCTGAAATACAAATGGGGCAGGAAGCAGTTCAAGCCCCGTTTTCTGTACAAACCCGATGCGGGGATCTATTACCACCACGCCACGGCGGACCTCGTCTGGCCCCAGGCGCTGCAGTGCCAGGTGGAACTCAACGGCGTGGGGGATCTGTTGACGGTCGGTTTCATCCAGGTGGACACGACCATCAACCCGGCCACGAAGACCGAAGAATGGCAGGAGTTTCTGCCCTCCAAGCAGGGAGGGGTTCCCTACTCCACGACCGGCAAGGGGGTGACCTACACCCGCAAGCTCGACAACTTCGAGCAGGATGGCTGGAACACCGTGGAACTGATCTGCAAGGGAACTTCCGCCGCACAGATCGTCAACCGCCATCTGGCGAATCAATGTTCCAACATCCGCCAGCTCGATCCGAAGGACCCGACAAAGTCGACCCCGCTCTCCGCCGGGCGGATCCTGCTGGAATTCGAAGCGACGGAAATGTTTTATCGCGACGTCGAAATCCGCCCGCTGGCCCCTGAAGAAACGCTGGAACAGGCGATCAGCAAAGCGACCGCGAAAGATTAACGGATCCGCTGAGATTTCACGACTTCGGCAGTTCGCACAGTTCGACTGAGCCGCCGTGAAGGACGACGGGATGCTGCTTGAGCAGATCCAAAATCTTCTGCCTGTCGTCCGCATCGAACCGCATGTAGCCCACCACATGCTCCGTGGACTTTGCAGTCTGCACATCGCCGATGACCGTCCGCTGGCCGATCGCACTTCCTCCTTCGAAAAGCCCGCTTTGCCTCGCAACTGCGAAGAAGGCCTCCCATTCTTCAGAGGTCGACGCGCTCTTCTCGTTGTTCTGGATGAGCAGGAGATATTGCGTCATCGAATTCGCCAAACGAGTTTGGGGCGCGCCCTGACGTCGGGAAGAACGTAGAAACTTCGTTCTACCGCTTCTCGACGGCCACGTAGGCCCGTTCCGGGGCACCGGTGTAATTCGACGACGGACGGATGATCTTGTTGTCCTGCCATTGTTCGAGGACGTGGGCACACCAGCCCGCGATCCGGCTGGCGGCAAACACGCATGTGAACAGGTCGCCGGGGATTTTCATGTAGTGCTGCAAGCTGGCGGAGAAGAAGTCCACATTGACGTTCTTGTTGATCGCCGCCTTCACCCGCTTCTCGATCTCCTCGGAGATGTCGTACCACTTCGGCTCGCCCGACTGCACCGACAGACGCTTCGACAGTTCTTTCAGGTGCCGCGCCCGTGGGTCTTCCACCTGGTAGACGGCATGGCCGAAGCCCATGAAGACTTCCTTGCGGGCTCGCTTTTCCTGCACCCACTGCTCGACGTTCTTCACGTCCCCGACTTCCATCAGCGTCTTCAGGACCTCCGTATTCGCACCCCCGTGCAATGGCCCCTTCAACGCTCCAATCGCCCCCGTAATCACCGAATACAGGTCCGACAGCGTGGCGGCAATCACCCGCGCCGCGAACGTGCTGGCATTGAAACCGTGTTCCGCGTGCAGGATCAGGATCAGGTCCATCGCCCGCGTTTCGTCGGCGGTCGGCTCCTTGCCGTTCAGCATGTACATGAAGTTCCCGGCGTGACTCAGGTCTTTCCGGGCCGCGACCGGTTCCAGCCCCTGATGCAGCCGGTTGATAATCGCCACCAGCGACGTCACCTGCGCGACCAGTCGGATCGATTTCTCCCAGTTCGCCGCGACGCTCGCGTCTTCCGCAAGCGGGTCATAAACCCCGGCCAGCGAAACAGCCGTCCGCAACGCGGTCATCGGCAGCACGTCCTTCGGCAGACGTCGCAGCGAATCGATCACCGGCTGGGGGACATCCCGATGCTGGGCCAGCAGTGTCTTGAACTCTTCCAGTTCCTTCTTGCTCGGCAGCTCCCCCTTGAACAACAGGTAAGAGACTTCTTCGTAGCTGCTCTGCTCCGCCAGCTCATGAATGTCGTATCCCCGGTAGATCAGCTTTCCGACGCTTCCATCAATGAAACAGATGGCGCTGTCGGCGGCGACGACCCCCTTCAACCCTTTGCTGGCAACCGCGGCACTCTTGGCGACGTCAACATTCATGTTCAATTCCCTGCTGTTCTGAAATCACCCCGTCCGAGACAAACAGCCCCTCGCGGAACGGACACACAACGGGTCCCCGTCCCACAACCTCAATTCACGTCGTAATCTTTCTGGGCCGTCTCCCGTTTCGAGAAACACTTTCTCTGGCGAAAAGGGTTCTCGCGGGGTCAGCCAGATTTTCTCAAATCCGGTCCCGAGAATGAGTTCCGACTCGAACGAATTTTTAACGGCTGCTCGCATGACCTCCAGCGGGCCAGTATATCACGACCAGCTTCCTTATCAACGATCTTCGATGTTACGGCGGAACAAATGGAGATTTCGTAACCTGAAACAGATTCCGAAGTAACATCCCAGCGGGCGTCGCCGCTCTGAGCGGTTTCGTCGGTACGCCGCAACTCCTGAATTCACAACAACAAATCTTGACCCGATCCCGCAATCAGGAGATGATGCAACCCTTGACACGGCGGATGGATCCGACGTGAAACGAGTACCCGTTTCACCGTGTCGCCCCAGCATGGAAGCAACCTCATGGCGTACCCTCTTCTCGACCTCGTTCAACGGCTCGGAACTCCCCGCATCCTCGTCCTCGGCGATCTGATCCTTGATCGCTACATCTGGGGGGATGCCGAACGGGTCAGCCAGGAAGCCCCCGTCATCCTGCTCCGCGCCGACAAGCAGGAAATCCGTCTCGGAGGGGCCGGAAACGTCGCCAACCTCCTCCGGGGTCTCGAAGCAGACGTCACCCTCGCTGGCGTCACCGGCAACGACCCCGATGGGATCCTCGTCCGCCACGAACTCGAAGCCTGCGGCGTCTCCACGGAAGCCCTGCTGGCCGACCCCGCACGCCCCACCACCGTCAAGGAACGCTACATCGGCCGCGCGCAGCATCGCCATCCGCACCAGATGCTCCGCGTGGACCGTGAAGTCCGCGATGCGCTTTCTCCCGAAATGACCCGCGAACTTCTCGCCAAGCTCCTCCCTCTGATCCCCCGGCATCAGGTGGTTCTCGTCTCGGACTACGCGAAAGGGGTCTGCACGCCGGAGATCGTCCAAGCTGTCATCACCCAGGCCCGCGCCCACAACATCCCCGTCATGGTCGATCCCCATCCGGGGCAGGATTACTCCCTCTATCAGGGTGCGACAGGCGTCACTCCCAACCGCCTCGAAACCTTCCGCGCCACCGGCATCCAGGTCAAAACCCATGACGATGCCTTCCAAGCCGGTCGCCAGCTCTGCGATCAACTCCACCTCGATTTCGCCTACATCACTCTCGACAGCGACGGGATGGCCCTGATTCGCCGCGCGGGAGATTCCGAAATGCTCCCCACCCGCCGCCGCGAGGTGTACGACATCACCGGCGCTGGGGACATGGTCCTCGCGATGATCGGCGTCGGCCTCGCCGCCGGTCTGAGCCCCGATGATATCGGCCGTCTCGCCAATATCGCCGGTGGTTTGGAAGTCGAACAAATCGGCGTGGTTCGAATCACGCGGGATCAAATCGTCGCCGACATACTGCGGCATTCCCAGCTTTCGGGGGTTAAGCTTCATACGCGCGAGGATCTCGTCCGCCAGGTTGAGGCGCGCCGACGAGTCGGGCAGCGGATCGTCCTCACGAATGGTTGCTTCGACCTCCTGCACGTGGGACACGTCACTTACCTGCAGCAGGCCGCCCGGGAGGGGGACTGCCTGATCGTCGCCATCAACAGCGACTCCAGCGTCAAACGGCTCAATAAAGGTCCTGACCGGCCCCTCTTCAGCGAGCAGGACCGTGCCACCATGCTATCTGCCTTGGAAGCGGTCGATTACGTCACCATCTTCGACGAGGACACCCCCCATGCCCTCCTCGAAGCTGTCAAACCCGATCTCCTCGTCAAAGGAGGAACCTACAGCCACGATGAAATCGTCGGCTGGGAAGTGGTCGAAGCCTACGGCGGGAGCGTCAAACCCCTGACCGCCGTCCCCGGCGTCTCGACCACCCGAATTGTCGAAGCACTCCGCCAACAAACACCAGCCGGGGGAAACTCCCCGGAGACGATCACCATGCACACAGTCCCCTTGCCCCCACATTTCAATCGGAGGGCCGGATGAGAATTGCTCTGTTTTGTCCCAACTGGGTCGGGGATCTGGTGATGGCCACCCCCGCGTTTCGCGCCATCCGGTCTCACTTCCCCGAAGCCGAAATCGCCGGCGTCATGCGTCCGTATCTGGCGGGCGTTCTCGAAGGGACCGATCTCGTTGATCGTGTCCTCCCGTTCGATGCCCCGGAAAAAATGTCTCGGGAGGCGGCCTCTTACACCCTCAGTGAATTTCGCCGCGAACGCTTCGACCTCGCGGTGCTGTTCCCCAACTCCTTCCGCTCCGCCTGGTGGGCCTGGCTGAGCGGTGCCCGCCGGCGCGTCGGTTTCGCCCGGAACGGTCGCGGTTTCCTCCTCACGGAAACTCTTTCTTCCCGGCAACGCAAAATCCCCCACCCCACCCTCGACGACTATCTCCTCCTCGCCCAGGCCGTCGGCTGCCAGGACATCTCGCGCGATATCCAGCTCGCCACCCTGCCATACGAAGAGGAGCAGCTCGAAGACTTCTGGGATCGTCACCCTGGGCTCCCCCACAAGGGGGTCGTCACCCTGAATGTCGGCGGAGCATTCGGTTCGGCCAAGCACTGGCCCGTGACCTCCGCGTCCCTGCTCGCGCGCCGGATGGCCACCGAGCTTGATAAGACCGTCCTCGTCCTCTGCGGTCCCGCTGAACGGGAGCAGGCTTCCCAGATCGCACAACTCGCGAACCACCCTCAGGTCGTCTCTCTGGCGGAAGAATCCCTCTCCCTGGGCCTCATCAAGGCGGCGGTGAAGCACTCGGAACTCCTCGTCAGCACAGACTCCGGCCCGCGGCACTTCGCCGCCGGTTTCCAGACTCCGGTCGTCGTCCTCTTCGGCCCGACGCATCAGGCCTGGAGCGAAACGTATTACTCACGCAGCCTGCACCTGCAACTGAGCCTGGACTGCGGTCCCTGCCAGCAGCGGACCTGTCCGCTGGGGCATCATCGCTGCATGCGCGATCTCTCCGCCGACATGGTCTTCGAGGCGGTTCTGCAGCAACTGGAACAAACCCCCGCCCGCACCCTCGTTCGCGCCGCCTGACAGGATCGCCCCCTCATGCACATCGCACTGGTCCGCAAGAACTACTCCCTGAAGAAGGCTGGAGCCGAACGCTACTGCGTCAATCTCTCCCGTCAGCTTCAGAAACTCGGGCATCAGGTGACGGTCATCGGCGAGACCATCGACGCTGAACTCCGGGACGAAGTCCGTTTTCTCCCCGTGCCAGTCCGGAACACGACCTCCTGGGCCAAGAACCTCTCCTTCGCCCGCAATGCCGAACAGATCGTCAACAACAACCGTTTCGACGTCGTCCATGGTCTGTCACGCACCCCCGGGGTCGACACGTTTCGCGTCACTGATCCCCTTCAGGCGCACTGGCTGCAGGTGTATTACTCCCCCACCTGGAATTGGCTTCAACACCTGAACCCTCGCCATCGGACCATCCTGCAGATCGAACGCTCCATCTATCAATCCGACCGCATCAAGCGCTTTATCGTCCAGTCTCGCCTCGATGCCGAACTGATCCAGACTTACTACCAGGTACCGGAGTCGAAAATCCGCCGCGTCTCCAACGGCATCGATCTCTCCCAGTTCCACCCTGGGGTCCGCGAAGTGCGGGACCTCGTCCGCCGCGAACTTGGCCTCCAGGATCAGCCTCTGCTCGTCTTCGCCGGCATGGATTTCCGCCGCAAGGGACTCGCCTGGCTGATTGAAGCGCTGCACCACGTGGACCGCCGCGATACCCGGCTCCTGGTCCTCGGCTCGGGAAACGTGCGCCCCTACGAAAAACTCGCCCACCGCTTCAATGTCGGCGATCGCGTCATTTTCGCCGGCCGCAAACAATCCATGCCCCGTTACTACGGCGCGGCGGACCTCTTCGTCCTCCCCACGATCTATGAACCGTTCCCCAACGTGAACCTCGAAGCGATGGCCTGTGGCGTGCCGGTAATCACAACGTCGACGGCGGGAGGGGCCGACATCGTCGTCGAACGGGAGAATGGCTACCTGATCCCCAAGGCGAACGCCGTCCTTGAGATGGCGGACAAGATCAACGCCCACCTCGCTCTCCCTTCGGGGGAACGGGACCGGATCTCCGTCAACTGTTGGGAAACCGCCCAGCGTTTCCCTGTCGAACAGAATGCCCGCGACACCCTGCGGGTTCTCGAAGAGGCGCTCCTTGAAAAATCAAACGGCCAATCGTCCCGTGGTTAATTCCTGGGATGAGGGGCGCCTCCTGATCAATGCGGACTATGCGCCGCTCCTGCGTCAACTCGGCCTCACGAATTACGAGGCCGTCCAGCAACTCCGCCCTGCCGGTGTCGCCAAGGATTTCTTGCCAGAGCGGGTCACCATCCGCGTCGAGTTGGGTGAGGGGACCAATCGCCATGCGTTCTATCTCAAGCGTCACGCCCCACCTCCGCTCAAGGAATACCTCAAGCCCCTCATTCGCCTCCGGTGGCCGATCATCGGCGCCCGCAACGAATGGAACGCCCTCCTCGCCTTCCACGAGGTCCACCTCCCCACGATGATCCCCGTCGCATACGGACGGCAGGGACGGCATTCCTTCCTCTTCACCGCTTCCCTGGAGAACTGCACCCGCCTGTCGGAAATGTTCCAGCATCTCGCCGAAAAACCAACCGCCAAACACACACACCTGAAACAGACTCTCACGAAGTCCGTCGCCCAGCTTGCCCGCCGCATGCACGACCTTGGCTGGCATCATCAGGACTTCTACGCCGGCCACATCCTCGTCCGCTCGCCCGATCACCAGCTCTTCATCATCGACCTGGGCCGCGTCCGCCCCCTCCGCTGGTTCCGCAAGATGTTCATTTTCAAGGATCTCGCCCAACTCGCCTACTCGTTGCGCCAGGCCACCCTTTCCGACCGCATCCGCTTCCTCCGGGCCTACTGGGGGAAACCGTTCCGCAAGAAGGAACGCCACTGGCTCCGCCGGATTGACCGCAAAGTCAATTCCATTGCCCGTCACGATCGAAAGTCCCGCGCTTCCCGTGAACCCGCTTGAATTTCCGCACACCGGGGAGTATCACTCGTTCCAGTATCCTATGGACGTGTGCTGGGGTCTTTCTCTTAACTAGCCCGGAGCGGCAGCGACGGGTTCCAAACGGCACAATTGTCTCTTTATTCGTAAGGACACTTCCGTGAACCCCTGGCTCGCCTCCCTCTGCACCATCGTTATCGCCTACTTCGCCGGGTCGATTCCGTTCGGCTATCTCACCGCCCGACTCGTCCGCGGGATCGATATCCGTCAACACGGCAGCAGGAACATCGGCGCCACCAACATCGGCCGGGTCCTCGGAACCCGCTGGGGACTGTTCGTTTTTGTGCTCGACGGCCTCAAGGGTTATCTCCCCGTCTTTCTGATTCCGGCCGGTTTTG
The DNA here is from genome assembly GCA_046349635.1 of Planctomycetales bacterium. Lineage (GTDB taxonomy): Bacteria > Planctomycetota > Planctomycetia > Planctomycetales > Planctomycetaceae > JAXMBX01. The sequence goes on from JAXMBX010000022.1 coordinate 44,884, forward strand.
CGAACGCCTCCTCCCCTCAGACACTCGCTGTTGTCGCCGGTTTCGGGACCATCCTGGGGCACATGTATCCCTGCTGGCTGGGGTTTTCCGGGGGGAAAGGGGTCGCGACCGCGCTCGGTGTCGCTGCCGCTCTGGCGTCGCTGGAAACCGGGATTGCCGCAGCGACATTCCTGATCGTGTTCGCCGTCAGCCGGATCATCTCTCTCAGTTCGATGACCGCCGCGCTGGCCTTTGCGATCACGCACGTTGTCCGCCTCAGAGCGGATCTCTTCACTCCCGCGAATTTGCCGCTGAGTCTTTTCAGCTTTCTGATCCCCGCCCTGATCCTGTGGCGGCATCGCGCCAACATCGGGCGACTCCTCAACGGAACTGAGCCGCGCTACACCTCGGGCAAGCCTCAGCCACCGATCACGAAATCGTAATTCACCGGCAATTCCTGCGCGTGTCTGCCAAGTGTCTGAGGGTGGCGGGGCGCACCCCATTCGCGGTAGCCCCCGGATTTCATGGTTCTGAATTCAACTCGTGAGCCAACAAGCGCGACTCCAAAAAAAATCGGCGACTCACCCAATGAGTCGCAGACACGTGGGAGTTGAACCCCCTGTCTGCAAGTATTTCTTGCAATCGCGGCGCTGTTACTGCCCGTCAGCTGCGCAGCGAACGACCAGTCACACCACTTCAATTTCGTTCGCCAGGCTCCGCTCTTCCAGCAGATCCTGCACGGCGTGGGTCGCCAGTTGTTTGTTGTAATAGCGTTTGGTCTGTCCCCGCAGGATCACTTCGCTCGGCTGGATATCCACCTGCAAACTCTGGATTCCGCCTCCAGTACGTTCGCAAATCAACCGCTCTAACTGTTCCATCAGTAAGACGTTGGGATCAATCCCCCGAATGGTACGAATCATGGTCGAGTCACCCTCCATAACCTTTGTTTTCTCCGTCTCACTCTCATCCGTGAACCGCCTTTTTTCCTTCATCCCGTTCTCACTTTTGAGAGAGCCGGATGCGGCGATTCCCGTCTGCTCGATCCGCGTTCCTTCTTGGATTGGAATACTGAACGCTGCTTATTTGCAGCTTTCATGCCATGTTACTTAAATCAATTCCCGCAGGAGCTGTTCCTGCTGGGTTTACGTCACGTCCGTCTGCTCTGAAAACGCCTTTTCGAGCAGTATTCTGCAACTCAACAGCCGTCCTCTTGCCGATTTCCCGATCCCGAGTTTTTCACCACTTACAGCTCAACGCTCAAACAGAAAAATGCGAATGAGATAAGCGTCGGCGCAAGTTTACCGGGCAGTCTTTCTTGGGCAATGTATGAGGAGGATGGAGATCAGGCGGAAGAGATCTTCAATCTTCGGGGCGGTCACCGGATTCCTTTCGACCGCCGCACCAATTTAAGCTGTAAACTCTCCAGACCTGAGGTTCATCCTTGATATCGACTGGAATTACGGCCCCAGACTCAACCGCTGCACTATATCTACCCCAGATCGATCTGTCAAACAATTTAACGCAAACGTAATCCCTAATATTACTTACGTAATATCCTCTCCCCCGCGAAATTCTGCCGGTCAGAAAGCCTGTGCCTGACGGGAAAGACCGACTCAAAATTCCCTCCCCGACGGTCGAAGAAACCCTGACGGCCAGCGCTGCCGCATCGTTTTCAAGGATGACTCTGTTCCCGCTCTGTCATGGCTGATACACCCGCACATCCGCTCCTCGAATCCGACCTGCGGACGACCCGCTTTCATTCCGCAGGCTTCGAACCGCTCGAGCTCCTCAGCCGTGATTCTCTCTTCGAATTGTGGCGCGTCCGCGCGACCGGGACCGGACAACTCTCCCTGTGGAAGCAGCCCGTCCCCCACGGTCCCCCGAGCCACACCTTGCGTCAACTCCTCGCGCATGAAGAACGCATCTCCCTGCAGTTGGATTCTCCCCAGGTCTTGAAGATCCTCTCCTCGTCCGACAGCTCTCTGCCGAGCGAGCTTCTGTTCGAGGATTTCGACGCCGCTTCACTGCATTCGTTCCTCCTTCGACGTGGGCGCTGCTCCGTCGAAAGCACCCTCTGGATCGCCCGCCAGATCGCGGAATCGCTCCACGCCCTCGAACGGGCCGGGTTCATTCATGCCTCCCTCAATCCTCACTCCCTGCTGGTCCATCGTTCCGGGCAGATCAAGCTGACCAACCTCATCCTGGCGCAACGTCTCGGCCGCTCTTGCAGCATCGACCTCTCCACCGAATGGCGGTCCGATCCGGAAATCCAGTCCTATCGTTCCCCCGAACGCACCCGCTCTTCGTACTCTGCACGGATCGCCTGGGACCTGTATGCGCTCGGCGTCCTGATGTACCGCCTCCTGACGGGAAAACTCCCCTGGATCGGCAGCACCCCCGAGGAAACCGACCGCCTCCAGCGGACCACCAACCCGGTCCCCATTCGGCAACTCGCGCCCCACGTCCCCCGCGACGTCGCCGAATTCGTCGCTCCCCTCCTCTCCCGCCAGCCGATCTATCGCCCCGATTCCTGGCAGCAGGTCATCGACCGTCTGGTGGCTTTGGAAATCCAGTCCCTCCCCGCCACGGGCTGATTCGGACTTCTCCCCTCGCACATCCCTCGCCAGTCCGCCCCAAATCGGATAGCCTGAGCAGGCGATTTCTCTCTCAGTTTCCCGTGAATATTTCGCCTCGCAAGGGACTCCTCATGTCGGAAAAGTGCTATCTCGCCGTCGATCTCGGTGCGGAAAGTGGCCGCGTCATCGCCGGCCTGTTTGACGGTCAAAAAATTCGCCTCGAACAGGTCAACCGTTTCAGTAACGGGGCCGTCCCGTTCGGCGAGACCCTCCGCTGGGATGTCCTCAAGCTCTGGTCCGAAATCCAGTCCGGCATCGCGCAGGCTGCTCATCAGCACAAGGCGATCACCTCCGTCGGCGTTGATACATGGGGCGTGGACTATGCCCTCTTCGGCCCCGAGCAGGAGATGCTCGGCAATCCCTATCACTACCGCGACCCCCGCACGCAGGGGACCATGCAGCAGGTTTTCGCCCAGGTCAGCCGCCAGGAAATCTTCGCCGCCACCGGCCTGCAGTTCATGGAGTTCAACACCCTGTTCCAGCTCTTCGCTTCCCAGCAAAAGATTCCCCAGATCCTGAAGCAATCCCGCCGCTTCCTGATGATGGCGGACATCTTCCATTGGCTCCTCAGCGGCAGCCAGGTGGTCGAATTCACCAACGCCACCACCACCCAGTTCTTCAATCCCCAGGCGGGAACCTGGGCCTTCGACCTCCTCCGCAAACTCGGTATTCCGACCGAGATGTTCGGCGATGTCGTCCCCCCCGGCACACTGCTGGGGAAACTCCGCACCAATCTCGCCGATCGGCTCAATCTCCCGCGCATGAACGTCGTCGCCCCCGCCACGCACGACACCGGCTCCGCCGTCGTTGCCTGCCCCACCGAACAGACCGGCTCCGCCCGCTGGGCCTATATCAGCTCCGGCACCTGGTCCCTGATGGGGCTCGAAGTCCCCCATGCCATCCTGACTCCTGAAGCCCTCAAAAAGAACGTCACCAATGAAGGGGGCGTGGACGGCACCTACCGCCTCCTCAAGAACATCATGGGGCTGTGGCTCGTCCAGGAATGCCGCCGCAGCTTCGAACGGGCCGGCCATCCCCTCGACTATGCCCCCCTCATTAAGCTGGCCGAATCCGCCCCCCCCTTTAAGTCCCTCATCGATCCGGATCACCACACCCTTCTCGCCCCCAAGGACATGCCGACCGCCATCCGGGAACTTTGCAAAAGCACCGGCCAACCCGTTCCGCAATCCGAAGGGGAACTCGTCCGCTGCGCCCTCGAAAGCCTCGCATTGAAGTACCGGATCGTCCTGGAAGGACTCGAAGAGCTTTCCGGGGAGAAAGTCGAGGTCATCCACGTCGTCGGCGGGGGTTCCCAGAATGAACTCCTGAACCAGTTCACGGCGGATGCCTGTGGCCGCCCCGTGATCGCCGGCCCCGTCGAAGCGACCGCCCTCGGAAACGTCCTCATCCAGGCCCGGACCGCCGGAGACATCGGTTCGCTGGCCGACATCCGCAAGGTGGTCCGCGCCTCGGTCGAACTCAAAACCTTCCTCCCGCGAAACCCTGACGCCTGGGAACAGGCTCTGACCCGCTTCCGCGAGATCCTGGCTCAACCCGCCTGATTTTCGCTTCTCACCCGCGACTCCTCCACGGGAAGCAGATCGCCTGCTGGGATATCCGGCACAACTGCCTGCGCGGAAATCACTTTCGTCACATCGATTTTCACCTCCCTTTTCGCCGTTTTTTCGCAAGTTCTTGCCGGAGTGAGCATTGCGAAATCGCAACGTGCGCGCGTTCGCACGGCATTCGGTTTGCTAATTCAGTTTCGTCCCTGTCCATACAGCGGTAGGAAGCCGCGACAAATCGACTATCAAAATTGGTAGTCCGGCTGGAGGTTCAGCCGGGTGCATCTTTGTGGGGTGCCTCCGGGCGAGCGCCTGTTCCGCCAGTCGGCTACCTTTTTTATTCTTTGCCACCTCCCTCTTAACACAATTTTTGGAGTGAGATAGCCGGCGTCCAGCGGAGCGCCCCCCGAACGAGAGACACGACAATCACACACCCTTTCCGGTATCATCCGGGAGTCCATTTCTCCCCCCCGATGCACTCCGGAAGGTTCTCAGCATGCGCCCGCTCCTGCTGCTCCCGTTGATTCTGTGTTTGATCCCCCTCCACCTCTTCGCCGAAGACACACCCACCCACCTGCTCCGCAATTCCCCCCGCATCCTCTTCCTGGGGGACAGCATCACCGCGGATGGTCGCTACGTCGCCTGGTTTGAAACCTGGCTCGTCGCCCAGAAGATCACCCCGCCGCAGGTCGTCATCAATGCCGGCCTCTCCAGCGAAACCGTCTCCGGCCTGTCCGAAGACGGACACGCCGGGGGGAAGTTTCCCCGCCCCGATCTGGCGGAACGCCTCGACCGCATCCTCAAGCTCGCGCGCCCCAACCTTGTCATCGCCTGCTATGGCATGAACTGCGGCATCTATCAGCCCTTCGCCCCCGAACGCTTCGAGAAATACAAGGCCGGCATTCAGCACCTCAAATCCAAGGTCGAACACGCCGGGGCGAAGATCATCCTCGTGACTCCTCCGGTCTATGACGACGGCGTCATTCCCCCTGGTGGTTACTCCTACAACGAAGTCCTCGACCGCTATGCCGACTGGCTCCTCGCCCAGCGTGCCCAGGGCTGGCATGTCGTCGACCTGCATCATCCCATGACCGCGGAACTTCACGCCCGCCGCAAACAGGATCCCAAGTTCCAGTTCCAGCCCGATCGGGTTCACCCCAATGACGCCGGCCTGTGGTTTATCGCGCAGCAACTCATCCGCTACTTCGGCGATGAACCCTCCGCCCGCACTTCCTCTCCGCAGGAGATGCTGAAACAACTCCATCTGCCGCAGGAACTCCTTCCCCTCGTCACGCAGCGCTCGAAAATCCTGCACGACGCCTACCTCTCCACCGCAGGCCACAGCCGCCCCGGCGTCGCGAAAGGTCTGCCTCTTTCCCGGAAGCGGAAACAGAAGCCGCCCAACTGTCACCGAAATCCAGCGTCTTGTGGCCGCCAAACCATCAACTGCGGGTGCCCCGGCCAGCTTGGCTGGCGCAGCCACAAGTCGCTTAACGTAGACGGTTAAAAACCCGTATTCAACAACACGAAAATCATCGACAATCAGAGTCTTTGAACGGTAATCACCGGGCAAACCGGCGAACGCCACCATCACAAGAAACCGCCCCACATCTTCGAGACCAAGGGGGAGCCGCTCCTCACCCGGGCACAGTTCCGCCTGGCGGATGGCCCGTGCCGCCGGCATCGCAGCTTTGATCGTCGCCTTCTCCTGTTCCTCGGCGGGGCTGGATACCACTACACCGAAAATCTCCCCTGGATCGATTCCTACCTCAACGCCTCCATGATCCTCACCGGCATGGGCCCGGTCGATGACATGAAATCCAACGGCGGAAAATCTTCGCCATCATCTATTCCCTCTACAGCGGCATCGCCTTCCTCACGATGATGGCGGTCCTTCTGGCCCCCGTCCTCCACCGCATCCTCCACCAGTTCCACGTCGCAGACGATGACGACAAGGATTAGTAATCCAGCGGAGCGAAATGAATGCGTGATCTTGAGCGGATTGATCGAATGTTAAATCTGCTTCGTGAACTTTGGAACGAAGTCCCTGATTGGCGACTTGGTCAAATCATCTTCAATGCCGCACGACGAAAAGAAGAATGCCCGAGTATTTATTCCATTGAGGACGATGAAATGGAGGTGCACCTCTCCGATTTACTCAAACGGTACAGAGACGACCCCAAATGACCAAAAAGAAACATGCGGCTCGCTTGGCGTTGATGGCAGCCTCCAACGCACTCAGCGACGAGATCTGGGAAGGACGGTGGAATCACGTCGCCAGTCTCAAGACGCAGCCGCTTTTTCAGTGCCTGGAAATCATCAATGAACTCGAAAGGCGTTGTCCGGGCCATACAAGGCAGGAGTATGAAGATGCAATTTCGAGAAGTCATTACACCAGACGATAGCGATTCTTAGCGGTGACGCGTGACGCTACGTTTGCCGCCTCGCAATAAAGCCGGCTAAAGAGCCTCTTCCGAGCGCACCGCAAAAAACGCATCCTTAAACCACATCCAATCTCATCACCGCACTTAGGGTTACGGAAAGTTTGAGCCGACGGAGGAAAACGGGCGTTATAATCAAGAGCGTGTTTTCAACACATCTGTGAGGATCGCTGATTCAGCTTGATCCTCCGTATTGGGTTCCGCGAAAAAATGCGGGAAAAACATGAGCATCGCTTTTGTTTGTGGTGTTTTTAAGGACGACAGCAGTTGTTGTGCCTTTTCTGGGGTGTGTGACGCCCGTCTGAAACGCGTCCCCCAGTAGCCTTCGCGGGGGAGTGCCCCCCGGTTCATCGGCTGCATTCCGGATTCCCTCAGAGCGCGTGAAATCTGCGCGCCGGGAAACAATGCAGGCCGATCCCCCATGTTTCTGCGCAGCCTGTTCGCGCGCAGTCTTCACAGGAGAACTTGCAATGATTCAAGTCGTTGGCCTTGTCGCAGGGATTGCCGTGTTCACGCTGTTGTTCGTGGTCTGGCTCACGGTCCGTTACATTCCCAACGACCGCGTGGGGATCGTGGAAAAACTGTGGTCTCCCGCCGGTTCGCTGGCGGAAGGGGACATCATCGCCCTCAAGGGAGAAGCCGGTTACCAGGCGAATCTGCTCCGCGGTGGCCTGCATTTCGGCTACTGGCGATGGCAGTATGCCGTCCACAAGTTCCCGCTTGTCACGATCAAGCAGGGACGGATCGGGTATGTCTTCTCACGCGGCGGACAGGAGTTGCAGCCTTCGCAGACGCTCGGCCGTATCGTGGCGTCGAATAACTTCCAGGATGCCCAGAAATTCCTGACATCCGGAGGACAGAAGGGACGCCAGCGCGGCATCCTCCGCGAAGGTGTGTACGCCCTCAACATCGCGTTGTTCAACGTCATCACCGAAGACCGGGTCTTCACCATCGAATGGGCCAGGAGTCTGGAGGAATGGCAGAAGCAGTTGCGCGCCCTCGACGGATTCAGTCCGCTGATCGTCGGCACCACCTCCGACCAGATCGGTGTCGTGACGGTGCACGAAGGCCCCACGCTGCCTCCGGGGGAATTGATCGCCCCGGCGGTGGGAACTCAGAAAGATGATCCGGATTTCCACAACAACTACCAGGACATCGAAGCCTTCCTGCGGGCGGGGGGACGCCGAGGTGTCCAGTACACCCCGCTGATCGACGGGACATACTTCATCAACCGCTGGTTTGCGACGATTGAAATGATACCGAAGCAGATGGTCCCCATCGGCCACGTCGGTGTCGTGGTCAGTTTCTATGGGAAGAAAGGGGATGACACCTCCGGGAAGGAGTTTCGACATGGCGAACGGGTGCACGAAGGGGAAAAAGGTGTGTGGGATGTCGCGCTCGGCCCGGGTAAGTATGCCTTCAACACCTTCGCGGGTGAGGTCGTGCTCGTCCCGACGACGAACTTCGTCCTGCACTGGATCACCGGCCGGAGTGAAAAGCATCGCTTTGACGACTCGCTGACCAGCATCGAACTGATCACGGCGGATGCGTATGAACCGACGCTCCCCTTGAGCGTGGTGGTGCATATCGACTACCAGAAAGCCCCGTCGGTGATTCAGCGGTTCGGTGATGTCAAGCAGTTGATCACGCAGACCCTGGATCCCATGCTCTCGGCCTATTTCCGGGACGTGGCCCACAAGAAGTCCATGTTGCAGTTGATTCACGAGCGTGATGACATTCAGCGCCAGGCGCGGGAGGAGTTGCGACAGAAGTTTCTGCAGTTCGATATCGAGTGCGTCGACGTGTTGATTGGGCGTCCGGAATCGAAGCCTGGAGACTCGAAGATCGAGACGCTGCTGGAGCAGTTACGTCAGCGGCAGTTTGCGATCGAACAGGTGGAGACCTTCCAGAAGCGACAGGAGGCGGCCGTGCGGGAGAAATCCTTGAACGAAGCCCAGGCTCTAGCCGCGTTGCAGGCGGAGTTGACCAAGTCCCAGGTGCAGATCCGGATTTCAGAAAACACCGGTGACGCGGACCTGGCACGGGCCCGCAAGGCGGCGGAGACGACCGTCGTGCAGGCGGACGCCGCCGCCAAACAAGCCAGGCTGCAGGGTGAAGGTGAAGCCGCCCGGTTGCTCGTTATGGCGGACGCCCAGGCCAAGCAGGCCGCTCTACTCGGTGAAGGTGAAGGCAAAAAAGCGGCCTCCATCGGCCAGGGTGAAGGGAAGCGGATTGCCGACATCGGTAACGCCGAAGCCGCCGTCTTGCAGCAGAAGATCAATTCCTACGGCGACCCACGTCTGTATGCCATGGCGATCGTCGCGGAACAGTTACGTCACAGCGAACAGCCGTTGGTCCCCTCTCAGTTGTTCATGACGGGAGGAACTGACGGCAACGGCCAGACGAACATGCTCGGCATGCTGCTGAATATCCTCACCGCCGAGAAGATGGGAATCGATGTGAAGCGTCAGGGGGTCGGCGCAGCGACGGCGGTCGTTGAGCCTCCCGTGAAGAGTTAGTTTGATTTCCGAAAGTGATTTTGTTTGGAGAACGCCGCCGGGCAGCAATGTCCGGCGGCTTTTTCTTTAACCCTTCTCCCCCGAGGGAGAATCAATTGAGCAGAACCAGACGGGCGTCTGGTTCTCGCGAAGGCGATAGTTCCAATCCTGAGCGGCCGGATGAGGGGCGGTCCAAGTGTCTCTAATCGCTGTCTCTATCTTCTCAACTGCTCTCGCCCGCAGGGCGCGAATGGACACCGGTATTATTTCCACAGGAACGAACCACAAATTGTATGGCGTCATCCACGGTGGACCCCGAAAACGAGGACCATTCGACAATACAGATTCGCGCGTCATAGGCAATGTCTTCGAGAATCTCGGGAAAGTCGTCGAACGGCATGTCAACTTTCCCATAAGCCGACATCGCGAGATCGACGAGTACTGACGATGGTTTCAATGTACGCAAATCGATGCGAAGAATGTGTACCAGTGCCACCAGCCAATCCACCACGGGCGTGCCGACTAATTCCGGATAATGTTGGCGACACCACTCCGTGGCTTGCCGATTGGTCACGGCGTCGAATTTCCATCTCCGGAACTGCCACAACAGTCCGGCGACGACGCCGAGGAAGACCACCCCCTCTAAAACGAAGTCATTCCATCCCAGAAATACAACAGAGTAAAAGCATCCTATAGGCACCAGAACCAATGCCCAAAACAGCCCGGTAGCGTCAATCGGGCGGCCACGCTGGACGAAGGGATGTGGTTTTGTGAGCGTCGTTTTCATGGGAATTCAGGAGGCGACATAACAAATTTCAGGAGACGTCCATGTCTAATCAAGGTACCTCAGAATTCTCCCTCAGACAGGGATGTAGGACCAGCCCGAATTTGAATGCCGTCTGTCACGCCCAGAAGTCAGAAAGGGCGCGGCAAGCATCTCTGAACTCGCCCCTCACCACCGCGGCCACCAGGGCCAGAACGCGCTCGTCTCCCGGATATACCGCGCATACTCTGGACGTCGTTCGCCAATATCCTTCTCCAGCAGCGCCACTCCCGACACTTTCATCAGCAGGACGCCCATCACGATCGGGCTGAACACCGTCCACCACCCGCCACTTCCCAGTGACACCACGTACAACCCCCACCACACGCAGAAATCCCCGAAGTAATTCGGATGCCGCGTGTATCGCCACAATCCCCGGTTCATAACTTTACCCCGGTTGCCCGGGTCTGCCTTAAACCGGCTGAGTTGCCAATCCCCCACGCTTTCAAACATCAACCCGACAAGCCAGATCAGTGAACCCACGACGTCCATCGGACCGAGCGGGTACGATTCCGGCGACAGAATCCCGACCTGCAACGGCAGGCTCACGACCCACAGGATCACCCCCTGCAGCGCAAACACCGTCCAGTAACTCACCCACCAGAATTTTTCTCCCCAGAAATTCCGCATGGCAGCGTAACGCCGGTCCTCCTCGGCATGCGCTCGGTTTCTCCACAACAGATACCCGGACAACCGCAATCCCCACGCGCTCGTCAGGACAGCCAAAAGCAACCCACGCGATCCCGCCGTCTCTCGTGCCGCAACGCACACCCACGCCACGACCACGAATCCCATCCCCCAGAAGGGATCGATGATACTCGCATCCCGGAGCCGGACACTCACCACCCACAACCCGGTCAGCAATCCGAGCAGGATCACGAAATTCAACGCCGGAATCATCACGCACCACCTCGCCGTTCCAACAGCGTGTGCGTCACCCCCCACACCGATCCCCGCCGATAGCCGAACAACTCCGCCACTGCCAGGAAGAAGATCCGCCAGCGGAAATACCACCGCCGTCCCTCCCCCCGGCCGTATGTCTTCTCCAAGAGTTCTAACGCCCGAGAATTGTTCCAGTCCAGGTTCGCCAGCCATCCCTCTGCCGTTTTACGATAATGCTCCCCGCTCCATTTCCATTGTCGCAGGCATTGCAAGTCACGCTGGAATCTCAGCGGCAACTCCTCCGCAGGCATGATTCCTCCCGTGAAGAAATACCGCCCCATCCAGTTGGCGTCCCCTTCCGTCTCAAACGGGTACGGCACGCCGCGCACCGTAAAAATGTGCAGCATCAATTTCCCACCCGGTTTGAGCCATCTGGCGATGCGTGCGAACATCTGCTCGTAATTCCGCAGATGCTCAAACATCTCCACCGACACCACCCGGTCAAATGGCCCGTTCGCTTCGAACCGGTTGACATCCTCCGTCACGATCCGCACATTTCTCAGCCCGCGACGTTCCGCTTCTCGTTCGATGAACGCGCGTTGCGAATGTGAATTCGACACGCCCGTAATCTCGGCGTGGGGATACCGTTCCGCCATCCAGAGTGACAGCGAGCCCCACCCGCAACCCAACTCCAGGATCCGCTGCCCGTCGGCCAACTCCGCGTGTTCACACGTCAGAGCCAGCCCTTTCTCTTCTGCGTCCGCCAGCGAGGTGACCCCCGCCTCGTAATAGCAGCAGCTATATTTCCGGCGAGGCCCCAGCACCAGTTCGAAAAACTCCGCCGGAACCTCGTAGTGCTGCGCATTCGCGGCGTCCGTCTCCTCGGCGATCGGCCCCGCTCGCATCCACTCCAGGAATCGCTCCGTCTCAATCTGCTCCCGTTCCCAGTCCCAACCTGCGGTCTGCCGCAGCCTTTCCCCGCACATTTTCCGGATCGCCCGGCGCAGAATGCCCTCCGGCACCAGACCGCGCTCTGCCAGGTCGATTCCCCACCCGAGTGCGCTCATGCCGACTCCTGCTTCGAAGCGTCTCCCCCACTGGTCCCCGTTCGCACGCACGTCTCACGCCGTGGCTCCGCGTAGGCCGCCAGTCCCCGCGCGGCACAACTCGCCCACTGGCTCAAGAGCATCGGGTCTCGACGACAGCCAGGCTTGTCGAATTGCAGCTGCCCCAAACCCAGGTACCGCTCCTCAAACGCCCCCTCACAGTAACACAGGTAATACTTCCACATTCGCAGGAAACGCTCGTCATATCCCAGTTTCAAAATGGAGTCTCTTTCCCGCTCGAAATTCTCCCGCCACAACCGCAGCGTCCGCGCGTAATGGGGCGCGAAATCCTCGAAATGGACCCACCGCAAGTCCGTCCGATCCGCGATCGCATTGCCGATCGACCGGATCGAAGGGAGGCAACCTCCCGGGAAGACGTACTTCTGGATAAAGTCCACTGATCCCACATAGGCCTCATGATGCTGCTCATTCATCAGGATCCCCTGCAACACCATCGTCCCTTCCGGTTTCAGCAGCCGGCTGCACGTCTCCAGGTATTTCCCCAGGAACTGATCCCCCACGGCCTCAATCATCTCGATGGAAACCAGCTTGTCGTACGTTCCCCGCAGATCACGATAGTCCTGCTTGATCAGTTGGACTCGGTCACTTAAACACGCCTTTTCAATCCGCTCCTTCGCGAGGCGGTATTGCTCATCCGAGATCGTCGTGGTCGTCACCTCGCAGCCATACTCCCGCGCGGCATGGATCGCCAGCCCACCCCACCCCGTCCCGATCTCGAGCAGGTGTTCCCCCCGCCTCAGGTTCAGCTTCCGGCAGGCGCGGTCGAACTTCTCAATCGAACCCGCTCTCAGTGACGCCTCCGGTGATCGAAAAATCGCGCTCGAGTAAGCCCATGAATCATCCAGCATCAACGCGAATAACTCGTTCCCCAGGTCGTAATGGGCCTGGATATTCCGCCGGCTTCCGCTCTTCGTGTTCCTTCTCAGCCAATGCCCCAGCCGTCCCGCCAGCGACCCACCCGCCCCCACCCTTTCCCCAGCGAATTCGAAAACTGCCGGTTCTGCAGCACCAGCCGAATCAGCCCGGTCAGATCGCGGCATTCCCACTCGCCCTCCAGATACGACTCCGCCACCCCCAGGCTGCCGCCGCTCACAAGCCTGCGGTAAAAACTGCCACGCCGCACCTCGATCTCAATCGGCTCCTCTTCACCTCTGCCAATCTCGTGGACCGCGCCCCCATCCGCCAGGTCGCGGACTCTCAGACGTCCTCGCTCCCAGCTTGCGAGTCTATTCAGCACCAGTTTTCTGGCCCAATTCTCAGTCAGCGACATATCTCACTCTCTGCGATCTTCGTTCAACCGGCCACGTCCGCATTCTTCGACAACGTTTTCGGATGCGGATGATAGGGCACACCTTTCCGCCACAGGCGCCACGCCTGCAGATAGATCCCCAACCACACTTTCGCCGTCACGCACGGATACCGCACCAACGCACTCGCCAGCGACCAGCCGCGGATCTCGCGCCGTTGCAATTCCATCCCCGCGCGAAAGTACACCTCCCCATCCTTGCCCCGATTCGAGATCTCTAACTGCAATCGTTCCCCCGGTGTCCCGATCCTCCAAAGATATTCCACGTCCATTCCCATGAACGGAGACACGTGAAACTCCTTCTCCTGTCGCAACGGTTCCTTCGCAGTGGCGCTCCTCTCATCCCGCAGATCCAGCACATAACAATGTTCTTCCCCCCAGGGGGTGTTATGCACCTCCGCCACGACGGCCACCATCTGCTCCTCTGCATTCAGACAGTAGTAAAAACTGACCGGATTCATCTGCACTCCCCAGTAACGCAGATGCGTCAGCAGCAGAATCCGCCCTCCGGGTCGAAAGCCTGCCTTCGTCTCCACAAGCTCCCGCACGGCTTGATCCAGCGGCATATCCCCCGGACCCAGGTGATCTTCTCGCCGAAACCACGCTGGCCGTCGGCCCCGCGCCGACCACAACCAGAATCCGTCGAAAACACCCGGCAACTCTCCCAGGTCCAGGCACACGAAAAACACCCGGTAAGTAAACGCATGCGCCAGCGGTTTTGTCCGCCGATGCCACACTCTCCCCTCGTATAGACAGCTTTGCATCGCTCAGGCCCCCACGCTCCCATTAGCCCCGCACCGTTCGGGCTGGCAGGTCATTTCCGGCTGTTTCCGAGTCTCGATCGTCGTGGCAGGATGCGCCCCTTCCAACGCCCGCACGACCGCCAGGCCGCTCACCACCCCATCCTCGTGGAACCCGTTCCCCCAGTAGGCTCCGCAGAACGACGTCCGGTTCACGTTCAGCAATTCCCGATGTCGCCGCTGCGCCGCGCTCCGTTTCGTCGTGAACACCGGATGGTGATATTCAAACCGCCGTAACACCTTCGCCGGATCGATTCCCTCTTCTTCATTCAGCGTCACGCAGAACGTCTGCCGCGATTCGATTTGCTGCAGGATGTTCATGCAGTATGTGACCGTCGCCCGTTCCGTCGAGTCCCCGCGCACGTGGTAATTCCAGCTCGACCATGCCCGCCGGTTGCGCGGGAGCAGCGACTCGTCCGTATGCAGCACCGCCACGTTTCGCTCATAGGGAAAACACCCCAGCACCTCCCGCTCCGTCGGCGTCGCATCCTCCAGCCTTCTCAATGCCTGGTCGCTGTGGCACGCCATCACCACGTGATCAAATTTTTCGACCTCCCCGTTCGTCAGGACGATCAGGACTCCCTCTTCTGTACGCCGGACACCCGCCACCGGGGTTCTCAACCGGATCCTGTCTCGGAATTTCGCCGTCAGCGCCGTCACGTAACTCCGCGATCCCCCCTCGATCACCCGCCAAGTCGGACGCTTCCACACGCTCAGCAATCCGTGGTTCTTGTAGAACTCCAGGATGAACTTCACCGGGAAGTCGCCGAACTTCGTCAGCGGACAGGACCAGATCGCCGATCCCATCGGTTTGAGGTAACACTCCCCGAACTCCCGCGAGTACTTTTCTTTCCGCAGAAACTCGCTGACCGTCAAATCCTCCGGAATCTCCTCCAGCAGACGTCCCCCGTTTCTGTTGAACCGCAGGATGTCGGCCAGCATCCGCCAGAAGCGAGGCCGCAACAGATTTCTACGCTGCGAGAAGAGACTGTTCAGCGAGTTTCCGGAATACTCCCACCCGCTCGCGTCGCACCGCACACTGAATCCCATCGACGTGGGTCGCGATGCCACCCCCAGATCATCCAGCAGTCGCACGAAATTCGGGTATGTCCAATCGTTAAACACGATGAACCCGGTGTCGATCGCGTGCCTCTCCGCACCGATCTCCACCTCCACCGTGTTCGTGTGACCGCCGATATAGCCGTTCCCTTCGAACACGGTGATCTCATGCCGATCCGCCAGGTGATACGCGGCGGTCAGCCCCGAGATTCCCGAACCGACAATCGCGATCCGCACCGTTTTTCCCTCCGGCATCCCCCAGATTCTACACCATCCCCGCACGACAGCCACAGATTTTAGTGCTAGGTCAAGCCCGTCACTTTGGGCGCGTGGGAAACCTTTATAAGTCCATTTCCTACACGTTTTTTCGCTTTTCCCCTCTCCCCACTTGCTCCCATCACCACCCCACCCGAAAATACTCCCACCATCTCACTGCGCCGACATCTTGATCTTCCACCCTTGTGATGTTTTTACAGCCTTAGCAGGTGACCATGCTCGCCAAGCTGCAGACGTTTTCCCTCTTCGGCATCCGCGCCATCCCCGTCGAAGTCGAGGTCGATATCTCCCCCGGGGCCCTCCCCAAAACCATCCTCGTCGGCCTGGCCGAGGCCGCCGTCAAGGAAAGCACCCACCGCATCGAACGGGCTCTCATCAACTCCGGCTACGACCGCCCCATCGATCGCATCGTCATCAACCTCTCCCCGGCTGAACTCCCCAAAGAGGCCGCCTCGTTCGATCTCCCCATTGCCCTGGGCCTCCTCGCCGCCTCCGGACAGTTCCAGTCCGAACTCTTCGCCAGCTATGCCGCCGTCGGTGAACTCGTCCTCGAAGGCACCCTCCGCCCCATCAAAGGTGCGCTTTCGATGGCCATCGCTGCCCGCGACAAAGGCTACACCGGCCTCGTCGTCCCCGTGCAGAATGCCCAGGAAGCCGCCGTCGTCGATGGTCTCCAGGTGATCGCCGTCGGCTCGCTCGCCGAAGCGGTCGGCTTCTACAACGGCACCCTCGACATTCACCCCACGCAGTTCGAGCAGACGAACGCCCGCGAACGCTACGGCCGCTATGACATCGACTACGCCGACGTCAAAGGGCAGGAGACCGCCAAGCGGGCCGTCACAGTCGCCGCCGCAGGCGCGCACCATTTATTGATGGTCGGCTCTCCGGGAACCGGCAAGACACTCCTCGCCCAGCGGATCGGTACCATCCTCCCCGACCTCTCTCCCGAGGAAAGTCTCGAAACCACCCAGATCTACTCCGCCGTTGGCCGCCTGGAGCAGAATCAGTCCCTCATGCTCCTTCGCCCCTTTCGTTCGCCGCACCACACCATCAGCGAACCGGGACTTGTCGGTGGCGGCAGTACCCCCGTCCCCGGCGAAATCTCCCTCGCCCATCACGGCATCCTCTTCCTCGACGAACTCCCCGAGTTCAACCGCCGCACGCTTGAAGTCCTGCGCCAACCGCTTGAAGAAGGGAACGTCACCATCAGCCGCGCGACCGCGACCGCCACGTTCCCCGCCAATATCATGCTCGTGGCCGCGCTGAATCCCTGCCCGTGTGGTTATCGCGGCGATCCCAAGCGCAAATGCAACTGCAACCCGATGCAGATCGAGCGGTACATGGGGAAACTCTCCGGCCCGCTGCTCGACCGGATCGACATCCACCTCGAAGTCCCCCCCGTTCCGTTCCGCGAACTGACCGACGAACGCCCCGGCCTCACCAGCCCGCAGATGCGCGAGTCCGTCCTGCAGGCCCGCGACGTCCAGCGGCAACGCTTCGGCAAGGACAAGACGCTCCTTAATGGCCGGATGAAACCTCGCGAAATCCGCAAGCACTGCAAGCTCGACAAGGAAGCGGAATCGTTACTGAAGGCCGCCATGGAAAACATGGGACTTTCCGCCCGCGCCCACGACAAGATTCTGCGGGTGAGCAGGACGATCGCGGACCTGGACGGCGCCGAAACCATCCGCGTCGAACACCTCTCCGAAGCCATCAACTACCGCTCTTTAGATCGCAACTACTGGTCCCGGTGAATGCTTTGATGAGCCGAAATAAATTTGTTTGGGTGGCATGCCCACTTCGCACCGCCAGGTGCAGGGTGGGCATGTGTGCGTGTGATCAGGTGACAAAACTTGTTCGTGAGATAGAGTTGTTCCGGGTGGCATATGCCCGCATCTCGTCAGAATCGCGAGCGACATCCTTCTGGGTGGCATGCCCACTTCGCACCGCCAGGTGCAGGGTAGGCATGTATGCGTGTGATAACAACGACAAACTGATGAATACCTCTGCAAGAATGGGGTGCCATGCCCACATCTCGTAAACTCGCGAGCGACATCTTTCTGGGTGGCATGCCCACTTCGCGAAGCAGGGTGGGCATGTGTCCGTGTCATCTTGTGACAAAACTTGTTCGCCAGATAGAGTTGTTCTGGGTGCCATGCCCGCATCGCGAAGCAGGGCAGGCCGTCACGGTCGCCGCCGCAGGCGCACCATCTCCTGACGGCATGTACATAATACCCCCTCACGGAACTTAAGCAATCTTTGAAGCTGAAAACGGTAGGAAGTAAGGAAGATGACTGAAAAAAGTTGCGCGATGAAGGCTGAATTGCTCGCCAGTTTTGGGATTCTGATTCGCCCACTTTATGATTTGGTTGACGACCCGGATTACATGAGGCGAATTTCTCATGTTGAAACTCGGTTTGTTGCAGACGAGGAAACGTATCGAATGAAATTGCTTAGGATGTATGGGAAACAAGCTCAGATTTTCGACAGTCGGCTTTTTAGGGACGCTGACTCCTCTATCACTGGACTTCGCCAGCTTTTCGACCATCTCCACAATGCCAAAAACCTAGAGACTGCCAAAAAGTATTTGGAAAACCTACGTCAGTTGGCGATGGAAAAAATCGATGCTTTGCCGTGCGATGACCCAGCCACCATCATGCCTGCGAAAACACCATTCAGTACCTATCGTACTTTGTTGGATATTTTCCAAACCACAACGAAGAGTATTGAGGTTTTCGACCCTTACATGGGGAAGGAAGTTTTCGATCTATATTTGAATGATGTGCGACCAGACGTTGAGATAACTTTGGTGGTTGGGAAGAACAACCGTGCGGAAGTGGTCGCTGCTGCAAGATTACTTGCAATCGAGCGTCCCACCAGCTTCCGATTGCTATATGATAAAAATATGCACGACCGATGGATTCGCATGATGAGAGACCATCCTTTACATGTGGGCGGTAGTTTGAAGGATGCCGCAATCAAGACGCCGTTTTCTCTCGGACCATCTTTAGAGAATCCTGATTCAGTCAACCAGCAACTCGATGCTCTTCTAACGACTGCGACCGAATGGTTCGGAAAAACACAAAATGATCCGAATATGATTGACCAAGTCTCGCAACTCCCGTGATCATCGCGCGTCTCACAAGTTGCCACTCCCCGGCGACCTCTGTGCGACAGCACAAGAGCAGAGTTCAAATCGATTCCCCTGTCCACACCTACTACAAACGTCTAGGCTGATGGCGTCCTCGTCAGCCTGCATTGAAACTCCGACACCCCGCCAATGCCACGCTCACTCCTCATCACATTCGTTCTCCTCCTGGCCGGAACGACGTTCCTGTTGAGTTCCGATCCGCTACGAGGCAGATCCAGTTCTTTCGTCGGCACAAAAGCGGGCGATCGTCGCGAACTCGTCCCCGGCTTCCCCTTTCGCTGGTGCCCAGCGGGGACGTTCATCATGGGCAGCCCTCCCACGGAATGGGTTTACGACTACGAACGTCCCGACAACGAAGATCAGGTCACCGTCACCCTCACGCAGGGCTACTGGCTCGGCGAAACCGAAGTCACACAGGGGCAATGGGGCAGTGTGATGGGGAGCGTTCCGCCGCGCGCGCGGACTTCATCCCGGACGACAACCTTCCCATCGTCTGGCTCAACCCTGCGGACGCCACTGCATTCTGTGAAACACTGACTGCGAGAGAACGTCAGGCGGGACGGTTGCCCCCAGGTTGGAAGTATGCACTCCCTACCGAAGCCCAATGGGAATATGCCTGCCGCGCCGGGAGCACCGCCAAGTTCTGCTATGGAGCAGACAAACCCGAACTTCTCGACAACTACGATTGGTACGATTGGGAACGAATCAATCAATACGCCTGGTCGGCGACGAACTCAGGAGCGGCTGCATCCCGTCGGCCAGAAGAAACCCAATAACTGGGGCCTGCGGGACATGCACGGCAACGCGTCCGAGTGGTGCCGCGACTGGTACGCCAAAAAACTCCAGGGAGGGCGTGATCCTCACGGACCGGCCACCGGCTTGGAACCGGTTCGTCGTGGCGGGAGCTGTTTTCGTCCCGTTTTTGAAGCTCGTTCCGCCAGCCGCATTGAATCGTTCCCCAATCGCGAACCCGAAACCGGCTTCCGCCTCGCCGTCGTTCGTGAATAGCCCGAAGGTCAGCTTATGCGTACGCTTGTCGCACGTCTCCTTCCTGACGGCATTAAGCCCAAGCTCGATAGCGAATCCGGGCGACTCTGGCTGCAGAACCATGTGATTCATTACGCACTTGGCAAAGAAACATTGGAAATTCCGCTAAGCCAACTCCGGATCTTCGGCGAATATACAAATCAGGATGGCCCATTCGGTGAGGATTACTTCTACGTCTTTATCACCGGTCCCGATTCATGGTTTGAAGCCTCTGTTTCTGCTGCTGGACGAGACGAGTTTCTCTCGAACCTCCAGACGGAATTGCAAACGGTGTTTCCGCACAGCACATTAGTCGGTTCCACTGATTTCGCAAGCAAGATTCTCTGGCCTACTGATCTGCAAGGACAACCTCTGTTTGATTTCGCTAAAGTACCGATGGAGGGCCTGCTCGGGAAATTGCTGTGGCACATTGGGGTGAGTTCTGTGCAAATGTCTTTCTCCCGGTGCGTCGATCAGAAGCTCCGTGAATAGATACCCCCATCCGCGCATCTGACAAGAAGCGCGGGCATGCGAACGTCGTTTGACATCGTCACGTAGCTTTCAGGAAGCCTTAACTTCAGTATTGGAACAATCATGATCGCCCTAGAAGTCACGCTGAATGGCAAACGTATTTGCGTCGCCGGGGCCGAAGATCTGGAAGTCCTGACAACCAGCATCACGGCCGGAGGAAAACTCGGAAAAAAGACCCTCTCTGCGGGCCCTGATGAGACGTGTACTTTCTCTTACCACGTCGGTGGCCTGACCGGCCGAAAAGACCCCAAGAAGGATGTACATCTGGGCTGGAAGACCGACATCACCTTGAAAGTGGGCGATGTCATCCGGGTACAGTTGGTCGAAACAGCAAAAGCCGATCGCCCCAAGTCACGCACCAGTGCCCGTTAAAATCGCCAATCCCGTAAGCAACATCGAGCCCGTGCATTTCACCATTTCAAAAAAATTATGATCGCCTTTGAAGTCAAGTTGAACGGAACACGTGTTTGCCTCGCAGGAGCGGCGGATCTCAGGGTACTCAGTGCCCACGTGACCGCCTCAGGCAAACTCGGTAAAAAGACGGTTTCCTCCTATTCAGAGGAACAATACGACGCCTTCTACTCCGTCGGCGGCCTGACGAGTCGCAAAGCCCCCACGACCGACGTCCATGTGAGATGGAAATCCACCGCTCCCCTGCAACTAGGCGACGTCATTGAGGTGCAGATCATGGACGTCACCAAAGCAGACCGCCCTAAATCTCGCAAGAAAGCTACAAAATCACCCAAAAAACCGAAATGAACGCGTTCATCCCCAAGGGCAGCACAGGTTGCTGGTATCCCGGCTACCTGTGTGCGTCAGCATAAGAACAAAGTTGAAATCGACTGATGTGACTCTTGGGTATTTTCTCGGCTGCTCATGCATCCATTTTGACGGATGCTCCCGTCCCGACCCCCCTTTTGACTTTACCGACACCGGCGGAACATGGTCTGATAGGGAAGCACACATGGTGGGTTGTCCTTTTCGGGCTACTGGAAATGCCAGTTCGACGCCCCTGATGCGGAGAAGAAGCGCCACAGACGATGTCATACCGGACTTTCAAACGGCTGCTGGGGGAGACCAGCCTCGAACGGAAATGCCGTTTTCTGTTCGGCGGGGGGCTGCTCCTTCTGATCCTCGGGAGCTTCTATTTCTACGGCCTGCAGACCAGTCAGATGGTCTATGACCAGAACCGGATCACCGGGCGGCTGCTCGTCGCCCCCATCATCTACGGAGAAGCATTGGCGGTGGTTCGAATCGGAGAACCGGGACGACGATTTTTCCCGCGTCATCCAGAAGATGGCGGTCGATCTCAAGCCGGTGGACCTCAAGGACTATAGCTGGTCGCTGATGAAACCGGACCTGGAAACAGCGGCCGAGCCTGAGAAACGGCCCTCGACGACGGAGGACTATGAAGCGCTGGCAGAATTGAAGCAGGGGAAAGACGAAATTTACCGGGTAATGCGCGAGAAAGGTGAACAGCACGACAAGGGAGCGTTTCTGTATTATGGCGCGGTGCGGGCGACGGAATCGTGCATGACCTGCCATCGCTTGAGGACTCCGAACATCAAAACCGGAGACCTGATCGGGATGGCCAAGGTGGTCCTCCCTCTGACGGCCACCGAGAAATCGCTGGCGATGAACAACGCGATCCTGGTCTCGACCGCGTTCGCGACCTCCTTCATCGCGATGCTCGCGGCGTATGCCATCGTGCGGTACGTGATCGTAAAGCCGGTTCTGCACCTCAAAGACGTCAGCGATTCCATCGCGCGGGGGAACCTGGACCTGCGGGCGGATATCCGGACTGGGGACGAGTTCGAAGAATTGAGCCATGCGTTCAACCGGATGTTGCGGCACCTGGTGGCCGTGCAGGAAGAGCTGCGCCAGGTCAACACAAACCTGGACAATAAAGTGGACGAACTGGCGAAGGTGAACCTGACGCTGTTCGAGATGAACAAACTGAAGAGCGAATTCCTGGCCACGATGAGCCATGAATTCCGGACCCCCTTGAACAGCATTCTGGGTTTCAGCGACGTCCTTTCCGGAGAATCGAACCTGAACGAGCGACAGCAGCGTTTCGTGCGGAACATCCAGACCTCGGGCAAAGACCTGCTCAACCTGATCAACGACATTCTCGACCTCGCGAAGATCGAGAGCGGGAAGATGGAACTGCGGGTCGCGGAATTTTCGATGTCGGACCTGCTGGAGCGGCTGGTGAACATGGTCCGCCCGCTGGCGGAGAAAAAGAACATCGACCTGATGCTCGAACTGGACGCGGGCATTCCGCTCCTGAAGCAGGACTCGGGGAAGATCCAGCAGATCCTGTACAACCTCCTTTCAAACGCGATCAAGTTCACGCCGGAAGGGGGACGGGTGAAAGTCTCGGCCCACCTGAAGGACGAAGACTCCCTGGCACTCGTGGTGGCCGATACCGGCGTGGGGATTCCGCTGGAGGAACAGGAGACGATCTTCGAAAAATTCCGGCAGGGGAACACGAGTCCCACGCGGCGTAACAACAACCTCACCCGCGAGTTCACCGGGACGGGGCTGGGACTCTCCATCGTGAAGGAATTGAGCAAGCTGCTGCTGGGTGAAGTGCATCTGGTCAGCGATCTGGGCAAAGGGAGCACGTTCACCGTCACGCTGCCGATCGTGCTGGAAGAGCAGAAGCCGGCACTCGATGAAGAACTGGAACGGCAATCGACGGAGATCAACCGGCTGCGGCGGGTGGACCTCGGACTGGTCGGCGTGAAGCCGTTGCGCAGCGGCCTCAATTAGGGAAATGCCACGGCGATTTCGGTGAGCGCGTCGACCGCACGCGTGATGTGCTCGGACGTGGTGAACGGGCCGAAGCTGAAGCGGACCGCCCCCCCCTGCTCAAAGGAGCCAATGTGCCGATGGGCGCCGGGGGCGCAATGCAGACCTGCGCGGACTTCGAGGCCGAAGTTCTGATCGAGGATCGTAGCGATCGTGTGGGGATCGACGTCCCCCACATTGAGGCTGACGACTCCTACCTGCTCCTCGACGTTTTCCGGGAGATAGAGTTTCAGGCCGGGGATCGATTGCAGCCCTTCACGAAACTGAGTCAACAGAGCAAGCTCGTGAGCGCGCTGTGATTCCGGGGGATGTTCGAGGAGATATTCAGCAGCGGCGCCGAGGCCGATGATGCCGGGGGCGTTGAGGTTTCCCGACTCGTATTTTTCGGGCAGACCGTGTGGTTGATTCGGGTCTTCGCTGTGGGAACCTGTCCCGCCGGTGAACCAGGGTTCGAGGTCGAGTTCCTGGCCGGGGCGGATGTAGAGAATACCGGTCCCCAGCGGACCGAGAAGCCCCTTGTGACCCGCGGCGACGAGATAATCGACCGGGAGTTGCGCCACGTCGATCGGGAGATGGCCCGCAGTCTGGGCGGCATCGACCAGAAAACGGACACCGGCGGTGCGCGCAACCGCACCCACTTCCTCCACTGGCTGGATCGCACCGGTGACGTTGGACGCGTGGGTCAGGACGATCAGGCGGGTGTTGTGTCGCAACGCGGATTGGAAATCTGTCGCGGAAACGATTCCCGAGGGTTGAGCAGGGATCGTCGTGACTTCAATCCCGCGCGATTGTTGCAGCGCATGCAGGGGACGGACGACGGAATTGTGTTCCAGATTGGAGGTGATGACGTGATCACCCTGACGCAGCAGCCCCTGCAGGACGCCATTCAGCCCTTCCGTGGCGTTTTTCGTGAAGATCAGCCGCGCAGAATGTTCCACGTGGAACATTCTTGCGAGGAGAGTGCGGGTCCGCTCGACGAGCGCACTCACCTGGAGGGCGCGCTGGTAGGCCCCACGACCGGCCGGTGCGCCGAGTTCGCGCTGATAGTGATCCACGGCCGCGTACACCGCTTCCGGCTTGGGGAAACTGGTGGCGGCATTGTCGAGGTAGATAGGAGTCGCGGTTGCGCGCATGGCCGGTTAACCGCCGATGGAGTACATGGGGCGGAGGGGCTGGATGTAGCGGGCGGTGTTGATCTCGTGCCCTTCCTTCTTGGCGGCGATGCTGGCCCGAATGGCAGCGACAATTTCCGCATCAGAGGTTCCGGACCGCAGGAGCGTTTTGACGTCGGTCTCTTCCGTGCTAAAGAGACAGTTACGCAGCTTCCCGTCGGCGGTGATCCGGAAACGGTCGCAGTTCATGCAGAAGGGCTGACTGACGGAAGCGATGAGCGAGATTTTTCCGACACCATCGGCGAACACAAATTCAGTCGCGGGGGCATGAGGGTCCTGGTTCGGTACGGGAACCAGGGGCTGAATTTCGGCAGCCAGTTTTTCCAGGATCTCGTGAGCAAAGAGCACCTTGTCCCGCTCCCAGGCGTTGTCGGCGTCGAGGGGCATGAACTCGATGAAGCGGATTTCGAGGCCGGTCTCGCGGGCGAGGAGGCCGAAGGGGACGATTTCATCCTCGGTCAGCCCCCGGATGGAGACGGCGTTGATCTTGATGGGATCGAAGCCGACCTCGCGGGCGACGTTCAGCCCTTCGCGGACTTTGTCATAGCCCGTGCGGCGGGTGATCTTTTCGAATTTCTCGGGATCGAGGGCATCGAGGCTGACGTTCAGACGGCGGAGACCGGCGGCGTAAAGATCGGCGGCCTGCTCGGCGAGGAGGATGCCGTTGGTCGTGAGGCCGATGTCCTGGATTTCGGGAATCGCGGCGATCTTGGCGACGAGCTTATGCAGATCCTTGCGAACGAGAGGTTCCCCCCCCGTGAGGCGGATCTTGTTCAGTCCCAACGTGACGGCGATCCGGACGAAGCGTTCGATTTCCTCGAAGGTGAGGAGTTCGCCGCGGTCCATGAACTGCACCGCTTCGGAGGGCATGCAATAGAAGCAGCGGATGTTGCAGCGGTCGGTCACGCTGATCCGCAGGTTGGTGTGGACCCGTCCGAAGCTGTCGATGAGGGGAGTCGAAGTTGGAGTGTTCATGGGAGTCTTGGGGGTCGAAACGCTGATCTCTCTTCCATCATTACGGTTGGGAGAGGGTGTGGCAACCGGGGGGGAGACTGGAAGTGGTTTTCGCCGGGGAATATGAGTATTTATTGGTGGACCCATTCGGTGGTGCCATCGGACCAGTTCTCCTTCTTCCAGATGGGGACGACGAGCTTGAACTGATCGATGAGGAACTGGCCGGCTTCAAAGCCTGCGGCACGGTGGGGGGTGCTGAGGGAGATGGCGATGCTGATCTCGCCGAGTTCCAGATGTCCCAGGCGATGAAGGATGGCGAGGTTGAGGATGGGCCATTTCGCTCTCGCGCGGGTGGCGAGTTCGCGCATTTGAACGAGGGCCATCTCGGGATACGCCTGGTAGTCGAGGGCGAGGGTCTGGCGGCCGTGAGTCATTTCACGGACGGTCCCTAAGAAAAGAACGACGGCGCCGGCCTGCGGGGTACGGACCCGCTCGGTCAGAGCCTGATAGTCAATCGGGTGGTCGGTGAGTTCAATGAAGTCGGACATCGTTGCAGAGTCTCGAGTGACAATCAGCCGCCGCTGACGGGGGGGAAGCAGGCGATTTCGGCTTTGTCGGGAATGACATCCGTGTCGTCGGCGTACTTGTTATTGAGGGCAATGAAGAGAGTTCCCGCGAAGGACTGCAACGCGGGGACCTGCTCCAGGAGCGTCTTGCGGAGATCGGCGATCGTCGCGTGCGCGGGGAGAGTGATTTCGAGGCGCGTGGTCCCGGCGAGTTCGGCGGCGCGGGCGAAGAGGAGGATGGGTTGTTTCATCTTCAGTGTCTCATCTGTTCGCACTGGCAGAGCCAGTGGCACACAATCCTTTCTATTCGTAACGGAATTCATTTTCAGGTAACAACGTGGCGGCGGGGGCCGTGTTTGAGTTTGCGGGAGATCTCGGGCATGAGGCCATACGAGAGAGCGAGGAGTTTCAGAGGGTGAATGGTGGGTAGAGTGGTCCCCTGCTCCATCTGGAACTTGCAACTGCTGCACTCGGTGACGCCGGCCTGGAGATCGTTTTGTCGCATCCGGGACATCAGGCCCCGTCCGATGCGGAGCGAGTTGCGGAAGTTAGCGGCGGAGAGGCCATACGCGCCGGCCATGCCGGAGCAACCTTTTTCGATGGCATGGACCCGGAGCTTGGGAATCAACTCCAGGAGATCGCGGAACGGGGTGCCACGACCCAGCGCGCGGAGATGACAGGGGGTGTGATAGCCGACGTCGAGATCCAGGGGCTGGAAGTCGAGGTGCAGCTTGCCCGCCTGATGAAGTTCGCGGAAGAAATCACCGGCCTCGATGACGGAATCGGCGAGGACCTGGACATCGGGATGGTCGACAAAGCTGGGGTATTCGTACTTGAGGCAGAGAGCGGCGGCGGGTTCAGTGCAGATGATCTTCATGCCATCGCGGGCGAGTTCACCGAGTTCGCGGAGATTGCGCAGGGCGTTCTTGCGGGCGGCGTCGAGATCCCCGGCGGTGACCATCGCCATCCCCGAGCCGGTCTGATGCGGGGGGACGTAGACCGGGATGCCGTGATAGCGGAGGACGGTCACGAGAGCACGGGCAAGCTGGGGATCGTGGTGGTTCGCGTAGTGATCGACGAAGTAGGCGACGGGGGGTTTGTCGCTGCCGCGGACGGGGCGGACGAGCCATTCGCGCTGGGCGTAGCGCATGAAGGTACGGCGGGAGAACTGGGGGAGCTTGCGATGGCGTGAGATGCCGGTCAGTTTCTCGAGGATCCAACGCGCGGAGGGGTTGGAGATGACCCAGTTGCTGAACCACGGGAAGCGGCTCCCCAGCGCACCGATGTTATGCCCCCAGGAGAGAAGCCAATCGGCGCGGTCGAGGCCGTGAGCGGCGACGTAGGCGGCCTTGGCTTCGATCATGAGGTGCGGAATGTTGACATTGGAGGGGCATTCCAACTGGCACTGCTTGCAGTTGAAGCAGAGGTTGGCGATCCGCTTCATGTCGTTGGAGAGGAAGTCATCGGACTTGAGAAGTCCGGAGACGAGGCCGCGCATGAGGTTGGCCTTGGCCCGGGGGCTGGCGTCTTCGATGGGATCGATCCGGAAGACGGGGCACATGCGGGTGTCGGGGGAGGTGGTCCGACAGGCGGCGCAGCCGTTGCAGCGATTGGCAGCCTGGGCGAGAGTGTCGGCGTTCCAGCGGAGATTGAGTTCCACCAGGTCGGGAACGGGAGTGGCGGGTGGGCGAAGATGCCGCACGATCAGGTGAGGATCGTCACTGATGACCTTGCCGGGGTTCATCAGGTTCTGGGGGTCGAAGGTCTCCTTGATTTCGCGGAAGACGTTGTAGAGCAGGCCGTATTGATCGCGGAGGAAACCGGAGCGGGCGAGGCCGGTCCCATGCTCTCCTCCGATGCTCCCCCCCAGCGAAAAGACGAGGTGGTACAGGTCGTGGGCCAGTTCCTGGAGCTTATGCGCGGTTCCGGCATCGGGGGGGAGCAGGAAGGGGCGGAAGTGGACCTGTCCGGCAGCGGCATGGGCATACAGGGAGGCGATGACGTCGTGCTTCTTGAAGACGTTCTGGGCGCCGACGAGAAGTTCGTGCAAGGCCGGGGGAGGAACGGTGATGTCCTCCACAAACGGCAGTGGACGGGTCGGCCCCTGCAGGCGGGTGAGCAGCGGAACGACGGTATGGGGGAGGGTCCAGAGGAACTCCACATCCTCGGGGGTGTAGGCTTCCTCCGCAACGACGGAAGAAGTGATCCCTTCGCGGACGGCGCGGCATTTCGCGCAGACGGAGACAGGTCTGGCGTTCATTGAAGCCGAAGGTCTCGACGATGAGGGCCGCTTCTGCAGCGGGGGAATCAGTTGCTCGAAATTGGGATCGGCATCCCGGGCGAGGGTCAGGAGACGGCGTTCAAGAAGATCACATGCACTGGGCTGATGGGCCCGCAGGATCTGGACGGCTTTGGTGGCGGATTCGAGTTGCCCGAAGAGCATGATCATGGCCCCGCGATGGGCCGGGAGGGGCGCGGTGTGCAGGTTGGCCTCGGTGATGATGCCGAGGGTTCCTTCGGTGCCGACCAGCATGCGGGCGAGATGGAGATTGGTTTCGGAAAGGATGCCCCTCAGGAAGTAGCCACAGCGATTGCGGACAAGTTCCGCAGGCTGGCGTTCGTGGATGAGCCGTTCGTTTTCGCGGAGAAGGCGCACCAGCCGAGTGAGGATGTTCCGCTTATGGTTCGAGACCTGCGAATCGCCGCCGAGGGAATTAGGCTCCGGGCGATAGGTGGAGAGTTGGGAAAGTGGTTCGAGTCCGGCGGAGATCAGGTCTCCCCCGGCGAGGACGAATTCGAGACTTTTGACGTGGTCGCGTGTGGACCCGACGCGGATGGAGTGGGAACCGGCCGCATCGAGGGCGAGCATGCTGCCGATGGTCGTGATCCAGGAGCCTGAAGGATCGGGTGGGAAGTAGCGGCCATGTTCGCGGAGCTTCAGGTTGAGTTGCTCGCAGACGACTCCCGGTTCAACGACGACGGATTTCTCCTGAATGGAGACGATGCGGCGCATGTGGCGGGAGAAATCGATAACGACTCCTCCCGAGAGTGATTCTCCGGCGACGCCGCTCCCTGCTCCCCGGGCGACCATGGGAATGTGCATTTCGCTGCAGTAGCGGACGACGGTCCGGACGTCATCCCGATTGCGGGGAAAGATGACCGCGAGGGGGGGGATCTGGTAGAGGCTGGCATCGGTCGCATAGAGGGCAAGGCTGAGGGGGTCGCAGCGGAGTTCACCGCTGAGCAGCCCAGCCAAGTCATCCATCATGCGGCTTTGGACGTTATTCACGATGCGAAACCTGGCGCGGAGCGAAGTGAGAGATGAGGAGTACGACGAGAAGCATCAGGTGCGAGGAGATTTTTCCTCACGTTCGAGGCGGATCCGTTCCTGGCGGTAGCGTTCCGCGGTTTCCAGATTGAAATACGGTGTGGCGGAAAGGTCTTTGGAACGGCGGTAATGGGCCGAACAGCGGTAGCAGACGAGGACATCGGGCATGAAGACGTACAGGGCCATATCGATGAGGAGAAAGAAGAGGAGGATGCCGATGGCCCAGAGAGGCTGGTAGTAATACCAGGCGATGGTGCTGAGGACGGAGGCGAGGCCGACCATGACCAGGCCTGCCCGTTGCGGGAAATCCTTGCGGCGCCAGAGATCCGAGCAGCCACAGACGAGACAGGTCTGGGGGGGATCCTGGTGGAGTGCTTCAGGGGGGACGTCGCGGGTCCAGTGGCAGGCCTCGCAATGGAGTTGCGACTGCTGGGGGAGCGTGGCCCGCTGGGGATGCTGGCAACTGGGGCAGCAAAAATCGATGCGCATGTCAAAAACCTGAGAAAATATCGAACCCGCGTTGCGGGTGGAGTTTCAATCCGGAGAGCGGGACGGAGACTGGACGTGCCTCTGCGAAGAGGTCAATTCGGTTACTGTTCTTCAGAATAGCAGAATGGAGGTGTCGGGGGAGTTGTGTGCGAGGCGAAAGCGGTCTGAATTCGGCAGAAAAGGGGTAAAAATGGGAGGCTTGTTGCCCCTGTGGGGATCGGCTAAAATTCCCGTGGTTCCGCAGCCGGAGGGGTGACAGAGTGGCCGATTGTGCTAGTCTCGAAAACTAGTGTGGGTGCAAGCTCACCGGGGGTTCGAATCCCCCCCCCTCCGCTTTTTTGTAGTGATGTTGCGGTCATGATTGATTCGCATTGACTGTCACACTGCATCGCCAACAGACTTAACTCGGCACAACCTCAGGTAACAGTGGTTTCACTCAAAAACGCCGTCCAATAGTGACGGGAATTTTGCCTTGCGGATCGCCTCGATCACTGGCTTCGACAATTTCCACGACTCACCCGGGATCCGTGTGATCAGTTCGCGCCAGACGCTGCCGAATGCCACAAGAGCGGCATCGTCGTCGAAGTTTACGCCGGCAGGTAACAACGGAGAGATGTCTTCCGTAAGGCTTCTATTGAGTTTCTTGAGCATCCGCTCTTCGGCGTTCGCCCGGCTGATGGGATGGCCCTCATCCGCGAGATAGTGACCGAGACAGGTAATTATCTTGTCACAGTCCAGGCCAAGTCGGAGTAACCCTTCGTTGAGGTCGAACAAGTCCCGGTGCTTGTCTCGTTGAAGCAGCGCCCGCAATTTCGTGCTGAAAAGTTCTTCCGGCTCGAATGAAATGACATCTGACTTCGCTGGATGCCAATCGCTTTCAACCTCGAATGAGTAAGCTTTCAGGCCGTGAAAGTTCTGATGTTCCCTTGTATTGATTTCAATTTTGAGCTTGAGCGGACCACCCCCCATCTCCGGAGTGAACTTGAACACCAGATGCGTTGTATGCGGGGCTTGATCGCGGTTGCATTTTCCCAGCCAGGAGAGGGCATCCCGTACGCCGTCGATGATGCTGCCAATCGGTTCCGGTTGCGTTTGAACAAGATCGATGTCTTCCGAATATCTCAGCGGCTTTTCAAACAGCAATTTGTTGATGGCCGTTCCGCCGCGAAAAGCGATCTTGTCCCGCAACTGCGCGTGGTTGAACAGATCGCAGATGGCCCGGCAGATAATCAAATCCTGTTCCACCTGCCGTAAATCTGGCCATGGCGCGTGCGTCGTCCATTGCTGGATATGTGCCAATGGGATCACAGGTCGATCTCCACTGACACGTTAATAGTGATTTTCCAGTCCCGGTTACGCTCTTCGGTTACTGCCAGTTCCGGGACGATGGGCTTGACGGACGGGTCGAGCGCCTTGAAGGACTTGGCCTTCGCGGCAAAGGGCCGGAGTGCTTTAGCCTGCCGCGAATGACCGAACCGTTCGAGAAGGTAGCCAAGCCTCCGGACGGCCGAGTTCTCGTAGAAGCCGGCGGCCTTGGCAAGGACGCGGGCGTCGACTTTCTTACCCAGATCGTGAACTGCTTGCGCCGCTCCATTGATTCCTCCGGCCTGATGGAAATAGCGGCACATGTCGAGCAAGGTCAATTCCACCCCTGCGACCCTGGCGAAACCGGCATCCGTCTTGATTTTTGCCAGCCACGCGGGACGATTTGCCTCGGCGAAGATTTCCTGCGACTGGAACAGGAACTCGACGCGCTGCCGGCCGATCTTGATGTTCGGCAGTTGTCGTGGTGCGATCACCTGAAAGACCATTGCTGCCTGATGCGCAGCCCCGTGAAAAGCCGCCGCGCGAAGCAGGGAAATTCGATAATCAACTTCCAGAAACTTCATCAGCGGGTCAATCCAGCGGGCGGGATCGGGAGCGCCGAGCGTTCGATCTTCGGGGCGGAGAATCAGGTAGAATCCGCGGCGCGGGGAGACGAGACTGCCTTTCTTTGAGAGCCGGGCGAGAGCCGATTTCAGCGCCTCTGGTGAAAGGCCGAGACCGACCAAGTCTGCTTTCGTGAAGAAACTCCGACCACGAACAAGCTGTGAATCGACAAATTCCTGAATGCTGCTCATGCCCCAATCATATCAGAAAAGAGGCGACTTACAACACTTTTTTGATATGACTGGGGAATCTAAATGAATGCTGGACATGGACATCTCGACCATGCCGTCCTGAGACATTCCACCTCAAGGAAATCCATGCCTACCCTGCCACTCTGTGGCGATGTAGGCATGCCACCCGTGGTAGCGCGAAATTCGCACCCTGCCCTGGAACCACCCCACCTCAGTGCTTTTGTCGGAGTGCCTTGTAGATCTCGACTGTCACTTGTGCGATGCCACCCACGCACAACAACCCCGCAGCATAGGCCAGACCCATCAGCCAGATTCCGAAGACCGCTCCCGCGCCCCCATTTCCCCCTGCCACCAGGCCGCCGATGAACGCGAAGATCAATACCGCAACTCCGAATCCGACGATCATTTTTCCAAGAATCGACACCCACTGAAAATCGGCAGCGAAGGGGAAGGCCGGGGTGATATTGGGGTTGCTCTCCCTTTCGGTTTCGATCCCTTCAAGCCGGAGAGTGGTTAAAGGGGGGATCGCAATTCGCTGGTCGCAGTTGGGGCAGAACGCCGACAGGCCGGCATAAGATTCGGGCAGGTTTTGAATTTCGTGACCGCAATTCGAGCAGGTGACAGAGATTGTCATAAGTTGATCCGTCTCCGGAATTTGACGAGTCGATGAAAGCCAGAGATTCTTCGAGACGTGACGGCGTTGACAGGGATTCAGTGTAGCAGAATTACGTGGACAAGGCTGGAGCCTGATTTTCGCCGGGCTGCATTTTGGCACCCATAAAACGATTCGTTTTTTCCGCGAGATTGCCATTCGCAGGCATCCGCAGCCTCTCCGACACACTCCCCTGCCTCACTGCAACAAAACGACTCGATTGCCGCTTAGCTTGCGGTTTCGTCAGGTTGAAGATCTCTGATAGTGCGTCTGCTTCTTAGAGATTCCTGTTTAACTCGTCCAGAACCGACGTTCCCGCCCTGAATGATGTGCAGGGGGTGGTGCGAATCCGCACATGACGGGGAGGCCGGCAGACCCCGTTGACAACCATGATTTTCAGAAAATATCATTAGAGTTTGTTCCACTGTCCTGCATTCGCGAAGAGGTGAGTCATGAAACGCCGCACGTCTCTTCTGGTGTGTCTGTTCCTCGGTCTGGGAGTCACGTTCGCCGCCGATCCCGCCGCGAAGAACAAACACAAGAAATACAAACTGCACTACACGTTCTGCAACCTGGAAAAACATCCGGTCACGGTCGAACTGGTCGCTCTCGGTTTTGATCAGCACGATTCGTCCCAAACCTACACAAACGTGGTCCCAGCCGGGAAGACACTTTCCTTTGTGGCGAAGGTCGTTGACGGACCGAGTTTCGACTTCACGGTCGATGTCTTCGACAATGGAAGTGAGGTCGCAAATGACATGTTTCTGATCATGTCACCCGGAGGCATTGGTTGGATCGATCCCACCAGCGAGAAGCTTGTGATGTCGTATAAAAGTGGAGAACTGCATTCCGCCTTGGGACCGCTGTAAAGGCGCGCGGTGTGCCCTCGTGAAGCACCCTGTCAACCGGCCCGATTCAGTACGCGCCGATTGAGGCGGGTCAAAGATAAGCATCAGGCATTTCTCCAGCGAATGGAGATCATCGAATCTATTTGAAGACCTGAAGGGAGCATGACTCATGTGGCGGCCAGACTCATTTTTTGATTTGAATTTTGGAAGACGACGTAAACAACGACAACCGGCCGGCGGCCTGGGTCGCGCCTCATGCGGGGACGTGCTCGAAGTCCGAACGCTTCTGAGCGCCAGTGCCCTGGCCCACTCCGCGAGCAGCGCGACAGAAGTCCATGCAGCGACTGGCGGCAAAAACCAACCGCATCAACTCGCGAACCCGGTCCTCACGAACTCTGATGTGAAAGTGGGGCAGCCGTGGAGTCCCGTCGTGAAGGTGGATGCCACGGGGAAAGACTTCAAGAAACCACATGGACACTATTCGTTCGATAACAACGCAACTCAAAGTCCCGTCGAGTTTCAGCATTCGATGCAGAAACATCAGCACTACATTATCGCGCGGTGCACGGGAAGCCACACTTATGACCAGCCCGGCAGCTATGACGTGTATCTGCTGATGCAACATGGGGACTCCTACCGGTCCCTCAAATTCACGATTAACGTCACAGCCCCGTAATCGAACTCCGGGATTGCGCAGCAGTTTCATCCCCTGCCAGAGTTTCTCCGGTCTCAGGTGCGGTAGACGCTTTTAATGAGGGAGATGTCGGAGGATTTCCAGGACTGGCCGGGGTTTTGTTCGCGATTTCGCTGGAGGATGTCGGCCAGGACATCCTGCCCGGGACCATCGATCCGGAGCGACTGCAGGGTCTGGTTTTCCTGTAAGGCGGCAATGAGAGCCGCTAGGCCGGAGGCTGTCATCCCGTTTCGGGACAGATCGAGGTGCATCAATGTGCGGTTTTGTTTGAGAGCGTCGGCAAGCGCGATCGCCCCTTCGTCTCCCAGGCAATTTCCCTGGCAGTGCAACGCGCGTGTCGAGCGGCTGAAGCCCAGTTCCAGCGATCTCAGACCTTGATGTGTTTTCAACGCATTCGCGAGTGCGACTCCGCAGGGGCCGATTCCATTGCTCGCGAGGCCTAACTCGAGCAGGTTCTGATTTTCCGAAAGCATTTCGGCGAGCGCACAGGCACCTGAGTCCCCAATGCGATTGACATTCAAGTACAGCCCCGGCAATGACGTCGTTTGACGAAAGCGCATCGACGATTACGCTTAAGCCTTCAGAATCGAGCTGCGTAT
>JAXMBX010000023.1:0-78485 GCA_046349635.1 Planctomycetales bacterium
GCCGGGCGCGACTTCCGCCTCACCGACGTCCACGGCAATCTCGTCAAGGACATCATCGCCTGAGTTCATGTCTCGCAGTCAAGTGCGAAGCTCCTCCTCAAAGCCCTTCTCCCCCCCGAGGGAGAAGGTGGCCCGCAGGGCCGGATGAGGGGGCGGTCCGTATGTCTCTGGGCTCGTTGTTCTCTCTGGAAGCGATTCATCGGTTGGTTGGAGAATTTCATCATCCCTCTGGGTTACACTACCCGTATCGTGCGTTGATAATTCTCGTTTTGAGTTTCTGATGACCTCCGAAGCCCCCATCCCCGAATCCTTCCTCCGTGCCCTGCATCAATCCGGGCACGCAGGCGTCATCGCCGTCACCGGGGGAGGGGCCTCCGCACTGGGGCAACTTCTCTCCGTTCCCGGTGGATCAAACAGCATCCTGGCCGGGGTGATTCCCTACAGCGAACCCGCTCTCGTCGATTGGCTCGGTGTCCGCCCCGAGCAGTTCTGCTCCCCCGAAACCGCCCTCGCGATGGCAGTCCGCGCCTTCGAACAGGCCCGCGGTTACAAACCTGACCCTTCCTCGCAACTCTTCGGCCTCGCCTGCACCGCCTCCCTCGCCAGCGATCGCCCCAAGAAGGGGGACCACCGCTTCTATCTCGCCGCACAAACCCCGAACCGGACCATTCTCCGTTCGCTGGTTCTGGACAAGGGAACCCGCACCCGCGCTCAGGAAGAGTCAGTCGTCGCTCACGCCCTCCTGAATCTCTTCGCGGAATTCGCCGGTGTTCCGGAGCGTTGCGATCCCCTCCTCCACGCCAGTGAAATCATTCACGCCGAAGAATCGGTCCCTGACCCGCTCCTGGCCGAGGTCTGGAACGGCCGCCGTAATTTCGTCTGGGTGAATCCTCAGTCGGAATTTCTCACCGACGCAAAACCACCCGTCGGGGCACTCCTCTGCGGTTCGTTCAATCCCCTGCACGATGCCCACCGCGAACTACGGCAGGTCGCGGAGAATGTTCTGGGAGTGCAGGTCGGTTATGAACTCTCGATCGCAAACGTCGCCAAACCGTCGCTCGACTATCTCACGATCCAGCATCGCATCGGGCAGTTTTCTCCCGCCTATGCCGTCCTGACGCGCGCGGCTCATTTCTATCAGAAAGCAACCCTCTTCCCCGGCCTGTGGTTTGTCGTCGGCATGGACACCGCCGAGCGGATCGTCGATCCCCGCTTCTACGACGGCAACCCGGAACTCATGCACGAACGGCTGACTGAGATCAAACGCATCGGCTGCCGTGTGCTCGTCGCCGGACGTCTCAAGCAGGACCGCTTCGAAACCCGGGCAGATCTGCACGTCCCTCCGGAATTCGACGACCTGTTCGTCGAACTCCCCGCATCGAAGTTCCGCCGCGACCTCTCCTCGACGGAACTGCGGGTGCGATGCCAGACTCATCTCGAGCGCTCGCCGCTCACGCCAGCCCCAACACCCGCCGGATCCCTTCCCAAGGCTGGATGTACGTCAGAAACGGCAATCCATCCACCGTCCCCTCCTGCAATCGCGTCACCCCATCCACCGCCGGCCCCTCCTTGACCATCCGCTCCAGTACCGCTTGATGCCGTGCGGAGTCCCACGACTCCAGCAGGTCCACCCGCCCTGCGAACAGCGCCACGCTCGCCGCCAGCCCGAACGCCCCCAGTTGCTCGTCCCCGCCACCAGCGTCCAGTCAGTCGCGATGCGACACAGAATCTTCGCCGTGCTCGGCGGCATCAGACTCTCCGCCAGCACCCGCCAGGGAATCCCCCCATCCCGATCTCATTCCCCCGTCGCCGATCCCGATTGTCTTCAGCCCCGGCACTCTGCGGCAGCCGCTCAAACAACTCGTGCAATGCCGCCGTGTATGGGTCGATCCGCTCCCCGGCGCATATTGAAACAGTGTCCCTGCTCCGATTCAGGGACCTCTCTCTCAAACTGGATCAGACCCTCGACGTCCCCTAAGTTTCGCGCCACGAACGATTCCCGCGCGTAACTCGGCCCGACCCGCTCAATAGAAATCCGATGGCTCAGCCCCTCCACCTCGGGCGAACTGCAGAACAACTCGATCTCCTCATCCCGTGGCGCTGCGCTGTCCCCGCCTGCAGTCCTGCCCCGTCGCAAGCTGCCGCGACCCCCGCATGACACCGCTCATCCGTCAGGAGCGTCACCCGTCGCCCCAGCTTCTGCAGGAGATCTGCCAGCAGGACCGCTCCCGGGGGCCATCGGTCTCTGCCGCGGGGGGAGTTCCGTGCGGGATGTAAAACCCCGTGACGATGGCCACTCCTCCGGACCCACGGGCAAGGTTTTCCCCTGCAGGCGCAAGTTGCCCAGTCATCCATGTCGAAGAGGCGTGCTTCGATGACAGCAGCCCCCGCCGCGCCGGATCGCGCTGCATCATCCGCTCAATGTCCTGAACAATTTCCGCTCGCCCGGTTTCCGGCCCGTTTTCTGATGCTGAGCGGCTGTGAGGCATGAAAATCAGGCGGGTTCGATGGGGGAGAACGGTGAAACTTTCAGGGGGCTTCGCGGTCGTAAAAATGTCGTCCGCGCTCCGCTGTAGCCTATCGGTCGTGCCGACGGAAGCCAATCCGAAAGAGCCTCCGGATGCCCCTTTCGTAGCGGTTCTAAGCCGTTAGCTTCCCAATCCTGGGAAAGCTCAAAACCCTTGTTTCGCAGGGGGTTCTTGCTTCTGGGAAATCGAAACAAAACTCGACACGCTCTGTTGTCAGTCCGATGGGATATTGACACAATTTTCAAGAACGTGAGACGGAAACTGGGGGACGGGGGTCAACTCCGCGTTTTTGTCTTGCGCGTTTGACTTCGCAATCGGGGACTTCACTTTCGGGTCATTACTGTGAAGTCACGCACATCTTTCGAACTCCTTCCACCATTGAATTCGTCCCGCGACCAATTCACGGATGGAAATTTTGTACTGACATAGATGGTGAGACTGTAGCTATGTCGAGTGATTCCGGCGACGCCTCGAAAAAGAAACTGAGTACGGCTGAAATTCTGGCGCAAGCGCGCGCCGCTGCCGCCGCAAAAAAGGCCGCTGAGGCCCCCGCTGCGGAAGCTCCTGCCGCGGAACCTGCGGCAGCAGCCCCTGCCGCCGAAACTCCGGCTGCACCTGCTGCCGGCGCCAAGCCCAAGTCGACGGCGGAGATCCTCGCCGCCGCCCGTGCCGCCGCTGCTGCGAAAGCGGGTGGCGCTGCTCCTGCGGAATCAAAACCTGCCGCCGCCGCTCCTGCGGCGGGTGGCGCGAAACCCAAATCCACCGCGGACATTCTTGCCGCTGCTCGTGCCGCCGCCGCTGCGAAAGCCGGTGGTGGTGCAGCTGCTCCTGCTGCAGGCGTCGCCGCGACTCCCGCTGCCCCCAAGGCTGCGGCTCCTGTCGGTGGCCCCAAGCCCTCCGTTCAGGAAATGCTCGCCGCCGTTCGTGGTGAAAAAGGTGAAGCTCCCGCCACGGCTGTCGCGAAAGCCCCCGTGGTCGCTCCTCCCATGCCGACCAAGCCCGTCCCCGCTCCAGCCGCCAAGAAGAAAGGCGAAGTTGAGCGCCGGACCGTCGTTCAGCTTCTGCTGACCCCGTTCGTCCTGGGCTGGACCGCCGTCACGGCGACTGCCGGCACCGCCGGTCTCGCCGTCGCTCGCTTCATGATGCCCAATGTCCTCACCGAGCCGCCGAGTAAGTTCAAGGTCGGCTCGCCTGGCGATTTCGATCTCGGCACCGTCTCCGAAAAGTTCAAGGCCTCCAACGGTATCTGGATCGTCCACACCGACAAATATCAGGGCAAAAACCTGATTTATGCTCTCGTCTCCGTCTGTACCCACCTCGGTTGTACTCCCAGTTGGCTCGAAGGGGAGCAGA
This sequence comes from Planctomycetales bacterium, assembly GCA_046349635.1. Classification (GTDB taxonomy): domain Bacteria; phylum Planctomycetota; class Planctomycetia; order Planctomycetales; family Planctomycetaceae; genus JAXMBX01. Next base: position 3,882 of record JAXMBX010000023.1, read on the forward strand.
AATTCAAATGCCCCTGCCACGGGTCCGGCTTCTATATCAATGGGATTAACTTTGAAGGCCCTGCTCCCCGTCCTCTGGAGCGGGCGGGTATTCGTTTGGCTGAAGACGGCATGTTGGAAGTCGACAAGAGCCTCAAATTCCAGGAGGAAATGGGGCAGTGGGCGGACCCCAATTCCTTCGTCGAAGTCTGATATTCGGTTGCGTCGCTCCATGCAGGTCCGACGCTCGCTCAAATTCACTCTTGGACGCTTACTCTTGAATTCAGTTGTGACAGGAACCAGGCAAAGGGTGCTCGATGTCCGTTGGTGATTACATTCGTGGCTCGCAGATCTGGAAGAGCATTTTCCGCCATCCGGCGCCGTATGACAGGCGTAACCGGATCGTCGTCATGCTCACTAACTTCTTCCTGCATCTGCATCCGGTTTCCATCAAGCAGCAGGGCATCGCCCTCTCCTACACGTGGTGCATGGGGGGAATCACTTTCTTCCTGTTCCTCGTGGAGACCGTGACTGGTGTTCTCTTGATGTTCTATTACCGCCCCACTCTGGAGTGGGCGTTTAACGACATCCTCGCCTTGCGCGACGTCACCACCCTCGGCATCATGCGGGAAATGCACCGCTGGGGGGCCCACGCCATGGTGATCACCGTCTGGCTTCACATGTATCGTGTGTTCCTCACCGGGAGTTACAAACCCCCGCGCGAGTTCAACTGGGGCATCGGCGTGCTCCTGCTCGTTCTTACCTTGCTCCTCTCCTTTACCGGCTATCTCCTCCCGTGGGATCAGCTCGCCATCTGGGCTATCACCGTCGGTTCCAACATGGCCCGTGCGACCCCGGTCCTCGGGCACGAAGGCCCCGGCTTCCAGTTATTGAATACCAACGGTTTCGACCTGATCACAAACGCCAGCGACGCGAGATTTATCTTGCTCGGCGGGCGGTTCGTGGGTGAAGCCACGTTGAATCGCTTCTACATTCTGCACTGCGTGGCGATTCCCCTCGTCGTGGCCTTGCTGATTGCCATCCACTTCTGGCGTGTCCGGAAGGACGGCGGCATCAGTCAGCCGCTGTAAGTGTCCGCCGGTCAGAGTTTTGCGTGCGTAAGTTCGGTTGGTTTGTGGAACATCACTGATTTTTCAACCTCTCCTCGAGGTTGATCGAACGATTTGGAGCAGGGAATGCTGACGCATAATCCCGATTTGACATCCAGTGTGATCTTCGGGCTGGGCTGGTTGTATTTCATCCTGGCGTGCATGAACCTTGCCTGGACCGTGGGCTGGCTCAAGAAGTACCCCAAGCGCATCAACAGTGCCGGGATGTGGCTCTTCTACTCCTGCCTGCTGTTCCTGTTCGCCTTCGCGCACTTCACGGGAACCTCCCGTCCCGAGACCTTCGCCATCCGCATGCCGGTCGCCGTCAAGGACTTCATCAACCTCGGGGCCGATCCCGTCACCTACTTCACCCTCTCCACCATTCTCTTCATCGCCATGCTCTGGTTGCGGAAATGGTGGACCCAGCCCCTGGTGGCCTGGGTCATGTTGAATTTCGCCATCCTGTTCCTCGCCCTGAGCATGACCGACTACGACTTCCGGCAGATCGTCGGCAAGCCGGACAACGTCCCCATCGTCTCCATGCTCTTCATCGTCTCCTTCTTCACCTGGATCGCCTTCAAGCGCGCCGTCGATAACGATGAACGCCGCGCCGCCGGCCGTCCCCTGTTTGAAGAAGAAAAGAACGAAAAAATTCTCGTTTGGCCGGATCTCGTTTACTCCGAACTCATCTGCATGATCGTCCTGACCGCCATCCTGGTCACTTGGGCGATTCTCCTGCAGGCCCCCCTGGAAGAGCCCGCCTCCTCCGTCAAGACTCCCAACCCCTCCAAGGCCCCCTGGTACTTCCTCGGCCTTCAGGAAATGCTCGTCTACTTCGATCCCTGGATGGCCGGTGTCGTCCTCCCCAGCCTGATCCTCGTCGGTCTGATGGCAATTCCGTACATCGACTACAACAAGCTCGGCAACGGGTACTACACCTACAACGAACGCAAGTTCGCCATCATCACCTTCATGTTCGGCTTCCTCCCTCTCTGGATCGGGATGATCATCCTCGGAACCTTCCTCCGCGGTCCGAACTGGAACTTCTTCGGGATCTACTCCCCGTGGGATCCGCACAAGCTCGAAGTCTTGAACAACGTCAACCTCTCCGAATATCTCTGGCTCGATATCCTCAAGCAGAAGCTCCCCGTGGCCCCCGCAGGGTCGGATACGTTGGTCCAGGCGGGTTACATCCTCCTCCGCGAATCGCTCGGCCTAATTCTGTGTGTGGCGTATCTGGTCGTTCTCCCCCCGCTCATGGCGGCCACGATCTTCCGCGGCATGTACGTCAAGCTGGGCTTCATCCGCTACATGGTCTTCGCCCAGCTCCTCCTCTTCATGGCGTCGCTCCCGATCAAGATGATTCTCCGCTGGTCCATCAACCTGAAATACATCGTTGCCATTCCTGAATGGTTCTTTAATGTCTGATCTCTGACGGCGATTCCGGTCGGTTCGTCCCTGCGGTTCGATAACTTCGCCTCTTTTTTGGAATACGAAATCTCATGCCAGCGACGGAACAAACTTGGCGCGACTTGAAGCTGATGCACCTCGTTTTTGCCATCAGCAGTTTGGCGTTGTTCGGGGCCACCCTCTGGATGATGGCCAAGGACCACGATCGGGAATGGCGCGTCTACCAGAAGAAATTCACGAAGCTCGACGCTGACCAGATCGCGAAGAAGGAAAAGGCCCTCGAAACTCCTGCTTACGATAAAAGCAAGGACGATCTGAAGAAGCAGGTCGAAGCGGGGCGCGAAGAACTCCGCAAGCACCACGCCAAAGTGACCAAGGTCCAGGATGAGCTCGACACCCTCCAGGGACAGTTCTCGCGCGAAGATCGTAACACCAAGTTCCAGCGCGCCGTTGCCGGCGTGAAGCGCGCCGACTATGACATCGGTGTCCGGGACAGCCTCCCCAAGGCGAAAATGGCCGAACTGAAAAAGGCCTATGACGACTCCGAAGCGGAAGTCGCCAAGATGGAAATTAAGCTTCTCGAAGTCCGCAATAAACTCGACGCCAAGAAAGCGGAACTCGCCGGCTACACCAGGGATCGCGACAACGCCGAAGCCGCGCTCAAGAAACTCACCTCCGATGTCGATCGCCTGGATAAAGCACACCAGAAGCTCGAACCTACCGATCCACTGAACGCCTTCAAACGCTGGACGATGACCCTCCCGATCATCGACGGCTTCAACTCCCCCCTCAAGATTCAGCAGGACTGGCTCCCCAACCTGCTCATCAACTACGGCGGCATGACCGACGTCGCCCGTTTCGACCGCTGCCGCACCTGCCACCTCGGTATCGAACGTGTTGAAGGTGGTGGCGTGGCCGGATTCCCCGCCAAGGATCTACTCCATCCGGATGGTTATGAACAGCCGTTCTCGACTCACCCCCGGACCGATCTCTACCTCACCGCCTCCAGCCCGCATCCCACGGTGAAGTTCGGCTGCACGATCTGCCACGAAGGGCAAGGTTCAGGCACCAGCTTTACGGATGCCTCCCACACTCCAAACGATCCCGCCATCGGCGCCCACTGGGAAAAAGACCACCACTATCATTCCAATCACTTCTGGGAATACCCCATGCTGCCGGAGCGTTTCCGTGACGCCTCCTGCATCAAGTGTCACCACAGCGTGGTGGAACTTGGCGTGAATCCCAAGTTCGGCAACTCCGCTCCCAAGGTCTACGAAGGTTACGAGACCATCTCCAAGTTCGGCTGCTTCGGCTGCCACGAAATCAACGGCTTCGACGGTGGGAAATCCGTCGGCCCGGATCTCCGTCTCGAACCGACCACGCCGGAAGAAGCCGCCAAGCTCGCCGAAGACCCCAACGCCAAGCCCGGTCAGATGCGCAAAGTCGGCCCGGCTTTGACGCACATCGCCAGCAAGACCACCCCCGGCTGGACCCAGACCTGGACCGAAGAACCCGCCAAGTTCCGTCCCACCACCCGCATGCCCCAGTTCTTCCACCTGGAAGGACAGATGGACGATCTCGACAAGCGTTATGCCCCCGTCGAAATCGCCGCCATGAGCCACTACCTGTTCAGCAAGTCCGAACCGCTCGACATGCTCCAGCCGGCCAAGGACTACAAGCCCAACGCTGATCGCGGCAAGCAACTCTTCTCCACCCGGGGCTGTCTCAACTGCCACACGCATCCCGACTTCCCCGCCGCCGTTTCCGACTTCGGTCCGGAACTGAGTCGCGTCGGCGAAAAGCTGCAAGCCGGCCCGCGCGGTTTCAACTGGCTCTACACCTGGATTCGTGACCCCGAGCGTCACCACCCCCGCACCAAGATGCCCAACCTCTTCCTCGACTCCTACAAGGAAGCGAATGCGGACGTCGATCCCGCTGCGGATATCGCCGCGTGGCTCCTCTCCAAGGGCCCCGGCAAGTTTGACCCCATCAAGCCCAATCAGGCCGACCTCAAGGAACTGGCCTCGATGTATCTCACCAAGGCGCTCAATAAGATCCAGTCGGATGAGATCCTCAAGACCGGTGTCTACCCCGAGAAGAACAAGGACGCCATCAAGGGTGACGAAGTCGAACTCTACACCGGCGACGGTTCCAGGATCGACGAAAACAAACTCCTGAGCTATGTCGGTCGCCGTTCGATCTCTCGCTACGGCTGCTACGGCTGCCACCAGATCCCCGGCTTCGAAAAGGCCCGCCCCATCGGCACCGCCCTGCAGAACTGGGGCCGCAAAGACTCCTCCAAGCTCGCCATGGAACACATCCACGAGTTCCTCCATCACCACGGGGAACCGGATGGGAAGAGCACCAAGGACCGCGCCGAAAAGGCCGCCCAGAAAGCCTTCTATCACGACTACAAGGATCCCGTCGAAGAAGAACGCGAAACCTCCATCGCCTTCTACTATGACCGCGTGATGCACAACGACCGCGCCGGGTTCCTCTGGCAGAAGCTCCGCTCTCCGCGCTCTTACGACTACAAGAAGATCGAGACCAAGAGCTACGAAGAACGCCTGCGCATGCCCAAGTTCCCCTTCCAGCCCAAGCAGATCGAAGCGGTCACCACCTTCGTGCTGGGTCTGGTGGCTGAGCCTCCCGCTCCGCAATACCTCTACCAGCCCAAGGGAGCTCCTGCGACCCGCATCCAGGGGGAACGGCTGCTTGCCAAGTACAACTGCACCGGCTGTCACATGGTTGACCTGCCGACGGTGAAATATGCCGTCGATACCGACACCATCGCCGCCAGTGAACTCGCTCCGGAGGACTACGATGAGAGCTTGAAGATGCTGCTGCATATCAAGCCGCCCCGCCAGGCCGAAACCGGCAAGACCGTCAAGAATGCCGAAGGGAAGGAACTCCCCGTCATCTCCTTCAAGGGCATTCTCTTCGCCGACGCGGACAAGGAAGCCGCCAAGGAAGACCAGGAATACAGCTACAAGCTTTGGGAAACCCTCAAGGTCAAAGACAAGCTGGTCTTCCCCTCCTCGCCGATGCTCGTCTCCGCGGCCGCTCTGCAGGAAGTCATCCCTGCCCGTGGCGGTGCCTTCGCGGAATGGCTCGTCGGCCAGTTGATTGAGACCAAGGTCGCCTCCAATCGCGATCTCGCCTGGCAGATGGCACCTCCCCCCCTCTATCTCGAAGGGCACAAGGTCCAGACCTCCTGGCTCTACTCCTTCCTGAAGAACCCGACCCAGATCCGCTACACCACCGCCCTCCGTATGCCCCGCTTCAACATGAGCGATGAGGAGGCCCAGATACTTGCCAATTACTTCTCGGCGGTGGATGGTTCCGAATATCCCTACCAGTCCACGCCGCAACGCGAACCGCAGTACTTGAGCGCCATGGAGAAATCGCATCCCCACTACCAGCAGGATGCCTGGAAGATGCTCAACTCTCCCTTGTGCGTGAAGTGCCACGCTCTCGCGGGACGTGAATACGTCTCACTCGATCCGAAGAACGACATCCGTGGTCCCAACCTGATGAACGTCTCCGATCGGCTTCGTCCGGAATGGGCCAAGCTCTGGATCCTGCGTCCCAACTGGGTCACGCCGTACACCTCCATGCCCGTCAACTTCGAGAAGGGGAAGGTCAAGGTGGACTTGTTTGGCGGAGATGGACTCCAGCAGGCGATTGCCGTCCGCGATGCCCTCTTCAACTACAAGACGCTGATGGAAACCTTCGGCAAGCTTTCCGAAAAGGAAATCGCCGCGATCGCCGCTACGGCTCCCGGTGGAGCACCACCCGCAACTCCCGCTAAGCCGGCAGAGAAGCCCCCTGAAGCGAAGAAGCCCCCGGAAGAAAAGAAACCGGTGGACGAAAAGCCCAAAGCGGACAGCAAACCCTCCAGCAAGGAGAAGAAATAGTCCATGACCTCGCTCTCTAAATCATTCCTCGCCCTGGCTGCCGGTCTGCTGGTTTCCCTCCTCGTTGTCGGCTGCAAGGGGCCTGCCGTGGAAGTCACCGTCACGGTCAAGCAAGCCGAGGGTGAGAAAGCCGCCGGTAAAGAAGGTGATAAAGAAGCCGCGGATGCCGCCCCAGCCGGTTTCGGCGATCTGAACGGCGTCGTCACCGTGGATGGAGACGTCGCCGCCGCTCCTCTGGTCGTCAAGAAGGGGGACGCCGCCGTCAAGGACGCCGCGGTCTGTGCGGCTGAAGACGTCCCCGATGACTCTCTCGCCGTCGATCCCAAAACCAAGGGTCTCAGTTCCGTCTTCGTCTTCCTCGCCAAGCCCCCCAAGAACATCAACCCCGACCTGAAGAAGGACGAAGCCAAAGAAGTTATCTTCGACCAAAAGACCTGCCGCTTCATCCCCCACGCATTGCTCGTTCAAACCGACCAGGTGGTGCTCGTGAAGTCGGATGATGCCGTCTCTCACAATACCCACACCTTTTCGACCCGCAACCCGCAGATTAATACCTCGATTTCCCCGAACGACCGCAAGGGGGTCGTGTTCAAGGTTCCCAAGCCCGAAAGCCGCCCCTTCGAAGTCAAATGCGACGTCCATCCCTGGATGAAGGCCTACTGGTTGACGATCGATCATCCTTATGGCGCCGTCACCGACGCCCAGGGAAAATTCTCGATCAAGGGCCTTCCCGCGGGGAATCATGAATTCGTCGTCTGGCACGAGCGGGGGAACGTCCTCGAACGGGCCTACAAGGTGACCATCAAGCCGGGAGCCGCCCAGGAAGTGGCCTTGAAGGTCCCCGCCGCGAAATTGAAATAATACAATGCATGTCGTTGCTGCCTGAAAGTTTTTTACCGCGCCTCATGCGGTGAAATTGAGGATCAACGTTGAGGGAGTTTCCCGTGAGACATCTGAAATTTGGGTTCCTCGGTAGCCTTGTCGCTCTGGCCTGCGTCGGCTGTGGCGCGGCACCCGAAGCCCGCTTTGAATTCAACAAGCCCACCCTCGAGCTCAGTGGCCAATCCGGTCTCAATGCCCAGGGCGCCGTCAAAACCGCCCTGCTCGAGAACTTCGGCACCCCCCAGAAGCTCGTCGCCTGGAAAAAGCTCCCCATCAATTTTGGTGACGCGAAAGCTACCGTCGACGGTCTCAAGCCGGAAGACACCGCCCACGAAGGCTGGAACCTCAAGCTCGGCCGTAACCTGTACATGAAGCACTGCCTCCACTGCCACGGCGTCAGCGGTGATGGTGCGGGCCCCACCGCCCCGTACCTCAATCCCCGCCCCCGAGACTATCGCCAGGGGGTCTTCAAGTTCACCTCGACCACCACGACCAGCAAAGCCTGCCGCGACGACCTCAAACGCATCCTCCAGGCAGGCATCCCCGGCACCAGCATGCCCTCCTTCGTTCTGCTGAAGGACTACGAACTCAACTCCCTCGTCGAATACGTCCGCTTCCTCGCGATGCGCGGCGAACTGGAAAAACGACTGGCGGCGGAACTCGCCACCGACTACTCCACCAAGGCTCTCGATCAACGGACCAAGGGTGGGGAAAAGCGGGCCGACATCGCCAAGACCTTCAAGGACTATATGGAAGGCAAGGGTGACACCACCTTCAAGAACACGGTCACCGAAACCGCCGATTCTCTCGCCACCGACTGGTCCGCCGCTGAGGACGAATCCAACCTCATCGTCCCCAAGGTCCCCCGCACCGAATCGACGAAGGAATCCATCGCCCGTGGGCGTGCCCTCTTCATGTCCGAAAAGGCCAAGTGCTATAGCTGCCACGGAGCGGGCGGAAAAGGTGATGGCCAGTCCACCGTCGACTACTGGCCCATCCCCGGCACCACTCCCGAACTCAAGTACAGCGACCGTGGCCTCCACGACACCTGGGGCAATGCCCAGAAGCCCCGGAACCTGACCCTCGGACAATATCGCGGCGGACGCCGCCCGTTGGATGTCTATCGCCGCATCTACGCCGGCATCAAAGGCACCCAGATGGCCGGCTTCGGTGGCACCGTCTTCAACGATCAGGATATGTGGGATATCGTGAACTACGTCCTCAATATCCCCTACGAACAGCAAACCCCGGCCACGGTCCTTCAGGCCGAGACCAAGCACTAAGTCATTATTCGAAACAAATACATCGAGGGTTTTAACGCACCTCGCGTGCGGGAGTGATAACCGTGGGACGATTCTGGTGGCTCTTCTTCTTCGCGTGGCCGGTGGTCGCAGTGGCCTGGACCTGGGTCTCTCCCGACTATGGCTGGTGGTTCAACTCCCCCGCCCTCTCCTCCCTCGGCAAGGAAATCGATGATCTCTTCTACATGCTGATGATCATCGTCACCGTCGTCTTCCTCGGGACGCAGGTTGCCCTCGTCTACGTCGTCTGGAAGTTCACCGACCGCAAGAACCCCAAGAGCTGGTTCCTCCACGGCAGCCACACGCTCGAAGTTCTCTGGACCATCGCCCCCGCCGGTATTCTCCTGTTCATCGCCCTCTACCAGATGGACGTCTGGCAGCGCTACCGCATGATCTCCAAGTTCAATACCAATGCCATGTCCCATCCCCTGGCGGAAGTGACCGCCCGGCAGTTCGAGTGGCGCATCCGCCACCCCTCCCCCGACCGCCATTTCCACAACCAGGCCGAAGTCGACGACTGGCTCGCCCGTCCGAAGCCCGATGACCTCTACACCGTCAATGACCTCCACATGCCCAGCGGTAAACCCGTGGTCATCCACCTCCGCACCGAGGACGTGTTGCACTCCTTCTTCATTCCCGACCTCCGGGTGAAGCAGGACGCCGTCCCCGGCATGGTCATCCCCGTCTGGTTCGACTCCGTCAGGAGCGGACACTTCGACCTCGTCTGTGCCGAGTTGTGCGGCTGGGGTCACTACAAAATGCGCGGACGGATCACGTCCGAGTCCGAAGAAGAATTTAAGCAGCATCTCGCCCACCTGAAGGCGTCGCAGAACTTTGACGGCGTCGTTGCGAAAACGGACGGGAACTCAAAAACGGAAGACGAGGGTAAATAGATGAGCACTCTCAACCCTGCAATGCCCGGACATGCCGAGCACGATGATCACGCCCACCACGGCCATCACGACATCGGCTTCATCCGCAAGTACGTCTTCTCCACCGACCACAAGGTGATCGGCATCCAGTTCCTCATCACCACCATGCTCATGCTCATGGTCGGTGGGGCTCTCGCGCTCGGCGTCCGCTGGCAGCTGGCCTACCCCTGGCAGAATATGCCCATCGTCGGCAAGCTCCTCTTCGGTGCTCAGGGCGGAACCATCCCCCCCGAGTACTACACCATGCTCTTCACCATGCACGCCACGGTGATGATCTTCCTCGTGATTATCCCCATCCTCGCCGGGGCCTTTGGAAACTTCCTCATCCCGCTGCAGATCGGCGCGGATGATATGGCCTTCCCCACCCTGAACATGCTTTCCTACTGGTTCATGTGGCCCGCCATTTTCCTCTTCGGTGCCAGCTTCTTCGTGGATGGTGGTCCCGCCGGTGGCTGGACCTCCTACCCGCTCTTGAGCGCGCTCCCCGAAGCGGCCCCCGGGTCACGCAATGCCCAGACTCTCTGGCTCATGGGGGTCACCTTTGTCGGTATCTCCTCCATGATGGGCTCCGTCAACTACATGACCACCATCATCAATATGCGCGCCCCTGGCATGACCCTCTTCCGCATGCCCATGACCATCTGGGGCATGTTCATCACCGCCATCCTTCAGGCCTTCGCCCTCCCCGTCCTCACCGCCGCGGGCTTCATGCTCCTCACCGACCGGACCCTGGGCACTTGCTTCTTCATCCCCAAAGGCATCGTCGTCAACAACGCCGATCCCACCATCGGCGGCGGCCAGACCCTCCTCTGGCAGCACCTCTTCTGGTTCTATTCCCACCCCGCCGTGTACATCATGCTCCTCCCCGCGATGGGCATGGTCTCCGACATCCTCTCCTGCTTCGCGCGCAAACCACTCTTCGGCTACAAGCCCATGGTCTACTCCATGGCCGCCATCGCGGGTCTCGGTTTCATCGTCTGGGGACACCACATGTTCACCAGCGGCATGAACCCCATGATGGGCATGTCCTTCATGCTCACCACCATCATGATTGCCCTCCCCTCCGCCGTGAAAACCTTTAACTGGATCGGCACCCTCTGGGGTGGACGCATTCAGTTCACCACCCCCATGCTCAACTCCATCGCCTTCATCTCCATGTTCGTCGTCGGCGGGCTGAGCGGGATCTTCATGGCCTCCGTCCCCACTGATATCTACTTCCACGATACCTACTTCATCGTCGCCCACTTCCACTACGTTCTCTTCGGCTCCACCCTCTTCGGGGTCTTCGGAGCCATCTTCTTCTGGTTCCCCAAGATGTTCGGCCGCATGATGAGCGAGTTCTGGGGCAAGGTCCACTTCGTCCTCACCTTCATCGGGTTCAACGGCGTCTTCTATCCCATGCACATGCTCGGCATCGCCGGTTTCCCCCGTCGTCTCGCCGACCCGTACCAGTATCCCAGCTTCGAGCGCCTCCTCCCCCTGAACCAGGCGATGTTCTACTTCGCCCTCCTCATGGGATGTGCCCAGTTCATTCTCCTCGCCAACTTCTTCCTCAGCATTTTCCTCGGGAAAAAATGCGGCCGGAATCCCTGGCACGCCAACGGCCTCGAATGGATCGCTCCCTCTCCCCCCGGCCACGGGAACTTCGAAAGCCTCCCCATCGTTTACCGGGGGCCCTACGAATACTCCTCCCCACTCTCCGTCGAGGGAGAAGACTTCCTGCTCCAGACCACGTACATTCCGCGTGACAAGGTTCTCGCCGCACAGGCTGCGGAACAACACCACTAATCCTTCTGTCCCTTTTGTCCTCGACCCGGTCCTCAAATGTCCGATCCCGTTTATCACCGCTGGTTGCATCGCTACGCCGTCCTCACGGCGACGATGGCGCTATTGCTACCGATTCTGGTCGGTGCGATCGTCACCACGCGCGGTGCGGGAATGGCATTTCCCGATTGGCCCTCCTCCGATGGGCAGAACATGTTCCTCTATCCCTGGCTCGCCTCCGCCGGGGATAAGTTCCTCGAACACGGACACCGGCTCGCCGGCAGCTTCGTCGGTGTTCTGAGCATCGGCCTCGCTTTCTTTTGTTGGAAGACCGACGAACGTCGCTGGATCAAGGGCCTCGGCGGAGTCATCCTCCTCGCGGTCATTATTCAAGGGTACCTCGGCGGAAAGCGCGTCCTGAATAATGACCCCGGCATCGCATTGATCCACGGCGTCTTCGCCTCCTGGGTCTTCGCGTTGATGTCCGTCATCGCCCTCGTCACAAGTCGCACCTGGTTTGATATCCCCGCCGTGCAGGATCCCCAGGCTCTCAAGGTCTGCCGGTACAGCAGTCTGATCACCGTCCTCCTCGTGGCGACTCAATATTTCCTCGGGGCATTCCTCCGTCATAAGGGGACCGCAGTTTACGAACACATCGGCTTCGCCTTCATCGTGGTCCTCGCCGCCATGTGGCTCTTCGTCTCCGCCGCCAATACCCGCATTCCCTGGCTGGTCCGTCCCGCCTTCCTCTTCGTCGCCGCGGTCATGTTCCAGCTTCTCGTCGGGGCCGCCACTTACGTCGTCAAATTCGGCTTCGAAAACTTTGTCCCCCAGCAGGAATCCCTCCTGCAGGTCAGCGTCCGCACCGGACACGTCCTCATGGGGATGCTCGTCTGGATGCTCGCCGTGATCTATGCCGTCCGCGTCCAGCGGCTCATCTCCGCCCGGACCGCGAACTCGTCATCCGCTCCTGATCTCACCAAGCTGACCCCTTCCGTCACGGGAGGCGCCTCGTGAGCAGCAGCACCCTCACCCCCGCCGGCACCATCGCCGGCAGTTCCGCGACTCCCCGCGGTCTGACCTGGACCCGCCTGCAGGATTACTTGGAGCTCACCAAGCCCAAGATCGCCGTCATGGCCCTCGTCGCGGTCGTCGTCGGCTTCCTCCTCGCCCAGCAATCCACATGGAACTTCACTCGCCTGGGTGAAGCCCTCGTCGGCATCGCCCTCGTGGCCGCTTCTTCCAGCGCCCTGAATCAATTCATCGAACGCCATTCCGACCGCCGCATGCTCCGCACCAGCGATCGTCCTCTCCCCAGCGGACGTCTCGCCCCGCGCGATGCCCTGCTGTTCGGACTCGTCTCCGGTTTCGCAGGGCTCGCTCTGCTCGTCACCCTCGTGAACCTCACCACCGCGATCCTCGCCGGTCTGACTCTCATCCTCTACGTCGGCGTCTACACCCCGCTCAAGTCCCAGACCTATTTGAATACCGTCATCGGGGCCATCCCCGGTGCTCTCCCCCCGCTCTTGGGGTGGACCGCCGCCGGTGGTGACCTCAACCTGGCCGGTTGGTCCCTCGTGGCGATTCTCTTCCTGTGGCAGTTCCCGCACTTCATGGCAATTGCCTGGCTCTATCGGGATGACTACGCCGCCGCGGGCCTGAAGATGATCCCCATCACCGACCAGGGACGCGACTGGACCGCCGGCCTCGTCGCCGTCGGTTATGCTCTCGCGTTGATCCCCGTCGGGCTGCTCCCCAGCCAGTTGGGACTCGCCGGACGCGGCGCCGCCTGCGGCTCGCTCCTCCTCGGCCTCGGTTATCTCCTCTTCTCGATCCTGTTCTTCCGACGCCCCTCCGTCGGTTCTGCTCGTCGCCTCTTGTGGGCCAGTTTGATTTATCTCCCTGTGCTCCTCCTCATCCTCGTGGGGGACCACAGTCGTCTGTTGGGTGATTTCTAGTTGCATTGAGTTTTGCATGACTGCAGGGAGACCCCTCCCTCACGGAAGTTGATGACTATGACACACGCTGCCCATGCCCCGGCCAAACCCGTCCTCAAGATGGGACTCGCCATTTCCAACGCCAAGCTCGGAATGTGGCTCTTCCTGGGGACCGAAATCATGTTCTTCGCGGCCTTCATCGGCACCTACATCGTGCTCCGCATGGGGTCCCCCGGTTGGCCTACCGATCCCGAAGTCACCCACATCCGGGTCGCGGCCGGCGGTATCAATACCTTCGTCCTCATTCTCTCCAGCTACTTCGTCGTCCTCGCACACGAAGCCATGCATTCCCACAAGTTCAAGGATGCCACCAAGTGGGTCTCCTTGACCCTCGTCCTCGCCTTCGTCTTCCTGGGAATCAAGTCCTACGAATACTACGGTAAGTACGAACACGGCATTCTTCCCGGTCGCATTCCGGAAACCTACCAGGAAGCGATGGAGCAACTCGTCAAGAAGCTCGACACCCGCATCAATATCAAGGCCTATGAGGATGAGCAGGTCCGCCTCGAAAACCAGGCCGCGCCTCTCACCGGCATTGAATCCCGCGCGGGTGAAAAGAAAAGCCTTGATGACCGGATCAACAAGGCCAAGGAACAACTCGCCAAGGCCAAGGAAATCCGCCTCGCCTATCAGCCCCTCGCGGACAAGCTCTCCGCCAACCGCGGAAACACCATCAAGGGGGCCGCCGATTCCTTGACTATGTACGAGGAAGTCGAAAAGAAGACTCTCCCCGACCTTCAGAAACAGTATCCGGTGTTCGCGGGGATCCACCTCGGACACCCCATTCCCTACGGCAACCTCTTTGCGTCTACCTACTTCCTGATGACCGGCTTCCACGCCTTGCACGTCATCATCGGCATGATCCTGTTTGCGGTCATCCTCAAACGCGGTCTCGCAAATACCCTGGGAGCCAAGGACTCCGACTTCGTCGAGAACGCCGGTCTCTACTGGCACTTCGTCGACCTCGTCTGGATCTTCCTCTTCCCGCTCATCTACATCGTCTAATTCGCATCGTCTGATCCCCGCGTGCGGTGACCCGTAACCGATCGCGTTTCGTTTGAATAAGGAGTTTCGGCCATGGCCGACGAACACGGCAACAGCCACAAGGTCAACTACACCGGGATCTTCATCCTCCTGTGCGTTTGCACCGCGCTCTCCGTAGCGGCGGACCTCACCAAGAACAGCCTCGGCGTCCGCATCATGATCGGACTGGTCATGGGGATCGCCCTCGTCAAGGCCTCCTTCGTCCTCCTGTACTTCATGCACATCAAGTTCGAAGGGGCCTGGAAATACGTTCTCCTCGCTCCCACCATGGTCCTCGCCCTGACCATTCCGCTCGCCTTGTCTCCGGATGTCGGCTTTCACTACTACCTCATGCAGGTCCCCCAGACGCTGACTCCCCTCCCCAAGCATGACGGTGCCGGTCACGGCGCCGCGCATGGCGCTGCCGCTTCTCATGGTGACGCCCACGCTGCCCCCGCCAAACCGGCCCCCGCGAAGTCGCATTGATGGCTTCCTCCGACGCGGTCGCTGCAGCGGATGTGTCGTTTCGCTATGGAGAGCGACTGGCCCTCTCCGACATCGAGTTGAGGATCGGGCAGGGTGAGATTCACGGTCTTCTCGGCCCCAACGGTGGAGGCAAAACCACCCTCTTCCGCCTCCTCAGCACCCTCATTCCGCTCCAGGCCGGAAACGTCTGGATCATGGACCAGGATCTCCGCACCGATCCCGCCGCCATCCGGCTCCTCCTGGGGGTCACCTTTCAGTCCCCCAGCCTCGACCGCAAACTGACTGTCGGCGAAAACCTCCGCCATCAGGGACATCTCTACGGTCTCTCAGGCCATGACCTCACCATGCGCAGCCGTGCCCTGCTCGAAAGGCTCGGCGTCCTCGACCGCTACAACGATCGCGTCGAAACCCTCTCCGGCGGCCAGCAGCGCCGTGTCGAAATTGCAAAGGGCCTCCTGCACGATCCGCGCCTCCTCCTCCTCGATGAACCCAGCACCGGACTCGACCCCGGGGCCCGCCGCGATCTCTGGAATTCCCTCCTCGAACTTCGCCGCGATACCGGCGTCACCATCCTCGTCACCACCCATCTCATGGATGAGGCGGAGCAATGCGACCGCCTCACAATCCTCGACAAGGGCAAAATCGTCGCCCGCGGCTCACCCGAGGAACTCCGCGCCTCCGTCGGCGGGGACTGTCTCACCATCCAGACGCCGAATCCCGACACGCTCGCCGTTTCGATCGCGGAGAAATTCCAGCTTCAGCCACGACGCCTCGGGGATTCCCTCCGCATCGAACGCCCCCGCGCCCACGAACTCCTGGAGCAGTTGATGGACTCCTTCGGTCCGGAGATCACGTCCGTCTCTCTCGGCAAACCGACGCTGGAAGATGTTTTCATCCAGCGCACCGGACACCAGTTCTGGCACGAGGTGCAGGCATGAACAACTCACCCCGCCACCTCTCCGAATGGCAGCGTTTTCTGCTCCCCGTCTGGACTCTCACGGCCCGCGAAATCGTCCGCTTCTTCCGCCAGCGCACCCGCATCGTCGGTGCCCTCGTCCAGCCCATTCTCTTCTGGATCCTGTTCGGCGCCGGGCTGCATGGTTCCTTCCAGCCTCCCCCCTGGGCTCCCTCGACCATGACCTACCAGGAATATTTCTTTCCCGGCGTCGCGGTCATGATCGTCATGTTCACCGCCATCTTCTCCACCATCTCCATCATCGAGGACCGCCGCGAAGGGTTCCTGCAGGGGGTTCTCGTGGCCCCCGTCCCCCGGCTCGCGATTGTCCTCGGGAAAATCTGTGGCGGCTCCGCCCTCGCCATCATTCAAGCCGGCTTGTTCCTCCTGCTCGCCCCGTTCATGGGCATTTCCTTTTCCATCCTCTCCTGGATCGGCATGCTGCTGTTTCTCTCGCTCATCGCCTTCGCCCTCACTGCCCTGGGCTTTCTGATTGCCTGGCCTCTCGATTCCACCCAGGGTTTTCACGCCGTCATGAGCGTCTTTCTCATGCCCCTCTGGCTCCTCTCCGGGGCTTTCTTTCCCCCGGCGGAACAGGGCTGGCTCATGTGGATCATGCGGCTGAATCCCCTCTCCTACGGCGTCGCTGGACTCCGCCGCATCCTCTACTTCTCCCACCACATCCCCAGAAGCTGGAATTTTCCCGGCCTCTGGTTCTGTACCCTGATCACTCTGCTCTTTGCCGTACTCTGCATCGCCATTGCGACCCGCCTCGCCGAGTCCCGCAGTGTCCGCAACGCCAGATGAATCCGTAACGCGCGCTGAAATGCTTTCATGAAGACTTTATCCCTCACACTCGCCCCTCTGCTCCTCTTGTTCGCAGCTCTTCCACTCCGCGCGGACGATCCTATCCCCTGGGACAAGAAAGGGATCAGCGAGTTCGAATTCACCGACCAGTTCGGCAAGAAAATTCATCGCGAAGATCTCAAGGGGGAACCCTGGATCGTCGGCTTCATCTTCACCCGCTGCGCCGGTCCCTGTCCCCGTGTCACCGGCCAGATGAATCTCCTCCGCCGCGATACGGGCGTCAAGACCGTCACCATCGACGTCGATCCCGCCTTCGACACTCCTGAAGTCCTCGCCAAATACGCGGAGACTTTCACCGATTCCAAACCCGGCGATCCCAAGCCCTGGCTGTTCCTCACAGGCGACCAGATCAAGACCTACCAGTTGATCCGCGACAGCTTCAAGCTCCCCGTCCAGGAAATGAAAGGGACCGATCGCCAGCCCGGCTTTGAAGTCCTTCACAGCACCAACATCATGCTTGTGAATGCCGACCTGCAGGTCGTCGGCAAATACAACGCCATGAAAGACGAGGAGGTCGCGAAACTGAGACGCATCCTCCAGAAAAAAGATCCCTTCCCTCCCGCCCCCACGACCGACGCCCCTCCGCCCCAGAATCCTCTCGGCCTGAAAATCACCGGCGCCGATGGCAAGGAACAACCCCTCACTCCCGTCACCGATGCGACGCAGGAAAAAGAGAAGACCGCGCAAAAAGTTGAGACGGTAGAAAAAGCCGCGACTCCCCCCTGGGTCACTGCACTCCCCACCGTCAACGCCTCCCTCAACGCCCTCGCCCTCGTCCTCCTCCTGATTGGCTACTCGCTCATCAAGGCCAAACGAGTCCACGAGCACCGCAATGTCATGCTCGCCGCCTTCGCGACCTCGATCCTCTTCCTTGCCTGCTACCTCGTCTATCACTTCCATGTCCCCAGCCGAAAATTCACCGGAACTGGTGTCTGGCGACCGATTTACTTCGCCATCCTCATCAGCCACATTCTCCTCGCTGCCACCGTCCCCGTCCTTGCCGGACGGACTATCTGGTATGCCCTCAAACAGAACTGGCAAAAACACAAAAGCTGGGCGAAAACCACCTTCCCGATCTGGGTTTACGTCTCCGTCACCGGGGTTATAATTTACTTCATGCTCTACCACTGGCCGATAAGTCCGGCGTAGAGTTCAGTTAAAGTCGTGTGCCACTGGCTCTGCCAGTGCTCTGGGGAGTTCGTGATGTTCCGCATCGTTCGCAAAACTGGTCTGGCCGCTCTCTGCCTCCTCGGCTTGAGCGCCTCCGCGTTCGCGTGCCCCTCCTGCCGTAACGCCAACGACACCGACTCCCGTCTCCCCATGGCCTATCAGACGAGCATCCTCTTCATGCTCTCCATTCCCCTCACTCTGGGGACCGTCCTCTCGGTGGGACTCTACCGCCTGAACAAGGCCCAGGAAGCCGCCGTCGAAGCCTTCGAATCCGGCGACGTCTGGACCACCCCCCGAAGAAGCTGAGTAGGTCTTCAACGACCTTCTCCCCCGACGGGATCAATCTGAGCATGATCAGACGGGCGTCTGGTCATCGCGAAGGCGATAGTGTTAATTTCGCTGAGATGGGCGGTACAAGCGTCTCTGAATTTTGCTCATGAGTTCGCGGTCGGCTGCCGCCAGCCACAAGCGGCAAATCCAAATCGATGTGGGTGGCGGGGGCACTGTCGAAGACAGAAGCCCCCGAATCAAACGTTCACCCCATCCCCTGCAAGATCCCCTTGATGTACCCATACGCAAACGCAAACGCCTGCAGGCTGTTCGCATCATCGTGATGATGCGGCACGTGGTCCGGCATCACCATCTTGTCGTATCCTACCTCATGCAACGCCCCGCGCTGGCGGCATATTCAGATCCCCTTCATCGTGATACACCTCCTGGAACGATCCCCGTTTCCCACGGATGTTCCGGAAATGCGTTGAAGATTTTCTTCCGTTCCCCGAAATATCGCACCACGTCGAATAACTCCGCGCCGGATCATCCAGGTTCTCCGCAATCGTCCCCAGGCAGAAATTCAGCCCGTGAAACGGACTCTCCTGGATCGAAACGAATTTCTTCAGCCCCTCCACCGTCCCCAGCACGTTGTAAATTCCCTGGTAACCTTCCTTCGGCGTCCCGGGGTCATGCGGATGGCACGCCGCGCGGACCTTGTATTCATTGCACACCGGGATAATCCGTTCCAGGAAATAACTGATCCGCTCCCACGCCATCTCCTCTGTCACCACTCCCGCCCGCGTAAGAGGCGGATTCGGCTTCGCCTCCGCTCCCCGCCACGTGCTGTACACCGCCCCTCCCCGCCCCGGCGTACTGGCCGTTCGCACCACTCCCAGCAGGCTCATGTTATATTTAAACGCCGGCACCCCCGCCTTCGCACACGCCACGATCATCTTCTGGATGTCTTCAATATCCTGATCCCGTTCCGGACTCTGGCCGAGCATGATCGCCCCTCGTTTTTCCCGGTCGATATGGCTCGACGTCAGAAACGGCAGCGCCACCATGTCCAGTGTCACCCCATGCTTCTCGCACAGGTCCCGCGTCCGCTGCACCTCCTCGACCGTCCAATGGCCCCGTCCCCCCGGATCGGGAGGAAATCCGCAAATGTGGTCCACCCCATGCCGTTTGTAAAACGACAGCATCGTCTCCGTCGTCGGCCCGCGCTGGCACCCGACATACATTCTCACCGGCCCTAAACCGCTCGCCGGTTTCTCCGAACCCGCCCCCCACGCCTGGGTTCCCGCCGCCGTCACCAGCCCCGCCGTCTTGATAAACTGCCGCCGTTTCATCTCAGACCTCTTTCGCGGTAAATTTCACGACACATCTCAGTCCGTTTCGAGTATTTTGGGAAAAATCCCCCGAGGGTTCAAAAAAATCCGCCGCCGGCGCATCGTTCTTCCAGCCGCGTCGTTCGTTCAACCCTCGAAATAACCTGAATTTCGCGCAGTTGGGCCTCCGTCGTGGTCAATCCTGGTGATGCAACATCTGAAGGATCTGAGAGTTACGGCAAAGCCCCAGACTCGCCTCCAAAACCGGACTCGATAGGGACATCGGTGGATCGGTCGGAACTCTCCCGCCAGTTTGAAGCTCACTCGGCCCCTTTGCGGTTGTTTCTGCGGGGGATTCTGAGGGACGACAACCTGACTGACGAAATCCTGCAACGGGTCTCCCTCAAGGTTCTCACCTCCGGATCCCAGGCTCGTCCCGAATCCTTTCGGGGCTGGCTCTTCCGGGTCGCCTGGAACGAAGTGCAACTGCTCCATCGTAAACAGGCTCTCGAAGACAAGCATCACCGGCACTGGGCCGAACAGCAACGTGCTGATCAGAAACATCCGCCGACTTTCAACCCGCTCGATCAGTTGCTCAGTCAGGAACGTCACGGTCAGGTTCAGCAGTCCCTCAAACAGTTACCCCCCGAGCAGCGACAAGTCCTGCTCCTCCGGATTCAGGAAGACAAAACCTTCGCCGAAATCGCCTCTGAACTTCAGCTCCCCCTCGGAACCGTCGTCAGTCGCATGCAGGCCGGCCTCAAGAAACTTCGACAACTCCTGCACGATCAGTCCCCCTTGAATGATCAGTCGCCAGAGAATTTGCCATGAACCCCAACTCCTCGTTCGATAAAACCTCCGCTCAATCCGAACTGGAGTGGCGCGCCTGGTGCTACCTCAACGGCGAACTCTCCGCACACGAGACCCAGGCGTTTGAAGCCCAGTTGCACGAACCCGCCGTCTGTCGGCTGCTCGCCGAACTGATCGAAGTGCAGGCCTCTCTCCAGACCACCCCCGCCGCTCCCGCACCCACACCGGTTCTGGTCTCTCGCCCTCAGCCGGTCTCGACCGCGGCTCAGGGTCACCGTTGGTCCGGCATCATTGTGCTACTCACGACGACCGCCGCTCTCTGGCTGGTCTTCTTCGGCTCTTGGACTTCCGACTCTGACAACACCCTCGCTCAGCACCGCACCGAATCCCAGCAACTCACCGCTCTCTGGCTCACTCCGGATGCCGACAACCCCGATGCCGACAACATGGCTGCAACCGGTGATGATTTTCTGAGTGACACGATCCCCGGCTTTAGATGATGGTGACAACGTCGCCGACAATACCGAAGTCCCCGGCTGGCTCATCGCCGCCGTCACTCCCCCCGATCCCGACACCGACTCCATCGAATAACTTTCCCATTTCCCACCCTCTCCCCCGAGGTTTTTGTAGGGCAGGTGTGCCTGAGGTCGCTGGCCGGATTGCCCAAATGTCTCTGAAACCTCAAATCTCGATCTTCGAATAAACCTATGAAATCACTCCGCACGCTCGCCCTGCTCCTCACCTTCTCGCTTCTGGCCACGACCTCCCTCCGTGCCGAAGAAAAAACCACCCCCGATAAAAACACTCCCGAAAAACCGGTTGCCGAAAAAGCCACCCCCGAAAAATCTGCCGAAAAATCTGCTCCGGAAAAACCCGCTGCCAAACCGCACGCCAAGGCCGCGAAAGCCAACCCGGCCAAACCTGCTCCCGGTGTCACCGAGGACCAGGCCCAGCAGGCCCTCGCGTTCGCCGCCGAGCAGCACCCCGAACTCGCCAAGCTGCTCGACACCCTGAAGGCGACCCGCAAAGCCGAATTCCAACGCGCTCTCCGCGAACTCCACATGGCCCGCACTCGTCTCGAAAATATCAAAACGCGCCCAGCCCGCCCGCTACCCGTTTGAGCTGGAGATCTGGAAGGCCGGCTCGCGTGCCCTGCCTCCTCGCCGCCCAGACCGCCATGGATCCCGCCGGCGAAAAGGCCCTCCAGGATGACCTCCGCAAAGTTCTCACCTCGCAGTACGAGGCCAAACAGAAACTCCTCGAATGGGAAAAGCAGGAACTCAGCTCCCGTCTGGCCAGGATGGACGCCGACCTGAACGCACTCAGGAGAACCGTCAGCAGGACATCGAACAGGATCTGCAGCAACTCCTCCAAGTCAGCTCAGCAGAAGCAGAAGGCCCTCGAAAATATGCAGGTCGCCCGCAAAGCCAAAAAGAACGCCGCCGCGAAAGCCACCGCTGCCAAGACCGACGCCCCGCAGAAATCTGACCCCGAAAAGTCTGACCCCGAGAAATCAGAACCGGAAAAAACGCCGGAAGCAGATAAGAAGACCCGAACCGGACAAAAAAAACGACGACGCCAAAAAGTAACTTTCTCAGACATCACCAGCATTCGATTTCAGGACTCTCTGAAACCACGAAGGATCTGACATGCTGACTTCATTCCGATACCTCCCTGCGGCCACTCTCTGTTTCTTCTGCGCCAACGCCATCGCCGCGACCGCAATCGCCGCGGAAAAATCTCCCGCCGCCACCCTCCCCCCCGTCACGCAGCTTCGCCCCCACGACCGTCCAGGAAACTCCCAGTTTCCAACGGCATATCTCCCCCCTGCTCGGACGGATGGGCTGCAACGGACGCTCCTGTCACGGTTCCTTCCAGGGTCAGGGAGGCTTTCGCCTCTCCCTCTTCGGCTATGACCTCAAGATGGACTACGACGCCCTCACCAAGGGAGACCATCCTCGCGTCAACAAGGAAAACCCCGATGAAAGCCTGATCCTCGCTAAGCCTACCCTCACCATGCGGCACAAGGGGGGCAAGCGCCTGGATGTCGACTCCTGGAACTACAACCTCCTCGTCCGCTGGATTGAAGGTGGTGCCCAGCCCGCCCCCGAAGCTCCCGAGAAGCTCGCCCGCCTCGAAGTCCAGCCCGCATCCATCCGCTTTACCGCTCCCAAAGTCACCGTCCCTCTCAAAGTCATCGCCCACTGGGCCGATGGATCGTCCGAAGACGTCACTCCGCTCTGCCGCTACAAGTCCAATGATGATGGCGTCGCCAAGGTCGATGACCTCGGCGTGGTCACCTCCAAGGACAAAGGCGATACCCACATCATCGTCTTCTATGACAATGGCATCGCCAATATCCCCACCCTATTCCCCTATGCCGACCGCAAGCCCGAGGAATACGCCTCCATCCAGACTCCCACGCAGATCGACAAGCTCGTCGCCGACAAGTGGAAGACCATGGGACTCTTCCCCTCGGAACTCAGCACCGACCTGGAATTCCTCCGTCGCGTGACACTCGACCTCACGGGCACCCTCCCCACTCCCGAAGAAATCAACACCTTCGTCGCGGATAACTCCGCCGACAAACGCTCGAAGAAAATCAACGAGCTTCTCGAACGACCCACCTATGCCGCCTGGTACGCCACACGTTTCTGCGATCTCACCGGCAACAACCCCACCCAGCTTTCCGAAGCCGTCGCCCGCCGCGTTCAATCCCAACAGTGGTACGACTGGATGCGCGCCCGCATGGAGGAAAACACCCATTGGGATGAAATCGTCCGCCGCATTCTCCTCGCCACCAGCCGCAAACCCGGCGAATCCTATACCGACTTCCAGCAGACCATGATCGCCTACTACCGGCAGGACAAGCCCACGAACTACGGCGATCGCGACATGCTCCCGCACTACTGGGCCCGCACGAATATCCGCACTGCCGACGATAAGGCCCTCAGCGTCGCTCACAACTTCCTCGGCATCCGTCTGCAGTGCGCCCAGTGCCACAAGCACCCCTTCGACCAGTGGACCCAGGAAGAATTCAAGCAGTTCGCCGCCTTCTTTCAGCCCATCCAGCTCGGCGCGGCCCCCGATGCGCGACCTCTTTACGCCCAGCAGCGTGCGGAATTCAAGGGCGATCAGGCCAAGCAGCGCGAAGTCATGAACAAGGGGGAACCCTTCCCCTGGCAGGAAATCTTCGTCGGCCCGATCCGCGAAGCTCCCAAGCCCGGCGCCGTCGCCAAGCCCGCTCCGAAACCCGTTGCCAAAAAACCGGCTTCCCAGAAACCGGACCCCCAGAACACAAACCCCAGCAAGCCTGAAGCTCAGGCCAACGCGACTCCCCAGAACGAGAAGAATGAACTGAAAGAAAAGGGGACCGTCGATCTCGCCGCCGTCGCCAAAAAGAACGGCGTGAAAGTTGATCCCAAAGACGCCGATGCCGGCATGATG
Organism: Planctomycetales bacterium; assembly: GCA_046349635.1. GTDB lineage: Bacteria > Planctomycetota > Planctomycetia > Planctomycetales > Planctomycetaceae > JAXMBX01. Next base: position 27,531 of record JAXMBX010000023.1, read on the forward strand.
GAGGCGGATGACAAGATGGATGCGCCCCAGAAAATGGACGCACCAGAGAAAACGGACGCACCCCAGAAACCAAACGCACCCGCAAAACCAAACGCCAAAGCCAAGGCGAAGGCCAAAGCCGATCCGAAACAGCCCGCCTCCGAAGCCCCCGCCTCCCAAGCCACAGTCGCCAAGACGGATGGCAAGACCGACGCCAAGACGGACGCCAAGAAGCCCGAACCCAAAAAGCCGAACCCGAAAAAGAAACCCAATCCCAATGCCGGACTTGTCCGGGTCGCGGCCACCACCGCCACCCTCCCCGGCGGGTCACCCATCACCCTCCACAATGGAGAAGACCCCCGCAAGCACATCTTCGACTGGATGAAGCAGAAGGAGAACCCCTGGTTCGCCAAAGCCATCGTCAATCGCATCTGGGGAATGCACTTCGGCGTCGGCATTGTCGATCCCGTTGATGACCTAAGTGCCGGCAATCCTCCCAGCAATGCCCCTCTCCTGGATTATCTCAGCCGCGAGTTCGTCGCCCATGACTACGATCTCAAATGGCTGCACCGGGAAATCCTCAACAGCCGCACCTACCAGCTCAGTTGGAAGGCCAACGACAGCAACAAGGACGACACCCGTAACTTCAGCCGCGCCCTTCTCCGTCGCCTGCCCGCCGAAGTTCTCTACGATGCCGTCCAGCAGTCCGTCGCTTCCAAGGCGGAACTGGACAAGGCCGATGAGTCCACCCGCAACCGTGCCATCACCTCCGATCAGGGGATCAGCGGCGGCGGTCGCGCTCAGTTCGCCCTGAATGTTTTCGGTCGCCCCGTCCGCCTGACGAACTGCGACTGCGAGCGTTCCACTGAACCCAGCCTTCTGCAGACCATCTACCTGCACAACGACCAGGATCTGCTTGCGTCCCTGCAGAAGAGTGGCTGGTTGCAGGAAATCAATCGCGACCTCGCAAAGACTGCTCCCCCTTCTCCGAAACTAGTCGCCGCCCGGGAAGAGCGCACCAAACTCAACCAGGAGGTCCGCGGCGTCCAGAAGCAGCTCAACAAGCTCAAAAAGGCCAAGTCAGAAGACAAGCAGGCCCTCGAAGACCTTGAGAAGAAACTCAAGGCTCTTCAGGCGAAAGCAACTCAACTGGATAAGCAGATCAACCAGATTAACCAGGCCCGCGCCATCCTCGCTTCAGACGTACCGGTCTCCGATCAGGAAAACTTCATCCGCGAGGCCTATCTGCGGACCCTCAGCCGTCCTCCGACCCCGGAGGAAGTCGATCGTTGCAAGCAGCACCTGCGGGACTCCAAGGACTACCTCGCCAGTTCCCGCGATCTCGTCTGGGCCCTGCTCAATACCAAAGAATTCATCGTCAACCACTAACCCATTTTTGGGTGGCACAGGTTGCCGGTACTCCGGCTACCTGTGTGCGCCAGCACAAGAGGAGAGTTCAACTTGACTCCCAAGGCCGGTTTCGAAGTGTCCTCAACGACAACACGAAAACGCAACAACCGTCTCTGATTAATGTTACTGGGTGGCATGCCCACTTCGCGAAGCAGGGTGGGCATGTCCAAGTCTGAAAGCGTCTCTGAAACCCGCAAACACCACGCTCACCGAGCACCACATAACACACACAGGAGTTCTCCATGACCTCGCATAAACTTTGCAATGGTGTCCGTCGTCGCGATTTCCTCCGCGCCGGTGCGATTGGTGGCCTCGGACTGACCCTCGGCGACTTCCTCCGCTTCCAGGCCCAGGCCGCTCCCACGACCCGTGCGGAACACATGATCTTCGTGAACCTCAACGGCGGCCCCTCCCACATGGACACCTTCGACCTCAAGCCCCATGCCAAGGTCGAACACAAGGGGGAATTCAATCCCATCGACACCAATGTCCCCGGCGTGCAGATCAGCGAGCATCTCCCCAAACTCGCCAAGTGTGCCGATAAGTACGCCATCCTCCGCGGCGTCTCCCACTCCTTCGCCGCCCACGAACTCGGTGTCCGCTACATGAACTCCGGGAACGTCCCCATCACCACCATTCAGTTCCCCTCTTTCGGTGCGGTCCTCACCCGCGAGAAGCCCACCCTCCCCGATCTTCCCCCCTTCGTTGCCGTCCCATCCACACCGCAGACCTCCGGCTATCTGGGAAATGAATACGCCCCCATGCAGACCAATGCCGTCCCCCAGATCGGCAAGCCTTTCTCCGTCCGCGGCGTGACCCTCGGCAACGGCGTCACCGTCACCGATCTCGAACGTCGCGAACACCTCCTCCAGGATCTCGACAAGGCCTTCACCGGCTACGAGAAGCAGAACCCCCTCCTCTCCGGCCTCGATCGCTTCGCCGAACAGGCCCATCGCATCCTCACCTCATCCCGCACCCGTGAGGCGTTCGACATCGACAGGGAAGCGGAACCTCTCCGTCAGGAATTCGGCAACCATGCCTTTGGCCAAAGTTGCCTGCTCGCCATGCGTCTCATTGAAGCCGGGGTCCGTGTGACCACCGTCGGCTTCGGCGGCTGGGATACCCACGCCGACAACTTCAAGCTTCTGAAAGAGCAACGGCTTCCCCAGCTCGATGCCGGCCTTGCCGCGCTCTTCACCAACCTCGAGAAACGCGGCCTCCTGAGCAAGACCCTCGTCTGTGTTACAGGTGAATTCGGACGCACACCCAAGATCAACCCCAAGGCGGGACGCGACCACTGGGCTCGTGCCATGTTCATGGTCCTCGCCGGTGGCGGCATCAAGGGGGGACGCGTGATTGGTGCCAGCGATGACGAAGGGATGGGCCCCAAAGATCAAGGTTTCAAGCCCGATGACGTCGCCGCCACGCTCTATCATCAGTTGGGGGTCGACCACCACACCGAGTACCACACCTCCATCGGCCGACCCATCATGGTCGTCCGCGACGGCAACATCCTCCCCGAAATCATCGGCTAAGATTTCACATTCTTCACCCTCGCCCCCCCGTGGGAGAGGGTGGCTCGCAGAGCCGGGTGAGGGGGCGGTCCAAATGTCTCTGAGCCTGATTCCCGGGTGCCACTGCGAAGCCGGTACTCCGGATGAGGAGTGCTTCTTTCAACTACTCTCGCCCGTAGGGCGCACCACCCACTCTAGGCTGATCCCCTCTGCCCTCTTCCACGCCTCGTTCCAACTCGCAGCATCGTGAAACGCATCCTTCCGCACCCGCTTCGCTGCCACCTGAAACGGGACCGTCTCATCACATAAAAACCCCGCCGACATCTCAATCACATTCTTTCCCGTCCGCAGCAACTGCAACTCTCCCCCCTCCGGCAACTCCAGCACCCGCTCCTCCCCGGGAACAGACAGACACACCCACAGGCTCAACCGGTCAAACAACTGCAAATGCCGGTAACCCCACTCCTCAACCCTGTGGTGCTCATCCCTAGGCCATCCGGCTAACTCCTCCCGCCACGCCGCCTGCTCCCTCTTCTGCTGCTCCAGGAACCCCTGCGCCGCGGACGCACTCACACCTTCAGGGAGATGCGCGAGCACCCGCTCCGCCAGAAAACAGAAATGCCGGCTTACCCACAGCCCTCCCCACGCCGACCGCTCCGCGCAAATCGCGATGCTCCGCTCCCAGATCCCGGTGGAAATCTCCATCCGCATCTCGTCGAATGCCCGCGGCTCCCCCTCAGGATTCAAATCCGGGGCCTGCTCCCACTCCCGCCACCCGTCGTCGTGATGCCGCACCGCTTCCAGCCACAGCCCAAACGGATCTTCTTCCTGACCGCTGCTGTGCCATTGCGCCAGGTCAAACGCCAGCCGCGCATGCTCCAACTGGGAGATGATGACCCACCAGTCCCCGGCCTCTCTCCGCAGCATGTCCCACCTGCCTTAAATCAGGTGTTTTCCTCGGAACGCAGTTCCACCTGCAGCACGCTCAGCATCTTCGTCAACTGCGCCTCTTTCCGGTCGATGAACGGCACGTTCTCCAGGATGATCGACCGCGGCTCATTACTGGGCTGCAGGATCAATCGTCCTGACCCGAACAGGAAATACTCGAATACGTCGTTGATCTCCTTGCTCACCCGCAGGTTCGGGGCCGGGTACCGTTCCAGGTCACTCAGGAAACCGTGGTGATGCAGCAGTTCGTTCGGCCGGATCTCCCAGAAGTCGAATTGCACCTTGATCAGGATCGACAGGAAGATCAGGACCATCGCAAACGTGTACAGGTAGAAGAACGTCGAGTTTGCCACTGGATGGAACGATTTCACGAACCGCGACAGCGCCGGGAACAGGTCCGGGAAATATTCGAACAGCAGGAATGCCCCCAGCACGATCGACATGATCACGAACAGCAGCGTCAATGACGCCCCGCGCGGAAAATCGAACCCCACGATGATTAGGTTGAACGCGAACACCCACAGGAAGACCGACGTCACCACCACCGGCAACCGGCTGGGCGCGATCGGGTCTCCATACGCCTGCATCAGGATCCCCGCGAAAAACGCCACCAGCACCGACGGGTACAACGAGATGATCTTCGGATACGAAACCAGGTACACGCGCTCGGCGGGAGGGGCGGTCTTAGGTGTCGGAATCGGGGCAGTCATGGTGGTTGGGTCTCGCTGGATGAGATACGGAAATGGGCCGCAACCGGGGTTTCTCACCCCGGTTGATCAGTATTACGCCCTTTTTTCCCGTTCGGATCAATCCCTCGGATCGATTTCCCGCCCAATTTAACAAACTTCTCCCCGACACTTGAATTCGCAAACTAGACCCTCTCCCCCCCCGATGGGATCAACTGAGCGTGACCAGATGGGCATCTGGTCATTGCGAAGGCGATAGCGCTAATCTCGGGTGAGGGGGCGGAACATGCGTCTCTTGACGGGTGCCACTGCGGAGGCGTACTCGCCTCGGCAGTGCAGTTGTTCGGAATCCCCCGGATCTACCTCACGGAGCGTCCGGAATCATCGCGTTCGGCACCGATGACGTATCCGCCGCCGATGTCTCCGTCAACAGCATCCCCGAAATCGCCACGCTGCTCTTCCACAGGTTCGTCAGTGATTCCACGTACGCCAGGTTCGACTGGAAGTACGTTCGCTGCGCAAACAGCACCTGCAGGAACGGCAATTCACCCCGGCGATACCCTTCCCGGATCAGCTCCAGGCTTTCGCGAGCCTTCGGCAGGATCGCCGTCCGGTAGTTCTCCACCTGCTGCCGGGCATTCCGGTAGTTCCGATACGCCACCGACAACCGATCGCGCAACGACAGATCCACCTGTTCGGCCATCGCCAGCGAACGGCGGTATTCCGCCATCGCAGAGTAAATTCCACCCTGGTTCCGGTTGAAGATCGGCGTCGGAATACCCACCTGCACCTGCACGATGTTCTGCTTGATCCCGTAATCGCGCTGCACCCACCCCTGCACGTTCGGGTTCGGCCAAGGTTCCACCTGCGCCCGGCGAATCGCGATCTGTGACCGCGCCACCCCCGCCTGCGCCACCATCACTTCCGGACTGTTCGCCGTCAGCCAGTCAATCGTGCTGTCCCACTCGAACTCCATCGGAGGAGCATCCAGGCTTCCGTCCAGCGGCACCGGCTGCATCAACGGCGTTCCCATCGTCGCCGCCATCTGTTTCCACGAAGTCAGATAAATGTTGCGCGCATTGTTCAACAGGATCTGCGCCTGCCCCACTTCGATTTCAGCCTGCAGTTTATCCGGCTTGGTCCCTTCACCAGAGGCCAGCAGCTTGTCCGCGATCGTGGCCGCGTTCTCCGCGATCCCCTTCAGTTTCTCCGTCAGCTCCACCTGACGTTGTGCCCCCAGGATCTCGTAGTACCGCATCCGCACGGCGTTCGTCACCCGGAACACCTGCTGTTGCTGCAACCACGTCGCCTGATTCACCGTCTGCGCGGCAATCGCCCGGTTCAGCTTCAGCTTTCCGGCGGTCATGATCGTTTGTTCGACGTATCCGCCTTCCTGTTGAACGTTCCCTTTCCGGGTAATCTGCGCGCCGTTGTAGTACAGGATCGGGTTCGGATACAGACCCACCTGCGTCTGCGTTCCCAACTCGATGTCGATCACCGCCGCCGCCTGCACCAGCGTGGGGTTATAAGCCTCCGCAGTCGCCAGCAGGTCCTCCAGCGACATCGACTCGGGGATCTCTCCCACGTTCTGCGGCGGGGGGACCGCTTCAAATTCGGAGGGGGGCGCCGGGGCCGGAGTTGTTTGTTGTGCGAACGCCACGGCCGGTAGCCACAGCACGCAGACCACGACCAGTCTCCACCAGATCCTGCATCCCTGCATGATGGTTTGCCAATCCCTTCCCGCGACGTTTTCAACGTGAGCGCTGGTTCCCCAGCTTTCTGGCCGTAGACGGACTCCGCCGACTTCGGCATCTACCGAATGTATCGGCGGCAAGGTTCGCAACGGTCGATCCATGCACGCCGGTCCTGCCGGAATTAACGCAAGCCCCGCCGCACATCCCCTACGTCACGAACTATGGGATTTCTCGAAAAAAGACCCCCCGCCGGATCATCTTCACATTCCCGCAGACTCCACCGCCGGATTACCCGCACCACCCGCACAACCCGCATGGTTTAACACCCGATTGCCAGGAATCTTCTCCTCATTCTTCACCCTCTCCCCCCCGAGGGAGAGGGCTGGGTGAGGGGGCGGAACAAATGTCTCTGAGCGCTGCTCTAATGTCTTTTCGCCTGCTCAACTCTTCTCCTCCGCACCGCGCGGCACGAACCACGGGTAAATCGCCGGCACCACGCAACTCGTCAACAGTGTGGATGTCACCAGCCCCCCGATCACCACCGTCGCCAGCGGGCGTTGAATCTCCGCCCCCGCCGTCGTGGACAAGGCCATCGGCAGGAACCCCAGGCTCGCCACCAAAGCCGTCATCAGCACCGGACGCAAACGGGTCAGGCCCGCCTCTTCAATCGACTCTCGCAGCGGGTGCCCCTCGGCATTCAAATGCCGGATGAATTCCACCAGCACCAGGCTGTTCAACACCGAGATCCCCGACAACGCGATGAACCCGACCGCCGCCGAAATCGAAAACGGCATGTCCCGAACCCACAACGATATGATTCCGCCGATGCACGCAAACGGCACGCTCGTGAATACCAGCGCGGAGTCGAAAATGTTTTGAAACGTGAAGTACAGCAGGATGAAGATCAACGCCAAGGCCAATGGGACCACCAGTTGCAGCCGTGCCGACGCCCGTTCCAGGTTTTCGAACTGGCCGCTCCACACGATCCGGTATCCCGTTTCCGGCAATTTCACTTCCTTGGCGATTTTCTCCTGCGCCTCCTTGACGAACCCCCCCATGTCCCGTCCCCGGATGTTGCACTGGATCGTGATCCGCCGCTTGCTCCATTCGCGGGAAATCGTTCTCGCTCCGAACACCTCCTTGATCGTCGCCAGCCGTTCCAGAGGCAACTGCTCTCCCGACGGTGTCGCGATCAGAATCCGCTTGATGCTCTCTTCATCCTCCCGTGATTGCTCCGGCAGTCGCACCGTCAATGGAAACCTCAACTGGTCCTCCAGCACTTCCCCCACCGCTTTCCCGCCGATCGCTTCCACCACGTCGAGCACCATCTGGGCTGAAACCCCGTACCGGGCAATCTGGTCCTGGTCCAGTCGAATCTGCAATACAGGCTGCCCCAGAATCTGCTCCGTCGTCAGGTCCGTCGAACCCGGAATCGAACGCAACACCTTTTCAATCTCTTTCCCCTTCGCCGTCAGGACGTCGAAATCATCCCCGAACAGTTTCACTGCCACGTCCGCCCGCGCCCCCGACAGCATCTCGTTGATTCGCATTTCAATCGGCTGCGTGAACCAGATCGTCTGTCCGATGAACTGCTTCATCTCTACTTCCATCAGCGTTACCAGTTCCGTCTGGTTCTTTGCCTTCGTCCACTTGGCTCGCGGTTTCAGAGAAATGAACACGTCCGTCGATTCGATCGTTCCCGGGTCCGTCACCACTTCCGGCGCACCCTGCCGGCTCCAGACATGTGACACCTCATCCGGGAATTTCTCCAGCAGAACCTGCTCCATCTGCGTGTTCAGCAGCACCGACTGTTCCAGGCTCGTTCCCGGAGGACGCAGAATCCCGATCACGATCGAGCCTTCCGCCAGCCGGGGCACGAATTCCGATCCCAGACGTGTTGCCAGTCCACCTGCCGCCACCAGCATCCCCAGGGTGATGACCACAATCGGAATCGGATACTTCATCGCCCTGTGCAGCAGCGGGGCATAGAGCCTCGACGCCAACCGCACGATCAAAGGCTCCGTCTCCGACAGCTTCGCAGGCAATACCAGGTTCGCCAGCACGGGAATCACCGTCAGCGACACCACCAGCGCCCCCGCCAACGCATACACCACCGTCAACGCCATCGGGCGGAACATCTTCCCTTCCACACCTTCCAGCGTCAGGATCGGCAGATACACGATCATGATGATGAACACGCCGAACACGCTCGGTTTCGCCACCTCGATGCACGCATCCCGGATCACCTGCTGCCGCGGCTTCTCACCCGATCCATGCGACAGGCGCCGGATCACGTTTTCAATCATTACCACCGAGCCGTCCACCACCAGCCCGAAGTCCAGCGCCCCCAGGCTCAGCAGGCTCCCCGCGATCCCTGTCTGCTGCATCCCCATGAATGCGCACAGCATCGACAGCGGAATCGCCGCCGCCACAATCAGCCCCGCCCGCAGGTTCCCCAGGAAGATGAACAGGATTGCCACCACCAGCAGCGCCCCGTCGATCAGGTTCGCCTTCACCGTCCCGATAACCTGGTCCACCAGTTCCGTCCGGTCGTAGACCGTCATCCCTTTGACGTCCTTGGGCAGCGTCTTGCACACTTCCCGGAACTGCTCCGTCTGACGGCTGGTGACTCCATAGCTGTTTTCTCCCATCAGCATGAACCCCAGCCCCAGCACCACCTCCCCTTTCCCGTTCGCCGTGATCGCACCCCGACGGATCTCATGCCCGATGGTCACTTCCGCCACGTCACGAACCGTCACCGGCACACCCCCCTTGGAGGTGATCACGATCTCCTCGATCTGCTTCACATTCGTCGTCCGCCCGATCCCGTGGACGAGCAGCATGTCCCCCCCACGGTTGATGTTTCCCCCTCCGACGTTCAGGTTGTTCTGCTGCACCGCCTGCACGACTTGCTGGAATGTCAGGTCGTACTTGAACAGCTTCTCCGGAAAAATCCGCACCTGGTACTGCTTCTTCAGGCCACCCCAGGAGTTGATTTCCGCAGTCCCCGCCACGGGACGCAGCACGGGTTTCACCTGCCAGTCCTGCATCGTGCGCAGCGACATCAGATCCCGCGGATGCGGGCCGTCACCCATCAGCACGTAGTGAAACACTTCCCCCAGACCCGTCGAGACCGGACCCATTTCCGGACGTGGAATCCCCGCCGGCATTTCCACGGTCCCCAGCCGTTCATTGATCAGTTGCCGCGCGAAGTAGATGTCCGTCCCGTCTTTGAACGTCGCCACCACCTGCGACAGGCCGAACTGCGAAATGGAGCGCAACTGCTCCAGTCCGGGCATCCCGCTCATCGCCATTTCCACCGGGAACGTGATCTGCCGTTCCACTTCCTCGGGAACGAGCGCCGGCGCCGTCGTGTTGATCTGCACCTGGATCGGCGTCGTATCCGGAAACGCGTCGATGTTCAGCTTCTGCAGTGCCATCAGCCCTGCCGTGATCATTCCGATCACGAACAGCAGGATCAGGATCCGATTCCCCAGGGACCACGTGATGATTCGTTCGAGCATTGTGTGAGCGCCAGTCTCGAAGGGTTGTCCGTAAGCCGTCTCGATAGCAAGGGCAAATCAGCCCCCGCTGTTGTTCATTTTCCGTTGTGCCAGCTCGCTTTTCAGGACGTGGCTGCCTGCTGTCACCACGCGTTCCCCCGCTTTCACTCCCGACCGGATCTCCACCCAGTTCTTATCCCGGATCCCCGCCTCCACGGAACGCGGCGTAAAGACCCGCCCCGTCGCATCCGCCACGAACACCACCGCTCCGCTTTCCGTCCACTGTACGGCGTTCTTCGGAACCACGGTCGCCTGCGGTTCGCTCCGCACCTGAATCATCCCCCGCCCGAACGTGTTCGCCCGCAGCATCTGGGCGCCACCTTCCTTATCGTTCAAATGGCTCGGCACTTCCGCGCGCACCTGGATCGATCGCGTCTTCTTGTCCACTTCCGGGCTGATCCAGTTCACCTTCCCCTCAATCGCGACCGGGTTCGAATCCCCCGTGAATCGCAACGGCTGGCCGATTCGTAACTGGTCCGCATCCTCCTTCCGCACGTTCAACAGGATCCACATCCGGCTTGTGTCCGCGACCACGAACTGCGTCAACGACGGTTCGACTGCCTCCCCGACCACGATCTCCCGCTGTAACACGATCCCGTCAAACGGAGCCAGCACCGGAATCAGGTTTGCCGGGGTCGTTTTCGGGTCCAGTTTGTCCGCGATCGCCGACGGCAAACCCAGAAACTGCAGACTCGTCATCAGCTCCGGTTCCGGCTGGTTCTTCTTCTCGTCATATTGCAAAGGCAGCCCCAGGTTCGACAGCGCCTGCTGTTTGTTCAATTGCTTGATCCGCGCCTCGCGCAGGTTGGCTTCCGCTTCAAACAGCTCCCGCTTCGCCACCACCTGGTCCGGCAGAGATTGCAGCCGTTTCAACGTCGCTTCCGCATGCCGCATCTGCACCACGCTCTGCAGGAACTCCGTCTTCGCCGTTCCCACCTGGTTCGATTGCAGGATCGAAAGCACGTCACCCTTCTGCACCCGGTCCCCGATCTTCTTCTCGACACGCCACACCGTCCCCGAAACGCGCGAGGACAACTGCACCAGCAGAGTCTTGTCGTAATCGATCGCTCCGCTCGCCTCCACGTATTCATTCATCGCCCGTTGTTCCGCCGCGGCTGTCGCGATCCCCAGGTGCTTCAGCGCCTCCTCGGATTTCAGTTCAATCGCTCCCAGTTCCACGTTGCTCGGTTTTGTCTCCAGCGGCTTCGGAGCGTCCGCGTGCTGGTTCAAACGTGGCACGCTTTGCACCAGCTCCGCCTGGCTCTGATGCCGATGCTGCGACTGCGGAGTCTCGAAATTGATCGCCGCGAGCTTCGACGCCCGGCTCCAGTCGAGTTGATTCAACACCGAAATCAGGCTCACCAGCACCACACCCCACAGCACCGCACCCGACAAGGGAGGCGTGTACGGCGGCTTCGTCGGCCTGTTTGTTCCCTCGGGACCAATCCCCTCAGGTGTCACAGTCGCCGTGGTCGGTGAAGTCTGCGGATCTTCCATACTGCTGTCCTTGGCAATTACCGGTTCCCTGCTCTTTCCATCTCTGCCAACCGGCTCAGTCTGGAGAGCCACCTCGGAAGGGAAATCTGCCTCGCGGGAATCCACGCGCATCAACCGTCTCCCCGCGGGAGACTCTGTGACTGGGGATCGGTGAAGATTGCAAAGGCTCTTGAAGATTTAAGGCAGGATTCCCCACGGCTGCGAAACCATCTGGTTAATGCGGCGGGAAACACAATCACACGGATCACAGAGCCCTTCTTCCGTCCTTGACGTTCTTCCCGCTCACGGAGCCGGCTCGAAATGTGCCACCTGTGTGATTCCCGAAGAGTCTGACGTCTGGGAAACTTTGACCGGTTGCAATGCGATCGAATCACCCGCTTGCAATCCTCCCACAATTTCCGCTTCCGTCTCGGAAACGGATCCCACCCGGACGGTCCGGTCTTCCAGGGCGCCGCTGCTCGATTTGACCCGCACTTCGTAATGATCGCCGGTCCATAGCAGGCATGAGGGAGGAACGACCGCCACTTCGTGCGGCCCCCCCGCTTGGATTCGTCCAGTCCCCAGCACGTTGGCATGCAGGTGAGGCAGACGCGCCAGCATCTCTTGATCGAGGATCAGGTCCGCGCGTGCCTGCAGTGTCCGGGTCGTTTCATCAACTTCAGTGCTGATCCACGAGATCGTACTCGTGAATTCCTGCGCCGCTCCATCCGTCTTGAAATGCACCGGTTGTCCCACTGAAATCCGACCAGCATCTTCACGATGCACGTTCAAGGTAATCCAGTAGTGCTTCCGGTCAGCCACCGTGAACTCCGGTTGGGCTGCGCGGATCTGTTCTCCGATCACCACCCCCGCCTTGATCACTTCACCTTCGAACGGGGCCACAATCGGAATCAGGTTGGCCGTCAGGCTCTGGTTCCCCGTCTCTTTCAGAATCGAGTCCGGAACTCCCAGCGTCATCACCTTCGTCGCCAGTTCCTGGTCTTGTTTTCCTTGAAATTGGTCCAGGTTCACCGGCAATCCCAGGTTCGACAGAACCTGCTGGGCGTCGAACAGACGAATGCTCGCCTCGTGGGACGCGGCGCGGGCTTCTTGAATCTTCTTCTCGGAGACCACTTCGCTCAGCCCTTCCAGGCGGGCCAAAGTCCGGGCACGCAGGTCATTTTGCACCAGCGCCTTCAGCAACTCGGCTTTCGCCTCCCCCACGGGTGCCGCTTCCACGAGCGCCAGCACTTCCCCGGCTTGCACCTGGTCTCCCACCTTCTTCAACACCCGCCACACCGTTCCCGAGGTGCGCGTGGAAAGTTCCGCCACATAATTCGGATTATGAACCAGCGTCCCGTTCGCTTCGATCATGGGTTCGCTGGGACGCGTCTCGACTTTCAGCAACTCTGGAGCATTCGCTCCGGTCGCGGCCACGTCATGGTGCGCCGCCCCCCCATGCGATTCCCCCGCATGATGCGCGGTCGCTTCGGAGTGGTCCTCGTCATGCACGAACTGCCAGTGATTCAAATGCCCCCAGATTCCCAGACTCAAAATAGAGCCCAGGACAACCACCGTATTGAGCTGCGCCGGTGAGAAATATGGGCGGCACTTGTTGAAGATTTGGGCAACGTAACGGCTGATGATTTTCCTCACGCTTTCCGGAAGATCGCAGGAGTGAATTCTTAAGGCTTTGTTATGATTCAGGTTACGAGATCCTCCTGACCTCTTTTTCAGGACAGGATCCCCTGTCCATCAGTTATTCTAGTTTACGGATCTGTTAGAAATACAAATTGCATGCCAACCGAAGCTTCGGACACGCACCCTCCTGACATCTGTTTGGATTACAACGACTGAAATGCCCCTGAGGATCACTTTTTGACACCTTCCCACCCCTACAAACGGATCAAATACCACTGATGCGTGGCCCCCTCCAGCCACTCGCCAGCCCCACCAACGCCACTGGCCGGACCGGGGACGGATCTCTATGATAATTCCCCGGCTAATCTGACTTCGGGGCAACAAAACACGGAAAAACGATGACGCAGCAATACATTTTTCAGATCGAAGAACTCACCAAAATCATTGAACAGAAGGAGATTCTGTACAACATTTGGCTCTCCTTTTACCCCGGCGCCAAAATCGGCGTCCTTGGTGGTAACGGCGCCGGGAAAAGTACCCTCCTCCGCATCATGGCCGGCGTCGACAAGGATTTTATGGGGACCGCCAAGCCCGCCAAGGGTGTCACCATCGGCTACTTCCCCCAGGAGCCTCAGCTCGACCCCGAACTCACCGTCGAACAGTGCATCCAGCAGGCGGTCGCCGATTCCCAGGCCATTCTCGATCGTTACAACGACCTCAACATGAAACTCGGCGAGGATCTTCCCCCCGAGGAAATGGAATCCGTCCTCGACGAGCAGGCTCGCATCCAGGACAAGATCGACGCCGCCAATCTCTGGGAACTCGACCGCACCGTCGAACTCGCCATGGACGCCATGCGCCTCCCCCCCAGTGACTTCGTCGTCAAGAATCTCTCCGGTGGTGAAAAACGCCGCGTCGCTCTCTGCCAGTTGCTCCTTCGCAACCCCGATATCCTCCTCCTCGACGAACCGACCAACCACCTCGACGCCGAATCGGTCGCCTGGCTCGAACACTTCCTGCAAGGTTTCCCCGGCACCGTCGTCGCCGTCACGCACGATCGCTACTTCCTCGACAACGTCGCAGGCTGGATCCTCGAACTCGACCGTGGGCGCGGCATCCCCTACGAAGGCAACTACTCAGGCTGGCTCGAACAGAAACAGGCCCGCCTCGCACTCGAAGAGAAACAGGAATCCAAACGCCAGAAGTTCCTCAAGAAGGAACTCGAGTGGGTCCGCATGTCCCCCAAGGCCCAGGCCACCAAGAACAAGGCCCGTATGGAACAGTACGAGCGCCTCGCCGCCATGGAATATGTCGACAGCGGCGACACCGCCGATATCCAGATTCCTCCCGGCCCCCCTCTCGGTGAACTCGTCGTCGAAGCCACCGGCCTCACCAAGGCCTTCGGCGACAAACTCCTCTTCGATAACATGTCCTTCCGCCTTCCGCGCGGCGGCATCGTCGGCGTCATCGGCCCCAACGGCGCCGGTAAGACCACCCTCTTCCGCATGATCATGGGGATGGAAAAACCCGATGGCGGAAAACTCCGCATCGGCGAAACCGTCGTCCCCTCCTACGTCGATCAAAGCCGCGACGCCCTCAATCCCAAGAAGACCGTCTTCGAGGAAATCTCCGGCGGAAAAGACCAGATCGAAGTCGGCAAAGTGAAGATGCACGCCCGTGGCTACGTCGGCAAGTTCAACTTCCGCGGCCCTGATCAGCAGAAACTCGTCGGCCAACTCTCAGGCGGTGAACGGAATCGTGTCCACCTCGCCAAATTGTTGCAATCCGGCGGCAACCTCCTCCTCCTCGACGAACCGACCAACGACCTCGACGTCGATACGCTCCGCGCACTGGAGGAAGCCCTCGCCAACTTCGCCGGTTGCGCCGTCGTCATCAGCCACGATCGCTGGTTCCTCGATCGCATTGCGACGCACATCCTCGCGTTTGAAGGGGATAGCGAAGTCGTCTGGTGCGAAGGGACGTACAAAATCTACGAGGAACAGCGCCACGCGCGATTGGGCGCCGAAGCCGACCGCCCCCACCGCATCAAATATCGCCCCCTCGTCCGCTAAACTGTAGTGGATCGTCCACAGGTGTTTTGTCCCTTTCTGGGTGGCATGCCCACTTCGCTGCACCAGCAGCAGGGTGGGCATGTACGCGTGTGGGTCGCGCAGCGACAAGCGGTCCGTTCAAATCGACACCCAATTCCCTACGAACCTCGCCCAAATGTCCTGCGTCCAACCGTTACATTCATCCGGTCAGAACCTTGGACATTCCGCGGACCAACCCTCATGGACCCCCTCGACCTCTTTGCCGCTGAAGCTCTGCGTTTCGAGACCTGGGCCACAAGCCCCGGCTCGACAGACGAACAAGCCGCCACGCGCGAAGCCCTCATCCGCCTCACCAGCCTCTACCTCGCCGGCCTACAGCTTCCGCCTGCCTGGTCGGATGGGTTGTTAAACCAGCCGGACGCAGAATCGATTTCGGTCCGGGAATGTGATCGCGTCATCGCGCATCGCTCTATTCCGTTCGATCACCATTATTCAGTCTTCAATCCCACGATCGTTCCTCCTGATGCTGAACCGTCGATTCACAGTGTCTGCGACGATTTTCGTGACATCTACAGTGATGTCATCACCGGTCTGCGGGCCTACCAATGTGGTCAGCGCGCTCAGGCCAATTGGGAGTGGGGCACGGGCTTTACTCTCCATTGGGGAGACCACGCTACCTCCGCCATCCATTCCCTCCACGCCTGGCTACGATCGAACGAAAATCGGATCTCATGACTTAGAACATGGGTGACACAGGTTGCCGGTACTCCGGCTACCTGTGTGCGCCAACACAAAGGCAGAGTTCAACTCGGCCCTCAATCATTCTTCTCCCCTCCCCTCCCCTCACACGCGCATTCCTCCCCCCCATCCCGTAAAATAATCTGACAGACTCTCCTCCCCTTTTTGCACCGTCGGAACCCGCTCCCGTGGAAGAAAAAACGCCCCGCCAGATCGTCGAGGAACTCGACCAGCACATCATCGGCCAGCAGGACGCCAAACGCGCCGTCGCCATCGCCATTCGCAATCGTTGGCGCTGGCGCCAACTCCCCCCCGAACTCCGCAAGGAAATCCTCCCCAAGAACATCATCATGATCGGCCCGACCGGCGTCGGCAAAACCGAAATCACCCGTCGTCTCGCCAAGCTCACCGGCGCCCCCTTCGTGAAGGTCGAAGCCACCAAGTACACCGAAGTCGGCTATCACGGTCGCGATGTCGAAAGCATGATCCGTGACCTTGTCGAAGCCGCCCTCAACATCATCCGCCAAACCAAGCGCCAGCAGGTCGAGAAAACCGCCGTCGAAAAAGCCGAGGAACGCATCCTCGAACTCCTCATCCCCTCCGCCCCCGCCTGGGATGGCGAAGACCCCGCCGCCTTCGACAAATCCGCCGAACGCCACGAGCGCACCAAAAACAAGATGCGCGAACTCCTTCGTAAGGGTGATCTCGAGGACAAGACCGTGCAGATGCAGGTCGAGCAACGTCACGTCCCCGTCCAGATCCTCTCCAACATGGGGATGGAGCAGATGGACATCGACTTCCAGAGCATGTTCGAAAAAATCATCCCCAGACAAAGCAAGGACCGCCAGCTCACCGTCCGCGAAGCCCGCCAGATCCTCATCGATGAGGAAGTCGAGGCCCTCATGGACAAGGAATCGATCCAGGAGGAAGCGGTTCAACTCGCCCAGGACACCGGCATCATCTTCATCGACGAACTCGACAAGATCTGTGGCCCGGAAGGCTCAGGCCATTCCATCGATGTCAGCCGCCAGGGAGTCCAGCGCGATCTCCTCCCCGTCGTCGAAGGGACCACCGTCCAGACCCGCTACGGCCAGGTCCGCACCGAACACATCCTCTTCATCGCCGCCGGTGCCTTCCACCGCTCCAAACCCTCCGATCTCATGCCCGAACTGCAAGGCCGCTTCCCCATCCGTGTGGAACTGCAGGATCTCTCCCGGGACGACTTCCTCCGCATCCTCACCGAACCCTCCAGTTCGATGACCAAGCAATACCAGGCTCTTCTTGGGACCGAAGGCATCAAGATCAAGTTCACCGACGACGGCCTCAAAACCATCGCCAAGATCGCCTACGACCTCAATCAGTCCACGCAGAACATCGGCGCCCGCCGCCTGCATACCATTCTCGAGCGCCTGCTCGATGACATCAGCTACGAAGGCCCCGACCTCAAGAAGAAAACCGTCTCCATCGACTCCAAATATGTGAACACCAAGCTCGCCGCCATTCTCAAAAACGAAGACCTCGCCAAATTCATTTTGTAAATTCCCCATGCCCGGAGCGCCGGCGACCGGGCACTCCAAAGACCTTCTCCCCCGCGCGGGAGAAGGTGGCCGCGCAGCGGACGGAAGAGGGGGCGGTCCAAGCGTCTCTGAACATCGTTCTATGGGGTGGTCCACCGGGTGGCGGGGGCGCACCGCGAAGGCGGAAGCCCCCGAATAGGTAATAATCGAGGATGGCCCATACGCCGGTACTCCGGCGTGTGGGTGCCGTCAGGCACAAGAGGCAGCAATCAGATTCTCAACTCATGAAAACGTTCACCTGCACCTTAGTAACACTCTTCCTCACCCTCACCCTCCCCCTCCCAGCCGCCGACCTCTCCCTCGACGTCAGGCAAATCACCTCCGGACCAAACCACCACTTCTTCGGCTACATCGGCCACGTCCAGAACATCCCCTGGAACAAATCCGAGCGCTATATCCTCACCCTTCGCAGTACGTTCCAGGACCGCATGCCCGGCCCTAATGACCCCGCCGACATCCTTCTCCTCGACACTCACAACAATTTTTCGTCTCGCGTCCTCGACCAGACCCGCGCCTGGAATCCTCAACAGGGAACCATGCTCTACTGGAATCCTGATGCCCAGGAAACCCAGTTCTTCTTCAACGATCGCGATCCCAAAACCCGAAAAATCTTCACCGTCCTCTTCGATATCGCCGCCAACAAGCGCGTCAAGGAATACCGCTATGACGACACCCCCGTCGCCAACGCCGGCGTCTCCCAGACCGGAGGCTCCTTCACCGCTATCAACTATGCCCGCATGGCCCTCCTCCGCCCTGTCACCGGCTATAAAGACGCCACCGATTGGACCACGGGAATGGCTCACCCCGCAGACGACGGCATCTTCAAAATCGACATCCACACCGGCGCCAAGACTCTTCTCGTCTCCTTCGATCAACTCGCGAAGACCATCAAGCAGCTCTACCCCCCCCTCGACATCCCACCTCTCTTCATCAATCACACGCTCTGGAACCGCGAGGGAGACGGGATCTTCTTCTTCGCCCGCGCAGGCTGGGAAGACGGCCACAAAGGGACCCGCATCAATCAGCCCTTCCTCATCCATCCCAATGGTACACACCTCACCCCCACGCAATTCCTCGGCGGACACCCCGAATGGGACTTCGGCCGCCGCATGATCGGCCGCGCCGGCAAACGCCAGGTCCTGTTCGACACCGACCGCCAGCTCGTCATCGGCCAACTCGGCACGCAAGAAATCTTCCCCGATCCCGAAGGAGACGTCTCCCTCTCTCCCGATGGCAAATGGTTCGTCAATGGCTTCCGCGTCAGCAAAGAGAAACAGAACTACTACGCCATCTATCGCCGCACCGACGGCGCCCACATCCGCTCTCAAGGTTTCAACATCGGCCAATGGGGCTCCGGCGATCTTCGCCTCGACCCTGCCCCCACCTGGAGCCGCAGCAATACCCAACTCCTTGTCCCCGGCCTTGCCGAAAACCACACCCGCCAACTCTTCCTCATCACCATTCACACAAAACCAGAACACTGATTCTTGTAGGTCAGGCTGTGCCTGACGTCCTCGACGCACAAGCAAAATTCAGCAAGTGTCCTCCCAACAGGCGCACGAGCGACACCGTCTCAAAGCCCTTCGCCCCTTGTGGGAGAAGGTGGCCGCGCAGCGGACGGATGAGGGGTCGGGTGTAAACGTCTCTAGGCATTGTCTTACACAAAACAATAAAACGGCCCCGGGAAAACCCCGAAGGCCGTTCCGACCCACACCTGCGACTGTCTTCTTCTTGGGGTGGCATGCCTACATCGCCGCGAAGCGGCAGGGTAGGCATGGATCCATGAGGCACTACCGCGGCTTGTGCGGATTCGTGATTGCCGCGTGATGCCGTTCGGCGATTCGCTGATAAGCATCCTTCGACGCATACTTGGCATCTTCCCAAGTCATCAGAGGCTCGATTTCATTGGTATTGTAGTACTCTTCCCAACGCCGCCGTGCTTCCGCTTCACGTTCATCCCACGAACGCCCTTCACCCTCCTGGAATTCCATCTCCCAACCGGACTGATACGCCGGTTCATAGTCTTCAAACGTGTAATCGTCACGGTAATACGGCCGCTCCTCGAAATTCTCCCGCCAGTAGGCCGACTCAACCGTCGGATCGACACTTTCGGCGACCGCTTTCCCGGCATACGCCCCGGCCACGCCACCGGCGACCACTCCAACCGCCGCTCCGACCGGGCCACCCACCGCCCCTGCCGCTGCCCCAGCCGCCGCTCCACCTAACACCGCCCCCACCCCCGTCCCCACGGGGTGCGATCCCGGTTCTCCCGTGATCGGGTCTTCATTCCGGGCACGGCGGATGTTCTCATTTTCCGAAGGACCGTTTTTTCTGGTCATGATTTTTTCCTCCAACAACAAAGGTGACGAATACCGCTGGCTGCCCAAGTCGCAGCCCTGACTTTTTAGTAAGGCACATTTCATGCCCATCCCCAAACCTCCGCTTGCCACCCTTTTTTCGGATAAAAAACCGCTCTCCCCCCGACGATCTTGATCGCTCCCGACCCGCCCCGTATCCACACCCTCCAAATTCCTTCTTTCGACTCCGAACCTCATCCCCCTTCCCCTGTCCTCCTCGTAGTTTCAATCCCCAACAGAGTCCCGTTCAGAATCAGGAGGTGTCCCATGCACAATTCCCAGGAAAACTTCGAGAACAATACCGGCTTTCGCGATCTCCCCTTTTTTTCGAGCCGATGAGCAAACGTCGCAAAGGATTCCCCTCCGAGACGCACGTCGGGCGGGGCATCCGCATCGTCCATGGCGACAAACAGCTCGAAGAGAAATTGGGCCGCAACGATCTCTGCCCCTGTGGCAGCGGACGCCTTTTCAAGAAATGCTGCCTCCGGAAAGGCTCCTTTTGACGGGGCCAATCGCCATCACTTTTTTCCGTGAGGAGTGACGTTAACTCCTCTTCTCGACCGAGCCCATTTCGCCGGTGGAGGAGAGGAGTCTTTTATTTCTACCCGCTCCTTTTCCTGCTCACCCCCCCCGCCGCACCAACCGACAACACCCCCGCGAAAACTGATCACACTTTCCTTCTCACCTGCGTCCTCCCCAGTCTGAATTCGAGATGAAGACCCTGCGAAAACAGCCTCTTTTTCAGCCAAATCTGCACATCGTTTTTGCGCTAACGATTTTGGCACACCCCTTGCCTTTTCATTCCCCCGTGAGTCAACAACGACTCGAAACCAAAAGTCAGAAAGGAAGGGTTCGATCATGAAAAAGTTCTTGCTGCTCGGTGCGGTTCTGGTCGGTGTCATGGGTCTCGGTTCAATGCAGGCGCAAGCCGCTGGCTACGGCTACTCCGGCTTCGGTTCCTATGGGAACTTCGGCAATATGAATTTCGGCAACTACGGCAACGTCTACAACAACCGCAACGTCGGCTGTGCCCCCGTCGTTCCCATGCGGCCGGTTGTCCCCGTTCGACATGTTCACAACAACCGCTTCAATACCGGCTTCGGCCTCAACTGGGGCAACGGTTACTTCAACTCCTGGAACCGTCCCAACACCTTCTGCCGTTAATCACCACAACTCAGACTGACCCTCTTCGCATCGTCAGTCTGTAAACACCGCCTCCGCCAAAAACTCAACCCCGGCCTGAACTCTCAGACCGGGGTTTTTGTTCAAAGACCTTCTCCCCCCCGAGGGAGAAGGTGGCCGTCATCAATACTGTTCGGCTCAAGATTTGCCGGGTGGGTCGGGGGAGCCGGCGTTGGGGTAGAGTTTGAGGAGATGCCGTTCCACTTCCTCCAGCGTCGCCCAACCGCTCAGATACAGGCACAGCATCTCATAGGTCCGCTTATTCGGCTTCGATCCCGCCCACAGCCCAATTAACAGCGCCGCAATGATTCCGAAGTAGACCTGCGGCGTCACTCCTCCTGGCTGGTGGCTGAACAGGTGACGGCAACCCAGAACGCACTTCAGCCAGCGGAAGAACAATTCAATCTGCCAGCGATGACGGTACGCCGTGGCAATCAACTCCGCCGACAGATCCAGGGCATTTGTCGCCAAGACCCACACCTGCTCCGGTTCCGCACCCTGCACTTTCACGATCCGCAGTGGACGCTCCAAAAGCGAGTTGTGTTTCTCCGTCCCCAGACGCCTGAGCGTCACGTCCCGGACGATCCCCAGCGACTGCTCCGTCCGCGACAAGACTCGCTCCTGCAGCACCTCGAACACCGAGTTCTCCTGCAGGCGAATGACAAACCGGACTCCCGGCGTCGAATTCCCGGAACAGGCTGTAGTCCGCATAGCCGTGTCCGTTACGTAAACCCTCCGGGTTCGACGAGTTTACGCAATTCGTCCGTTCCGAACCGTTCCCCTCGGTGAGCGTGACCCCCACAGGCACTCCGGAGAGAACCGAAGGCGACGTGCATCATGGCGGCCCGGTGCGTGGCGTCCTGCCAGACCGCCCACGCCATGCGCAATGCCTTGAGCAGGCTGCCGTCGACGGCAATCAGCCCTGCCAAGGCCGCTTCCTTGGCCGACGGGAGTCCCGCTCCCCTTTCGCTGTGACCCGGCTGCGAGTTCCGCGATAATCGGTTCCAAGGCTCGGGGATCGAAGACCCGTGCCGCTTCGCTCAGGGATCCCAGCGATGTCGGCTTCACGCCGCACAAGCGTTGCACTTTTTCGAGAGTGGCAAATTGTTGCAAGCCCCGCAGGCTGGCGACCGTCGGATGAAGTAAGAGAGCAGGAACAGGGTGGCGTATTGGTCAAAGAACAACTGCCGGTTATCGGCCCGGTCTCGAGCCGTCCCGACGTCATGCAGGCGTTCGAGGAGCTCGTCGATCAACTGAAAATACTTGAAGCCCTGCAACTTGCGGGGGTCGAGCGGTTCGGAGGTCTTCTTCTTCCGCCACGGCCATTCCTCCCGGCTGGAGATTGGCCGTGGTATAACATGAACTCTTCCTGGCGCAAAAAACGTGCCGAACAGAATTGGGCCGTCATCCGGATGAGGGGCCGTCCAAACGTCTCTGATCTGTGTTCGACCGTCATTTCAACAGTTCTCGTCGGAAGGGCTCAACCTTACCACCTTACAGCACCCCTTTTGCTTTTTCTCTTCCTTCTTCGGTTCAGGCTGCGGCCGGATCACCACCCGCTGATACTCATCCTGAAACACCATCAATTCCTTCCCCGCATACACAATCTCCTTCGTGGTGGTCGTCATCGGCCCCTCCACCGGAAACACCCGCGTAAATCGGTAACGGTCCCCCGCGTCCGTCGTCCCCAGGTATTCCCAATCCACCTTCGACGTCCGCCCCACCGGCCCGCATTGCAGCCCCATCTTCACTTTTGACGTTCGACGAGATCGGCTGCACCGGTTGCCCGTTGCTCGACTTGCACCCGCTCTCCCCTTCTTTCCCAAGAAGCACCCCACCTCCACCCACCATACTTCGGCGGCAATTCCTTCTTCGCCCTCATTCCCCCCCACAACCACCGCCGGCTTTCCACTCGGCCCCACCGCAGGCACATTGCCCCCAGCCCCCGTCACACCCCACGAGCGTAAGTACCAAAATCAGACCGCACCAGAACTTGCTCGCTTCTTCTTCCCCCAGCCATCCCTTACGCCGGAAGAACAACAGCATCCACACCGTCACCCCGATCATCACCCTCACGTCGCGACATAGCCGTACTTCCACTTCAATTCCGGCATGTTCCACGGCGAACTCGTGTCGAAATTCATCCCGTACACACCCACGATAAACGTCAACGGCAGGAACACCGTCGAAATCACCGTCAGCACCCGCATGATCTCATTCGTCCGGTTGCTCATGCTCGACAGATACAGATCCATCAGGTCGCTCCCCACTTCCCGATACGTCTCCAGCAGGTCGATGATCCGCATCACGTGGTCCTGGCAATCCCGCAGATACACCCGCGTCTCATCCTGAATCCCCGGCAGCGGGTCCCGCACCAGCACGTTGATCGCCTCCCGCTGCGGCCACACCATCCGCCGCAGGAACAGCAGCTCCCGCTTGATCTCGTGAATCACCGGCATCTGCGCCGGGTTCGGCGTATTGATGATCTGCTGTTCCAGTTCATCCAGCTTCTCGCCATACACCTCCAGCACCGGGAAGTAATGGTCGATCACCGCGTCAATCAGCGAATACGTCAGGTAATCCGGCCCCCGCCCCCGCACAATCCCCACGTTCTTTCGCAGCCGCTCCCGCACCGGCTCGAAACAATCCGGCCCGGGAAATTCCTGGAACGTCACCACGAACTTCTTCCCCAGGAATAATCCGAGCTGTTCCGCCTCGATCATCTCCTTGTAGTCCACCATCTGCGTGACGATGAACTGATGATCGCCATAGGTCTCCACCTTCGACCGCTGGTGCAGGTTGATCACGTCCTCCATCGCCAGGGGATGCAGGCCGAACAGGCTCCCGATCTCCTGCAGGACCTTCGCGTCCCCCAGCCCGTCGACGTTCACCCACGTGACGGCGTAGGTTCGCAGGCATTCCTGGATAAACGCGAGATCCGTCCCCTTCCGCTCGACGAACGCGTTCTCCCCATACGCGACAACGCAGATTTCCGGCAGCGGAGAGGCGGGATCCACCTTCAGCAGCCCCGGCATTGCTCCCGGCGGACTACGGCGGAGCGGGCGATGCCTCCGCGTCCGGCGATGATTCTTCCTGCTCATGATCCTCCTGATCCCCACAGGTATTTATTTTTGGGTGGCATACCCACTTCGCGAAGCAGGGTGGGCATGTGCGCGTTGGGCTCTCGTTCTTATCTCAACCCTCATTCCTGAATGTGCCTCTCTCTTCCCCCTGCTCTACTTTCCACTGCTCTACTGTTCTACTCTCTAGACGCGAAGCGGCTACGCGTCCTGGGCCAACTCCTCGACATCATCCTCCCCTTCCGTTTCGGGAGGAGCTTCCGTCATCCCCAACTGCCGCATCTTGCGATACAGATTCGACCGATGCAATCCCAGCATTCGCGCCGCCTCGCTCATGTTCTGCCGCACCCGCTTGATCGCCCGCCGAATGTACTGCCGCTGGAATTCCGACGTCGCCTCGTTCAGCGGCGCATTGTCCACCGCGCCCGGCGTCGGCTCCCGATCCGGCGCCAGGATGAATGCGAGATCCTCCCCTTCCACCCGATCTCCCGTGGTCAGAAACGCCACCCTTTCCATCAGGTTTCTCAATTCGCGGATATTCCCCGGCCAGCCATGCGCCTGCAATCTCCGCCGCGCTTCCGGCGACAACGTCAGCGTCTTCCGCCGCGCCTGCTGACAGAACTTCGCCAGGAAGAACTCCGCCAGCAGCAGGATATCCTCCGGCCGGTCCCGCAACGCCGGCAGTTCCAGCGTCACCACACTCAACCGGTAATACAGATCCTCACGGAACTTCTTGGCGCGCACCTGCTCCGACAGCTTCGCATTCGTCGCCGCCACAATCCGCACATTGATCGGAATATTCTGCGAACCACCGACCCGCGTGATCACCTTCTGTTCCAGCACCCGCAGCATTTCGCCTGCCCCCGAGTGACATATCGCCGATCTCATCCAGGAACAGCGTCCCCCTTGCGCCAGTTCGAATTTCCCCTGCCGTGCCTCGTGGGCATCCGTAAACGCCCCCTTCTCATGCCCGAACAGTTCGCTCTCCAGCAGCGTCTCCGTCAGCGCGGCACAGTTCACCGCGATAAACGGATGCTCCCGCCGCGTCCCCCGATAATGCAGCGACTGCGCGATCACTTCTTTTCCCGTCCCGCTCTCGCCGAGAATCAGCACCGGCAGGTCCGTCGCCGCCAGCCGATCGATCGTTCCACGGAGCGCCACCACCGCCGGACTTTCGCCGACGATCTCCACTCCCTGCGTTACCTGTTCCGTCAACTGCCGATGACGTCGCACCAGTTCTTCCCGCTCGAACGTCCGTTGCAGCGCAATCGCCGCCTGCATTCCCAGTTCCTGCAGGCTCTCTTCATCCTCCGCGGTGAAATTTCCATCCAGCTTGTTCAGCACTTCAAACGCGCCGATCCGCTGCCCCGTCCCTTCGATCAACGGCACGCACAGCAGGTTGTGCGTCTGGTAACCGCTCTTCTGATCCACCCCCCGGTGAAACTTCGGGTCCTGGTACGCATTGTCCACCCGCGCCGCGCGCCCGGTTTGAATCACTTCCCCCACAATCCCGGTATTGTCCGGCAGCCGCAGCGAATTCCCCTTCACCCCGAGCGCAGGGACCGCGACCACTTCGTGCCGTTCCGGTTCCCACATGAAAATGCTCGCCCGGTCCGCCTTCAACATCCGGGTCGCTTCCTTGGCAATCAGTTCCAGCAACGGCTCGGATTCTTTCTCCGTCCCGAACCGCGACGATATCTGCAGCGTTGATCGCAGCCGCCCGATCCGCGCCGTGTTCTGATCTAAGGTGCGGCGGAGACGAATCGCCCACCCCAACGCCCGCCCGATCGCACACGCCGCCGGCAACTGTTCCGCCGTCAGCATCCGCCCCTGCAGCAGCCACACTTCCCCATCTCCGAGCGGGACGACGATCCACCCCAGCGACCCTTCCCCCGCCTGAAATCCGCACAGATCCCGGTCCAATGCCTCTTCCAGCCAGCGTAACGGCAACTCGGCCGCCCCCCGTTTGCCGAACTCCGCCGTCACTTTCCACTCCGGGGATTTCGTCAGCAGCCCCGTCCACTGCAGCGAAAATTCGTTGGCAATTTCCAGCAACTGCCGGCGGACCAGTTCCTGCAGATCCCGGGAGTTCGTCGCCGCCGCCAGCACGCTCTCCGCCAGCCGGATCAAACCCCCGTTTTCCTCCCCTCGGGCCAGCCAGGGAACCTCGTCCCATTTCATCCACAGCGGATTCGAAGCAGCAGTCTGACCGGAGCGAGGCGTCGTCATGGGCGAAATCATATTGAGTCTGGTAAGTGGCGCCTCAACCACTCCGTCAGTGTGAGGCTGTATTCGGGATGATAACAGGCTGCCTACGGATGGCAACTCTCCAGCACCAACCCTGTCGTGCGGGAAAGACACTCCGCAGCGTCCATTTCTCGCGATTGCTTGACGCTCTGCGCAGAGTCCCCCTACACTAACAGGTGACGTTACGCCGTTTCCCTGGCCTCAGCATGACGCAGGCAACGTGATGCAAATTTGATTCCATCCGCGCCGGCCTTCAACGTTTTCAATCCTTACATTTTCACACTCTGACATTTTTTCACACCGAGCGACCGATGCAGATTCAGGTGAATGGCGAACCCCGCGAGGTCCCAGACGGGAGCAACATCGCCCAACTGCTCCAGCAGTTGGAGCTCTCCCCCCGCTATCTGGCGGTCGAACGGAACGAACAACTCGTCCCTCGCGGAGAACATGCCGACTGCCTCCTCAAAACCGGCGACCGCATCGAAATCGTGACCCTGGTCGGGGGAGGCTAACATCCAATGACATCGCAAGTTGCAGCGGATGCCCAACTCCGGCTCGGAACCCATGTCCTCACCTCCCGGCTCCTTATCGGCACTGGCAAGTACAGCAGTTATGAACTCATGCAGGACTGCCTCGCGGCCAGTGGGTCCGAGGTCATCACCGTCGCCATCCGTCGCGAGCGCCTAGTTGATCAATCGGGGCGCAACATCCTCGATTTCATCGACCTTCAGAAGTACATCATCCTCCCCAATACCGCCGGCTGTTTTACCGCCGAAGATGCCGTCCGCGTCGCCCGTCTGGGAAGGGAAATTTTACAAGGCTTGGAAAATCCGGGTGCAAACTGGGTCAAGCTGGAAGTTCTGGGGGACACCAAAACCCTCCTCCCCGATCCCGTCGCTACCCTCAAAGCCACCGAGCAACTCGTCGCCGACGGCTTCCAGGTTCTCTGCTACACCACCGACGATCCCATGACCGCCCGCCGCCTCAAACAGGCCGGTGCCACATCTGTCATGCCCGCCGGCAGCCCCATCGGCAGCGGCCAGGGGGTCCTCAACCCCAACAACATCCGCATCTGCCTCGAGTACCTCAAGGAAGATGACCCCGACTATCCCGTCATCATCGATGCGGGTGTCGGCTGCGCCAGCGACGTCAGTTTCGGCATGGAACTCGGCTGTGACGGTGTCCTCCTCAACTCCGGTGTCGCGCACGCCCAGAATCCGCTCCTGATGGCCGAAGCCATGAAGCACGCCATCACCGCCGGAAGAATGTCCTATCTCGCTGGCAGAATCCCGCGCAAGCTCTACGCCACCGCTTCCAGTCCCGAGACCGGCACCATCGCCCCCCGCCGCTGAAGTGTGATAACCTTGGATGGCCCGGCCAGTTTGGCCGGGTGGCGCCAGCCACAAGAAGCCGCGCCTTGCAGCAACGATCACAGAGGCGTGATCAGCAACACGAAAAATCTTCGAAATTCCGCACTATTCTGATTTGAAATGACCGGATGGCCCATACGTCCGCAGGGCGTGTGGGAGACGCTAGCCACAAGCGGCGAATTCAATTCGGCTGTGTCTCCGTATCCTGTAACGCCTTGGGAGGAATCTCAATGGACGGGACTTTGTTCGCCGTAGCAGGCTGGGGCGAGGGGTTGCTGATCTTTTACGCTTACGTGTTTGGCTTCTGGGTGTTTTGCGTCTGCATCATCGCGCTTTTGGCCATGATTCTCCGTTCGCCTCGGATCTCGCTGGTGTCCATCGGGGCATTAATGTTGGTGTCCCTCATTTTCCAACCGTGGCTCGCCTTTGCGGGGCTGACAGACGTCTCGCCAGTCCCCGAATTTGCAAATGACTACAAGCCCCATTTCGCCACTATCATCATCTGGCTGTTTGCGATTTTGTTTGTCACGGTTTCCCACTTTGTCGCAAAATATCGCGATCGGCACACTCAGCTTCCCCCATCAGAAACGCTCTGAGATGACTGAACCCATCGATTTCGAAAAAGGGATTCGTTCCTCGCAACTAGGAATCCTCGTCAATGCCGCCCTGGCCGCCATCAAGCTCATCGCCGGGGTCGTCGGCAATGCGTATGTCCTCATTGCCGACGCCGTCGAGTCCGCCGCCGATATCGTCTCTTCCCTGATCGTCCTCGCGGGACTGCAGATCGCCCGCCGCGATCCGGATGAAGCCTACCCCTTCGGCTACGGCCGCGCCGAAACGCTCGCCGCCGCCGTCGTTGCCCTGCTCCTCCTCGGCACAGCCGTCGGCATCACTGTCGAAGCCGTCCGAGAAATTCAGATTCCGCACCACGCCCCTGCCCCGTGGACCTTGGGGATTCTCGTCACGGTGATGATCGTGAAATGGGCTCGTCGCCCGCCGCGTTGGCCAGGCCGGAGAGGAACTCGGGAGCAAAGCGGTCCAGGCCGACGCCTGGCATCACCTCAGCGACGCCGTCACCTCCGCCGCCGCCTTCATCGGCATCAGCATCTCCCTTGCGATGGGCCCTGGCTGGGAAATGGCCGATGACTACGCCGCCATCTTCGCCGCCGCCGTCATCGCCTTCAACGGCGTCATGATGCTCCGCGACGCGTTGCGCGATTTGATGGACCGCGCACCCGATCAGCGGATTATAGAAGAGGTCCGCCGCGCGGCGTCGGGGGTGGAGTCAGTCCTGGCGATTGAAAAACTGGCCGTACGCCGCGCGGGTTTGACCTATTTTGTGGACATCCATGTGCAGGCCGCCCCTGACCTCCCCCTCAAGGACGCCCACATCCTGGGTGGCCGAGTCGAAGGTGCCATTCAACATGCGGTCAAAGGTATCGGCGGCGTCCTCGTCCACATGGAACCGTACGAGACGGACGGTCCCCTGCTGCAATCTTCCTCCCTGAACATCTCCCCACGGTTGACCTGCCGGTGAGATAGAGGGAAGGTATGGTAGCAGATTGTTTTTGCTGGCATGCCCCACTTCGCGAAGCAGGGTGGGCGAAGGAAGTGCGTTTGATTGTAATTGAAAGAAATCGGTAACAGGTAACAGTCGTCAGACCACGACCTCATTCACCGATCATGGCACGTTCTCTCGACACGAAGGACCAACTTCATGAAAGTTCAATGGGCCTGGGCCGTTTTGTTCTCTTTAGCCATCTGTGTGACCTCCGCACACGCTGAGATCAAACGGGGTGAATCCGCAGGCACTTTATCGCTGACGGGACTCAGCGATTACCAGATCCCCCTCAACAACTACGCCACCCGCCCCGCGACCGCCATCCTGTTCCTCTCCGCCCGCTGTCCCGTCTTCGAAGCCAACCACCAGAAGATCTGGGACATCCACCAGAAGTACCGCCGCAAGGACGTCCTCTTCGTCGGAATCGTCTCCGATCCCGATCAGTCCCCCGATGAGATCCGCGATTTCATGCACAAACGCGGCTTCATGTTCCCCGTCTATCGCGATCCCGATAACTCCATCCGCCGTCGCTTCGGCGCCACCGTCACTCCGGAGATATTTCTCCTCGACAATGACGGCAAACTCACGTATCACGGCGGGCTGGATCGTGACCAGTCCTATGAATCGCTCGAACTCGCCATCCTCAGCCTGCTGAAAAAAGTCCCCGCCAATGTCCCCGATGTCCCCCCTCAGGGCACATCGATGGACGCCGAACTCGCCCCCATCGCACGCATCGATCCGAACGGAACCATCTCCTTCCGCGCCGAGATGATCTTCGAACAGATCAAAGGGGTCGCCGCTTATCACTGCTCCACCCTCACCCAGGCCGCCAATGGTGACCTCCTCTGCCTCTGGTACGGCGGCTCGTATGAATCCGCCGACGATGAATCCCTCTTCCTCGCTCGCCTCAAGCCCGGCACCCGCGAATGGTCGAAACCCCAACGCCTCATCTCCAATCCCACGCAACCCCCCGGCAACGGCATCATGTTCGTCGATGGCCTGAAACGACTCTGGCTCGTCTGGGCCCGGCTCGAATCCCCCCGCCCCATCGGTCGCGGCAAAGGTTGGAACCACTGCCGCCTCATGTACCGCACCTCCGCCGATCACGGCGAAACCTGGACCGATGACAAGCCTCTCCTGCAGGAAGGGATCTGGGGTGTCCCCCGCAACAACCCCCTCGTCTTGAAGAGCGGCAAAATCCTCCTCCCCGTCGAAGCCATCATCGGCAAGGATGAAGGCTCCGTCTTCCTCGGAACCTCCGACAACGGCCAGACCTGGGAAACAAGTTCACTCCTCGAAAACGGCAGCCAGCCGGTCCTCGCCCAGCGTGCCGATGGCTCCGTCCTCTCCCTGATGCGCGCCGCACCCAAGATCACCCAATCCGAATCGCGCGACGAAGGCCGCACCTGGACCAAGGCCGTCCCCACCACGGTCAACAACCCCGACTCCGGCATCTCCATGACCCGTCTCAAGAACGGCCACCTGATCCTCGTCTATAACGACTCCCCCGATGAGCGCACCCCGCTCAACATCGTCCGCTCCATCGACGACGGCAAGACCTGGGAAAAACCTCTCGCTCTGGAATCGAACCCCGGCGAATACTCCTACCCCTGCGTCATTCAAACCGACGATGGAAAGATCCACATCACCTACACCTTCCGCCGTTACGGCATCAAGCACGTCCAGATGAACGAAACCTGGCTCACCAGCTTCGAACACATTCCGAATTGATCCCTCATCCTCCTCGGACAGGAGCATTGGCATGTCAATCAGGCAACTCATCACAGGCAGCCTCGGCTTGATGCTCGCGTCTGTTCTTGTCTTCGGAGCAGAACCCGTCCGCAAAACCTCCGAGCCCCCCGTCATTCACTCCTCCTGGGATGACCTGCTCGAAGGCGTGAAATCTCCCGCTGAATGGCAGGCTCGCAAGGAGGTGCTGCGGAAACGCTACCTCGATTTGCTCCGCGACGACCAGAAACCCGCGAAACCTCCCCTCGATCTGCAAGTCCTCGAATCGGTCCCCGTCCCCGACGGAAAATACACGCGGCAGATGGTCAGTTACGCCGTCGAGGCCGACGAGCGCACCTACGCCTACATCGCGATCCCCGACGGCCTGAAAGCCCCCGCCCCCGCCGTCGTCGTCCTGCATGGCACCTACAAGGAAGCCAACAAGGGAGTCGCGGGCCTCGTTCCGGGCTACGAATTCCCCTCCCTCGATGACCTCGCCCGCCGCGGCTATGTCGTCATCGCACCCGAGCATTTCGTCATCGGCCACCGCACCCCCAAAGAGGGGGACTACGACACCGCGCAATTCTACAAAAAGCACCCCGCCTGGACCGCCGTCGGAAAATTCACCTATGAACACTCCATCGCCGTGGACGTCCTCAGCCAGATGAAAGAGGTCGATCCCCAACGCATCGGTGCCATGGGCCACTCACTCGGCGGACACGGCAGTTTCTTCCTCGCCGCCTACGATCCCCGCATCCAGGCCACCTGCAGCAACTGCTCCGCCAGCTTCTTCCGGCATAACCCCCGCCCCGATCACTGGGCCCGAGATCACTGGTATATCTATTTCAAGCACATCCGCCCGGAGATGCTGCAAGGCCGCCTCCCCCCGATCGATTTCCACGAGATCATCGCGCTCATCGCCCCACGCCCCTTTCTGGATGTCTCCGGCCTGAACGATGGCCCACCCCTCACCCAACGCCAGCGCGTCCTCATGAATCTCAAGATCATGGACGTCTATGAACTCGAAGGAAAACCGGAGAACTTCGCCTTCTACGTCCACGGCCAGAAGCACTCCGCCCAATCCGACTCCAGACAGCTCATCTACGCCTGGCTCGACAAGCACCTGAAATCGAAACCGGAGGCGAAGTCTCCCTGACATCGGGTGGCATGCCTACATCGCCACGCAGTGGCAGGGTAGGCATGAATGCTCGACGCAAAAGCGCCTCACGCTCCCTAGCGCAGCGCCTCCAGCGCACGCAACCGCATCGCCGTCAGCGAGGGCACCAGCCCCCCGATCAGCCCCATCGCCAGAGCCAAGAGCAGCCCCACCGCAATCGTATTCGGGCCGACAATCAGTTCCAGGATGATCAGCTTGCCGCCCCCCTGCCCCGCGACAATACTATTCGCCGTCCAGCCATCGGTGAGCGACCCCAAAGCCGCTCCGAGAATCCCGCCGATCAAAGCAATCACGAGCGACTCCAGCAGGAACGAAACCAGGATCTGCCACCGCGCGAACCCCAGCAGCCGCAGGACGCCGATATCCTTGATCCGCTGGCTGACCGCGGCGAACATCGTGTTCATCACGCCGAACACCCCCCCGATCGCCATCACCACCGCGACAAACGAAATCGCGATGGTGAACTGCTTGTTCGTCTCCGACAGGCTCGCGAAATACGCCGTCTCCACCTGCGCCTGAATCGCCGCTTTCTTGTACTGGTTGTTCAGAAAGTCCGCCAGTTTCTCCGCCGCCTCGGGGCTGTCCGTCCGCGCGACAATGGACGTGTAGACGTTCTTCCCGAACAGAGGCCCGACCACCGATCGTTTTCCCCAGATCTCCGACCCGAACGTCGACCGGGAAGACTTCATGATCCCCTTGACGATCGCGATCCGGTTCCCGAGCGGAAATGTTTCCCCCACGTCGATTCGCTCCGGATTCTTGGCTTTCGCCAGTTCCGCCGCCGGGCGATCCTTCCCGAGTTCCTTGGCAATCCCCTCTCCGATCACCACCTGCAGCGCCGGCAGTCCCGACTGGCCGGTTTGAGCATCGGCAGGCAGTTCCTCCACCCCCGCCTGCGAAAACCATTCGCCCCCCGGGAACAACGCCAGCCCGTGAACTTCCGCGGCCACGAGCGGATCTTCAATCCCCCGAATCTGCGTGAACCGCCGTTCCGGACGACCGGGAATCATCACCTGCACCGGTTGCACGAGGACCAGATACGTTTCGCAACTGCACAGCGGCTTCGGAACGCCGTTGGTGGAAACCTGTTTGGATCGCCCGATCCCCGGCTGGTTTTCCAGGTCTCCCGAGTCCGAAAAACTCAGATTGCTGAACGTCTCGTCCGTCGTTCCCTGCGACAGCATGATCACGTTTTCAGGATGCCCGCTCCCTTCGGTGAGCCGTGCCATTCCTTCGACAAACGCCAGCATCACCGTCAACAGCCCCACCACCGCCGTGAACGCGAGCGCCGTCATGATCGTCGTTTTCCACCGCACGGTCAGGTTCCGCAGGTTGTAGCCGATCGGCACCGCGCTGATGGAGAACAAAAAAATCAGCACCACCACCGTCACCAGCGTCAGGATCTGGAGGGAGAATGCGAACCGCGCCGGGGGCTGGGTCACCGCGATGATGTGAGCGAACATATCCAGACTGCCGTTCCTCTCAGGCCACGTGTGAAAACACTTCGGAAACTTTGACTTTACGGGCGGACCACGCGGGGACCACACTCCCCACGAACGCCGTCGCGGCTCCGATCGTCGGCCCCCACCACAGCGCGTCCACCGGAATCAGAAACGCCGCAAAAAACGCGATCGGGAACTTCAACCCCCCGAACCCATACGGAGGCGGAGCATTAATGATCGTATAGGTCAGGAAAGCACTCAGCCCTCCCGCCAGCAGCCCCAGCAGCAGCGCCTCCCCCAGCACCAGCGACAGAATCTGCCACGGACGAAAACCCAGCACCTTCAGCACCGCCAGCTCCGTCCGCCGTTCCCGCACGCTGATGCTGATCGCATTCGAAATGACGAGCGACAGCGTCGCGAGAATCGCCGGTGCGAGCAGCCATCGCATCCCCCACAGCAGATCCCGGTAAGACTCCAGGAAATTCGCGACACCGGACGACGCGGTCTCGCATTTCACCGCCGGGTCGCTGAACAGCGGCGAACGTTCGATCTGCTGGTCCAGCTTCGTGAACTGTTCCCGGTTCGGAACCTTCAGCCAGACCAGGTTCAGCGTCTTGTCTGCCATCTCGTGCGGTTTCCCGTTGTGATTCCGTTCCCAGGCGAGCAGCGCCCCATTCAGGTAATCGCGGTTCATGATCGCGCTGTTGTTATACCGCCCATCGGGGAAGGTACCGACCACTTCGAATTCCAGGTCGATCCCCTTGTAGTTCAGGCTGGTCAGCTTGAACCGGTCCCCCACCTGCTTCTTGGTGGCAGCCAGCCGATCCCGCCCAATCAGCATCCCCTGCCGCGTATCGCGCATCTTCTGGACCGCCGTTTCCATCTCCGCTTTCGGACCGGGAGGCAGCGAATCCAGTTCGTCCATCATCGTCAGAATGCTGTTCGGATCCATCGCAATCGCAAACAGCATGTTCTCGCGCGTCATCTTCCCGGCGTCGAGCGTCCCCCCGTAGAACTGCCACGTCATCGAATCCACCGGCTTGACGTCCCCCGGTTTGCTCACCGCTCCCCGTTCCAGTTGCGCCGCGTACTTAAACGGCATCCGACTCGGAAGCTGCCACCGCTCCGTGATAATCGCCTTGAAGTTCTGGCTCTTCTCTGCCGTCGCGGAATCGAGGAACGAGAGGATCGACCACACTAGCGTGACGACGAACACCAGCATCATCGTCCCCAGCGCCGTCAGGATCGAACGCAGCAGATTACGCCGGATATTCTTCGCAATCAGGATCAGGAATTTCATCAGGAACCTGCTCTTCCCACTTCGGCCGTCTCCACCAATTGTCCCTTCTCCAGGTGCAGCACCCGGTCCGCCCGATCCGCCGCGCGGGGATCGTGCGTCACGAGGACGATCGTCTTGTTCAGGGCGCGGTTCAACTCGCACAGCAGATCCAGAATTTCATGCGCGGACTTGGCATCCAGATCCCCCGTCGGTTCGTCCGCGACAATCAACGTTGGATCGGTGACGATCGCCCGTGCGATCCCCACCCGCTGCTGCTGACCGCCGGAAAGTTGTCCCGGACGATGCCGCATCCGGTTCGACAGCCCCACCAGTTCCATCGCGGTCGTCACCTGCTGTTTCCGCTGCGCCGCGGAAAGAGGCAGCAGGAGCAACGGAAGTTCAACGTTCTCGTAGGCGTTCAGCACCGGCAGCAGATGATAGAACTGGAAAATGAACCCGATATGCCGGGTCCGCCACCGCGCGAGTTGCGATTCACTCATCGCGGAGATCAGTTGATCCCCGACCCACACTTCACCTTCGCTCGGGGTATCGAGCCCGGCGATCAGGTTCAGCAGCGTGGTCTTTCCCGAACCGCTCGGCCCCATCAGCCCCAGGAATTCCCCTCGGGGACGTCCACGGTGAGGTTATTGAGGACATCGACCCGTTCGCTCCCAGCGAGAAATACTTGTGGACCTCTTTGACCCGAACACTCGATGCTTGCTGTCCCATACTGACTCCGAACGACGTCTATTATTAATTGTTTGGGTAGCCCAGTTTGCCATCTTCACCCTCTCCCCCGGATGGGATCAACTGGCGACCAGATGGGCATCAGGTCATTGCAAAGGCGATAGCAACTCGGTGAGGGTACACGTCTCTGATCATCGTTTCCAAAAATATTCACCGTGCTCAGCGGATGGCCCATACGACGGTACTCCGGCGTGTGGGTGCGCGCAGCCACAAGAGGTTCCCGTTTGACATCTGCCACGGACTCTGCCAGTGTTTCTCTCTACTCTCTACTGTTCACCTGCTCGACTCTCTCCTCCGCGGGGCGCGCCATCCCCACAGCCTTCGTCTGATTCTCCGGCTTGGCGGGAGGATCGTTCAGGAACGTCACGATCACCCCCATCTCGGGTTTCAGATACACCCCTTCCTCCTCCGCGGGAACCTTGATCTTCACCCGCACCGGAAGCGCCCCCTTGGCCCGATCGGCGATCGGCATCACCCGCGAAACATAACCCTGATACGTCCGGTCGGGATACGACTCCGCCCGGATGCGGCATTTCTGCCCGGGCCGAATCCGGGAAATATCCCGTTCCTGAATCGAAAGATCCGCTTCCAGGTCCGAGAGGTCCGCCATGTCGCACAGGCTGAACGAGCCGTTGAACGCGATCGCGTTCACAATGTTCCCTTCCTCAGCGTTCTTCTTCAGGATCGTCCCCGTGATCGGCGCGCGGACCTTGCAGTTGTCCAGCCGCCACTCCGATTTAACCAGATCGCTCTCCGCCTGCTGGACTTCCGCCTGCGCGATCTCGATTCGTTCTTCACGCGGCCCGATCTGCATCAGCTTGAACGCATAGCTCAGCTTATCGACCCGGCTGGTCATGGCCTTGTACAGGCTCTCTGCCGTGTCGAGGTCTTCCTTGGCCAGAACCTTGCGCTTGAACAGATCCTGCCGCCGGGTCAGTTCCGACTTCAGATTCGCGAGGTTCGTTTTCGCTTCCTCAAGCTCCGCTTCCGCCTGCTTGATCTCTTCCTGCCGGTTCCCCCGCTGCAGTTCGAGCAGACGCTGTTTCGCGAGTTCCAGCGACGCCTTCGCACGGTTGCGGTCCGCCTGGTAGTCCGTGCTTTCCAGTTCCGCGAGCACTTCCCCCTTCTTGACCCGTTTCCCTTCTTCGATATTCAGCTTCATGATCATCCCGCTCACTTTGGGGCTGACCAGAATCTGATGCGCGGGGATCACGTACCCCTTCGATTCCAGCGCGATCTCTTTTTCCGAGGCTTGTGCGGCGACCGATTCCTCAGCCGGGGCGTCTTTGGAGGGAGCCTTTCCCTCGTTGGCGTTCGCCGTCGGGGCAGGGGCAGGGCTGCTCGACGCCGTCGCCGGTCGGGCCGGGGCTTTGGACGCCTGCAGGTTGTTCTGGTACAGGAACCACAGCGTCGACCCGAAAAACAGGAACGCCAACCCCCACGGAACCCACGCAACAGGGCGACCATTGGAGACCACTTCCCGCCCCAGGCGGAGAGATTCCACCTTGGCACGCAGCGTAGGGCTTGCGGCACCCCCTGCAGGGGGCTCCGGCGCCGAAGATCGAGTCATTTCAGCCACGTTGACCGGCCCGTACTTTCCTGGAATAACGGTGAAAACTGGGGATTTGCCCGTTTTTAGAAGGGTAGACAATCAGCGTATCAGAATTATAGACAGGCGTCTCGCCCATTTTCCCCGTTCCCTACCCCTGGCTGTGGCCGGGAAACGCACTTAGGTTACAAAAATCGGAAGGAGGGGGAAGGGAATCGGGAGTTCCCATCTCGCGACCATCACGAGAACAGCTTGTGGATCCGCTGACCTTGGTACAGCGGATGGACCCGGTTGGTCTGGTCGTGGTACTCCATACTCTCAGGCAGACCCAGAGCGGAGAAGATCGTCGCCGCGAAATCCTCGGGCGTATGGGGCTCGCTGTTGGGATACGCCCCGATCGCATCGGAAGACCCGATGACATTCCCACCCTGGACCCCGCCACCTGCCAAGAGAACCGACTGCACCGCCCCCCAGTGGCCGCGCCCCGCCAGCGTGTAATAGGGACGCTCAATCGTCACCCGCGGCGTTCGGCCAAATTCCCCCGCCATCACGATCAGCGTGCTCTCCAGCAGCCCCCGCTCCTGCAGGTCGTCGATCAAGGCACACACACCTCGATCCGTCGGCGGAAAAGTTTGTCCTTCAGATGTGGGAACTGGTGCCCGTGCGTGTCCCACGTCTCATCATTCCCCAGGTTCACCTGCACGAGATTGACTCCCCGCCTCAACCAGCCGCGCCGCCATGAGCAATGACCAGCCGAAGCAGTTGCGACCATACCGGTCGAGATCCGCCGCCGGAGCCTGCGTGACGTCGAACGCCTGCCGCACGTGGCGATCCATCAGCAGAGACACTGCAGCCGATTGGAAACGGTCGTATTCCGACGCGGATGCAGTCGCCTCCAAGGAGGCCCGTTGATGGTCGAGATAATCCAGCAGCCCCAGACGCCGCTCCATCCGCTGCGGCAGAATCCCTTGTGGCAGAGACAGGCTCGGAATTTCAAATTTGCGCTTCAGGGAATGATCCGGCGCATCAGCGTGATCGAAACCATACTCCGGGAAAGCGCCGTACGACTTGGCATCAAACGCAGCCGCTTCCAGGAACCACGGATCGCGCGTCGGGCCGAGGATCCCCGAGAACTGCCCCGGGA
The DNA here is from genome assembly GCA_046349635.1 of Planctomycetales bacterium. Classification (GTDB taxonomy): domain Bacteria; phylum Planctomycetota; class Planctomycetia; order Planctomycetales; family Planctomycetaceae; genus JAXMBX01. The sequence goes on from JAXMBX010000023.1 coordinate 65,671, forward strand.
TCACCCGCCCCGTGCTATGCACCAGTTTCTCAGGCAGCACAATCGCCGGCGGAAGATTATTGCGCGGGCGCGTGAGCGTCGCGGCTAATGAGGCAATCGAGGGCCAGTCCGTCGGCAACGGGCTGGAGGGATTAAACCCCGGAGGCAACAACGACCGCCCCGTGAGCATGATGTGATGCCCCGCCGAGTGATCGTTGGAGTGATGTGTCAGCGAACGGACAACCGACCACTGATCGCTCCGCTGCGCAAGCAGCGGCAGGTGTTCGCAGATCTGCAGGCCGGGAGTCCGCGTTGAAATCGGCTGGAATTCCCCTCGGATGTTGTCCGGTGCCTGAGGCTTCATATCGAAGCTCTCATGCTGCGCGAGTCCCCCGGAGAGGAAGATGAAGATGACCGACTTCGCCGGCGCTGGTTTGCTCGCTGACTTTTCCTGCGCCGCATGCAGCGCGGCGAGGTGTCCCGACCCCAGCCCCAACAGGCCGATCCCCCCCGCCTGGATCATCGTCCGGCGGGTCAGTTTCGGGTGCAGGAACGCTGCCCCCGGCGGGGAGCTTGAACTGAGCGGGTTGAGCCGGGGGTGGTTCATGGGCAGCCAGGCAGCTGAGGTAATCAGGCAGGGGGCCATTTCGGGGAGCGGTTGCGCAGCTTTGATTTTATTCGATCGGCGGGGGGGTTCAATCCGCATCCGCCTCCGCAGGCACAGAATATCGAGAAAGTTTCGGGGGGTCGCGAAAGATTGAACGGCAGGAAATACCGAAATGTTCCACGTGGAACATTTTGAACTCCCGGTTGTATGGTGTCAGAAACCATCGCGCGGGCGGGAATTGTCGCCTGTTCGACCTGGGGGGACTACCGCCTGTTCCGCCCAGTGGGTACGGCCGAATGTTCCCCCCGGCAGTTCCTGCCGAATGTTCCACGTGGAACATTCTAGAGCGGACCGGACCGACGGGAGATGTGGATTCGGCAGGGGGGGCAGACCGGGTCGTGGCTCCGGGCGGGGGGGAAACTCTTAGTTCGCGCTTAATTCGGACAAAAAGTTTCGAGTCTCGGAAAGCAGACCCCTCTTGCGGGGAATGGGGGATCTGATAAGATCCGGGGTGGTTGGTCAGGCGGTTGACGTGGGTTAGTTCTTTCGGAAACAGCAATCTGATTTCCTGCAGAATCGTGACTCAGCAGTATGTGTCGTCAGTCCCACCTTCGGGCCAGGAGTCATGGCCCCTTTCGAGCGATCCGGAAAGTGTATGTATTGCGGGTCCGTTTGGTTTCATGCAGAGGAGAATTTCGGTGGGTAAACGGTTGTATGTCGGAAATCTGGCTTATAGTGTCACGAGCTCGTCGTTGCAGGAATTGTTTTCTCAGTTCGGTACGGTCGCCAGCGCGCAAGTGGTGGAAGACCGTGAAACGGGCCGGAGCAAGGGCTTCGGATTCGTCGAGATGGGGAGCGACGCGGAAGCGAACGCGGCCATCGAAGGTCTGAACCAAAAGCAGCACGACGGTCGGGCTCTGACGGTCAATGAAGCTCGTCCCCGCGAAGAACGCGCTCCCCGTGGTGGTGGCGGTTACGGCGGAGGCGGCGGTGGTCGCGGTGGACGCTGGTAAGCGTTCCTGCTGACTGATTTTTGTTAAAGACGAGAAGGCACCGGAGTTTCATGACTCCGGTGTCTTTTTTTATGCAGAGAGTTAATCGTTTGTGAGTTACAGGCCGCGTTGTCGGCACAGCTTGACGCAGCGCGGCCAGAAAAGCGTTTTCAGGTCTACAGAATCTTTATCAATTCGTCTTCACAAATGCCGATGTATCTCCCTGTCGCAATCGCGACACGATACACGACCTCAAATCTCTCGTCCAAACATTGCCGGAGGACCAATCCATCTTTCGTAGTCCCTGATCGCGAACAGGGGACCACCTCCCAAAGAGGGGCCTCGATCAGCGACTATCTCGAAGCGACTCCACCGTCGCAAACAGGACATGAGATTTGCGTGCATGACCGCAGCGCTCTTTACAGGGCGCTGCGGTTTTTTTGTTCTTTGCACCTTAGCGGATGACGAATTCGGAGAGGCCGTCGGTTGGATCCTGATTGGGCGGATCCTGGTTCCCGGGCGGGGTCGCAGGGGGAGGGCGGTGCGAGGCGATCCAGCGGAGCCATTCGTCGTTTGGGGGGCCGTAGGGGCGGAATTTTTCCAGCGTGCCCCGTTCATCGGAGTAGAGAATCGCGCGGTTGGTTCCGAGGCGCGACGCGGCGGGGGAATCGATGAGGTTGCTGGAATCGGTCCCGCTCATCTGGAACAGAACCCGCATTTCAAATTCTCGGAGCGTCTGACGCTGGAACCAGCGATCGACGTTGTTGTAGGAATCGCACCAGATGATGGCATGGACGCCGACGGCGGGGCCGTCACGGAGAATGTCCCCCAGCAGTTTGCCGGTGCTGACTTTCTTTTCCTCGCCGAAGGAGGCGAAGCCGAAATCGTCATCGGATTTGCGCAACGAGCGGAACCGGCTGAGGTCGTCGATGACGATGAACAGGGCGGGTTGCGGAGCTCGTTCTTCCTGGCGGCGGGTGACTTCCGCGGCGAGTTCCGAAATCACGGGGTCCACGTCATCCGGTCCTGTGATCCGCACGGCCCGCGGAAAGAGCTGGAGGATCTTGGACCAGCGAACAGCATGATCCTCCGCGGAGGTACCGGAGCAAAGCGTCATCCGCGGCTGCGCGTCTCCCGTGGATTCCGTTGACGGGGCGAGCGCGATGAGCGTGTTGGCGAGGATTCCCAGGGCTGCATCGGCATCCTGGCCGACAACGAGGAGGTTCGTCCCCGAACGTCGGGGGAAGGTGATATCGGTCGGGCCGGTGATGGCGACAGATTCCCCGAGCCAGGCGGATTCGGGCTGCGCTTCGCCGGCGGCTTCTGACGCAGGCGACTGGACAGCGGCGGCGAGGGCTGCGTTGCGGAGCGGATCGGCGGGGACGTTTCCTTCGAAGATAATCGGTTCGGGCCAGGTGCGGCCGGTGGAACGGGCGCGAGCTTCGATCTGCGCAAGGAGCACATCGCGGTCGGAGTCGTTCATCCAGGCGATCTGGAAGGGGTTGTTTCCTTCGACGAGGCCGTTGGCATCGTTGTAGATTGCTTCACCCGGACGGGTGAGAAGTCGCGCGGCGGAGTTCTCTTCGCTGAGGATCAAATGGGCATCGGACTCGCTGCATTGCAGCGCGATGCGGACGGACATCTGTCCGATGGTCGTGCGTGCGAGTGAGTAGGCCCCACCGAGGGTCTGTGAACCGAGAAGGACATGGATGCCGAAGGCACGACCTTGGCGAACCAGACGATCGAGGAGCAGGGCCGCGGTTTGCGAATAGCGGTCATCCTCGACGAAGAATTCCTGGAATTCGTCCACCATCAGCAGGATGCGGGGCATGATGGCATCGGGATTGTCGTTGCGATAGGAGGCGATATCCTGCACACCGGCGGCGCGGAAGAGTTGCCCCCGTTCCTCCAGGATGGCATCGAGCCGCTGAAGGACGCTGACGCCGAATTCACGATCCGACTCAATCGAAATGACGCGGGCATGCGGCAGGTGATGGGTGGCGTAAGTTTTGAACTCGACCCCCTTCTTGAAGTCGACGAGATAGAACTCGATCTCATCGGGGGAGTAACGAAGGGCGAGATTCGTGACGAGGATGTGCAACAGCGTCGATTTCCCGGACCCGGTTTTCCCGGCGACGAGGACGTGCTGCGAGGTTCCTTTGCCGAGGCGGAGGTGCTGCAGGTGCGTGGCCCCCGCGCGGCCGAGCGGGACGTCGATCTGGGAGCGACTGTCGGCGGACCAGTAGGCATTTGGCGCCGGGACGATGCGGTGGAACGGGACTTCCACGCGGCGGAGGTGTTTGGAAAGTTCACCGATGCGACGGACCAGGGCGACGGTATCGGCGGCGGTCGGTAACGGATCGGATTGCAGAGGGATGGGAATCGAGGTGAGGGTGCGGTCCTCGAACTGCTTGCCGTTCCAGTGAAGGGTGTGCGAGGCCCGCTCGAGCTGGGCGAGTTCCTCGCCGCGGTAGGTCGCGACGGCCATGTCGCGGCTGATGATCGTATGCACGCCGCAGCGGGGGCCGTTGGTGACAATACTGAGCAGTCTCTGGGTGGCCCGTTCGCTGAAGCCGGTGGGAAAATTGGCAACGACCAGAATGCGGTACGGCTCGGCGACTTCGCCGGCATGGTGGTTGTATTCTTCGATGGAGGCGAAGTCGTTGCGAAGGTACTTCTGGAACACATTCTCCATGTGTTCGGTGAGGTTGGCGAGTTGTTGCTCGATGTGAGCGGGTTCGGTCCAGATACGGCTGGTGATCAGCAGTTCATCGAAGTCGGCGAGATGCATGAAGGCGGCGAAATTCTCGCCGAGTCCGACGGGATCGAGAATCGTGACCCGGACGTTCCCCGGCGTGATCTGCGTCAGGAGACGGAGGAGCGCCAGGCGCAGGAGCAGAACCCCCTGCATGCGACCGTTGTCGCGGCAGTTGAGGAGCAACGGAGGGGAATCCGGGAAGGGATGAATCGCCGGAAGGGGGAACGTGGACTGCGCGGGAAGCAGGCGGGCATCTTCGGGGAGGCCTCCGGGGATGTCGGCAAGATTGACGAGCAGATCTCCGAGGCGGACGCCGGGGAGGTTGGCGGTCTGTTCGGGTTGCCAATCGGGACGGAGGATCTGGTCCCAGGCGGGAAAAGTCTGTCGACCGAGATCGGAGTAAGCCTGTGCGACCTGCGAAAAGCGGGTGAAGTTCTGAGACCATTCAGTGGAGAGCTGCTGCCATAGTGCGGAATGGCGCGCTTCCCGTTCGCGACTCCGTTGCTGATAGAAGCGGATGAGCTGGTCGCGATCCTGCTCGAAGCCGAGGCGGATGGAGTTCACCTGATGCTGATAAGCGAGATCCGCGGCTTGAGAATCCTGCTGGAACTTTGTCGTCGCGGCCTGGAGAGCCTGATTGTGCTGCTCCGTCTCCGCGTGCAGGTCCTGCTGGAGTTTGACGGTCAATTCGTGCAGGGTGTTGTCCCGGATATGAGCGAACTGTTCGAGTGCTTTCTGACGCCGTTCGACGGCGGGGAGATACTCGGCATTGTACTTGGTCTGGAAGTGCTTGAGGTCTTCGCGGGCGTACTGCTGCCAGGCCTGCTGCGACCAGTGGAGGTTGATGAGATCCTGCTGCAGGAGCGCCATGGCGGCCGAGGTCTGTCCGATCCCGATGCGAAAGAGGATGAAGACGGTCAAGAGAGAGAGAAAAACCGCGGCGGCAGCGGAAATGGCCAGCCAATCGTTGGGCCGGAACCCCGTCTGGCCAATGGTCGTGGGGTCGAGCAGCAGAAAGAGGGCCGCGAAGAAGCCCCCGGCCACGAGGAGCAGCAGGAGGAGCGGCAGAGGTCCGATGAACACCTGCGGAAGCAACTGACGACTGAGGTACTTGAAATGGGCGCGGAGGGCGACGCCGGCCGCATTGAAGGCCTGCAGCGCGGCTTCGCGGTTTTCGGGAATCGGTTCGGGGTCGGGGGCTTCCTCTTCCTCGTCGATCTTGTAGCGGCGTTTCCGGGCGAGCGTTTTGGCTTGTTCAAAAATTGTTTCGAGATCGGTGGTCTGCTGGACGAGTTGATCGCGGGTGAGTTTGAGTTCGGCCTGGAGGCGTTCGAACTGGCGCTTGGGGCTGGATTCGGAAGAGTCGTCCGTCATCGAGGAGACGAGCCAGGAATTCTCATCGTACTTGGCGTGAGTCTTCTGCTCGTCGTCGGCGAATTTCTGCCGGATCAGATGAGTGGTGTTGTCGAAGGTGGAGCGGAGGGATTGGACCTGGGCGTTGTACTCGGACTGCAACTGCTGCTGTGCGGAGGCATGTTGCTCGTGGGCCTCCGCGAGGGCCTGGTCATATTGGGCGGAGCGTTTTTCGAGGGCCTGGTCGAGGGTGTCGGTGACCCCGCCCGCCAGAAGATCCTCTTCGCCGGTGAGCTGTTGTTCGGCCTGGACGCGGTGCTGGACCGTGGTCTGGAGGTCGGAGATCAGCTCGCGATATTGCTCGGAGTCAAACGGATTCGGAGTGGAAGTCATATCACTTAAGCCGGCCGGTGGGAGAATGTCGGAAGCGCCGGTTTCATGATCCCCCGGAGGCAAGTCGGGTTCCGGCGGGAAGGTGGAAGGAGTCAGGAAATCGACGCTCATACCTATTCTCGACATGCAGGGGAGCGGGGGCAATCATCAGGTGGTGAATTCACCCGTGGAATCCCATGGGCCGCATTCCCGCGCGGCCTGCTCCAGGACAGAGTTGAGTTGATCAATCGACTGAAACGCCAGCATGATCTTGCTGTGAATCGGTCGGAGGTGATTGTCTTCCAGGTTCTGGCTGTTGACATCGTTCCAGTCGAGGCGGGTCTGATTCCAGGCCCGCTGCATTTCCTCATACGAGGTTCGCAACTGGGAGAGTCCGGTGTTGAGATCGGCGATTCGCATGGTGTCTATTGTTCCGTGGGAGTGGCGGACGTTGTCGGGGAGGTCTCAGACGGAGCGGGATGTTCTTCATCCGGTTCCTTCTGGCGTTCGGCATACTGATGAAGGGCATCCGCAGATCGGCCCAGCATCGCAATCGTGCGGGGCAGGTCGGAATCGACGGTGTAGCGGAAGGCCATGATGCGGCCGCGATAGTCGTCGATGGCACGGCTGACGCGCTGCGCCCATTTGCGGACCACCTCCAGCATTTCGTGGGCGTGGCGGAGTCTCTCCTGGGCCTTGCGGAGATTGTTCTGTTCCTCGATGCAGGCGGGGCGCGAACCGGCGACCCCTTTCATCTTGGCGGTGTCGAGCGCGGCGCGGGCCCGGGCGACTTCATTGAAGCAGCGGCGAACCTGGTCGCGCCAGTACGCGGGGGCTTCGCGTTCGATCCATTCGAGAGCTCCGATCGCCTGCTCATCAATCATGACGAGAGAGCGGCTGGCCTCGTCCTGAAACTTTTTGAGCGCATTATTGAAACGAACGACTGAGTCGATCGATTGAACGTGTGCGGATCCGGTCACGGGAGAAGTTCCTCAGTTGGGTCGATTGTTCAGGGGATGATTCCCTATCGATTTCTATTTGCCTCTTGTGGCTGGCGCCACCCACACGCCGGAGTACCGGCGTATGGGCCACCCTCTTTTGAAACACTGGCATAGCCAGTGCCACCCGTCGTGTTAGCGTTGTTGGAGGTATTCGTCGATGCGTTCCGCCTTGCGGAGGAGGAACGGGATGTATTCGTTGTTGGACTCAATGAAGCGGGCCATCATCTGGAGGTTCCGCTGGAACTCTTCGGAGAAGCGGCGGTTTTCCTGATCGCGCCAGGTGGTGCTGAGGGTTTCCAGTTGCCCCCCCAAAGAAGAGAGCTGATCGGTCAGCCCGGTGTTGAACTTTTTGAGCATCTGGGCGAAACGGCGGAGTTCATCGGGATTGACGATGGCCTGGGACATAAGGGAGACCTGCTTTCCTTCAAGTTTCGACGTGGCTGTCAAAAGGGAGGATTCTCCGGGTTCAAAACCGGAGAATCCCATCACCAACGAGCAGCGATTTCGTCGAGTTGGAACGAGAGACGTGTCACCGTGAAAGACCCGTTCCATGAGATGGAAACGGGAGGGGAGGGAATTCCTCAACAGGCGTTTGGAATAATTTTCCTGTTGTTTCACGCAATTTTAGCGTCTGCCGCAAGAAAGGGAGCCTGTGGCGCCACAGCCGTTACCCTAAGACGCTGATGGACAGAGGGTTGCGTTATTTCCGGCCGGTCAGGAATTCCAGCAAGTCAGCGGCCTCCTGGGGGGTGAGATCCCGCAAGAGGTCCTGGGGCATTAAAGAGGTGCGTTGGGTCGTGACCTGTTCCACTTCTCCCTGAGGAATGGTGAGGGAGGTTCCCTGGGGATCTTTCAGGACGATTTCCGTGGGGGTCTTGCGGATCAACAGGCCGGAGTGAACCTGCCCCTGTTTTGTCTCGACAATGTGGGTCAGGTACTGCTGGTCGATGGAGCGGGAGGGATCGAGGATCTGTTCGAGGATTTTGTCCCGGGGGTACTTTTTCCCAATCTGTGAAAGATTCGGGCCGAGTTCTTTCCCCTCGTTATTGATGATGTGGCAATTCCGACAACTGATATGCGTGGCGGAGCGGAAGAGATCGCGGCCACGTGCGGGGTCGCCCCGGAGAGCGAGCAGCTTTTCCGGAATGATCTGCGTCCCGAGGCGATAGGTGCGACGGTCTTCGGGGAGGAGCGCTCGAACAGATCGCGGATGGAAGGATCGGTGTGGGCCGTTCCGGCGTCGATCATCGCTCGGCGGAGCCGCAGGATTATATTTTCCTGGGCGATCTCATGGAGAGCCGCAGGGCGATGCGGTTGGATGAGAGTAGACGGGGGATGAGGGTTTTCAGATCGAATGGAGGATGGTTCAGCTCCTCGATCAGTTTGTCTTCGTCCGCGCGGATTTTCGCCCCGGCGGCGGACTCGGCGAGTATCGCCTGTTCCGGCAAGGTGAGATTCTTGGGATCCTGGACCGGTTTCTGTGGCGGAATGGCGCGGATCCATTCGTGGATCAGGCGGAGGGCGTGATCATCCACTTCGTGCGCGCCGATATGGGGCATGTGTCCCGTGCCGATTTTGGCGAGGCGATAGAACAGGACCGAGCGGTAGGGATCACCGGCGGAGACGATCTGGGCCTGGTGCAACCCGAGCATTCCCTGCAAGGGGCGGATGCCGACGGTGTGAGTTTTGTCCAGCGGGAAGTCATAGTTGAGTTCGATATTCGTGGAGCCACCGGCAGACATGCGATGGCAGTGAGCGCAATTCAAATGCAGATAAGTCCGGGCACGATTCTCGAGTGAGGCAGAGGCTGAGGAAGGATCCGCCCAGAGGCCGGGTTTCGTGGGCATGACGTCCGATGCGATCAGGCCCCAGCCTTTGAAGCGGGCCAACTGATTTTCGGATTTGCCCTCGATGGTGAGAGGCCGATCGAGCTGCTCGGGGGTGAACCCGATGACGAAACTGGTCCAGGGATTGTGGCAGCGGACGCATTCGGCGCGGCTGTGGAAGTGCCAGCGGTAGGTGCGGGGTGATTCCGATTTCTTTTCGGTAGGCCATTTGATGAGGTCTTCCCGTCCGGAGGCATCCACGAGTTCCGCATCGGTCTGGTCCTCGTTCCAGCGGTAGGAATAGCCGAGGGAGTAGCCTTGATAGATGTGCAGAATCTGCGTTTCGATCTTGCGCGGCTGGCTACCGGATGGCGAAGGGATGGAGAGGGTTTTGACGAACAGGGATTGTTCGGGGAAGAGGAGGGGGCCTTTCGAGCCGACGTTGCCGGAGTCTTTATTGAGAGAGACGGCGGATTTTTCGGAGAGGGCGATCCAGCGCTCGGCAGTGGCTCCGTCCTGCCAGGGTTCGGCGACGAGCGAGTAGGGGATGACACCTGGCGCGGGGGTTTGATCGCGCGTGGAGGCAAAGAGGCCGGTCTCGCTGAGCTTACGGGGGAAGAAGTGAGGTTGCCCCTGTTTCGGATTGCGAGCGAGGGTGTGAATTCCTCCGCCTGCAAAATCGAGGATGCAGAGTTCTCCCTGGGGAGTGTCGCTGAAGCAGACGATTTTCAGCGGAGTGTCGAGGAGTTCGCGATGCTGCTTGACGGATCCCTGTTCGTACAGGAGGGACCAGATCTTGCCGGTCTCGAAATCGCCATAGATGTATTTGCCCTGTAATTCGGGAAGTTTCTGCCCGTAGTACGCGACTCCGCCGGTGATTGAGGCGGCTTCGGAATGCGGATGCTCAATGACGGGAGGAATGATGGGCGTAGGGCCGAGTTTGGCGGTGGGACGTACGGACTGGCGTCCTTCCATGACGCTCCAGCCGAAGTTGGCCCCTTTTTCGACGCGGAACAGAAGTTCCCACAGTTCCCAGCCGACGTCTCCGACCCACAGATTTCCATTCCTGGGGTCGAAGCTCATGCGCCAGGGATTGCGGAGTCCATAGGCCCAGATTTCGCCGCGCGCTCCGGGATAATCGACGAAGGGGTTATCGCGGGGGATGGAGTATTTGGTTTCCTTGCCGGGATGATCGACATCGATCCGGAGGATGCAGGAGAGGAGGTCGGTGAGGTTCTGTCCGGTGTCGAGGCCATCGGGGGGTGAGGGACCGGCTCCGTCACCGGTGGAGATGTAGAGGTAGCCATCGGGGCCGAACTTGAGGGCACAGCCGTTGTGTCCGCCGGCGAGCCATTCGATGAGGATGACTTCGCTGGCGGGGTCAATCGTGGGGGGATTGGTGTCTTTGACTTTGAAGCGGGAGACGCGGGTGCCGTTCGGCAGGGTGCCTTCGAGGATGTAGCAGATATAGCAAAAGCGATTTTCCGCAAAGCGGGGATGGAACGCGAGGGCGTAGGATTGTCCCGCCTTGGGCTGGAAGGTCTTGAAATCGAGGGCGAGGTCGGCAGTGGCGGGGTCGCCCTGCGTCGGGAAGGAGAATATTTTTCCGTACTGCTCGACGACGAACATGCGGTCGCCGCCCGGTGGGAAGGTGAGATCGACGGGGCTGTTAAATTTCAGTTTGGGCCAGAGGCGTTCCGTGGCGTAGGGGGAGGGAGGCTCTGGAGGATTGGTCAGTCGAGAAGTGGTGAAGAGTGGGCGGTTGGCCGGTGTGGGTTCGGCGTGGAGATCGGGGACGCGGGCTGCGAAAAGCAGGAACAAAACGAAACAGAATGGTGCTGCGAGGAGTCGCATTATGAGAGTCCGGTGGGAATCGAACGAGGCGGGTCAAACAGGTGGGTATCCGTCTCGACCAGCATACCCGGAGCGGACGGGGAAAAGGAATCAGAAAGGGCTGTCCGGGCAGGAAAAAGAGAGTGGAGTCAACGGCCCACGGGGGGAGAGAGGTCCTTTATTCCTCCGGATTCATCGTTGATGTGATCCAGTTTGTCGTGCTGATTGAAGTAGACTTCGACCCAGCCGGGATTGGCGAAGCGACGGTAGATCAAGCAGTCGTCGCCGACGCGATCCTGAGGGGGGCCGAGGATGGCGTGGACCTCTTCGCGGGACATGCCGGGTTTGAGGCGTGCGAGTTTGGAAAAGGGAACGGCTGGGCGTGCGGCGAGGTAAATGATGAGTGCGGGAACACTCAGCACAAACAGGATCACGAGGATCAGGAGCGCGCGGTGGCGCGGTTTATGCCTCGGTTTCGTGGGTGATTGCGGGGATGCTGTCATCGTGGGGTTCAGGATAGCAAATCAGAAGGCTGACGCGGAGCTTCGGAAGGGGTGGACTTGTGTGCGTGTCGCGATTTCTCGAAGATGCGGCAACGGGGAGAAGAACTGGGGAATTGCCGTCAGGATGAGGCATGGAACGGAGCGGGGAATACCTGGAGCGGGGGGACTATCACCGGCATCTGGATCGGCGGTGGGCGCATTATCCCATTTATGTGGAGAAAGTGCGGCTGATCGAGCGGATGCTGGATCAAATGCCACCTGAGACGCGGATTCTGGACGTGGGGTGTGGGGAGGGGTTGCTGGTCGAGCGGTATCGAAAGAAGGGATTTGAGATCCGGGGGCTCGACCTGCACTACGAGTCGGAGTGTGTGCGGCGGGGGGATTTGCTGCAGTTGCCCGAGCCGAATGATTCGCTGGACGTGGTGCTGGCTCTGGATGTGATTGAGCATTTGAATTTCGCCGACCAGGAACGGGCGCTGGTTGAAATCCAGCGGGTGTTGAAGCCGGGGGGGCGATTGATTGTCACCACGCCGAACCTGGCGCACTTTTCATCGCGGCTGGTGTTTCTACTGACCGGGCGGTTACTGAGAACTTCGAGTATCGAGCGGCATCCGGGAGATCGCCCGATGCAGGAGTACAAGGCGCTGTTCGGGAAGTACTTCGAAGTGCAGCGCGTGCGGGGGATTTTCCCGACGTTTCCGATCTCGTCGCTGCTGACGTTGGCGTTCCCGGCGGGGATGCTATGGTGGCACCGGGTGTTGAACGGGACGTGCGCGTATCCGCCGTGGTGCTTTTTGAATTCGTACGAGTGCCGGAAGCATGGCGGGTGACGGTGTGGTGCGCGAGTGATTTCGCGCGGTACGAGAATCGTCACAAACGGAACATGCCGCGCGTTTCCCCCCGGTCTTCGTGGAGGGGTGAGATTTTTTGCATTCGGTCTATTTTATCCATTTCCCTCATGACGAATTAACACTTCTGTTGAGGTGAACTCCCCAAGTGCTACGGGAGGATGACTCAACCGAGTCGGAAAACTCCGCTTTTTCATTCGAGCCGCGTAAAGGATGAATGAGTTGAGTTGAACCGCAGGGAATTGCAAAGCAACGGAACGGAAGTGCGGTCGCTTCGGAGTGAGCCCCGGGGTGGCCTGCGAGAAGGTTCGGTGGAGTGCAATTTCCGAGGAGACGGGATAGCAACGGCTTGCTCCTGGGGTGAAGACCGGAGGAGAGTCCGTAACGGAAGGCGGCAACAGTACGAGATTTGGGACGTATTTTGTTGATTCAAATTCACCACTTATGAGGGGAAGCAGGCCAGGGATGCATGACGTCGAGGCCGGCGCCCCCAGGATAAAAGGAGTATTACGATGCTGGTCTTGTCGAGACAACGCGACGAAAGCATCATCATCGGTGACAATATCGTGATCACCGTGGTTGATATCCGAGGGGATAAGGTTCGGCTGGGGATCAATGCCCCGACGGAAATCCCGGTGCATCGCCAGGAAGTTTACGAAGCGATTCAGCGAGAAAACCGGGCGAACGGGATGGACGCGGACGTGGGGAACGGGCAAGGCCCGAAGTTCCCGAAGAGCATGAAA
>JAXMBX010000024.1:0-75872 GCA_046349635.1 Planctomycetales bacterium
CTGACCCTTCCCAGTCGTATTTTTTGGTGATGAGGGGCTGGTTCGGTGCTCTGCGGAGGGGGTTGACGAAGCGTTCGACGAGCCAGCGGTCTTCGACGACGCGGCTGTCACAGAGGAAGAAAGGCCCTTTCGCGGCAGTGATCTGGTAGTCGGCGGGTTGTTCCGCGTGGGCTGAGAATGAAAGGCGGAACAGGAGTGTCAGGAGGAGGGTGAGCGAGCGGGCGCGAGTCATGAGAGACTCCGTGGAGAGAGAGGAAATCAGGCTTTGGGGGCGAGGGCCTGCCATGCGTAGTAGACGGGGAAACCGGCGATCGCGAGGATCAGGCCGGTGAGTCCTTCGAACGGTTGGGCCTGCACGGCGAGAGCCATGAAGAGGGTATAACCGAGGAGGAACAACGCGGGGACAGCCGGGTAGCCCCAGGTTCGATAGGGGCGGTCCCAATCCGGGTGCCGGACGCGGAGCACAAAGACGGCGATCACTCCCAGCATGTAAAACACGCTGGCGGAATAGACGACTGTGTCGGTGAGCAGGTCGAACGGATTCTTGTGTTTGAAGACCGGGACAAATTCAATGATCCCCGCCGCGAGAATAACGAGAATTGCGGAGAGTCCCGCCTGCACGAGGATCGAATCGCTGGGGGTGCGGTAGTCCTTGTGGACGTTTCCCAGGCGGTTGATGAAAGTTTTGTCCCGTCCCATGGCGAAGGAGATGCGCGGGCCGAGAAGAAGGTTCGCGTTCAGGGCGCCGAAGGCGCTGCACATGATGACCGCGTCGATCATCAGCGTCCCGACATGGGCGGCTTCAGACCCGAAGGTCCGAAACATGCGGGCGATGGCAAACTGCGGGGTGCTGTTTTTCGCATCGCGGATTTCGGCCATCGTCAGGACGCCGTGATAGGCGAGGTTTGCGGCGACGTAGAGGGCGATGACGATTCCGACGCCGAGGATGAAAGCGAGGGGGATGTTCTTCTGCGGCTCTTTGATTTCTTCGGCGACGGGGGCGACATCATGCCAGCCGTTGTAGGCCCACATCACCGCCAGCAGAACCGCCGCGAATTGATGGAAGAAATCCGAGTACAATGGTTCCACGCGCGAGTTGTAATGGGCGAGGGAAAGACCCGAGTCGAAACCAAGAGCGGAAAGAACGAAAGGAGTTAGCGCGAGTCCCCCCAGAAAGAGTGATTTGATCAAGGTCGTCCACCCCTGGACGTGCCCCGCCCAGAGGACGCCCCGGATATTGACCCAGGCGAGGGCCGCGATCATGACCACGGCGAGAAACGCTTGCGCCCAGACCTGGGAGTTCTGCGGAAAAAACTTGAGCAGGGGGGTGACGAAGAACATCGCCAGCGCACCGATGGAGGCGGGACGTCCGAAGAGGAATTCGTTGAAACCGAAGAGGAATCCGATCGGCTTGCCGAAGGCTTCGCGGAGATAGACGTAGATGCCTCCCGCGTGCGGGAGCATAGTCGCCAGTTCCGCGAAGCAGAGAGCCCCGAGCATGGAGAGGACTCCACCGACCACCCAGGCGGAGATGATGATTCGAAAGTCTCCGGCAGCAGCGGCGATGATCCCGGGCTTGGCGAAGATCCCGGAGCCGATCACGCCCCCGACGACGATGGCGGTGGACATTCCCGGTCCGAGCGCGCGGAGTAATCCGGGCTGTTCATGGGAAGTGTGCGCGGGGAATTTCACGGGATCGTGTTCCATCACGGGTGCCAATCAGAGTCGGGGCGAATCAGAATTGGGGCCAATCAGAATCCACCGCCTGGGGGAGGGGCGGCGGGAGCGGCTTTGGGGGCATTCGGGCTGCCGCCGGCTGCAGCGGGGGCCGCACTGCGGGCGGCGTAGGACCCGGGATCGACCTGCAGCGTCTCGAGGCACATATCGAACTGCTGGTAGAGACGGTTGGCATTATCGACGTCCGCCGGGACAACGAAGATGATCACCAGTTGAACGTCCTGTTTGTTGGTGGTATAGACCCGGAAGCGGAGCCGCCGTCCCGCCACGGGATTCGGCGGTTCGAGCACGGTGGACTGGTAAGAGACGCGGGGGAGATAGTCCGCGACGAGGGACTCGCGGGGGAACTCCTCTGTGCGCCAGTCTTTTTCGGAGAGTTTCAGGCCCAGGGTTTCGGTCAGCCTTTTCAGGAGGTCGGCCTGGAATTTATCGGGAGCGAGCCGATTGGGACCGGTCCCTCCGGCGAGGAGAAACTGGTTTCCCAGGACGTAGATGTAGGAGGGGACATCGCCGGCGGGGGCGCGGACTTTGCATTCCCAGGCCCCGAGCAAGCCGGGGAGTTCCATTTTCAGATAGGTGGGTTGCCGTTTATCGACAGCGCGAGGGTTAAACCGCCGCGGCGCATCGGGTTTCTCGGCGGGTTCCGGAGCGGGGGGAGGGATCAACGCGTAGGGAACCGGGACCCGCAGACTGACTCCATTCGCGGCCCAGACGTTGTCCAGATTTTCGTTGAGAGTCTGGTCGTGCCGGAACAGCGTGACGGTCTGCTGCAATCGGGCTTCGTATTTCTCGACGAAGCAACCGGTGGAGGGGCATGCGAGCGCGGCGAGGAGCAACAGTCGGAATGTTGGAATCAGTTTCATGAAAGCGCCGGCCCACGAGAAGGCGTTTTTTTGACAAGACATCCGGGAGATGTCCTGTTGATTGTCGAGGGGTGTGGCGGCGGCGTCAAGGCGCAATTCGTGGTGGGGAAATTGGTTCGGTTCAAAAAAGAAGTTCCCGCCTTCCAAAAAGGGGAGGCGGGATCTCAAGCAAACAGCGGGTTGGGCGAGATGATGAGTTCTTCTTTTCGGGATCAGGGTCCGCTCCCTGGAGTCGCCTTTGCTTCGGGATTAGCAGGGGGCGTCTTCGGCTTCACGCCCTTGGTTCCGATCTGGTGAGTTTCCTTGGAGTACTCGTAGCTGTTCCCCTCCGGCAGCTTCATGAGCTTGTGGCCGGTTTTTTCGAGGACTTCCTGTTCAAGCTCCTTGAGGTCATTGGGGTAGCGGCCATTCTGTTTGGCAAAGTCGCGCATCAGCTTTTCAAACACGTGGCCGTCTTCCGGGAGACTCAAATCGAGATAGATCGTTTTTTTCTGGTTTTTCTGCGCCTCGGCGATTGGATCGATGGCAGGGGCCTTGGGTTTCACGCTCGCGATCTTAATTTCGTGGTCGGCCTTGCGGTATTCATAGGTCGAGTTGGGGTCGAGTTGCATGAGCTTGTAGCCGGCTTTTTCGAGGACGTCCTTCTCACATTCCTGAAGGTCGTGGGGGTAACGGCCGTGCTGTTTCGCAAACTGCCGGATCAGAACCCCCAAGGTTTGACGGTCATCGAGGAGACTCAGGTCGAGATACATGAAATCGACTTTTTTGGGGCTGGCGACCGGAGCGGCGGGTGGGGAGGCCTTTGGATTCGGGACGAGGCAGGGGAGGTGGGTGGTGGGGTGAATTTCGTAATGGAGTCCCGCGCCAGGTTCGATCAACTGGTAGCCTGCTTTTTCGAGAACATCGTTTTCGAATTCCTTTAAGTCCTTGGGATAGTGGCCTTCGTTTCTGACGTAGGCTTTGACGAGTTTGTACAGTTCTTCATCGTCGGAAACGACGTCGAGATACATGAGTTTCTGTTTGGCTTTCGGCTTGGCGCCGGGAACGTTGACCGATTTCCAGGGGTTGGCATCGTGGGCAGTTCCCGTTTGGGGAGGTGTCGGTTCAGCGTCCCTCGGGAAATCGACGGCGAACTCCAGGGAATTGGGTGGGGTCGCCGAGAGCTTTTTCTTGGGATTTTGCAATCCGGTGATCGTGCCCGTGATTCCCATCGACAGGGGGAGCGAAGCCTGGTTGAGGGCCGCCGCGGAACGGAGCGTGCGGATCAGGTCCAGGACTTCGAGGTGGCTCTGGAACGATTGCCGGATGAGGATGGTTCCGGTCTGCACATTGACGGAGGTGTCGCCGTCCTGAGTCTGCTCCTGTTCCCGCAGAACGGGGGTCATGTACAAGGTTCGGACGAGATTTCGGAGTTGTTCGTCGGTCTTGGCGAGATCGCTGACGGGATAGAGATAGATCCGCCGTGCGGCGCCGGATCTGGTTGTGATTTCCAGAGACCCGGCCCGAATCTGGTAGGTCAGCCCGTGAGGTTCGAGAATCGATTCGAGAACCTGGCGCAGCGGGACGCCCGAAGTGTAGTCCGCAGTGACGGTCAGGGTCTCAAGGCTGATCGATTCTCCATCGAGCCCCTTCTTGTCCGAGTTCCATTTCAGTTTGACGTGCTCGCAAAGAGTATTGAGCGCATCCTGGAGAGTCTTTTCCTGAGCCGCCAGGGGAAAATCGGTCGGTTTTTCAAGAGCATCGATAATTTTCTGATCGATGGGAGTGGGAACCGGGAATGATTCCGGCTGTTTCTTAAAGACGTAGGTTGCCGAGGTCTTAGGTTGTTTGACGATTCGTTCTTCCACGACGATCCGCTTGTTTCCCTTTTCATCCACGATTTCCCGTGGAACGACCTGTCTCCTCTCAATAAATTCCGCGTCATCAGTAGCGACGGGGGGCGATTGAGTTTCGTTGGAAGGAGCTGGGGTGCCAGTGATCGTCAACTGGGAATAAGCTGCTTTCGCCTTGGGGTTATGGGTAAAGACTTCTTCCAAGACGATCCGCTTGTTTCCCTTCTCATCCCTGGTCTCTCGCGGGACGACCGTTCTGGTCACTTCATCAGCATTAGCGGGAACGGCTTGCAATTCCCGAACCGGGACTGTCGTCGACTGCCCTTTCACCTGGACTTCCTGCAGGAACGTTCCTTCACGCATCACAGCGATCGGTGCGGTTTCCTTTTTCACTTCCGCAACGCCTGTTTCTTGTTCCGTGGCGACAAGTTTTTCGGCGGCTGGCTTCGTTTCCGCAGCCGGTTTTTTCGCGGCGTTCTGTTTCTCGGTCGGTTTGTCTTCTGCCTGGACGGAGTCGCGGGTCAGTTGCACGAAGGGCAACGTGACGATGGTGGCGGCGAGGAGGAGTGAAAACAGGCCGGTGCTCCAGGAGCGAAGGGACGAGGGGGGGCTCTCTGCGGATTGCAGCATGGAAATTCTCCTTTTCCAGAAACGGCTGAGAGTGAGGGGATGCTGGGCGTCCATGGCGGTGGTCCAGACGCCGAAGGTGGTCGGGGGGGTGTATTTCAAAATCATGTGGGCACCTGTGAGGTGAAAGTGTTTGGATTCAGGATTGAGCAGTCTGGGTTTCGGCGATCCACGTCGGTTGAGACAAGCGGCTGACGACCTGGACGATGGTCTGGGCATAATCACGGGACGAGACGGAACCTTGCCGCAGGACGAGTTGATCGCAGGCGAGTTCCGCTTCGATTTGGACTTCGCGGCGGAGGAGCCTGACGAGCGGATTGAACCAGAAGAGGGCGGTGGCGAATTCCGGCAGCCAGCGGGTGTAGAGGTCGGCTCGTCGGAGGTGGGCCAGTTCGTGGAGGAGAATCCCCTGCAATTCGACAGGGGTGAGTGTCCTGAGGATGGATTGGGGCAAAACGATTGTCGGAGACCACCAGCCACAGACGAACGGGGAGCAGTTTTCACTGGTCAACAGCAGTCGAGGGGCGCGCCACAGACGCATCTGGCGGACCAATGGCTGGAGCGTTTGTTTCAGCTCGTCACCGGCAGGTGCGGCGCGGCTGAGCAGGCGACGGAGTTTCCACCAGTTGCGGCCCCAGTTGAGGCAGAGTGTGCAGGCTCCCGCGGCCCAGATCAGGAACAGCATGCCTTGCCAGGAGAGGCTCGGCGCTTCGGGTTGCGTGGGAACGATGGTTGTCGTTTTTGGGATGGAGGACTGGGATGCGGCGTTCAGGGAGCTTTTCTGTTGGCGTTTAGCTGCGAGATAGCGGGCGGCGATTTCTTGCATTTGCCCGGAAGTGAGGGGAGCGGGGGTGTCCGCCGCGACGGAGCCGATTTTCTCCAGTTGGGAGGCGGCTTTCACGACCAACAGGTTTCCGCCGGAAGTGGGGGGCAGGTTCACCGTCCACTGCCAGAGCGGAAGCAGGAGGAGCTTGAGGGCGACGAGGCTCCACAGGAGATGGCGGAGGCGGGGTGCCTGTCGAAGGGTGAACTGGAGGAGGAGGAACAAGGCGGCGATCACGAGGGAGGATTGCCAGAACAACGGCCAGGCGAGGGCGATCCAGTTCAGGGCAAAAGCGTTGAGGTCTGAAATCCAGGACATGAGCTGTCTCCCAGAGATATTTGGGCAGAAGTGGACGCGGGGGAGTCTCTTCAGGGGGATTTGTCGGAGGACATTTTCTCGACGAGCGATTTCAGGGTTTGCAGATCAGCTTTCGAGAGCTTGCCGGAGTCGGCGAAATAGGCGACGAGGGGATCGGGAGAGCCTCCGAGGACGGTGTCGACGAACTTGTGGATCAGTCCGGGAACCAGTTTTTTCTGTTCGACGGCGGCCTTGAATTTGACGGGGCCTTCGCCGGGGAGGCGTTTCAGGAACCCCTTGGCTTCGAGTCGCTGCATGGTTTTGAGGATGGTGGTGCGGGCGACGTCCCGGTCCGCACAGATCTTTTCGGAGATCTGCCGTTCGGTGCAGGGTTGCTGGTCCCAAACCATTTGCAGGACGCGAAGTTCGAGTTCACCGAGCGAGGGGGTGTCTGACATGAGTCTTTCCTCCGTGATGCAAGCGGGTATTCGACAGGTTTGACGACAGGTGCCGTAAGAGACTTTACGACGCTTGTCGTCAGGTGTCCAGAGGAAAAGCCGATGCGTGTCGGAATTTTTTTGGGGTGTGTGGTCTCTTCCAGAGACAGGGGAGACGTTGGGAATGTGAAATGGGGAGGGTGGAAATTCTCATTTTTGAGAGGCCGAAATTAACGATAGGCTAGGAATCCCTTGGGGTTAGAATGATTGGAATTGACTCAGGCAGGGGCGTGGATTACAAAGAATTGAGACAAGTCAGCCAGCGAGATCTGTTTTTTCGTGCCCGTGAAGGGCGAGGTAGTCATCGTGGGGGGGTCACCTAAGTTGCTCGTGCTGGGGCATGCCCAGGCGGAGTCCGCTGCGGCCACCAGTGCGCTGATCGATTCCCTGCGTGAGGCGCACGGGATCGAAGTCCTCGCCGTCGATAACGTGGAAACGGCGCTGCAGGAGCTTCACGGCGAAGGGATCTGCGGGCTGTGTCTGGTCGGTGAAAACCTGCAGGAACGGGCGATTCAGTCGCTGCTGCAACAGCCGGACGGGATTCTTTCGCAACTCACGGAAGGCTTGGCGGTCCTCGATCCGGAACTGACGATTCTGTGGAGCAATCCTCGCTTTCAACAGTTGACCCGCGGAGAACATGAATCTCTGGCGGGTCAATTCTTTTACCAGGCGTTTGAATCGCCGGAGATCCTGGGCCCGGACTATTCCCCATTGCACACCGCGCTGGGACAACGGACGACCGCCGCCAGCTTGATGCGGATCGGCGAGAAGACTTACTACCAAATTCAAGCGACACCGATCTTCCACGGCAGCGAAAGCCCCTCGTCGCTGGTCGTTCTGTTGCGGGACGTCTCGCGCGAGATCCAGCAGCAGCAGAAGGTCAACGCGATCTACCAGGCGGGACTGGAGCTGGGGGACCTGTCTCCCAAAGAACTGGCGGAGATGTCGGTCCAGGACCGGATCGAACTGCTGAAGTCGAAGATCGTGCACTTCACGAAGGATCTGCTGCAGTTTGAAACGGTGGAAATCCGGCTGCTCGATCCGGCCACGCTGCGGCTCGACCCGCTGCTTGTCGTGGGGATGAAGCCCGAGGCGGCGGACCGGGAATTGTTCGCCAAGCCCCAGGACAACGGCGTGACCGGGTTCGTGGCGGCGACCGGGAAAAGCTATCTCTGCGAAGACATTTCCCACGATCCCTTGTATCTCCCCGGTGCTCCGGAAGCGCGGAGTTCGCTGACGGTACCGCTGATTCTGCACGATGAAATTCTGGGGACGTTCAACGTGGAAAGCACCAAGCCCGGCGCTTTCACCGAGAACGATCTGCGGTTTTTGGAACTGTTCGGCCGGGAAGTGGCGGTGGCGTTGAACACGCTCGACCTGCTGGCGGCGGAAAAGATGGTGGCGGCGACGAACAGCATCGACATGATTCTGCAGGAAGTGGCCGGGCCGGTCGACGAGATTCTGAATGAAGCGACGTGGATCCTGGAGCGGTACATCGGGCATGAGCCCGCGATGGCGGAGAGGTTGCAGAAGATTCTGAAGCTGACCCGCGAGATCAAGCACACGATTCACGACGTCGGTGAGACGCTGGCTCCGGAGAATCAGAACCCGGCGTTGCCGCAGCGGCCGCAGCGGCCCAAGCTGCGGAGCAAACGGGTGCTGGTGGCGGACAACGATGAAACCGTCCGCCGTGCCGCGCACGAACTGCTGGGGCGGATGAGTTGCGACATCGAAACGGCCCACAACGGCGAAGAAGCGCTGCTGATGGTCCGGCAGTTCGATTATGACGTCGTCCTGGTGGATATTCGTCTGCCGGACATGACCGGCTACGAGTGCTTCTGTCAGATCAAGGATATCGACAGCGATCTGCCGGTCATTCTGATGACCGGGTTCGGTTACGATCCGGGGCACTCGATCGTGAAGGCCCGTCAGCAGGGGTTGAAGGCGGTGCTCTACAAGCCGTTCCGGATCGATCAGCTCTTCACGGAAGTGGAGAAGGCGGTGGCTCAGCCCCGCACGCGTGTCGCCCGCCCGCGGTAAGTACGCGGCAACACGGGCCGCGTGCAATGCATGTCATCCTGATTTGTGGCGGCGCTCTAAGTCATATTGTGCAACGAGCCAGACGTTCAATTTCTCCATGGGCGGTCGAATTGCCGCATGATGAAAATCTCCTCCTGCCTCCCGGCCAATATAGAGATTGGATTCATGGGGCATGATGTGACACTAATGCGGCGCTTGCCCAATTTCCAGCCGGGCTAGGTTAAGTCCGCATTATGCTACGGACGGTTCAATGGGATAACCCCAGTGATCGAAACAGAATCCCCATTCTTGGGCGATGCGAGCCTGCAATTCTGAATTGAGTTTGGGGAACTGATTCTTCCGGTATCCTTCTAGCGAATCGACGTAATTCCGCAATTCGGATCTGGTTTGAGCGAAGTTCGGCAGGTTCAGGGATTCGTAGAGTTGTTCCATTTGCGCAAAAGGATCTCGCACAAGATCTTCGAAACAGACTTCGTGAAAGTGTCCCGTGGGGATCAGGTTGAGCTCCTCGAAAAAAACCTCGTACATTTTCCGATACTGCCGCAGGATGAATTCGTCCAAATCACGCAATGGAGGTTGCTGCAGGCCATGCAATCCAAAGTTAAGAATCAACATTTGCCGCATGGAAAGAAAGACGGCATAGGGATCCCTGTGAATGTGAACAAACCGGGCTTGCGGAAAGATCTCCCGCAGAAGCTTGATTCGGCAGGTGTGCGGGGGAGATTTCAGGACCAGCGGTCGTTTCAATTTCCAAGTCAATCGTTTCAAGAACGAGACTAGGCCGGCTTTCCATTGGTCGATTTCGGGCTGGGTGACATCACGAAAGGTGAGATAGCGGTCGAAATGGTCACGACGTTCGGGAAAGATCCATCCCATGCAGGGGGACTTGAAAGTTGTGATACAGAGGGCAAACTCGTCCTCCTGGGGTGACTGCATCGTCCATTCGACATTGTCCATCGGTCTGCGTTTCGGGAGAAACAACTCGATGAACCGCGAATGCAGAGTTTCGGTCGTCAGGAAGGTATGCGGAAAGAGGGCCTGGTAATTGTTGGGAAAAGCAAAGCGTTGATCCACAGTTAACAGGTTATGTAAGTGGGTCGTTCCGCTCCGCCAGTGGCCGAGAACAAAAACCGGGGGCGGGATGTCGATCTCTTTCACGTGAGATGCGAAGCGATACTGTTCCACCCAGCGAAACAGGCTGTTGGGTGCGGTTTGGCCGGTGATTGAAATGGCTCTGAGAAGCTTCGCAGGGGCGATTGAAAATCGATTTTCCTGTAGGAGCCGGATCCAATCCCCAAACGTAATCCCTCCGAGGATGCCGGGGCCCAAACAGCGCAGAAAAGCTTCACGCCATGCCATACATACAAACCGTTAGTGAGATGAACTTCGAGAAATCTTCCCCACATGTAAAAGATCTGTTGAACGCGCCACCCCTCAGTGAATCTCAATCTTGCCGTTAGAAGCCAGATTTGGCTTCGAGATCGCATCAAGAGTTCGTTATACTTGATCTTTTCCATTGGCACGCAAGACATTCTTCCGACACCCAGATTCACACCGGGGAGGCCCAGAGATGTATGATCCCGTCAGTCGCCGCGAGTTTATCCGTTCCGCCTTGGCCGCCGGCATCGCCACCCCGTCGCTCCTCTCGGGGGCTCCGTCCCTGCTGCGGGGGGATGAACCGGCGAAGCCTTCCAAGGACAAACTCAATCTGGGGGTGATCGGGGTTGCGGCGCAAGGGGCATACAACCTCAATAACGTCTCGTCGGAAAATATCGTCGCGTTGTGCGACATCGACGCGGGGCGTCTGGCGGAAGGGGCGAAGAAACACCCCCAGGCGAAGACCTACGATGACTATCGTCGCGTGCTGGAACACAAGGAACTGGATGGACTGGTGGTTGCCACGCCGGATCACATGCATGCGTTCCCCGCGGTGCAGGCGCTGCGACAGGGGTTGGCAGTGTACTGCGAAAAACCGCTGGCCCACTCCGTGTGGGAAATCCGCCAGATGCGAAACCTGGCCCGCGAGAAAAAAGCAGTGACGCAGATGGGGACGCAGATCCACGCCGGGGAGAACTACCGCCGCGTGGTGGAACTGGTCCAGGCGGGAGCGATCGGCCCGGTGAAGCGGGTTCACGTCTGGCAGGCGAACTTCGTGAAGCCCGGGAAGCGGGCCAAAGAGGGAGAAGTGCCGGTTCCGAAGGGGGTGAGTTACGACCTGTGGATCGGCCCGGCCCCATATCGCCCGTTCCATCCGTCGCATTTCCATTTCGACTGGCGGTTCTGGTGGGACTTCGGGGGTGGGACACTGGCGGACATCGGCTGCCACTACATCGACCTTCCCTACTGGGCGCTCAAGCTGCATGCCCCGACGACGGTCCACTGCACGAAGTCCGAAAAGGGGCACGATGGGGACAACGATGTTCCGACCTTCATGCAGGTGGAATATCAGTTCCCCGCGCGGGGTGACCTGCCTCCGGTCCATCTGACCTGGTACCAGGGGGGCTGGATGCCCGAAGGGGCGGAACAGTATGCCAAGAAGTCCGCGATCCTGTTCGAAGGGGATGAGGGACGTCTGCTGGCGGATTATTCCACGCGGAAGGTGTACCTGAACAACGGCAAGGAAGCGGAAATGGTCCCGCAGACGATTCCCAATTCCATCGGCCATCACAAGGAATGGATCGAGGCGGTCAAGAACAAGGGGACGACCACCTGCAACTTCGAGTACTCCGGCGAGCTGGCGGAAACGGTCCTGTTGGGGAACGTTTCGCACCGGGTCGGGAACAAGCTGCTGGAGTGGGATTCCGCCAAACTTGCCGCGACGAACTGCCCCGAAGCGGAGCAATATCTGAAGCGCGAGTACCGCCAGGGTTGGGTGCTGTAAGCGACGTTGTTACTTCACTGCCACTGTGACACTATCGACCCCGTTCCAGGCATAGCCGGCGGGGTTCCAGGCGGTCGTGCCGTCCAGAGGCTGGGTCCGTCCCTGGGCATCGGTGGCGCGGGAGAGGATCGTCGCCTTCCCGGCCGGGAGTTTTGCGGTCAATGACCAGTGATGCCAGGCGTAAGGGTTCGCCGGTTTCAGTTCCGCCTGTTGCCACGTTTGGCCGTTGTCGGTCGAGACTTCGACTTTCTCGATCTTCGCGGTGCCATCATTCCAGGCGACGCCATTGATGGTGGTTGCTCCGGTAGAAACGGCCTCTCCTTCGAGCGGGGCGAAGATCACGCTCTTGATGCGCATGTTCCAGTTCGGCTCGCTATTGGCGAGTGTGGAGGTGAAGTGCGATCCCGGCTTCAAGGCTTTGAGGGGGGTGCGATAGCGGCCTTCATGATTGTAATTCGTGGACTCTCCGGCTTCGAAGCGGAGGGCACTGACCCACTTGACGTTCATCGTGGCGTAATACCCGGGAGTGATCAGGCGGACTGGCCCGCCGTGCGTCCTGGGAATCGGTTCGCCGTTCATCTGCAGCGCGAGGATGGATTTCTCCAGCACGTCCGTGAGGGGGAGGCTGTGTTCGAAGTCCGCGGCGCCAGCCATCGGGGGAGTATCTTTTCCCTCGGCGGTCAGATATTTCGCTTCCGGTTTGAGTTTGATACCGGCAGCGGCGAGTACATCTTTCAGCAGCGGTCCGGAGTGCTTCACGTTTCCCATGGCGCCATGCTGCCAGGGGACTCCTTCGGCCTTCACCGCTTTCGCGAAACGGGATCGGCTGTTGCCGGAACACTGCAGGACCAGTTCGATCTCACGCTGGGGGAGCTTTTGCAAATCTTCAATCGAAACAGGCTTCGCTCCCTCGACCAGACCCTTGACCTCAATCGTCCAGTGGTCGGGAGTCGCGGGTTCCGTGGTGAGCGTTCCGGGCAGAAGCTGGTTGTTCCGGACGAACAGGATCTCCTTGGGCGTGACGGCATGCTCGCGCAGCAGTGTCAGCGGCGTTTCAATCTCACCCGTCTTGGCGCTATGCACGATCAGGCGGGAATCTTTTCCAGTGATGAATTGGTCCGCTTTGGGGAGGGGTTTTGCATCGGCTCCCCACAACGAAGTCTCGCGCCAGGATGATCCGGCGAAAGCGAGCGACCCGAGGGCGAGAAAGGCGCGACGATTGAGGGGAAATCCGGAGGGGGGGATGTGGGGCATGGGGGAGCGCTCCCGAAAAAAAGACCCGGAGTTCAGGGAACCCCGGGTGTGTGTGTCACGTAAAACTCAGCAGCCGGGTTACCACTGGTAGCCGCGGTAATGCACGCCGTTCCAGCCGACGCGGGTGTGCTGAAAAGAAGTTCCATAGGGGCCGGCCGTGGCGACTCGTTCATTCCACTGGCCGAACAGGCCGTAGTTTCCTTTTTGGCGATAGTACGCCGGAGCGACCACGGCCGGAGCCACGACGGGTGCCGGTGCGTAGAAGGTGGACTGCATGATGGGGGCGGGGGTGACCACGATGGGCTGCGGGCTGATCACGACCGGGGGAGCCACCATCACCGGGGCTGCATAGACCGGAGTCGGCAGGGGAGTGGGGGCCAGCACGACCGGCGCCACGACGGGGCGGTAGACAAAGTACCCCTGGGCCTGACATCGAGCCGCAGTCCCTGCGAAGACAAATGACATCACCGCACAGGACAAGATCCATTTCGTCGAGGTTGTCATCTCAAAATTCCTTTCTGGGCACATCCGCTGGCCCACATGTGAACCTGTGTCGATTTTACCGCGAGGGCAAATTGATCGACAAGCAACCGGCTTCGAATCGGAGGCGGACGAAACATTCCGGGAATGTCGGCTTTACTGCAGTTTCCCCTGGGGAACCATGGGCCAGATCACTTCCAGCCGGTCATCGCGGAAACCATAAAACCGGTCGTGCAGGGTGGTTGTGAGATCCCCATAACCGACGATCATTTCCACCTTGTCCCCGATTTTCAGGTCGCGGGATTTCGGTCCGAGCGTGATTTCGCAATGTTCCGCGCTCATCCGCTGAACCTTCGCGTCTTCATACCCTTTCACCAGCGGGAGGTGAATTTCCGGGTTGAAGCCGAGCGATTTCCGTCCGCAATCGAGGACCGCCTTATCGATCAGCGGACGGCTGACGACGGTTGCCAGGACGGTCAGGGCATAATCCAGATCTTTGACCTGGCAGGTCTCTTTGTAGAACGGGTCCATGAAGATCCCACCGCCGGCCTGCAGTTCCGTGACGCCGGGGCACTCCGCCGCGATCTGGAATGACCCCGTCCCCCCCGCGCTGACGATGTCGCAGGCAATTCCCGCGCGGTCGAGGAGGTCCGTGGCGTGGTTGAGAATCGCGATGCTTTCAAAAATCTTGTTCCGTTTTTCTTCCTGGTTCGCGATGGTGAGCAGATGCCCCTCATACCCCATGATTCCCGCGAACTGTACCCCCTTGAGTTGCGAGATCCCCTGGGCCAGATCGACGACCGGTTTTCCCGGGGGGACACCGACCCGGTTCAGGCCGATGTCGACTTCAATGATGACGCGAACCGTCACTCCCCGTTCCCGACAGAGGGCGGCGAGAGGTTCCACTTGCGCATAGTGATCGCAGGCGACAATGGGGTCGCACTGATGCGCGAGCGCGACCAGCCGTTCAATTTTGTGAGCGCCGACGACCATGTTGGCGATGAGGATGTCTCGCACTCCGCCAGCGGCGAGGACTTCCGCTTCGGAGACCTTGGCGCAGGTGACGCCGATGGCCCCTTCCTGGAGTTGCCGCTGGGCAATCGCCGGGATCTTGTGGCACTTGGCGTGGGGCCGCCAGAAGACCCCATGTTCCTGACAGAACTCCGCCATCTTGCGGATATTCGACTCCATGACCGGGAGATCGATGCAGAGAATCGGCGTGTCGAGGGACTTTTTTTCCAGACCGACGAGCATGTGCGACATGTGAATTCATCTCCGGAACTGGGACACGAAACCGTTCACATCGGCGGTCAGGGAAGGGGAGAATTTGTTACGGCTTTGTTCCCGACAGCGACGAGACCTTTCCCGCCGGATCGACGGACAGCAGTGCGGGAAGCTGTGGATCGGCGACGATCAGGTTCGTCCCCTGGAAGGCGATTCCGAGCGGACCTTTCAGCCCCTCGGCGGCCCACTTGGCCGGTTGTCCCCCGGCGGGGATTTTCCAGATTGCCTTCCCATAGCTGTCACTGACGTAGACCGCTTTATCCGTTCCGACGGCGATCCCCTGAGGGAACTGCAACGTGCGGCCCGTGACCACCGGCGTCACTTTCCCATCGGTTGCGACTTTCACGACCTGATCTTTGCCGCGCGTTGCGACCCACAAGACCTTGTCCGCATCGAAGGCCAGGCCGAGCGGCGCTTTGACA
Organism: Planctomycetales bacterium; assembly: GCA_046349635.1. GTDB lineage: Bacteria > Planctomycetota > Planctomycetia > Planctomycetales > Planctomycetaceae > JAXMBX01. The sequence continues at coordinate 15,038 of JAXMBX010000024.1, forward strand.
TCGGCGAACTTGACGGGGTCGCCTCCCTTGGCGGGGACTTTGTAAATTGCATGCGATTCCAGATCGGAGACGAAGATCGTGCCGTCGGCATCAATGGCGATACCGGAGGGAAGGCCAATTCCTCCCTTGGTGAGCGGGGTGAATTTGTTCTTCGCTTCCACGCGGAAGATTTCTCGCAGCGCGGAATCCGCGGCGAGCACGCCCCCTTGCGGATCGACCGCCACGCAACGGATGGCGTTCAACGGGGTGCGGTTGCTGTCCGAGGCCCGGGCGAATTCTTCCAGCTTGCCGCCGGAGAACTTCCAGATGCCGGGGAGCTTGTTGTCGGCGATGTAGACCGCGCCGTCTTTCGCGACGGCGACGGAAATCGGATAGACCAGATCCGCAGCTCGAAGTTGCCCGGCGGTAACGCACAACAGACAGAGAATCGAAAACACTCGCAACAGCACGATCACGCTCCGGGGATGTGATAGACAGGAAATGGAAATCGGGAAAGACTCAAGTTAAACGGGGATAGAGGCGCTTTCCAGTCGGCAGTTCGTTTCCGATTGAGAATACGCGGAAAACTCCTGATTTTATGAAGTTCTCCGCCTGGGGCGGCGCTGGGCTTCCGCGGTCCAGGGGTCTTCCGGCCAGGAATGCCGTGGATAACGGGCCCGCAGTTCCTTGCGTACCTGTTGATACGTCGTATTCCAGAAACTTTGTAGGTCATTGGTGATTTGCTGCGGGCGATAATTGGGGGCGAGGAGGTGCAGCAGGACCGGAACACGTCCCTGGGCGAGGCGGGGGGTCTCCGCGAGGCCGAATAGTTCCTGGATCCGGACCGCGAGGACGGGGGGGCGTCCTTCTTCATATTGGAGTGTGATCTGGCTGCCGCTGGGGACGGGGAGCTTTTCCGGCGCTTCCTGGTCGAGTGTCTGGCGCTGAGAATAGGTGAGCAATCCTTTGAGCCATTCGGTGACGGAGCGTTTCTGCAGATCGGCGAAGGAGCGGGCGGCGTAGCAGAAGTTCGGGAGTTGCTGGCGGAGGAATTCATCGTCGAATGCCGGGAATGAAAGTTCCGGACGCCATTCTCGCAGGGAGCGGACCCGCGCCAGGAAGTTTTTGATCTCGGGTTTTTCCCAGTTGAGCGCTTCGGCCCGCAGATCCCAGGCTGCGGCGGCAAGTGTTTCTGCGGTCCGTTCGTCCTCCGGAACCGGAGCGGGGGTCTCATCGAGGATGAGGTCGAGATATAACGTCCGCTTGCGGGCGATGATTTTGCGCGATGCGGCGTCAAATTCCAGATGCTGTTCCGTGGAGATGAGTTTTTGCGGGAGCCAGGCGCGCTCGATCCTGGAGGCCTGCCGGACGACGGCTTCTCCCGTTCCCGCGTCCACTTCCAGGCAGACGAACAAGTCCCCTTCCAGGACGGCGCTTTGCGGGGCGAGTTCCACTCCTTTTCCGCCGACCATGATTCCCTTGCGACCGAGCGGTTGTCGACGGAGGGCGACGCGGTCCGGAAAGGCGGCGAGGATTCCTTTCATCAACGCGACTTCTGGAGACGGAGAACCGAACGAGCCGTTTCGGAACAGGGTTTTGAGGCTCTTGTGCAGGTGTTGCTGGGCGCGCTGAATCTGTCGGGCAGCTCCAGGCTGAATGGTGCCCCACGGAGTCTCGCGGCGATGGCGGTGCAGAAATTCCTGCACCGCATGAATGCGGTCGAGGAGATCGGAATCGGAGCGGCGAGTCTCGGGGCGGTTCCAGGGGGTTGGCTTGCGCGAGAACGGTTCGCGCTCCTCCAGCAAGGCGGCTCCCCACGTCGCGAGTTCGGGATCTCCCGCCTCTGCCGCTTCGATCAACAGCCGCGCCAGGCGAGGATGAACGGGGAGTTTCGCCATGCGTTCCCCCAATGGTGTGAGCGCACCGGTTTCGACGGCTCCCAGGCGGGTGAGGAGTTCCAGTCCTTGCTGGATGGCGGAGGAGGGGGGAGCTTCATACCAAGGAAACGCCATCAGGTCCTGTTCTCCCCAGCAGAGGAGTTCCAAGAGGGTTCCGGTCAGGTCGACGCGTTCGATTTCGGGGGGAGTTTCGGCGGGGAGGCCACGCTCTTCGCGGGCGGTCCAGAGGCGACGGCACAGACCGGGGGCGGTTCGTCCTGCGCGGCCGGATCGTTGAGCGGCGGAGGCTTTCGAGATGCGAGAGAGTGTCAGACGGTTGAGGCCGGTCCCGGCATCGAAGTGCATGATTCGCGCGAGGCCGGTGTCGATGACCGCCGTGACCCCTTCAATCGTGACGGAGGTTTCCGCGACGTTGGTGGCGAGGATGACCTTGCGGCGGGAGCCGGGGAGGAGGACCGCGTGTTGTTCTTCCGGGGAGAGATCCCCGGAGAGTCCGTACAGCGCGATGTTGTGAGCCGAGGCCCATTCTTCCAGATCGGATCGAACGCGACGGATCTCTCCCGTCCCGGGAAGAAAGACCAGCAGGTCTCCCGTGGCCTGGGAGGTTACTTCTTTGACGGCGACGACTGCGCGTTCCAGAACGGAGAGTTTGTCCGCAGCCGGCCAATGCCGGATCTCGACCGGAAAGAGACGACCTTCACTCCGAACGACGGGGACATTTCCCAGAAACGGGGCGATCTTTTCCGGGACGAGTGTCGCCGACATGACGATCAGTTTGAGATCGGGGCGGACGGTCTGCTGCACCCGGCGGGCCATGGCCAGGCTGAGATCCGTTTCCAGGCTCCGCTCGTGAAACTCGTCAAAGAGGATCACGGAGACATCTTCCAGAAAGGGATCCTGCTGCATGCGGCGGACGAGAATCCCTTCGGTCAAAACCTCGATGCGGGTGTCTGGTCCGATCTGGCGGTCGAAGCGGACCTGATAGCCGATCGTCTGGCCGATTTTTTCTCCCCGCTCCTCGGCCATGCGATAGGCCGCGGCGCGGGCCGCGAGGCGGCGGGGTTCCAGCAGCAGGATTTTTCCAGTGCCGCTGAGTTCGGCAGGTAGGAGAGCCGGTGGAACGCGGGTTGTTTTTCCTGCGCCGGTGGGGGCCTGCAGGACGACTCCCGTCTGTTGGCGCAGGACTGCCAGCAAGTCCGGCAGCACCGCATCAATGGGGAGGGGAGTGAGTGCCACGGGAATCGAGCTCAGAATATCTTGGCCATTGTGCCGCCGTCGACGACGATGACGGTTCCCGTGATGTAGCTTCCCGCATCGCTGGCGAGCAGCAGGGCAGGACCGGCCAGTTCAGCAGGGTCTCCCCAACGGCCGAGGGCGGTTTTCTCCGCGAAGACTTTTTTCTCCGCTTCGGAGAGGACGCTTCCGGGGAGATCGGTGAGGAACGGTCCGGGGGCGATGCAGTTCACGGTGATGTTGTCATCTCCCAAGTCGAGGGCGCTGGCGCGGGCGAGACCCAGGAGGGCGGACTTGGTGGCCGAGTAGGAATTCCGGGCCCCCTTCGAGCCGAGTCCCATGATCGAGGAGATATGGATGATCCGCCCCCACTTCCGCTCCTTCATTTGCGGAACGAGGGCCCGGGTCAACGCCATGCAGCTCGTCAGGTTCAACTCGACGATGTTGTCCCAGGACTCATCGGTGATCTTGTCGATCGGCTGGGGGTTGTTGCTTCCGGCGTTGTTGATCAGGATGTCGACCCGCCCCATTTCCTTGAGGGCGAAATCGGCGAGGGCTTTGACGTCATCGCGGTTCGTCATGTCGGCAACGCGGTATGCCCCTTTGACCTTTAATCCGGCGGTGATCTCTTTCAAAGCGGATTGCAGTTCCGCTTCGTGCCGGCTGCTGATGACGATATTTGCTCCCGCTTCCGCCAGGCCCCGGGCCATTGCTTTCCCCAGTCCTTTGCTCCCTCCCGTGACGAGGGCTGTTTTTCCGGTGAGGTCAAATTTCTGGCTCAGCATAGCGGGTGTCTCCTGGGGGCGGTCCTGATTCTGCGTGAAGAAGTCTGTGGAAAAACAATCTTATCGGCGGGTTATTTCTTTGTCTCGGCAGTCGTCTTGGAAGGTTCCGCAGGCTTGGCGGGGGCGTCGGTTTTCGGTGGAGCAGGTTCGGACGGTTTCGCGGCGGGATCCGGTTTTTGCGTCCCCTTCAACCCCCGCAACTTTTCGAACTCCTGCTCGATCAGTTTCGGATCCGCCTTGGCGCGGCGGATGATTTCGGCGCATTCGGGACAGGCGGTGATCGGATATTCGTGCGGTCGTGCATAGTGAAAGATCCTCACCTGCGTGTCCATCATCACTCCCATCGTCTGGTTCTGGCGGGCGATGAGGTCGTCGATCTCCGCGATGTTCTGTTCCCAGCTTTCCTTCTCTTTCTTGATCTCAGCGCCCTGTTGAGACATCCCCACTGCCTGTTGATACAGAATCCCGCCACCGAAGGAGGCGGCAGCCACCAGCACAAACGCCAGAGCGAGTCCAAAGTGTTTCATCTGCAATCTTTCTCTATGTGTCAGAATGTTGGGGGTGTCTGTGTGTTGGAGATTATTCTTCGACAATTCGCTGGAACCGTTTCCCCTTCATTTCGAACCGGGGGAGGGTTTCCGGGGGAACTGCTTCCACGTCGACCTGAAAATTCAATCGATCCTTGATGCGATGGGCAATCTGCTGAGTCAGATCCGCGGAGCCCGATTCCCAGCGCGCCGGATTCGGTTCCACCTCAATCTTGAGGTGCGTCATCGCCTTGCGGATCGTCACCTGGATCCGGAATTCGACCACGTCGGCGAATTCGCGGAGCAATTCTTCCAGAGCCGCAGGATACACATTATTACCACGGACAGTGATCATCTGGTCGGTTCGCCCCAGAATTCCTCCCGTGAGGCGCAGCAGGTGATAACCGGCAGCGTCGGGGACGTATTCTCCCCGCACGAGATCGCCGGTCCGATAACGGATCAACGGATTGTCGATCCGTCCCAGATTGGTGATCACCAGTTCGCCCGTTTCACCGGGGGAGACCGGTTGGAGTGTCTGCGGATCGATCACTTCGGCGAGGCATTCCGATTCGAGGACGTACAAATGGCCGGGGTCTTCGACCACTTCCGTGGCGAGGGGACCGATCTCCGTCATCCCCCAGTGGTCGAAGACCCGCGCCCCCCAGGCCTGTTCCATCCGGCTGCGAGTGGTGGAGAGACAGCCTCCCGGTTCTCCCGCCACGATCAGGGAGCGGACGGGTCCATTCGCCAGATCCAGCCCTTCCGCCGCGGCGACTTCCGCCATTCGGAGGGCATAGGTCGGCGTGCAGCAGATCACCGTCAACTGATAATCGAAGATCAGCTTCAATCGCGCGGAGGTACTGAGTCCTCCGCCGGCCACGCAGAGACGACCGAGCCGTTGGGCGCCTTCAAACGCGGCCCAGAAGCTCAGGAAAGGCCCGAAGGAAAACGGAAAGCCGAGTCGATCGGTCGGTTGCAGGCCGGCCATCCGGAAATTCTGCTCCCAGCAATTCAGGATCCACTCCCAGTTGCGGGAGGTATCGAGCCAGGCGAGGGGGCGTCCGGTTGTCCCTGACGTCTGATGCAGACGGAGACATTGCTCGGGAGGAGTTCCAACAGCCGAACCATACGGGGGATGGGCCGCCTGATCTGCGACGAGTTCGTGTTTCGTCGTGAGGGGAATCCGGGAGAGATCGGAGGGAGAACGGATCTCCGAAGGCTTGACCCCCGCCTGGGCCAGTTTCTCCCGCCAGAAACCGGGACGGTCGAGATTCGTTTCCAGCAGAACCTGCAGATGCCGGAATTGTCTGTCGAGCAGCGCGGAGCGGGGAAGTCGTTCCGGACAGGTGGTGTGGGATGTCATCGATCTGCGATCAGTTTCAAAAGAAGTCGGTTTCGCGCCGCGAGGTCTCCTTCATCGTATTGGGGAATGGGAGGGTGAGCCAGTCTGCCGGGGGAGTGGGAGGGGCAGGGGGTTCGGCAGCTATTTTCCTGCGAAATTTGCGGAGAAAAATGCCTCAGAATGCTCCTCAAGTCATTCGAAAAAAGGGTCGATTCTGAGGTGTGAGACGCGTTTGCGGACGGAGTCTCTTCTGGAGGTCGAGGAATCGTCGAACTCCATGAGGGGTTTCGCTTTGCGAACGGTGCGCGAATTTCTCTGCCGTTCGTCTGATGGAGACGGAGAAGAAATCGAACGGCAGAAGTTGCCGATCAGCCTGCCTTGCAAGGATGCGAGAGCCGACTGAGAAGATCAAGACGGCAACGTTTTCGGCGCAGGTAGTATGGAGCGCTCGTGCCCTCGGGCACTGACACCAGGGAAGGAACTGCATGTCATCTGTTGCCAAACCGGATCCGCTGCGTTTGGGATTTCTGGCGACGATGGAGATCCCGGAGCAGGGTTTCGTAGGGGGGTTGCTGGTCACCAGCCGGCATGGCCGCCCGCTGGAATTTCAATGTACCGCCCCGGTCAAACCGAATCGGACCCAGCAGATTCTGTATGGGGCGACGTTGGGCCCGTTCCTGATGGGGGAGCTAATCGGCAAGACGCTCCTGGAAAAAGTGGGGGTGAAGCCGCACCTGGTTCTGACCGAGCAGCCGGAAGTTCTGGAATTGCGCAATCACGTCGCGCTGCCGATTGCCTGCGTTGAAGCGGCTCCCTCCGCGACTGAGGGAGACATTTCCGCCGAACCGTTCAAGCTGGGAAAGCAATGGATCCGGTTCCACGGCGGGCACACCGAAGACCATGAATCGATCCGGCAGCAGACGAAAGACATTCCGGGCGAGGCGGATCTTCGCGAACCGTTCGAGCGGGTGCGTGAAGCGTTGCAGGAAACCATTCGGAGCGGAGCGTTACGTTGAGTTTTTTTTCGCGCGAGGAACCGCAGCCCCAGACGACCGAGCCGAAAATTGCTCCCGCGGAAACCTCGCAGGAATCGCAGGGTGGCGCGCACGGCATCCCCGGTCCTCACTTTCAGCTTCCTTCTGTTCCGGTTGAACCGACGGAGTTCGATGCCGCGGCGGAACAAGAGTTGGTCCAACTCGAAGAGCTGATTAAAGCGGTTGAACCTGTCGCTGAGGAAGTTCCATCAGCGCCACTGCAAACCGATGTCCCTGCGGAACAGTCTTCTTCCGAGCGAGATGAGCTGGCGACGCGGGCGCTGGAACTGGGAGTGGATGTGCAGATCCATCTTTCCGGGTTCAATGGGGCGTTAAGCCGTCCCCCGCTGATTCGGACGGTCTCGGTGGAGATGCTCGACAAGCGACCGGTGCCTCAGCGGTGGACACCGATCTGGCGTGCGCCGAAGACATTTTGCCTGCGGTTTCCGGAGGGGTTTGATTTCCTGCCGCCGAAGCCGGAGAAGCCGCCACAACCTCCGAAGTCCGAGGAGGCGGCGGTTCAACAGCCAGGTGGAGAGAGCCTGAAAGAGGAGTTGCTGGCGCTGCTGCCGGGCGGCGTGATGCCCACGCCGGAGGGAGCAGTTGCGCCACCTCCCGAGCCGGAAAAGAAGACCCGCATTCAGCCGCCGCGCGATGCGCTGTCGGTGGAAGACCGGTTGTTTTATCTGTTGCAGCCTCCGCTGGAGACGTGGTTGAAGGGGCAGGAACTGATCATGCCCTTCGAGCCGTTTCCTTATCAATATGAAGGGATTGCGTGGCTGTTCTCGCAGAAATCGGCGTTGCTCGCGGATGAGATGGGGCTGGGGAAAACGATGCAGACGATCACCGCGATTCGTCTGCTGCTCAGAAGCGGTCAGGTGAATCGGCTGTTGCTGGTCTGTCCCAAGCCTTTGATTCCGAACTGGCAGCGGGAGTTCAAGAACTGGGCGGAGGAGCTGCCGGTCGTCACCGTCGAGGGGGACGGTCCGCGGCGAATGATGCAATGGCGGATGCCGGTCCCGATCCTGATGGTGAATTACGAGCTGCTCGTGCGGGACATGGAGGCGATGCAGGACGATCCCCCGAAGTTCGACCTGCTGGTGCTCGACGAAGCGCAGAAGATCAAGAACCGGGGTTCTCGGACGGCGGTGATGGCGCGGGGGGTGCCGCGCAAACGGAGCTGGGCACTCACCGGCACGCCGATCGAGAATCGACCTGAGGAACTGGCGTCGCTGTATGAATTCATGGAGGTAATCCCGCCGAACGGAACGCCTGACCTGCGGCAGTTGACGCGGTTGTCGAAGAGTTACATTCTGCGGCGGACCAAAGACCTGGTGATGAAGGATCTGCCGCCGCGGTTGGATCGGGATGAATACCTGGAGATGGCGCCGGCGCAGAAATATGCGTATGAACAGGCGGAAAAACAGGGGATTATCCAGCTCAACGCACTGGAGGAATCGATCACGGTGCAGCATGTGTTTGAGCTGGTGCTGCGGCTGAAACAGATCACGAATTACGATCCGCTGACGGGGGAGAGCGCGAAGCTCGAGCGGCTGGAAGCGGACATGGAAGAGATCGCGGCCTCGGGGGGCAAGGCGATTCTGTTCAGCCAGTGGACGAATACGATCAGTTGGCTGGAGGAGAAGCTCGCGCGGTTCAAGCCTCTCGTGTATCACGGCAAGATTCCGATCAAGCAGCGCGAGCCGGTGTTGAAGCGGTTCAAGGAAGATCCCGCGGCGAACCTGTTGATGATGAGCTACGCGACGGGGGCGGTGGGGCTGAACCTGCAGTTCGCGGGATACGTGTTTTTGTTCGACCGGTGGTGGAATCCGGCGGTGGAAGACCAGGCGATCAACCGCGCGCATCGGATCGGGCAGAAGACGAAAGTGATCGTGACGAAATTCATTTCGAAGGACACGATCGAAGAGCGGATCGACCGGGTGCTGGCGGAGAAGCGGGCGCTGTTCGCGTCCGTCCTGGGGGAAGGGGACAACACGAATGTCTCCCTGAGTCTGAACGCCTCGGAAATTTTCGGGCTGTTCGACCTGAAAGCGCGTCACGGGAAGGGGACGCGTTCGATTGCACCCCCCCCGCCGCCGGAGGGTGCGGAAGAAGCGGGCTGAGTTGCAAACGGGTGTCCGATTTCTTAGTGCACGCTGAGAAACGCCGAAGAGTACTCCTTTTCAATGCGTGCCTCCCTTTGGGGGGGGCGAGATGCACTCGTGGCGTTTGAGCCTTCTACGAGAAAATCCGTGAGTTCTTCCGGAGGAATGGTTACTCTTTGCTTGCGGGCATCCTGCGGTTTGAAATTGTGATGGTATGCATAGTGTTGATACGTCATTAAACCTGTGCCAATTTGCGATTCATCGCATGAGGCGTTCGTACCGTCTCGGGAAGTCGAGTGTGGCGGAGCGTGTTTGATAAATGTCGTAAGGCCTTTCCACCAGTGACATGAGGAGCGAAGGGGAGAGACACATGGAGTCTGAAGTGACGCGGCGGGGGTTTCTCCAAGGGGTCGTAGCGACGACGGGAGTGCTGGCAGGGGTGAAATCGCTGCCCGCAGCTCCGGGGACGGAAGTAGCCCGGGTCACGGCGGAGGAGTATCTCAAAAAGATCCTGTACACGCGCGACGAGGTGGAACAGTGGCTGGCCTTGAAAGCGTTTCCCTTCGCGAAGTACAGCAGTCCGTTCGGGTGGCTGCTGCGGGACGCGCGGTTTCAAGACGGCCTGGATGGAGCGATCAACCAATACACCTATGGGCCGCTGGATGAACGGATCACGATCCATCACCGGGAGAAGCGTTGTCGGATCAACACCTATGGGAACAGTTACACCCAGTGTCACCAGGTGGCGGATGGGGAGACGTGGCAGGAGGTGCTGGCGGGGCACATTGAGGAGCCAATCCGCAATTTCGGAGTGGGTGGGTGGTCGGTGTACCAGGCATACTTACGGATGCTCCACGAGGAGGCTCGAAATCCTGCGGAACTGATCATTCTGAACATTTACCAGGACGATCATTTCCGGAACCTGGACTCGTGGCGGGGGATCCGGGTGAAGAAGCATCAAAGGTTTATTGAACCGACGTTGCCTTACGTGGAGGTGGACGTCAAAGCGGATCGGTTTGTAGAGCGTCCCAATCCGTGTCCAACGCCGGAGAGCGTCTACAACTTGTGCGATCTGGACTGGGTGGTGAACCGATTCAAGGATGATTTCGCATTGAAGATTGTTCTGGAACATGCGAACGCGAAAGCGCCGAACCCGGCGATGAACTACAAGGAAGCGATGGAGCTGGCGGCGTCCCACGGGATTATTACACGGACGGAGACGAGCAAATCGTTTTCGACGGCGGCGGATGCGTTGCACCAAGTGTCGGCTTATTACTCGACGCAAAAGATTGTGGAAAAGATTGAGGCGTATGCCCAAGCGCAGAAGAAGAAGGTGCTGTACATCCTGTCATATCCGGCGCAGTTCATAGCGCGGACGGTGAAGGAGGGGCAACGCCCCGACCGGCCGTTCGTGGAATTCCTGCAGCGGAAGAAGCTGCCTGTGGTGGATTTATTGCAGGCCCATCTGGAGGAGTTTGCGCAGTACAAGGGGGCGTTGACGGATTATCTGAGGCAGTATTTTGTGGGGCATTATAATCCGCGGGGGAATTTCTTTACGGCATTTGCGATCAAGAAGCGGGTGGTGGAGATGCTGAACCCGAAGCCGTTGCCTTACCGGCCTGATCCGAACGTGATGAAAATGTGAAGAATGTGGAGACCGGGAATCGCTGCCGAACGTCGACAAGAGTACTCTGGCTAATGCGTTGACTCGGTCCAAGCGGCGCCGACGGCATAGAAGTTGGTGGACATCGCGGGGATCTTGTGCCGGCGTGCAAACGCGAGTCGAGAATCAAGGACGGGAGTTCGAGGGGGATGCGGAAGCCGAGGTTGGTCTCCTCACAGTGAGGGACGAAGTGCCTCAAGCCGGGGAATGATTGCGGAATTGCTGTCCGGAGGGGTGGGCGGGTGAATCATCTTCCTCCGAGATCCGTTCTGTGAATCTCAAAACGAAGACCTCTCCCTGGGGTGTCGCGAGGCTGCTGATGCGTAAATCGACAGGGAACTCCCGGCCGCTCTTGTGGCGAGCCATCAGGATCATGCCGGGAATGAGAGCGTGGAGATCGAGTTTCGTCCCGGAACCGATTTCGTGAGGTCTGGGGGGAGGGACTTTGATTTTCCGCAGGAGGAGATCCAGGGGGCGGCCGATGAGTTCGTCGGAACGATACCCGAAGATCCGTTCGATGAGTCCATTCGTGCCGAGGATGAGGGCATCGTCACGGAGCAGGAGCATGCCCACAGGACTTGAGTCGAGACCGGCGGTGGTCAGCTTTTCGCGGTCGGTCCCGGTGATATCGCGGGCGACGGCGAAGATGGTGTTCTCTTCGACGATGGCCTGTGCAGTCCATTCAAACCAGAGATAGTTCCCGCGACTCGTGCGATAGCGATTGATAAAACGGGTGAGTGGCTTTCCCTGTTCCAGAACGTGGATGGCGGCACGAGTCTTTTCGTGGTCATCGGGGTGAACGAAGCTGATAAAGGGACGGGAAACGAGTTCGTGATCGGCGTAACCCAGGATGCGGGTGAAGTTACGGTTGACGCGTCGGAAATAGCCATCCATCCCCGCGATGCAGAACAGGTCCGGGGAGAGATTGAAGAAGCGATTGAGGTCATATTCCGGCTGGCGGATCAGTGATTCGAGATACGCGGTGATGGCCGTTTGCACGGCCTTTCCGTCCCGGTAGCGGTGACTCCGGTCCGGCTTGAGGCAGTTGCGGCAGATGTCGATGACCTGGGGATCGGCACCGCAGCGATTAAGAAGGTCGAGTTTTTCGGTGAGATCGGCCCGTTGCGCGATGCGGACGATTTCCAGAACGCTCTCCGCCTGGTAGAGGGGTTCCGCGGTCAGGATCTCGAAGAGAGTTGCTCCGAGCGCGAAGACGTCGATGCGTTCATCGATGAGATTGTCGTGTCCCGCGGCCTGTTCGGGGGCCATGTAAGGGGGGCTGCCGAAGATGAAACCGGGGTGAGACGGGTTTTCGATCTGCTGACCGCATTCCGCGGGTCGGCGAACGATGCGGGACCTGTTCGGGGAATGCTCGTGGAGCTCGAAGGGATTTTCCGGGAGACGGAAAGCGAGTCCAAAGTCCATGAGGAAAACTTCGCCGTGGCTGCCGAGCATGATGTTCGACGGCTTGATGTCTCGATGGACGATTCCCCTTTCGTGGCAGTAGGCGAGGGCGTGGGTGACCTGTTCGAAGATGCGGAGGAAGCGCGGGAGTTCGCGGTCTTCGGGGGAGCGTTCCAGGAGGGCGTCGAGGAGGCTTTGGCCGTCGATCAACTTCATGGTGAAGTACGGACGGCCGTCGAAATAGTTTCCAAGAGAATAGACGGGAACAAACCCGGGGTGCTGCAATTCGGCGGTCATGCGGGCTTCGTCGAGGAAGCGGCGGATGGCGGCGGGGTTGTGGGCGAGTTCCTGTGAGATCACCTTGACGGCCAAATTGCGATCGAGGGCGGCTTCCCGGGCGCGAAAAATATTTCCCATGCCTCCGACGCCAATCTGATCCTCCACCCGGAGATCATGATAGGAGGAGGCGTGTCGCTGCGGGGGGCCTTGCTCCTCTAATCCGGAATCCCCGAGACCGGCATGAAGTTTCCAGTCGAGTTCATCGTCCGTTGACCCTTCAGATTTTTCGAAGAAGGCGATCGTGCTTTCGCAGAGACGGGGTGCGACGGAGCGGTGTCGACGGAACGGTAGAAATGATCTCAGCCGGTCATACCAGTGAACGAGATAGGAACTCATGATCTCACCCGGGGATAGGAGTTGCGCACGAAACCGTTCGTTGGTTCGCAACGGGTCAAGAGGCCACCGGGATTTCTTCCGAGAGGTCCGATCGCAAGAGAAGCACTTCCCGGAAATTCTCCTCTCAGGAGGTTCCGGAAAAGCATGAGGCAGAAGAGATGGCTTGTGAGGTGCGGCGAGAGGGGATGGAACTTGAACAAGGATTCCCAGGGGAGTAACTCGGAAAAACACCGGCACCGGATTTCGGTTTGACCGCGCATGATGAGACAGGTCTGAATTCTGGCCCAGAAAGACCGACCAATCACAAAAATCAGAGAGGCAAACAGGTTCTCCCGGTTCCAGCAGGGGGACGGGAGAACATCGTCACGTTTTGAAGGGTGAAAGAGAGAAGTGTCACTGTCTCCCAGTTGGTTGATGCCGCCCGCTACCCCAGCCACGGAAACTGGTGAACAGAAGAGCGAAGGAGCGGCGAATCTTCCGAGTGAGAGAAAGATGAGTATTCCTTACTAAGGTATTAATCTAGTTCCGTTGGGATCGAAATCCGGACGCGAAATCCGGTCGTTTGCGTAAATTATTGAAAACTACGCGCAGGGTACGAAGGGGACCTCCGTGGACCGGTCCTGCGGATGCACCTCTCTTTAAGGCGGAATTCGCGACTCGATCCGGACGTCCAAGTGGAAGTTTTTAGAAAAAAACAGACGAAAAGAAGTGGGAATCTGGACTCATCTCAAAGATACCATTGACCGCCTCTTTAAGAGGGTTTGAGATTGAGAGGGATCTCGGTGGGGGCATGGAGCGTTAACAGTGGGCGGCGAGTGGGAGCAAATCGAGGAAGCATCCCGCTAAGTGGATTCGGACCGGTCATTCGGCGAGATGAGTTCCCAATTCGCTAGGGTGGATCAGGGGCGGATGTGGAGCGTGCGGATCTTGTCGCCGGCAAGTTGGAAGTGGAAACGGAGATCGATCGGGCTGCCGGGAAAGTTGCCGGTCAATTTGCACGCGACGATGGTGGTGTCCGGGGCCTGCTCGACGGCGAGAGGTTCGCAGGTGTAGGTGAATTTCGTGGCGACGTCGGCGCGCCAAGCGCGGATTTCGGCCTGCCCGTGGTAGGTGTGGCCTTCGTCCTGGACGACGGCATCGGGCGTGAAGCAGTCGGCGACGGCTTGGCCGGGGCCTGTGTCGGCTTCGAAATAGGCGGCGATGGGGGCGGGGAGTTGCAGTGGCGTGGGCATGGTTGTTTTCCGGAACGGGGAGAGTGTCTGGGGTCGTCAAAGAGACAGAGAGGAGCGCGTCTGTCGGGAGAACTTTACGGAGCATGGTTTCCCAAGTAAAGTAGGTTCGTAAACGGAAGCTGCTTTACAGAAGTAAACCACAGAGACGGACTGGGAACCGATCAAGGGGGAGGGAGAATCGATGGGGAAGCGAAAGGCGGCCCGGGCGGCGGCGGGGGACAATGAGCACGAACCGTTACAGAAATTGCTGGCGATCCTGGCGAGTCCGTGGACGCTGTTATTAGTGCATCGGCTGCATACGGAGGGACCGAAGCGGTTCGGGGAGCTGAAGCGCCGGTTGGGTCGGATCTCGACGAAGACGTTGACGGAACGGTTGCGTCTGCTGGAGGGGGAGAAGTGGGTGTCTCGTCATTACGAGCCGACGGTCCCGCCACAGGTGACGTATTCCATTACGAACAAGGTGCTGGAACTGGACGGGGTGATGGTGGAACTGGACCGGATTGCAGAGCGGTGGTACGGGAAGCGAAGGTAGGATTCCCGCAGGATTGCAGGGGGAGAGGGATCGAACGGGGGGGAGACTTACGATTTAGGGCGGGGGGCGGTATCCTAGAGGTTTACCGCATTTTTTCTGAAGTTTTGGGATCACAATGGAAGCTGGAATTGTCGGTCTGCCGAACGTCGGCAAGAGTACGTTGTTTAATGCGTTGACGCAGTCCAAGCAGGCGCAGAGCGCGAACTATCCGTTCTGCACGATCGAGCCGAACGAGGGGGTGGTCCCCGTGCCGGATGACCGCCTGGAGCGGATCAGCCGGTATATCACACCGAAGAAGATCGTGCCGACGGCGTTGAAGCTGGTGGACATCGCGGGGATCGTGCGTGGGGCGAGCAAGGGGGAAGGACTGGGGAACCAGTTCCTGAGCCACATCCGGGAAGTGGATGCGATCCTGCAGGTGTGCCGTTGCTTCGATGATCCGGACGTGGTGCACGTGGCGGGCAAAGTGGACCCGGTTTCGGACATCGAGACGGTCGAGGTCGAGCTGATGCTGGCGGACGGTCAGATGATCGAGGGGGCATTGCCGAAAGCGGAGCGGGCGGCGAAAAACGGGGATAAGGATCTGCTGGCGAAAGTGGCGGTGCTGAAGAAGTGCAAGGAGCAACTTGACCGGGCGGAGCCGTTGCGGAAGGTGGAGTGGGACAAGGATGAGAAGAAGATTGTGGCGTCGTATGGAATGTTGAGCGCCAAGCCGATTCTGTACCTGGCGAATGTGGACGAAACCGACCTCGAGGGGAAGGGGCCGCTGGTGACGGCGGTGCGAGAGTTCGCAAAGAGCGTGGGGGCGGGGGTGGTGCCGGTGTGCGCCAAGCTGGAGGCAGAGATCGCGGAACTGGAGGAAGCGGACCGCAAAGAGATGCTGGCGGCAAGCGGACTCACCGAGCCGGCGTTGTCAGTCCTGACGCGGGAAGCTTACAAGACGCTGGGGCTGCAGAGTTACTTCACGGCGGGTGAGAAGGAAGTGCGGGCGTGGACGGTGCCCGTGGGAGCGACCGCGCCGCAGGCGGCGGGGGTGATCCACACGGATTTCGAGAAGGGGTTCATCCGGGCGGAGATTTACTCGCTGGCAGACCTCGAGCATTACAAGAGCGAGAAGGAAATCCGCGGAGCCGGGAAACTGCGCGTGGAAGGGAAGAGCTACGTGATGCAGGACGGGGACATCTGCCACTTCCTGTTTAATTGACGTGGAACGTAGCGGGGAGCGCAGGGGCAGAGACGTTCACACTCCCCCGAATCGATGCCCGGCCTGATCTGCGAAAGTCGGCCGCTCAGAGTTTGAAGTCGGCGACGTTCATGTTCTGGTAGCCGGTCCGCTGCCATTCTTCGATCCCCATGAAGGCGTCGATGAACATGTGCAGCAGGACCTGGTGGGCGCATTCGACGATGCCATAGGTCCGGGCGGGGACGTAGAAGTTGACGTCTCCCAGTTTGCGGCTGGTGTTGTCGGGCTTGAGACCGGAGAGGGTGACGACGTTGCAGTCCATTTTCCGGGCCTGGGCAATGGCGCGGATCACATTTTCCGAGTTACCGGAGCTGCTGATGGTGACGACGAGGTCTCCCTTTCTCGCGTAGCGCTCCAGGAAGAGGGCGAATGAGTCCTGGTAGGAGATGTCGTTGGCGAGGGCAGTCAGGAGGACGGCGCTGGAAGGATTGAGGGAGCGGACGCCGCCGTTTTTCGTCCAGTCGAGGGCCATGTGTTCGGCAAAGGCAGCGCTGGCGCCATTGCCGAGGAAGAACTGGGTGCCGTTGGCGGACTGGACGGCTTTAAGGAGTTCGACCGTGCGGGCGAGGGCGGATTGGAGGTCGGCTTTTTCGGAGCCGATGGAGGCTTCGGTGTTGTCCAGGGTGGTGGCCATCGCCTGCAGGTAATTCTGGCTGTACATCGTAGGGCTTTCGCTTTCAAAAGATCGTGCTGTGTCTGGATCCCGTGTGGGAGGTCCCTGTAGTTTCGCAAGTTGAGGGGGCGTCGGCAACCGGAGGGGGTGTCAGGGTCGATCAAAGTTTTCCTGAATGATTCCGGCCAGTTGGGTGAGCATGAGGTCACTCCGTCCGGAGAAAGAGGAACCATGCATGACGGCAAGTGTCTGGGGGTGCAGATCGGCAAGGGAGCGGAGGACACCTTCCGTCTGGCGGGTATAAGGCATGTACCCGGCGAGTGGGCCCTGTTGCATCTGCTGCATGGCGTGGCGGGTCGGTTCGATGAGGTCTGAGGAGGTGAGCGGGGCCACGTCGCCGAAATGGTGAAACAGGTCGGAACAGAAGAGGGTCCGATGCGTTTCCTCGAACAAGACGCCGGCATCCCAGCCATGAGGAATGTGAGGGGAGGGGCAGAACCGGAATCGATACTTGCCGGTCTCCAGGACATCCTGGGAAGTCATGCCGCGTGCGGGGCGGATGGAGAAATCATCGACGGAGACGATCTTGCCGACGAGGGTGCAGACGGGTTCGGCCTGGGGAGCGAGATGGAGCCAATCATTGAGTGCGCCGCATTCATCGGACTCGAAGTGACTCCAGGCGATGTAACGGAGTTTCGCGGGATCGATCAGAGACGCAACGGCGGTGCGGAGTTCCGGAAACATTCCCTTCAGGCCGGCGTGGAAGAGGAGCGGCTCGTCATCCCGGACGAGGAAATGACAAAACTGCATGTCGATTTCCGGGACGAAAATGGAGAGTCGAAAAACGTCGGGGGCGATTTCGTGGATGGTGGTCATGCCGCGCCTTCCGGAGGGGCTTATGTGTTTCGGTTCGCGCTTATTTCCGCGCCTGGAAGATAGTGTTTCCGGCCTTGATGGTTTCCACGACTTTGATGTCCTTGATCTCCATGGGGGGAGTGGTGAGGGGATTCTTGTCGAGGATGACCAGGTCGGCGAGTTTTCCGACTTCGAGAGAGCCTTTCGTGGCCTGTTCGCCGTATTGTTCTGCGGCCCAGAGGGTCATGGATTTGAGGCCTTCGAGCGGGGTGATGCGCTGATCGGGGCCGATTTCGGCGCCGGCGCGGGAGATGCGATTCACGGCGGACCAGAGCATGAACAACTGGTCGAGGGGGGCGACGACAAAATCCGTGTGATTGGTGGGGTGGAGGCCGGCGTCGATGGCATCGCGCATGGGGCTGATGTACATGGCTTGCCGTTCGCCGCGGTTGGCGATATGGGCTTCGGCGAAGTAATAGGTATGGAGGGTGTAGAACGAGGGGCGGACTTTGTACTTCACGAACTTGGGAATCTGATCCTTGCGGGTGAATTGGGCGTGGATCAGTGTGACGCGGCGGTCTTTGGAGAGATCGTCCGCGGCGGCGAATTCGTGAGCCTTCAAGAAGGCGTCGATGGCGGCGTCGCCATTGGCGTGAAGAATAAGTGGGACCTGCAAGTCGTAAACTTTCTTGACCATCTGGTTGATGGTGTCCTGCGGGAAGGTGAGTTCGCCATTCCAGAACTTTTCTCCGCCGGGGCCTCCGGTGAGGTACGAGGAAGTGAAAAAGGCGGTGCGCCCCTGGGGAGAGCCATCGATAGTGATTTTGACGCCTCCGATTTTGAAGCGATGACGATATTTGCCCCAGGTGGAGACGGGGAATTGAGCGTCGATCTTGTCGAGGTCGGTGATGAAGGGATAGGCGATGATATCGAGAAGGTTAATGCCCGCTTCCGAGGCGTGGTGGATGGTCTGGATTTGTGCGAGGTGCGTGGCGCCTTCCTGCGCGGTGGTCATGCCGGCAGCGGCGTAGAGCATTTGTCCGGCCTTGGTCGCTTCCCGTTCCTGTTCTCGGGACATGGGAACTGTCTGTGCGATGACGGGAAGGAAAGCGGTTTCCATGATGAGGCCATAGGGCTCATTGGTTCCCGGTTTGCGGACGATGATTCCACCGGGCGGGGTGGGGGTGGCGGCAGTGATGCCGTATTTTTTCAAAGCCAGACTGTTGAAGACCGCTCCGTGCATGGAGACGTGATCGACACGGACGGGGTTGTCGGGGAAGGCGGCATCAAGGTCATCGCGATTGAGGAGGCGGCCATCAGGCATGACATTCTGGTCGTAGCCGTAGGCGGTGATTTCGGTGCCCTTGGGGATGTTGCGTTCGGCGGCAAATTTTTTGAGTTCGCGGAGGATGCTCTCGACGTCTTTGCCGGGGCCGGCGGGTGGGGCGTAGAGTTTGCACTGATTCGCCACGAGGAGCGAATTGATGTAATGGGAGTGTGCGTCAATGAAGGCGGGGAGCAGTGTCTTTCCCCGGAGATCCACGAGCTTTGTGGTGGGGCCGCTGAGTTTCAGCACCTCCTCCTTCGAACCGAGGGCGATGATCGTGCCATCGCGGACGGCGAGCGCTTCAGCGGTGGGATTTCGATCATCGATTGTGACGATGTGGCCGCCGTAGTAGACCGTCTGAGCGGGTTGAGCCTGGAGTGTTGTGAAAGGTGTCGCGGTTAGGACGACGGCCAGAATGAGTGAGAAAGCTTTCATGAGTATCAGGGATGAATCCAGAGTTCTGTTTTGCGATGAGAAGTGCGAGATCACAGTAGCATGGAGGAGCGGATTTGCCAAATTTCGGGGAGAAGAAATGCAGAACGCCCGCGGATTTGTTGATCTGCGGGCGGGAGCAGATGATGCAAAAGGATGTCGAATTGAACTTTGCTCTTGTGCTAGGGCACACAGGTAGCCGGAGTACCGACAACATGGGCCACCCGCGTCCAGAGGGGTTGGATGCGGCAGAGGTTACGGGTTGTCGGGGACTCGCATGGCGTCCCTTTCCGACGCGTACTAAACTGGCGATGTGGGGATGTCACCCGGAGCCGAACAACAGGGGATGCACGATGGCGGTGAAAAAGAGGAAGACTGCTAAGAGCGGAGGACAGAGTCCGGCGGATGGAGACTGGCGCGGGGAGACTTTGGCCCGGATGCGGAAGCTGATTCTGGAGGCGGATCCGGAGATCGTGGAAGAGCGAAAATGGGTCAAGCCGACGAATCCCGCTGGAGTTCCCACTTGGTCGCACGCGGGGATCGTCTGTACGGGGGAGACATACAAAGAGGTGGTGAAGCTGACCTTCGCCCGGGGGGCGGCGTTGAAAGACCCCCACAACCTGTTTAACTCCAGCCTGGAGGGGAATACACGGCGGGCGATTGATCTTCGCGAGGGAGAAACGGTGAACGCGGCGGCGTTCAAGGCGCTGGTGAAATCGGCGGTGGCGGAGAATCTGCGGGTCCAGGGGGCGAAGTCGAAGACCAGTGTGAAAGCAGTGAAGACCGTTCCGAAGACGAAGTCGGTGAAACTGCTGGCGGGGGGGAATCCGCAAATCGCCAAAGGGGATGGTGACGGGCCGGTGCAGAAATACATCGCGGCGATGCCGGGGTGGAAGCGGGAGTTGGGAGAACGGCTGGATGCGCTCATCATGCGGAGCGTGCCGCAGGCGCGGAAAGCGGTGAAGTGGAATTCCCCCTTTTACGGGATCGAAGGGGAGGGGTGGTTCGTGTCGTTCCACGTCTTCACCCGCTACGTCAAGGTGACGTTCTTCAAGGGGGCAGCACTACGCCCTGTTCCACCCGGTCACACGGAAAAGACCAAGGAGGCGCGGTGGATCGACCTCCACGAAGGGGAGAAGTTAGACGAGACCCAGATGGGGAAATGGCTGAAACAAGCCGCCGCCCTCCCCGGCTGGGGCACCTAGTGCCTTGGCGTCGCGACAAGGTCGATATGGCTCGCAGGTTTTCCACCGCGACAGACGCCTCTTGTGGCTAGCACCGCACAGGTAGTCGGAGTACGGAAAACATGGGTCACCCGGGGACGTCAGATGTGGCCTGACTTACGGGACTTTAGCGGCCCTCACTTCTTCACAGATTGAATCGAAAGCCTCAAAATAGATTTGTTCAAGTTCACTCGAAGGTAATGAAAACGCACGATAGCTTTTTGAAAGCGACAGGGATTGTGCTGAGACCGCCGCTTGTGTCAGGAAATCAACGAATACATCACGAGCTGTTTCCAGGTCGCCCGCATTTCTCATGCTGTAGTCGGCTACCCAAAGGCAATAAAGAAGGATCTCCCACGAGGTGAGGCTTTCCGTCCCTTGGTCTGCCTTCTTCTGAAGGATCAAATCACCAGTTTCGATTAACCAGCTTTCATTATCCATCAGAATCTACCTCACAGAGATCTTGCATAGAAAGATCCTAAGGAAATGTTCGAATCCCGCCAACGGTCGCATTCGCAACCATTCGCGGGATTCGATCAGATTCAATTGAATTGTAGGTTCGAACTTCCTGACTCATCGCAGTTTTTGGCCGGAGAGGAGGATGTTGCCGGCGGGGGTTTTGGGTGCCGCGGCTTCCTGCTGAGAGAGTTGCAGCTTAAGGATGAAGGAAGTCCCCTTGCCGACGGTGCTCTCGACGCGGATGCGGCCTTCGTGGGCTTCGATCACTTCGCGGGCGAGGGCGAGACCCAGGCCGGAACCCCCCTGGCCCTGTTCATCGGCGGTCTTGGTAGAGTAGAAGCGGTCGAAGATTTTGGCGAGCTTGTCCTTGGGGATACCGCAGCCGGTGTCCTTGACGACGATCTCGACGAACTTTCCGTCGGAGGATTTGCGGACCTGCAGGGTGAGCTTCCCCCCTTCGTCCATCGCCTGCCGTGCGTTGATGATGAGGTTCATCAGAACCTGCTGGATCTGGCCGACGTTGATCATGGCCTGCGGATGGCCATCGAACTGCGTCACCAGGGAGATGCGGTGCTTCTGGAGGTCTTTCTCGACGAGGACGAGGAGGTCTTCGACGACCTGGGTGACGTCGGCGAGATCGCGCTGATCGCTCTTCTGGCGAGCGTAAGCGAGGAGGCTGGTGGTGATGCGGCTGGCGCGCTGGCCGGCGGCGAGGATCTTGTTGAAGGACTTGTTGCGGTTTTCCTCATCCTTGTGGCGCAAGCCGAGCTTGGCATAGTTGATGACCGTGGTGAGGATATTGTTGAACTCGTGGGTGATGGAGAAGGCGAGTTCCCCCACCGTGCTGAGTTTCTGCAACTGCATGGTTTGCTGTTGCAGTTCCTGGATCTGTTGGAGGAGTTGTTCTTCGGTGGTGGGCATGTTTCATCTCTCCCGAGCGCGAGGCATCGATTCACAAAATGCTCTGGCCGAGTGGTTGGTATGGGGGGACTGGCAGATTCTGCGTGATCACCCGCTGCATTTTGTGAGGGTCCATCATCGGTATCGGTTATGCCGAAGGGAGGACTTCAGGAGGAGAAACCTGCAGTTTTCGGAGTCTTTCGAGTCAGGTCCGGGAGGGGTTTTGAGGTGGGGGGATGGGGATGGTAAAATTTGCGGAGTGGGTGGAGTTTGATGTGGTGAGAGAGGAAAGAAAGCGTAAAGCGATGAGGCCAAACATTGCGTGCTTTCTGGCGGGTTCGTTTCTTCCGTTCGTCTGTGGCGTTCTGTGGCTGGCCCACGAGATGGCTTATCGTCAGGAAATATTAAAGCGGCTTCCCAACACCTACTTTTGTGGTACGGGAACGCTGGGTGCGTGGGCATTGATCGTCGTCATCGCGCCCGTTTGTGGGGCCGTTGGATGGGGCGCAGGGTGGGCGTTCTCGCAAGTTTTCGCCTGGCATTCCAGGAAATGATTGGCCGACCTCAACCGGTTCCCAGTCTGGCTAAGCGCACTCCTCCCAATTTTTTATTCAAGTTCTGGGGGTTTGGTAGAGGTGATTGTGGGCGATGTATTGCTCGACGGCGCGGGGGGTGAGGAAGCGGATGGAGTGACCGGCCTGGACCCGCTGGCGGAGGTCGCGGGAGGAGATTTCCAAGCCGGGCATCTGCACGATCTGGATACGGGCGACATTTTCCGGGCCTAAGGTGGGGATGAGGGAATCGAGCGGAGGGAGCGTGGCCTGCCCGCGGTTCACGACGACCAACGGGGCGAGGGTGGCGATCTCTTTGGGTTCGCGCCAGGTGGGGAAGTCGAACAGGGAATCACCGCCGAGGAGGAAAAAGAATTCGTGGCCGGGGTGTTCGGCGTGGAGTTCTCTCAAAGTTTCGACGGTATAGCTGGGGCCGGGACGTTTGATTTCGCGGCGGTCGACGACGAACTCCTTGAGGCCTGCGAGGGCGAACTCGAGCATTTCCGCCCGTTGCTTGCCGTCGGTGATGACGTGGTCCCGTTTATGCGGCGGGGCACCGGCGGGGAGGAACCAGACCTGGTCCAGGCGGGCCTGTTCGCGGCAATGTTCCGCGAGGGCGAGGTGTCCGTAGTGGACGGGGTCGAAGGTTCCGCCGTAGATGCCGATTCTCACGCTGGGTTCCGTGTTTGAGTGGAGGGAGTTGTCAGAAGGTATTGGACAGCATGTATGGGATGGGGGTCAAGTGGGGGAGGGAGAACAACGTTTGTGGTACAATCAGGGATTCGAGTTCAGGAATATCGAAGAATTTGAAGAGACGGGACAGCCTTGAAGACGCCACGGCAGGGGAATTTATTCGCGGAAGAGAAGGAGCTGTCCGCGTGGGAGGCGGCGGATCAGGCGGACCGTCTGCTGGCGGAGGTGGTGTTCAATATTCCCGTCAACACGTTGTTCCATTACCTGATTCCGGATCATCTGCGGGATCAGGTGAAGCCGGGGGCGCGGTTGAAGCTGCCGTTTGGTCGCGGGAACCAGTTGCAGGTGGGGTACTGCGTGGGGACGCGGCGATTCGACGAGGCGTTTGGAGAACGGCCGCCGGAGATTTCGAAGATCAAGGAAGTCTTTGAAGTGGTGGACGAAGCGCCGCTGGTGAACGGCGGGATGCTCGAACTGACCCGCTGGATTGCGGATTACTACCTGTGCGGCTGGGGGCAGGTGCTGGAGAGCGTGATTCCCGCCGGGGTGAAGAGAACCAGGCGGGGACGCGAATGGTGACGCTGTTGCGCCCCGGCGGAGAATATCGACCGGCTGCTGGCGGAGGCGAAACTAAGTGACAAGCAGCAGGCGGCGGCTGCGCGGATGTGCTGCTGGCGGCGGAGAAGAGCCGATGGCGGCGGAGATGATTGCACGCGAGGCGCGGTGCGGAATCGCCGGTGCAGGCGCTGAGGAAGAAGGGGCTGGTGGAGGCGGTGCGGCAGCGGATGGAACACCTCACTGCGGACGAGGAAACACCGGAGCAGGCGGACCTGGTGTTGAACACGGATCAGAAGAAAGCGGCTCACGGAGATTGAGAAGGTGCTGCGGTCGGGGGAATCGAGGACGTGCTGCTGCACGGGGTGACGGGGAGCGGCAAGACGGAAGTCTATATTGAGCCGATCCGGGAAGTGGTGGGGTACGGACGGCAGGCGATTGTGCTGGTGCCGGAAATCAGCCTGACGCCGCAGACGATCCGGCGGTTTCGGACGCGGTTTCCGAACGTGGCGGTGCTGCACAGCCATTTGAGCGATGCCGGAACGGCATCGGCACTGGCAGCAGATTGCACAGGGGAAGGTACAGGTGATCGTGGGAGCGCCGGGCGGTCGCTTTTTACCCCCTGTCCGCACCTGGGGCTGATCATTATTGATGAGGAGCATGAGACGTCGTTCAAGCAGGACTCGACGCCGCGGTATCACGCGCGGGAAGTGGCCCGGAAGCGGGGAGAAATCGAGAAGGTGCCGGTACTGCTGGGATCGGCGACGCCGACGCTGGAGTCCTGGTTGCGGGCGACCGAGGGAGAGGATCTCTTAATCTCGATGCCGAAGCGGGTGGAAGGGTTGCCGATGCCGCCGGTCGTGGTGGTGGATATCCGGAACGATCCGGAGTGCAACGCGGGGGCCTCGCTGGGGCGGGCGCTGAAAAGTGCGATGCAGAACGCGCTGCAGTCGGGGGGACAGGTGATTCTGTTTTTGAACATGCGGGGGTTC
This sequence comes from Planctomycetales bacterium, assembly GCA_046349635.1. Taxonomy (GTDB): domain Bacteria; phylum Planctomycetota; class Planctomycetia; order Planctomycetales; family Planctomycetaceae; genus JAXMBX01. Next base: position 39,290 of record JAXMBX010000024.1, read on the forward strand.
TCGCCGCAGATCTGGTGCCGTGCGTGCGGGGAGGGGGTGCAGTGTCCACATTGTGCGCGGACGTTGTCGTGGCATAAGGACATGGGGGTCGCGTTGTGTCACGAGTGCGATTTCCGGATGTCCCCGCCGTCGCGTGTCCGCAGTGCGGGCACGCGGGGGTACTGTGCACAGGGCTGGGACGCAGAAGCTGGAAATGGAGATCAAGAAGAGTTCCGGAATACAAATGCATGCGGATGGACAAACTCAATGAGCAAGCCCGGGAGCCATCACCAGGTGCTGGAGATGTTCCGGAAGGGGGAGGTGCGGATCCTGCTGGGGACGCAGATGATCGCCAAGGGGCTGGACTTTCCAAACGTGACGCTGGTGGGGGTGGTGAACGCGGATACGTCGCTGCACCAGCCGGATTTCCGGGCGACGGAGCGGACGTTTCACCTGATTGCGAGTGGCGGGGCGGACGGGGCGAAGTTCGCGCGGCGGGAGGGTGCTGGTGCAGTCGTCCTCGCCGGATGAGCCTGCGATCCAGTGGGCGGCGAAGCACAACTTCGAAGAGTTCGCGCGGGCGGAGGTCGAGCATCGGCGGGAGGGGGAGTCGCCGCCGTTTTCACATCTGGCCCGGGTGATTCTGCGGGCCGGTGGAAGCAACCGTGGGGGAAGCCGCGCGACAGATGGGGACGCTCCTCAAGAAAGTATCACAGGAGAAGGAGTTGCCGGTGCGGATCCTGGGGCCGGCGGCCGGCCCCGCTGCCCGAAGTCGCGTGGGGATTACCGGTATCACCTGCAGATGTCGAGTGTCGATGTGAAGACGATCCACGACTTGTGGGAGGCGAGCTTGGGGGAGATTTCACTGCCGACGGACGTGGATTACGTGGTGGACGTGGACCCGATGAATATGCGCTGAGAATCAGTTGCGCTCAGTCCTACCCTGCCGCTTGCGGCAGTGAGCATGCCATGCAGAAGACGTCTTCCAGAAGAAACAGAGCGGATTACTTCTTCTTCTCTTCCGGGGGGATGTCGGCTTCGTCCTGGACGATGACGAGTTTGTGGTTCTCGACGTCGTATTTGTATTTCATCTTGGCGGGGAGGACCGGCAGTTCGATGTTGTTGGCCTTGATGATCTTCTCCATGAACTCTTCATAGGTCTTGGGGTAGCGATCATTCTCGGCCCTATACAGCTCCAAGGCGTAATGGATATGGGTCTTGGAGATTTTTTCCAACATGGGGCCGTACATCTGGATGGAACCGGTCACGGGGGCGGTGACATCTTTTTCGTCGATCACCTTGCGGTTTTCATCGACGACCTTTTGCTTGGCGTTGGGGTCGAACTTGCCGACGTCTTGCGTTTTCTTGCCGATGATGCTGCCGGTTTTCTCGGTCTGCTTTTCGAGCTCCTGCATGCAGCCGGTGAGGAGAGCGCAGATCAGGAGAGGGAGGATCAGTCGCGGTTGCATGGGTTGCTCCTGGGGGGCGTTTTTTTAAGTCGGAATCCCGCGCTCGCGCTTGGGGCTAGTCAGCGGAAATTTACTTGGCTTTTTTGAGTTTGGCTTTGATGCGGGGGCCGATGGTCTGAATCATGGGATGGTCGTCCCCTTTGGCTTTGGGATCGGTGACAAGGGCCGGGGAGACGACCGCGGACGCATGGGCGGTCAGTTCGTGGCGGACCGTCTCCAGCAGCTTCTTGGTCGCCTTGATCCCATCCGGTTCGCTGAGGCGGGAACCTTCATATTCGATGCCGACGAAGCCGTGGTACCCGGCGTCGAGGACAATCTGCATAATGCGGCGGTAGTCGGTCTTGGTTTCGTTCCCCTTGTCGTCGAAGTCGTGGGACTTGGCACTGACGGCCTTGGCGAAGGGCATGAGTTCGAAAACTCCCTGGTAACGGTCGTAGGTTTTGCCGTCGCCCAGGTTGAAGTTGCCGAAATCGGGGAGAGTGCCGCAACGGGGATGATTGACCTTCTTCATCACGCTGGCGAGCCACTTGCCGTTGGAGGAGAGTCCGCCGTGGTTTTCGACGACGACGTTAATGTCGTGTCCGACGGCGAATTCGGTGAGCTGGCGGAGGCCATCGGCGGCGCGGTCGAGCTGTTCGTCGTACGTCCCGCTGCTCTTGGCGTTGACGCGAATGGTGTGGCAGCCGAGGAACTTGGCGGCTTCGACCCACTGGTAGTGATTTTCGACCGCCTGCTTGCGCTTGGAAATGTCTTCGTCGCCGAGGTTCCCTTCCCCATCGACCATGATGAGAAGGCTGCGGACGCCGAGATCGTGAGCCCGTTTCTTCATCTCGGAGAGATACTTGGTGTCTTTGGCCTTGTCCTTGAAGAACTGGTTGACGTACTCGATGGCCTCGATGCCGTAGTCCTGCTTGGCGGTCTTGGCGAAGTCGAGGTTATCGAGCTGGCCGGCGCGGAGCGTGCGATGGAGGGACCACTGGGCGAGCGAGATCTTATAGAGGGGAGCGGTCTTATCGGCGATGAGGTCGTCCTTGGGCTGCGCTGTGGGTTCGGTCTGGGCGAAGAGACCCCGGGCCGTGAACGATCCGGCGGCGGTCCAGGCGGCGGAGCGGAGTAAAAAGTTGCGGCGGTTGAATGCAGATGACATATTCTTTGCCCCTTGCGGCGAGAGAGCTGTTGAGAAAATCGATGGAGAGACCGGTTCAGCCCTGATTATAGATCGTGAGAATCAGGGGAACAACAGGGCGCATGAGAGGAGAAACGGTGGTTTCGCGGCGGGGTGCTTGCGAATTGGGGAAGATTGGGGTGTACTAGAACGCGTTGCGTTTTAGCGTCGCGTCAAAACCGCTAAGTTTCCTGCGTTTTTCGCCGCGACAGACGCTCCCTGTCAGCGCAACGCACTCTCGATCGCTCAACAATAATTCATCAATCTGCCTGCCAGTTGCGGACGCCCCCCCTCGGAGACGAAATCCATGCACGGTTTTGAAGAATTTGCCAGTGCCCCGGACACGAATCACGACGACAAGACGCCGTGGTACAAGCTGCTGAACCGGTATCACTGGTTTGTGCTGATCGTGGCGGCATTGGGGTGGCTGTTCGACACGATGGACCAGCAGTTGTTTGCACTGGCCCGCAAGCCCGCGATGGTGGAACTGCTGACGACAAACGGAGTGGCGCCGGATGGTCCCACGGTCGGGTACTGGGGTGGGATTGTCACCTCAATCTTCCTTATCGGCTGGGCAACCGGGGGATTGTTTTTCGGGATGCTGGGAGATCGCATCGGCCGAGCGAAAGTGATGCTGTGGACGATTTTGATCTATTCTTTCTGTACCGGTTTGAGTGCCTTGTCGGTCGGTTTCTGGGACTTCGCGTTTTATCGTTTTCTGACGGGTCTGGGGGTCGGAGGCGAATTCGCGGTGGGGGTGTCGCTGGTGGCGGAAGTGATGCCGCACAAAGCGCGTCCCTTCGCGCTGGGATTGCTGCAGGCATTGTCCGCCGTCGGAAATATTTCTGCCGCGCTGATCAATATGTGGTTAGGTGTCCTGGAAGGGCAGGGGGCCTTCAGTGGCCTGGAAATGGGAGGCGAACCGGTCAAGGCGTGGCGGATCATGTTTGTCATTGGAACCGTCCCGGCGCTGTTGGCGATTCTGATTCGCCGCAATTTGAAGGAGCCGGAGACGTGGCAGAAGGTGGCCCACGATGGAACCGTTTCCAAACAGTTGGGGTCATTCCAGGAACTGCTTGGTGATCCGCGGTGGCGGAAGAACGCACTGGCGGGGTTGGCGCTGGCATTTGCGGGCGTGGTGGGACTGTGGGGGATTGGATTCTTCAGCTACGATCTTTTCGATTCCGTGCTGCAAAAGAAATTCAAGGGGGAGGGATTCTCTGAGGCGGATATCGCTGCGAAGAAGGCGTTCTGGATCGGGCTGACCTCCGTAATGCAGAACATCGGAGGGTTTCTGGGGATTTATGCGTTCAGCTATGTGACGCATTACACGGGTCGGAAACCGGCGTTCGCGATTTCCTTCGTTGCGGCCACGCTGAGTACGGCGTTGGTGTTTTCCAGCCTGGATCAGATTAGTGAGATTTTCTGGATGATTCCGCTGATGGGTTTCTGCCAGTTGGCCTTATTTGGCGGGTATGCGATTTACTTCCCGGAGCTGTTCCCGACGCGGTTACGGAGCACGGGGACATCGTTCTGCTATAACGTGGGGCGGTTTGCGGCGGCCGCTGGTCCGATGACGCTAGGGGCGCTGATGAAGTTTGCGTTTCAGGGTTACGCGGAGCCGATGCGTTATGCCGGGGTGACGATGTGCGGCATTTTCCTGCTGGGGTTGGTGGCGTTGCCGTTTGCACCGGAGACGAAGGGGCAGCCGTTGCCGGAATAGTTGCCGACCGGGCGAGAGCAGGTGGATGAAACACTGGCAGAACCAGTCGCACTCAGGAGCGTAATTATTTTCCCTGCACCACGGGGTTGCGGAGGACGCCGACACCTTCGAGTTCCACTTCAAGGATGTCACCCGGCTTGATCTCAGCCGTCTTGCCGGGAGTGCCGGTGAAGATCAGGTCACCGGGGTAGAGGGTGACGTACTGGCTGATGAAGCTGACGGTCGTCGGGATGTCGTGGATGAAGTGGTCGGTTTTCTCCTGCTGGACGACGTTCCCATTCTGCCGCATGGTGAGCTGCAGGTTGCCGTAATCGACGCCGGTGAGGATATAGGGACCGACGGGGCCGAAGGTGTCAGCTCCCTTGGCGCGCCACCACTGCACGTCCTTGTTGTCTTTATCGTTCTGCCAGATTCGTTCGCTGACATCGTTACCGGCCGTGACGCCGAAGACGTAGTCGAGGGCTTTGTCCTTGGGGACTTTGCTCGTCCGTTTGCCGATGACGATCACGAGTTCCGCTTCGTAGTGGACGGTTTTCGCATCCGCGGGGAGAACGATTTTCTCCTCATGCGCGATCAGGCAGGAGGGGCTTTTGTAGAAGGGCTGGGGAATTTTGAACTGGGGCGGGATGACCTCGTCCTTGAGGTGGCTGCGATAGTTACCGGCGAGCGCGAGGACCTGCGTGGGGCGGGTGGGAGGGAGGATCTTGACTTCGCTCAGGGGATAGGTGGTGTCGGTCTTTTCCCACTTGGCGAAGAGGTTCCCCTTGAGTTCGCGAACCTTGTCCCCTTCAAGGAGGCCGTAGACGGGTTTCTTATCTTTGCGGAAGCGGACGAAACGTTGCGGTTCGGCGGCGGCCGATTTTTCCGCGTGCGCGAGGCAGAGACCGGCCACGATGAGGGACAACATGCCGAGGCGAAGCATGGGAGTTCTCCTGGGAAAGAAGAGGCAGAAGAGAGAACGAGAGACGACGCCTCAAAGATAGCGAGGCCGAGTTCCCGGAGAAACGAAAATCAGGGTTTTGGGGCGGAATCTGGAGATTCGACGGCGAGGATGGCCCACGGGGAGATCCTGGTGATGTCTACTTGAGTCTCAGTCCCTGAGTCGGTCGTTTTACCTTTGAGCGGCGTGGGAGATTGGCCGGGGATGTAGAGGGTGGTTTTCAGAGGCGCGTTCGCGGATCCGCCGAAGGGGGCGTTGCGCAGAGTGAGTGAGAGCGGCGGATGCGTTTCGGACCAGTCGACGAGGTGAATCAGAACCGGCGCATGGGGATTATTTGGAATGGCTCGAACAGTGAGGAGTATTTCCTGGGAGGTTGAGGTAATGGTTACAGGGGAATTCTTCAGACCAGGGGGCAAAACCGGGCCGCGATCAGGGACGAAAGCGCTGACTTCCTCGTAGTTGTTGAAGAGCGGGGGGTGAGTAGCGACGAGGTCGTAGAGGTCGCCGAATTCGTCGCGCGTGCCGAAGAAGCGTTCGGTTTTGGGACCGCGCCGCCAGACATCCCAGGGGACGAGGGTGCAGGAACCGCAGGCATAGCTGGTGGCGACGATCTTGCGCGCGAGGGAGACGTAGGACTCGCGAGTGGGGAGAAGATCGAGGCCATCATTGGGTGGGCTGAAGCACTGGAGTTTACCCAGAGTCTCCGCATGCTTCGTCTTTTCGTACAGCCGTTGCGGGCTGGGGTGGGAATACTGGACGCTGGTTTCGCCGATCCAGAAATTAAAATGCTGGCGGAAGGGGAATTCATCCTGCAGGAGGGAGGACCAGTTGTTGCAGGCAAAAGGGACGGTCCCGCCTGCGAATTTGTTCGTCTCCTTATGCAGCCACTGGTAGAACTCATCGACCGCCTGGCGATGGAACTCGAAGAAGAGGGCGTGCAGCGCGGCGGGTGGTTTCCCCTGATGGTCGCGGACATAGGCGGCGTAGTCAAAGTTCGTGAGATCTACGGGAAGGCCCCAGTCTTGGCGCTGGTCGGGGGTGGAGTTCTGGGGGAGGAAGGTGCGGAATTTCGCGAGCGAAGCGTCCCCATAACCGCCGTGGTTGTGGACCGCATTGTGATAGGTCATGCCGGGGTCATCGACGTAAATCCCATCCGCCCCGCCGTCGAGGAGATTCTTGACCGTCGCGAGTACGAGATTGCGATATTCGGGGCTGGAGATGTCCCCTCGGGCGGCCAGGAAATCGAGTTCGGGATTGCCGACGATCTCACCGTGATAGCTTTTGTCTCGGCCGGTGCGGTTGGTGGTGCCGTCGAGTTCGGCGGAGATAGTGCCGAAGTAGCCGTAGCCATGTTTCTTGACTTCGCGGACGAATTCCGGGGTGCGGGTGTAACTCCAGTCGATGCGGGTGGCATGGAACGATTTGGCGGCGGCGAAGGTTTCGTGCGGGTCGTTTTTATTCAGCGGGCGTTTCCAGCGGCTGGAGAAGCAGATATCGCTCGGTCGCGGAGCTCCGGCGGGACGGGTCGTTTTGTGCGCGAACCGCGAGAGATGTTCATCGCCACGAGCGAGAAACGTGACGAAAAGTGAAAAGAGGCTGAGTCCGATCCGCAGAGAGGGAGAAGAAGGTCTCACGGGGGATGCTCCACGGGTGTGAGTGAGAATGAGATCAAGCGCGGCGGAAGGGGAAGAAACTTTTCCAGCTCCCGAACCAGCGGCGGAGTCCTTTCTCTTTGGGATACTTAACGCTGAATTCGCGGAGGGCGTTGAGAAGATCTCCGGCGGATTGATACCGATCCTGAGGATTGGTGGAGGTTGCCCGCAGGATGATGCGGTCAAGTTCGACGGGGATCTCGGGATTGATCTGCCGCGGGCGGACGGAGACCCCATTGCGGAGTCGGTCCACGAGGTTTTTGCGCTCGGAATGATCGAAGGCGGGTTGCAGGGTGCAGAGTTCGTAGAGGGTGACGCCGAGGGAGTAGACGTCGCTCCGTTCGTCGACGTGCCCTTCGAGTTGTTCCGGAGCGAGGTACGCGAGAGTCCCCTTGAGTTCTTCTTCCCCTTTGCCGAGGAGAGCATCCTTCTGACGGGCGATGCCGAAGTCGGCGATCCAGACCGCTCCCTGCCAGTCGAGGAGCAGGTTGGCGGGCTTGATATCGCGATGCAGGGTTCCTTCTTTGTGGGCGTATTGCAGGGCGGAAGCGGCCTGCATGCCGATGCGGGCAATATTGGGCCAGGAGTTGCGCCGGAGAACCCGTCCGCCGGGGAGATTCGTTTTTTCCGGCGGTTTGCGATTCTGCAGGGAGGAGATGTTCATCCCCGCCGGGAAGACGGCGGAGGCGTGAGTCGCGGCAGGCATCAGTCCCTGGGAGTCGTGCGGAGAGAAGTCCTGGCGGATTTCGTCCGCCTTGATCTCTCCTGGTTCGGATTTGAGTTTGCGAATGACCTTATCGAGCGACCACCCCTGGACAAGCTGCATGATGATGTAGCACCAGCCTTCCTGTTCGCCATAGCCATAGACGGGAACAAGGTGTGTGTGTCTCAGGCGGGACATCATCTGGGCTTCGCGGAAGAAGTTTTCGCGCCAGCGGGGGGTCGAGAACCGCCAGGGGAGAAGTTTGACGGCGACCCGATCCCCTTCGGTCTGGCGGATGGCTTCATAGACGATCCCCATGCCTCCGCGACCAAGTTCGCGGATGAGACGGCAGTCCCCCAGCCGCTCGAAGTTCATGTCCGCGGGGACGGCCCGCCGGGCACCGGAGAATTCCTTGTTGGATTTCCAGGACTCCATCGCGGCGACGAGGGGGAGTACCTTGCGGATCTGCTCGGCGTATTGAGGGTAACGCCAGGCGTAGCTTTCGACGGTGTCGTTGCGCCCTTCGCGGAGTCCCGCGAGGTATTCCGTGGCGGCGAGTTCGACAGGGTCGCGGCTGAGCCGATCCTGACCCGCATCCCGGACGGGAAGACCGAAGAGTTCAGCTTCGGTCGTCTCAGGAGGAGGTTGGGAAGGATCAGGTGGGACGGAGGACATGTGGTTAGTTGTTATTCAGGAGCGATCAGGTGTCGTCGTCGGTTTTGTGGGGAGGGACGAAGCCCGGGATTTTTTCCAGAACCTGCTGCAGACGGGCAAGGGCACGGACGTAGCGGATGCTGGCGGCCTGTTCCGAGATGCCGAGGACATAGGCGGTTTCCACATTGGTCAGTTCTTCAAAGTGCCGGAAGATGAGGACTTCGCGGTCGAGATCGCTCAGGGAGTCGAGCGCGGTGTCGATCTGGTCGGCGAGTTCCTTGCGCATCAGGGCCTGACTGGGAGAGGTCAGATGCCCGACGAGCCAGGAGGACATGGAGAACGAGGTTCCACTGGGAGACTTGCCGGAACCGGAGCGTTCCTTGCCGGCATCCCGCGCGAGGGTTCCCAGGTGACGGCGGTGGATATCCACGAGGGTCTGGTTGAGGATCATACGGAGCCAGATGAAAACCCCGCCGCCGGATTCCTGGAGGACGTACTGCAAACGGGTTTGTGCATTCATATACGCCTCCTGGAGGACATCCTCAACATCGAGACGTCCGGCGAGGCGGGGATCGAGGCGAAAACGGACGATCGTCCGGAGACGGTCGCGGTATTGTTCGAAGATCTCCGCAAGGGCCTGGGGATCGCGCTGAATGAGGCGATGGATCAGTTCCGCTTCGCGGTCGTCGTTGTCCGGTGGTTCGCTCATGCCGCAGTCGATGAATCTGGTGGAAGCCGCCCCCTTCGGAGAGGGGGGAAATTCCAGTGCGGGAGAATGGTGTGGGAGAGGAACAAGTCTCTTGAGCATCGTACGTTGCGCGTGAGGAAGGGTCCACCCGAAAGGAGCAAAACAGCCTTAATGTTGGGCGAGTGAGGCGGCAGGGGGGGATTTTTTTCGAAAAAATTTCGCGAAGGGTGTTGAGGAAGTTTTAGGGGCCTCGTTTCAGTAAGTGGGAGACATGCTTTCAAGCCCTGTGACGAGGAGTTGAAGCGTTCCTTTCCGCGAACTCACACCGTTCAGTCGCCGGGGCGCAAGCCAAGGCGAACCCAAGAAAACGAAAGCGGATATTCTTCGTCACGGGGTTTGAGGCATGCATTTGCCCCCTCTTCTCAAAGATCACTCCTGAACGACCCTTCCGGCCGATTTCACGGTAGCCGTTTTCATGTTCGGAGGCCGAGCCATGTTTGCCCATCTGAATCTCACTCGTCTGCGTCCCCATTTCCTGACTTTGTGTGTGACCGGCGGTATCTTGGTTGTGTCGCCGAATCTGGTGCTGGCGCAATGTTCCGGTGGAGGGGGCGGCGGTGGTGGCGGCGGAATGGGACGGATGGGTGGCGGCGGGGGAGGAGCCTCCAGTGGGAGTGGTAGTACGGGAACGACAGGCGTGAATGTTTCTTCACAGACGATCGGGAACCTGTCGCGGATGAACTCCCAAAACGCCGCTGCGGGGACGAGCCAGGCGATGGCGGCGTTTTCGGATCTGTATGCCGGTGATCTGTGGATTCAGCAGATTGCCTGGGAAGAAATGATGGCGGAACGTCAGCAGATGATGCGTCAGGCCCAACTGGCAGCGCGGCGTGCCGCCTTGGCTCGCCAGCGACGGATGAACTCCAGCAATATCGCCCAGACCCAGAAGTCGGGCTGGAATAGACCGAGTGCGAATCAATCCACGGCTACGAACAAATCGGCCGTCAACAAAACAACTGCGTCCAAGGTGAAGGTTGCCCCTTTGCCTGCCAAGTATTCCGCCTCTCTCTCCAAAACGAAGTCCAATCCGCAGAACCAGTCCTCGACCGACACCTTGGCGCAGAAGTAAACGTTCGTCAGTGACTCCTTCGAACGGAAGCAAACACCCTCTCAACAGAGGGTGTTTTGCTTTCTTTGGGGTGGCGGCGCGTAAAAAAACGCCGAACGCGAGGATAACCCGTGTTCGGCGTCTTTTTTGTGCAGTACCCCCAAGGGGATTTGAACCCCTGTTTTTGCCGTGAGAGGGCAATGTCCTGGGCCGGCTAGACGATGAGGGCAGGTGCGAAAGCGCGGGAAAATCCCGCTGCTCAGGACTGAATCGATTAGAGAACATCGCAGATCCAAAGTCAAGCGGCGGTCTAGGCGGGGCTCCGATCGAAGCCAAGAGCTGTACAGCGTGCAGGTTGCGGAGTTCTTTCCGGTCGTAACAGGCCAGGAAAGAGGCGCTTGCGAGGGGGCGGGGGGCGTGTCAGGATAGGTCGAATTCTCCTTGTGAATCACGGGTCTGTTTTCTTCCGACTTGTTGAGGGATTCTCCATGAGTGGTTTTCGATCTGAGTGGCGGCGCGCGAACGGGGTGCTGGTGACTCTCCTGGGGTGGGTGTTGCTGGCGGTGGTCCCTGCGCAGGGGGGGGAGGTCATCGAGATCAAGACGCCTACGCCGCCGCCGCAGTGGGCGCTCCTGGAGCGGGAAGTACTGAAAGCCCAGTCGGAGGCGGGGGAGGAATACTACAAAAAATATTTCGACGAGCGCGGGTTCCTGCTGTGCGTCGAACGGTGGGGTGGAGATGACGGGCCGGACGATGCCATCGAGAACCTGGCGGATTTTCCGATGCTGCACGCGCTGGGGGGATCGGACAAGATCCTCGAACTGTTCCTGAAGGCGTGGGAGGGACACCTGCGGCAGTACACTCTGGCAAAGACGACGGAGGTGCCGTTCGCCAAAGATGGGATGTACTACAAGGAATTCGCCACGATGATCGATTGGCTGCATCACGGCGAAGGCTTTACTCCGTTCAATCTGCAGGGACTGTCGGACCACTCGGCCCCGCAGTTCGAGGAGCGGGTGCGACGGTACGCGGCGATGTACATGGGAGATGAGCCGGGGGCGGCGAACTATGACAAGGAAAAAAAGCTGATCCGGAGCATGTTCAACGGCAGCCGGGGGCCGATGCTGCGGAAGGCGACCGGGCTCGATTGGGCGGGGGATCCGATCGAGGTGCAGAACCGCTTCAAGCCCCGGCATGGAGAAAGCAGCTACGAAGAGATGGTACTGCACTTCAAGGATTACAACGATGTGGCGGGGGACCACCCGCTGAACCTGCTGGCGACGTCGCTGGGATTCAATGCGTATGCCCTGACCGGTGAGAAGAAATACAAGGAATGGCTGCTGGAGTATGTCGATGCGTGGATCGAACGGATGGCGCAGAACAAGGGGATCATCCCGTCCAATATCGGGCTGGATGGGACCATCGGCGGAGCGGCAGATGGGAAGTGGTACGGAGGTGTCTACGGATGGGGATTCACGGTGTTCGATCCGCCTCCAAGAAGATGGCGAACCGGAATATCGTGAAGACGGGTTTCGTCGGATTCATGAATGCCTATCTGCTGACGGGGGACGACAAATACCTGGAGCCGTGGCGGAAGCAGATGGACCTGATCAACGCCCAGGCGCGGGAAAAACGGGGTGAAGGAATATCCCACGATGTACGGCGACAAGGGGTGGTATGGATACGGACCGACGCCGTACACACAGCACAGGTTGCCGATTGCCTACCTGACGCAGAGGGAAGAGGACCTCCAGCGGGTGGAGGGGGACAACTGGCTGGAGTACCTGCAGGGGAAACAGCCGGAGTATCCCGTGCAAGCGCTGCAGGGAGAACTGGAGCGGGTGCGGAAGTGCGTGAGCGATTTCCGGGCGGATGACACGACCCCCGACACGCGGCTGGCGGATGATCCGATGGCGTATGCCCCGGCACAGGCGCCGATGTTGGTGCAGTTGATGCTGGGGGGCTTGAACATGGGACACAATGCCTCGCCGATTTACACGCATCTGAGATATTTCGATCCGGTAAAGCGCCGGGCGGGTCTGCCGGAGGACGTCGCGGTGCTGGTGGAAAAGCTGGGGAATGAGATGGTGCAGGTCCGGCTGGTGAATGTCAGCGCGGTGCATCCACGAAAGGTGACAATTCAGGCGGGGGGATATGCCGAGCATGAATTTACCTCCCTGCAGTCCACCGGTGAGAAAAAAGAAATGAAGGGAACGAGCCTGGAGGTGGATCTGGCGCCGGGAGCGGGAGGAGTGCTGGTGCTGGGACTGAAGCGATTCGTGCATCCCCCGACGATGGCGTTCCCGTGGGAGCGGAACTGAGGAATGGGGTAGGGTTGTGGCAAAGAACCCCGCGCTGGGGGTGAGTTCAGTTATTGCTTGATGGAAAATGATGGCAGGACAGGGACAGAATTATCACGTCACGGAGGGGGAGGTCGGGCTGACGGTCATCCAGGGGCTGCGGCGGTGGCTCCCCGCGCAATCGTGGTCGCAGTTGCGGAAGCTCATCAGCGGTTGCCAGGTGCAGATGAACGGCAACCTGTGCCGTGACGAAGGCCGGCGACTGAAAGCCAACGACGTCGTGAAAGTACTCGCCCATGCCCAGAGCGCTCCCCCCACGATAGGGGACGTCAAAATCCAATACCTGGATGCCCAGGTGGTGGTGGTGGAAAAACCGTCGGGGATGACGACGCTGAGGCATGCGGAGGAACGGAACTGGCCGGCGCGGCGGAAGCAGTTGCAGCCGACGTTGGACGAGGTCTTGCCGCGGTTGATCGAGCAGCAGAGCGGAGGCCGTCCGAAAGCGGGCGGCAAGAAAAAGCCGCCGGGGAAGCACAAGCCCGGACGGATCAGGCCGGTGCATCGGATCGACAGGGACACGAGCGGTTTGCTGGTGTTTGCCCGCACTCCGGAGGCGGAGCAGAAGCTGATTCAGCAGTTCCGGAAGCACACAACGCACCGGATCTACTGGGCGGTGGTCCATGGAACAATCGAGGCGCAGACGTTCGAAAGCCATCTGGTGCGCGACCGGGGGGATGGGCACCGGGGGAGCACGACGCTGCCCGACACCGGACAACGGGCAGTCACGCACATCCGGCCGATTGAACCGCTGGGGGATTACACCCTGATCGAATGCCAACTGGAGACGGGACGAACACACCAGATCCGCATTCACCTCTCAGAGGCGGGGCACATGCTGTGTGGTGAGAAGACGTACGACCAGCCGTTGTTCAAAAAGAAAGTGCCCGACACGAGTCACGCGCCCCGGTTGGCACTGCATGCGCGGGAACTGGGGTTTGTGCATCCGGTGACGGGGGAGGAATTGAAGTTCCAGATGGGCCTGCCGCCGGACCTGGCGCGGTTCGTGGACCGGTTGCGTCAGGAAGCAAAGGGAAAGAAAGCACCCCGCGAGTCATGAAGTGACATCGGCGAGAGACGTCGCTTCGTAGTGCTCCGCGAGGAAGTTCTTGAAATCCGGGTTGCGAACGTGGGTCAGTTTCACGAGGCGGATCTGGATCTGTTCGCGGCCTCCCTTGGCCCGTGAGATTTCCCGTTCGGCCCCGAAGTCAGAGATGCGACCTAACGCAAACTTGCCGGCGGGGGCAGTGAGTTCGAGGTCGATCCCCCCCCGGCGCTTGGTGTAGAACGAAGCCCACGGTTCCTCCGCACCGTTGCGGCGGAGGTGGACCACCTGCTGGTTCCCCCAGTCGAATTCGACCTCCGGAGCGGCTTTTTTCATCACCGCTTCCAATTCGTCGATCAGCGCGGTTTCCCATTTGACCGTCTTGCCCGAGGGGAAGCCTTTGCGCGAGAGATGCCATTTCTTCCCGAGGACTTTCCACGGGGTGAGGTCGGCGATGTTGAGGGGCTTTTTCTGGTGCTCGGTGACTGCCGATTCGACCGCCTCCTTCAAAAACTTCTTGAACGCAGGCGTATCGACTTCCTTGAGCCAGTGGACGGTGATCGTCACTTCCTGGAACCCGCCGGGGTTGTTCTTCACGCGAACTCGCGGGGCGCGGCCATAGATCTGGATGTCATCCAGTTCGTCGATGTCTTCCAATTCCAATGAATTGGCGAGCGAGGATTCATTGAACAGATTCTTGCGGACGCGGAACTAAGCGTCAGGAGCCATTCGTCGCCGGTCAGGGCGTGCAGGAACCAGTTCTGCTTTTGGCCCGCCACATTGAGTTCCACGAGGCTGCGGGCGTTCCAGTTGACATCGTCGAAGCCTTCATGCGCGGTGATCTGATCGATGATGAATTCAAGCGCGGCCCCTTCCCAGCGGCATTTCGCGCCGTTGAGGGCGACCCGATCCCGGATATGCCAACCAGGCCCATCGACCTGCCAGGGCATCTTGGCCCCTTTGCCCACCTGGTGGATTTCGACATCCCCTTCACGGGCCTGGGAGGCCGCTGCGGCGTCGAAGATATCCCGCGCACGGCGGGAACCGTCCGCCAGAACCGGCGCGAGCATTTCGCCGGTGTAAGAGCGGAACGTGATCCCTTCGGCTCCTTCGGGGAGGGGGGCGGTCCCTTTCGCGAGCGCAGCGGTCCGTTCGACCACTTGCTCGGGCGTTCCCTCCGCGACAATCCAGCCCCCTTCGTCCCCCGCTTCGGGGCCGATGTCGATGATCCAGTCTGCCGTTTTGATGACGTCGAGGTTGTGCTCGATGACGACGACGGTGTTCCCCATTTCGACGAGGCTGTCGAGAACCTTGAGGAGTTTCCGGATATCTTCGAAGTGCAGCCCGGTGGTCGGTTCATCGAGGATGTAGAGAGTGCGACCCGTCTGCGGGCGAGCGAGTTCAGCGGCGAGTTTGACCCGCTGCGCTTCACCGCCGGAGAGAGTGGCAGCCGATTGGCCGAGCGTCAGGTAATCGAGACCGATGGCGCACAGCGTGGCGAGATAGCCGCGGATCTTGGGGATATTGTCGAAGAGTTCAGCGGCCTGGCCGATGGACATTTCGAGGACGTCGCTGATCGACTTGCCCCGGTACTGGACGGAGAGGGTTTCAGCGTTGAAGCGTTTGCCCCGGCAGGTGTCGCATTCGACCCACACATCGGGGAGGAAGTGCATTTCGATACACTTCTGACCGTTCCCTTCGCAGACTTCGCAACGTCCGCCGGGACGGTTGAAGCTGAAGCGGGCGGGGCGATAACCGCGGATCTTCGATTCCGGGAGGCGCGCGAAGAGTTCGCGGATGTGCTCGAAGACGCCGGTGTACGTGGCAGGGTTCGAGGCGGGGGTGCTGCCGAGAGGCTGCTGATCGACCTGGATGATCTTGTTGACGAGTTCGACACCGAGCAGGTTGTCGTAAGGCCCGGGGTTTTCCTGGGCGCGGTGCAGTTTTTTGGCGACCGCCTTGGCGAGGGTTTCTTCGATCAGAGAGCTTTTGCCCGAACCGGAGACGCCGGTGATGCAGGTGAGGGTTCCGAGCGGGATGCGAAGATTGGTGCCGCGAAGGTTGTGCAGGCGTGCCCCCTGAAGTTCGAGCCAGCCACCACCGGGAGGCGTGGGGGTTGTGGCAGTGGCGGTCTCTTTTGCCTTAGCGACCTTGCGAGTCTTCGTCGGTTTCGCGGCAGGCGGCTGTTCCGCGACCGGTTGCATGCGGCGTTCGGAGGGAATGGAGATTTCCTGCTTGTCAGCGAGGTACTGACCGGTGAGAGAGTCCGCCTGTTTGCGGAGTTCCCTGGGGGTACCGTAGCCGGTGATCCGCCCGCCGAAGCGACCCGCGCCGGGACCGAAGTCATACAGGCGGTCGGCCGCTTCGAGAATTTCGCGGTCGTGTTCGACGAGGACGAGCGTGTTGCCGAGGTCGCGCAGTTGACGGAGAGCCTGAAGGAGGCGGGCGTTGTCGCGGGGATGCAGGCCGATGGTCGGTTCGTCGAGGACATACAGCACACCCGTCAACGCACGGCCGATCTGTCCGGCGAGCCGGATCCGCTGTGTCTCTCCGCCGGAGAGTGTGGGGAGCGGTCGGGAGAGGGAGAGATAGTCGAGGCCCACATCGACGAGAAAGGTGAGTCGGCTGGTGACTTCGCGGAGGAGATCACCGGCGATCTTCTTGTCGGAGCCTTTGAGCTTGATTCGCTGGAAGAATTCCAGGCATTCCCCCATCGGAAGCGCGGTCAGTTCGTGAAGGGTCTTGGTCTGGAAACGGACATTGGCGGCGTCTTCGCGGAGTCGGCTCCCGCCACAGGTGGTGCAGGGGACTTCACCGACCATCCCTCCCCAACGCTGGCGATGTACGAACGAAACGCGGCTGGCTTCCTCAACGGCGGGGAGGAGACCCTTGAATTGAAACTTGACGCCGTTCCCTTTGAGGAGCGGAATCCATTCCTCGCCGGTGCCGAAGAGAATGGTCCGCTGCTGGACAGCATTTAAAGACTGGAAGGGACGATTGAGGTCGATCCCCTTGTGGTCGGCCAGTGATTCCAGAATCCGTTCCTGCCAGGAGCCGGATTTGGCTGCGGGCCAGAGCGCAACCGCCCCCTGAGCGAGGGAGAGGTGCGGTTTGGGAACCAGCATGTCGAGATTCGTCCCCTGCTGGACGCCGAGACCTTCGCAACTGGGGCACCAACCGAGGGGACTGTTGAACGAGAAATTGTGCGGGGTCAGTTCTTCGAAACTGCGACCGCATTGCTCGCAGGCGAAATGCAGACTGAATTTATCGACGCGCCATTTCGTTTCGGTTTCATCAGAAACGTGCGCGACGTGCAGCATCCCCTTGCCGAGGTCAAGGGCGGATTCAACCGACTGGGCGATGCGGGCGCGGTCGGCGGGATTGATGCTGATGCGATCGACGACGATTTCGAGCTTGTGCTTGCGACGGCGGTCGACGTCCGGGGCCTCTTCGAGGCGGTAGGTGGTCCCGTTCAGGCGGATGCGGGTGAACCCGTTTTTCTGCAGGTCGTCGTACACCTTCTGGTACGCCTGGCCGACCTCGACGTCGCGCGGGGCGAGGAGCAGGAGTTTTGTCCCGACAGGAAAGTTGAACAGCTTGTCGATGACTTCATCGGACGTCTGCGTCCGGACAGGGATGTGGCAGTCGGGACAATGCGGCGTGCCGATGCGCGCGAAGAGGATGCGAAGGTAATCGTAGATTTCGGTGACGGTGCCGACGGTCGAACGCGGAGTGTGGCCGGTGGTTTTCTGCTCGATCGCGATGGCAGGGGAAAGGCCGCTGATGTGCTCGACGCGCGGTTTGGGCATCTGCCCCAGGAACTGGCGGGCGTAAGCGGAGAGCGATTCGACGTAGCGGCGTTGCCCTTCCGCATAGATGGTCTCCATGGCGAGGGAGCTTTTGCCGGACCCGCTGGGACCGCAGAAGATGTTCAGACGGTTGCGGGGAATGGAGATATCCACGCCTTGAAGGTTGTGTTGAGCGGCACCTTTGACCTGGATGAGATCGCGCGACGAGGCGGCCTGACCGTTCGTGGGAGGGGCGTGGAGATGCAGATCTTCCGGGGTCCAGGTTTCTCCCTTTAGAACGGGAGCAAGGGCACGGGCGGTATGGGAGTCCTTGCTGCGGGCGACTTGTTCGGGAGTTCCCTCGGTCAGAATCCGTCCCCCTCCCGCACCCCCTTCCGGGCCGAGATCGATGAGCCAGTCTGCCGTTTTGATGACGTCGAGGTTGTGTTCGACGACCAGGACGGTGTTGCCCGCATCGACGAGGCTGTGCAGGACTTCGAGGAGTTTCTGGATGTCGGCGAAGTGCAGGCCGGTGGTCGGTTCGTCGAGGAGGTAGATCGTCCCACCGGTGGAGCGCTTGCCCAGTTCGCGGGCGAGTTTGACCCGCTGGGCTTCGCCGCCGGAAAGAGTCGGGCTGGGTTGGCCGAGCTTGATGTAGTCGAGGCCGACGTCGTGCAGGGTCTGCAGCAGTTTGGTGATGCGGGGGATGTTCTGGAAATGTTCGAGCGCCTGCTGGACGTCCATGTTCAGGACTTCGGCGATGTTGGCCCCCTTGAAGCGGATTTCGAGGGTCTCGCGGTTGAACCGGTTCCCCTGGCAGACGGGGCAGGTGACCCACACATCCGCCAGGAAATCCATTTCGAGTTTCGTGGAACCGTGCCCTTCGCAGGCTTCGCAGCGTCCGCCGGAGACGTTGAAGCTGAACCGCCCCGGTTCATAGCCCCGGACCTTGGATTCGGGGAGTTCCGTAAAGAGGTCGCGGATGAGGTCGAAGAGTTTGACGTAGGTGGCGGGGTTGGAGCGCGGCGTGCGTCCGATCGGAGATTGATCGATATCGATTGCCTTATCGAGATGATCAAGGCCGGTGATGCGGGCGTGTTCGCCGGGAGAGCCCTGCCCTTTGTTGAGGTCGCGGTTGAGGGCTTCCCAGAGAATGTCATTGACGAGGGAGCTTTTGCCCGAGCCGCTGACACCGGTGACGCAGATGAAGCTGCCGAGGGGAAACTTCGCTGTGACGTCGCGCAGGTTGTTGTGGCGGGCCCCTTCGATGGTCAGGAAGTTCCCGTTCCCTTTGCGGCGCTGTTTCGGGATTGCGATTTGTTCCTTGCCGGAGAGGAATTTCCCGGTGAGGCTGCGCGGGGCCTTAAGGAGATCGGCGAGTTTTCCCTGGGCGACGACTTCACCACCACGGACACCGGGGCCCGGGCCGAAGTCGATGACGTGATCGGCCGCCCGGATTGTTTCCTCATCGTGTTCGACGACGATGACGGTGTTGCCGAGGTCGCGGAGGTCAAGCAGGCTCTGGAGGAGACGGGTGTTATCGCGGGGATGGAGGCCGATGGAAGGTTCGTCGAGGATGTAGACGACGCCGACGAGGCCGCACCCGATCTGGCTGGCGAGGCGGATCCGCTGGCTTTCACCGCCGGAGAGCGTGGGGGCGGTCCGTTCGAGGGTGAGATAATCGAGACCGCAGCGAAGGAGGAAGCCGAGACGTCCGCGAATTTCCTTGAGGGCTTCGCCGGCGATCAACTGGCCGGTGGCGTCGAGGACGAGTCCCTGAAAGAAGTGATCGGCTTCGGCGATGCTGAGGGCGCAGACCTCGGTGAGACCGAGGGAACGATTGCGGGTGGTCTGGCGGGGTGACGCGGGTGCTGCACGGCGGGTCCGCTTTGCGGCCTTGCCGTTGGATTTGGGGGAATGGTCGGCGTCGCCCGTGACGCGGTAGGTTTCCCAATCGGGGACGGAGGTCGTCAGGCGGACGCTCCGCGCCTGGGGATTGAGGCGCGCTCCGTGGCAGGTGGAGCAGGTGAGCGTCCGCATGTATTTTTCGAGCTGCGCCCGTCGCATGGGGTTCTTCGCGGTCCGGTAGCTTTCGAGAAGTTCCGGGACGACACCTGCGAAGAGGCCGCCATGTTTCCAGACGCCGCCACGATGTTTCCAGGCATACGTGATGTGCCGCTGGCCGAGGCCGTACAGGAACTGCTCCTGAACTTTCTTGGGGAGATCTTCCCACGGAGTCTTGAGGAGTGAGCCGGTGTCGAGTTCATGATCGATCTCAAGAGCGCGGGCGGCCCCTTCGAGAAGGTGGCGGCGCCAGCGGCCGATCTCACGGAATTTTCCAAGCAGCGGGATCGCCCCAGCCCAGAGAGTGACCGAGTGATCGGGGATGAGGAGATCAAGGTCGAAGTCGTGCCGCATTCCCAGCCCCTGGCAGTCAGGACACATCCCCTGCGGGCTGTTGAAGCTGAAAAGCTGGGGTGAAGGAGGCTCGCAGCTGATGCCGCAGTGCGTGCAGGCGTAGTGCGTGCTGTACAGGCGATCTTCGGAGGGGGGAAGTTCGGGGGTCTCTTCCTCCTCACTTTTGACGGACCGTTTTTTTCCCTTGGCAGGAGCAGCCGCAGCTTCAGCAGGAGCGTCAGATTCCAAAGAGATGAGGACGCTCCCCTTGGAAAGACGGATGGCGGATTCGAGCGCTTCGGCCAGACGGCTCCGCTCAACCCCCGCACGCAACCGATCGACAACGACTTCAATCGTGTGCCGCATCTGGCGGTCGAGCTGCAGATTGTCGGTGAGCTGCACGACCTTGCCGTCGACCCGGGCGCGAAGGAAACCTTGCTTCAAGAGATCATCGAAGAGATCGCGATATTCCCCCTTTTGCCGCTGAATAAGAGGAGCGAGGACCAGGAAGCGGGTTCCCGACGGCATGCGGAGGATGCTTTCGAGAATCTGATCGAGGCTCTGGGCGGTGATGGGGCGGTCACATTGAGGGCAGAATCCCTGGCCGACGCGGGCGTAGAGGACGCGGAGGTAGTCGTAGATTTCGGTGATCGTGCCGACTGTACTGCGAGGGTTGCGTCCGCTGGTTTTCTGCTGAATGGAGATGGAGGGGGCGAGCCCCGAGATGGAGTCGACCTCGGGCTTGGGCATCTGCCCCAGGAACTGGCGGGCGAAGCTGGACAGGGACTCGACGTAACGGCGTTGCCCTTCGGCGTACAGGGTGTCAAAGGCGAGCGAGCTTTTTCCGCTGCCACTGACGCCAGTCATGACAATCAGTTGATTGCGGGGGATTTTGAGATCGACGTTGCGGAGGTTATGCTCCCTGGCTCCGCGAATAATGATGTCCGCCTGTGACATGGGTGGGACTGTTACTCCGTTGTCTGTGTTGAACGACTCTGCCCGCCGTGCGAATGCCCTCAGTCCGTTCCTCTTAATGTGTTTCAAAGACCAGCGCCGAAGTCATCCTCAGTGGTCTGTTGAGGAGGGGGAGCGGGGACCGGTTCCGAGGCAGAAGGCTGCTCCGCCACTGCGATGGGGGGTGGCTGTTCGGCGCGCGGTGGCGAGGCTTCCGGTTGCGGATCGGGGGCGGGAGGCGGAAGATCGCCGGGAGGAGTAACAGCGATTTCTTCCGGACGGGGTGAGTCGCGTCGATCTCCGACATCATGCTGTTGGCCATTGGGGCGACGATCCCCACGGCGTTGATCTTCGCGACGCTGGTCGTTCCGGTTGCGATCTCGCTCGCTCCGGTCTCCACGCGGGGGACGCCGCTGGTCGTCTCGACGGGGCGCAGCAGGGGCGGTCGCATTCGAGTCCGAGATTGTTTCCGCCTCTGCGGAGGCGCTCACGGGACGTTCCGGTTCCGGCGTTTCTTCTTCAGGAGGTTCCGGGATGGAGACCTTCTCGAAGTGATATTCCGGCGGTTTCGGGTCAGGGAGCAGGTGCATCCAGGTGGGGGGATTGGTGCAGGGACAGCCATAGCTGACCTGCTGACCGGGGAGGCGGATCACCTTGTGGCACTGCGGACATTTCCAGAGGCGTCTGACGTCGTGCCTGATGCGTAAACCGGGGCCTTTGATGGGAAAACTCCTGCGATTTCATGAATCGAACGGGGAACCGTTCGGCTGAACACGTGGGGGAAGGGGGAGTTTCGACGCGAAACTCCAGTCTTTCATTATAGCTGGGAGGGCGTGAGAAACAGGGGTCTGGGGGTTGTTTCCGCGGAATCTTAACTGGATAAAAATATCCACATTGACAGAATCCGGGAATTGAAGATATTTCCCGGCCAGATCTCCAGTTCCTTTGCGGACCAACCAGGGAAGGTGTCCCATGAAGCGGTATTTAAGCAGTTTTTTCATCTGCTTTTATTTGGGCGTGCTGTCGTTTGGAGTGATCTGTCACACGTTATCCACCGGAATTGCACAGCATCCGGGGATGTATTTCATCGTGTGGGACATGTTCTGCGGCTGGGATTCCTACATGAACCACGTCCATGTCATTGGGGAAGGGGAAAGCGGCAAGTTCTACGAACTGACTCCCGCCCCGTGGGGAGAGATTCACCCCTATGGGAGCGCCGGGAGACAACATTATGACAGCCATCTCGCTCATGCTCACCGGCTGGCGATGAATTCCCTGAAGCACACCAGCCACGAGCCGATGTTGAAGTTCTACGTCGTCGAGGAACTGTGGTCCAAAAAGTTTGACTTCCCGGACTATCTCTGGAAGCGGAAGTATGAAGTGCCGCGCGAACCTCTCTCCTATTTCAACACGCGACTCGTGTTTGACGGGGAAGGGGTGCTGGTGCAGAAAAACACCAGTTGGTTCGACAATCAGGTTTCCCGGACGATCCATACTCCCCGGGTGATGGCGGACCTCCGCAGCAATCGTCCCCCGATCATCATGCAAAGCCCTTCCCTGCCGCGCGAGACCGCGTCCCCGGGATTGACGGTCTCAGGGAATTGAGGGTGCGCCGCAAAGACAACGCTCCTCAGTCCTGACTTCTTCCGATCCGCGTTCAACACACAAGTTGGCATTCAACCACAGGCGTTCTCATGATTCTGAAACAATTGCGTGTCGCGTTTCACGATTTAGGCGTTCGGACGAATGCATTCTTCTTCCGTGAGGAGATTCCTTACGGAATGGCGATGATGCGGATCTGCCTGACGATCTGTGCGCTGATGATGATGGTGCCGCGGTGGTTCTGGGCGCGAGAATTGTACACGCGGGACGGGGCCTGGGCTCCGCTGGCGGATCTGTACGGGTATCAGGATTTCCTGCCGGTGCTCGGGCCGACGGTGGCGATCGCACTCTATTCCGCCATGATCCTGTTCCTGTTTTCCGCCTGCATCGGCTGGCAGACGCGAATCAGCCTGTGCGGAGCGACGGTGCTGTTCGCTTATTTCTGCCTGCTGGATTCGCTGGGGACGAACAATAAATACACGGTGATCACGACGCACGGTTTGCTCCTGTTGAGTTTGTCGGCGGCGGGAAGCGTGTGGTCGGTCGACGCGTGGCTGGCGGGACGCTGGCAGGTCAGCGGAGTGCGGGTCTTCCCGGAAATGAGCTGGCCGCGGGCCGCGGTCTGGCCGCAGCGACTGGTGATGCTGCTGATCGGCATCGTGTATTTCGGCGCCGCGATCACGAAGATGCACACCCCCGCCTATTTCAGCGGCGACCAGATGATTTACTGGATGCTGACAAATGTGAATTCGGAAAAACCCCTGGGGGAATGGCTGACGGAGTATCCCACGCTGGTCATCATTTCCGCCTATATTGCGATCGTGTGGGAAGTACTGTTCCTGTTCCTCTGCTGGAAGGGATGGGGTCGCGTTTTGATGTTGGGAATTGGCGTGGCGTTCCACACCGGGACGTTCCTGCTGCTCGGCCTGACGATGTTTCCGCTCGTCGCGTTCAGCATGTATCTCGCGTTTCTCTCGGAAGAAGACGTGCAATGGTTCGCTGCCGGCTGGCGGCGGTGGAAGCAGACGTCCTTCATCAAGAGCATTCCGAGTCTGCAGCTTCCGGCAATGAAGATCACTCCCTGGGGCGCTCCATCGCGACGGCAGGTACTGGCCTCGGCGGGGATGTTCGGGATGTTGCTGGTTGCGGCGATGTGTGTCGGCGTGGAAGGGGAACGCAGGCTCGATGTGTATGGGATGAACGGTCCGGACGGCCCGCTCCCCTTGCGCGAACTGAGCGAGGAAGAGACCCACAAATTCTTTGCTCAGGAACGGGCCTTGCGCGAGTCCGATAAGTTCTTCTCGTTTGAGATCGGAAAATATATCGTGGGCGGTCGGTTGTTCGGGCGTCAGAATGAGTTCCGGCATGGAGACCGGATGCAGTGCGAGGTGAGCCTGAATCCCCCTCACGAGGATATGTGGATCGACTGCGTGCTGCAGGATGACAAGGAACGGACGATCACGCGGGTCGGACAGGTCTGCGTCCGCGAGAACCTGCGGTGCTTTTATAACTTCGTCCTGGGTGAAGAACTGGTTCCGGGGGAATATCGAATGGCCCTGTTCAGCCGGGGGCAGGAAGTTCTGCATCGGACGTTCAGGGTAATTGGGAAAACCCCCGAGAATTCTTCCGCTTCCACTGCGGCACCCCCGCTGGCGAACTGAGTTTCTGTCTGTAACGCATTGTCGTGAAATGACATGTGTCACATTGCTCTCCCTGTGGAGAGTGCTTGGGAGATTGACAACGGCACTCTTCGCCCGTAATATGGATAAAAATATCCACATTAGTCGCGTTCTGTCGGGCGATTCGCCGGAAACCTGACGACAAGAGGAGAGTGGGCAATGTCGAGTATTGTCGCGATGTCGATTCTGCTGGGGGTCGTGGTGGTGTGTGCGGTTGGAGCATCGATGTTTTTTGATGCGGCCTTCCGACAGGCCCGTGCGGAGAAGACCCGCCGCCGTATCGAACTCCCCTGGATGAGCGGAGAGGCGCTCCGCCAGTGGGGAACCCAACAGGGACGGAAACTGGTGGCAGCCCGCTTGAAGGAAGGATCCGCGGCGGAAGTGAACGCCCGTTTGATCCGGGAGGGGCACCGGCTGATCCAGAACGTCCTGGATGAGGTGCAAGATCCTGATGCCCGGGGCTGTGCCGCCATGCCTGTGAATTGTGAGCATGCCTCACCGCCGCAGGTGACGATCTCCGAGGCACTCGCGATCGTCGAGGAATTGCAGGAGCTTTCGCCGAATGTGCTCGTAGACGTGGAGCGGCACGTGGGAGCAATTCCGGGAGGGACATCCCGAGGGAATGAGAATCCGGGTTGTGCGCTCCTGAGCGAGACGGGATTCTGCGTCTGTTCTTATTCTCAGCCTCTGGCGTGCGCCACCCGGTGCCGCGCGGGGCTGGACATGACCCCGGAAGAGCGCGAATGGTCAACGACGCTGCAGGAAGGTGTGCAGTCGGGGATCGAGCGAGAGCTGTGTGCAGCCGGGCTGGACGCGCGGGAGCATACCCTGTCAGAGGCTCTGCGGGTGGTGTTCCTGGAAAAGGAAGCAGCAGCCCGCTGGGGACGCGGAGAGCGGCTGCTGTAATCGCGCCGGATTGAGACAGACCCAAATGTACACAGCGGAATGTGTGTGAATGGTCATGCAACGTCGAGAATTGCTGGGGTGGATGAGCCGTGGCTTGACGGCGTGCGTGGGTGGAGTCATCGGCGTCCCCGCGGTGAAGTACGTGCTCAGCACGTTTCGTCGGAGGCGAGAAGAATCCGGGTTTCGCCGCGTGGCACGGGTGAATGACCTGAAAGCCGGCAAGCCCGCGCTGGTGGTGATTTCCGGCAGCCGCCAGGATGCCTGGGTGAAACACGAGAAACAGCCCCTCGGACGGGTGTGGCTGGTCCGTGAAGGAGATCAGCCTGCATCGGTGGGGACCAGGGTGACGGCGTTCAGCAGCATCTGTCCCCACATGGGCTGCCAGGTTCACTTTCAAGGGGAGGGGAAACAGTTTGTGTGCCCCTGCCACCGGGGGATCTTCGCCCTGAGCGGAGCACCGGTTTCGGGAAGCGGCGAGAAGACCAAAGTCCCGCGCGGCCTCGATCAACTCGAATGCCGCGTCGTACAGGAAGAAGGCTCTTCCGAGTGGTGGGTGGAAGTGAAATACGAGAAGTTCGAGCTGGGACTGACGGAAAAAGTGGCGAAGAGTTGAGCCGAACCGCTGCAAGCCGGAAAGAGTGCTGGTCGTGATGAAGCAACTGGGAGAATGGCTGGAGCGGCGGGTCGGTTATGGAACCTTGCTGCGGACGTTGCGGACGCGGGGATTGCCGGATGGGCCAAGCTGGTGGCTGACGAGCGCGAGTTGTCTGTTTGCGCTGCTGTTGATCCAGGGTCTGACCGGCCTGTTGCTGATGACGAGCTACAGCCCCTCGATGCCAAGCGCTTGGGCCTGCGTGCATTTCATCGATCAGAGCAGCGCGGGGAGTTTCCTCCGCGGAGTGCATCATTACGCGGCTCACGCCATGATCATCCTGTTCCTGATTCACGTGGCGCGTGTGACGATTGCAGGGGCATACCGGGCACCGCAGGAATTGGTGTGGGTGACCGGGCTGTTGCTGATTCCGATTGTGATCGTGTGGACGGTGACGGGGAACCCGCTCTCCGGAAGCCAGAAGGGCGTCGCGCAGATCGAGGTCGAGGCGAACATCCTGGGATCGACGCCGCTGGTGGGGCCCGCGTTGCGGAAGCTGTTGATCGGCGGGGATGAGATCGGGAATCTGACCCTCACGCATCTCTATTTTCTGCACGTCGGTTTATTTCCGCTGATCGTGATCGTGTTGATCGCGATCCATTTGCAGCAGGTGTTCAAGCACAGCCTGTACCTGCCGGAGACCGGTGCGCTCTTGCCGATTGCGGCGCCGCGGGCGGTGGCGTACTGGCCTTACCAGACGGTGCGAAACCGGACGGTGCTGGCCGGCGTCGTTGGTGTGATTGCGTGGGTGGCATGGAAATACGGCGCTCCGCTGGAGGCCCCGGCCGATCCGGATCTCCCCCAGGCGCCCCGGCCGGAGTGGTATTTTCGCTGGCTGTTCGAACTGCGGCGGTATTTCACGGGAGAGTGGGAATTTATCGCGACGATGGTCCTTCCCACGCTGTTGCTGCTGTTTTTCATTTTCCTGCCGTTCATTGATCGCTGGCTCCGTCCGCGGACTGCCGGGATATTGCGGATCATCATCGTCAGCGCAGGACTGAGTGCATGGGGAGCGCTGACCTATATCTCCTTCGCGCGGGACATGAAGGATCCGGAGTTCGTCGCCGTGACGGAGGAAGCAGCGCGGCTGTCGGAGCGGGCTCGATTTCTCGCCGATGCTCAACAGGTACCTCCCGAGGGGGCTCAGGTCCTGTTGCGGCGGGATGCAAAGACGCAGGGTCCGCTGCTGTTCGGAAAACATTGCGCGAGTTGCCATCCGCATGCGGGACTGGCGAGTCACGGGGCGAGCAAGGAGGACGCGAGCGCCCCGGATTTGACCGGATTCGGGACCGCGAACTGGATCGCAGGATTCCTCGATCCGGAACGGATTGCTTCGAAGCACGTGTTCGGGGGAACGAAGTTCCAAAAGGGAGCGATGGTGCGGCGGGTGAACTCGCTCTTCAAGGACGCGGGTGAGGAAGGGAAGCAGGAGTTGCAGGCCAACCTGCAAAAGGTGGCGCGGGCCTTGTCGGCCGAAGCAGGGCTGGCTTCGCAAAAGGATGCGGACGCGCGCGACAAAGCAGAGATTGAAGCCGGGAGAAAATTACTCACGGAAGAATTTTCCTGCACGGAGTGCCACAAGTTTCATGACGAGGGAGACCTGGGGCAGGCTCCGGACCTGACGGGGTACGGATCGAAGGACTGGTTGCGCGGGATGATTGCCCAACCGACTGGCGCCAGATTCTATGCGGACAAGAAGAACGACCGGATGCCGGGATTTGCCGCTGACTCCGCGCACCCGGAACAGAATCTGTTGAGTCCCGGGGAAATGAATCTGCTCGTGGAATGGCTGAGGGGCGAGTGGTTGGAAACGGGGGAAAAGTCCCGGTAAAGCCCTCCCAGATCACCGGACTCTCGCGCTCAAGAGGGGAATGGCGGGATTCCGCTGGATCAACATTTATTGATGGGTTATCATCGAGCCGATCGTCATTGATGGGGCTCACGATTTGAAATCCTCCTCAACCCCGCAGCGGGAGAGAGCGACTGATGTTGTCGATTCTCGGCAATCCGCGAAGAACATGTGACGGCGTGACCCGCCGGGAGATACTCTCGGCCGGGGGAGCCGGTCTGCTGGGGTTGTCGTTGCCGAAGTTACTGGCGGCGGAATCGGAAGGGAGCGGAGGGACACCGAAAGCCAGGTCGGTGATCTTTATGATGCTGTTCGGGGGACCGAGCCAGCTTGAGACGTACGACATGAAGCCGGAGGCTCCGGAGCAGATCCGGGGACCGTTCAAACCAATTGCGGCCCGGACGCCGGACCTGTTGATCTCGGAATACCTGCCGTTGTCGGCGGCGGTCTCGGACAAGTTCTGCGTCGTGCGGACGATGACACACGGGCACAACGACCACAGCGGCGGCGGACACTACCTCCAGACGGGGAAGCGGTGGCATGTCCCGATCGGAGGTGGCTTTGCACCGACGCCCAAGGATTGGCCGTCGATGGGCTCGATTGTCGAATACGTCGACCAGCAACGGTTCGGAATGGGGCGGGAGTTGCCCTCCTACATGGTGGTGCCGAATTCCTTGGGGCGATTGCAGGAGATGGGTCAGTATCCTCGACCCGGCGAATACGGCGGTTGGCTGGGACGTCGCTACAACCCCGTCACCACGAAAATCGACAAGCGGACTTTGACCGACAATCCCTACTGGCGGGACTGCACCGATGAAGAACTGACCTTCCAGATTGATGGGATGATGTCCGGAAACGGGATCACACTGGACAGGATGAACCAGCGACGGTCGTTGCTGGATCAGATGGAGATTGAGACCCGCCGCCAGTCCACGCTGAGCCGGGCATCGAGTTACGATGCGTTTCAGGAGCGGGCGTTCCGGCTGGTGACCTCTCCCAAGGCGCGGCAGGCGCTCGATCTGCTCAAAGAGCCCACGCCGATCCGCGACCGATACGGACGGCATCTGTTCGGACAGGCATCGCTGATGGCGCGACGCTTGGTGGAAGCCGGTGTGCGGTTCGTCACCGTGCATTACGACTGCGTGGACGGTTACAGTTGGGATTCGCACGTGAACAGCGATGACGTACGGTAGTCGCTCCTGCCGACCTTTGACCAGGCCTATTCCGCGCTGATTGAAGACCTTGATCAACGGGGCCTGCTCGCGGAGACGCTCGTGGTGGCGGTGGGTGAGATGGGGCGGACCCCGCAGGCGAACAAAAACTGGGGGCGGAATCACTGGAGCACCCTCTTCCCGGCGGTGCTGGCAGGAGCCGGTATCCGCGGAGGGCAGCTCTACGGCAAGTCGGACAAGGATGCCGCGTATCCGATTGAAAAGCCAACCTCCCCCGATGACCTGGCGGCGACGATTTACCACGCGCTGGGGATCGATCCGGAAATGCGGGTGACGAATGCGGAAAATCGTCCGACGACGATCACGGAAGGGACACCTGTGACGGCCCTCTGGAGTTGAGAGAACTGGGAAGCGTCGATGTCCACCCCGTACCGCCATCCGCAGATTTCAAGACGCACGCTGGTGCAGGCGGGCGCGCTGGGGTTATGCGGGCTGGGGACGAATCATCTCAACTCCTTGCGTGGCGCGACGCGCGCGGGAGCGGAAAAGAGTGCAGGCCGCGGAACGGCGAAGGCCTGCATTTACATTTTTCTGTCGGGGGGATTGTCGCAGCACGAGAGCTTCGACCTGAAACCGGAAGCCCCGGACGGGATTCGAGGAGAGTTCCAGCCCATCGCGACACGGACCGCGGGAGTTGAGATCAGCGAACATCTGCCGCTGCTCGCGGAGCGGAGCGAAGACTGGGCGTTGCTCCGCTCACTGGCCCATCCGACGAACGACCACACCGCCGGGCATTACTACATGCTGACGGGCCGGACGATTCCTTCCCCCGGGTTTGATGGAGAGCGGGTGGCACGTTCGACCGACTGGCCTTCGATTGCCTCGACCGTGGGAGACGCATTGCCGGCGCGGAACCATAATCTTCCCCCCGCGATTGTGTTGCCGGAAAAACTGATTCACTGGTCGGGAGGAGTGATTCCCGGAGCCTATGGCGGGCAGATGGGGCAACGGCGGGATCCGTTCTTCATCGAGGCGTCGCCGTATGGAAATCCGTTCTGGCGCGGGGCATATCCGGAATACACGTTCGTGAACGAGACGAAGAAACCCCCGAAGGATCCGGACGCACGGGTCTACCAGGCGCCGAACATCACTCTCGCGCCGGGCCTGAGCATGCAGCGCATGCGAGGGCGGATGGACCTGTTGCAGGAGATCGACGAGCAACGAGGGAAGATGGAGCGGTCCGCAGTACTGCAGCAGTACGACAGTTACCGGGAGTCGGCGATTTCGTTGTTGTCTGCTCCGCAGGTGCGGCAGGCATTTGACGTGACCCAGGCCGATGAAGCGACGCAGATCCGATACGGGCGGAACAGCTTCGGGTGGTCGCTGTTGATGGCGTATCGGCTGGTCGCGTCAGGGGTGAACCTCGTGCAGGTGAACCTGGGGAACAATGAGACATGGGACAATCACGGCGAGATTTTTTATCGCCTGAAAGAGAGACTCTTCCCGCCGACGGACCGGGCGCTTTGTGCGCTGCTGGATGATCTGAAACAGAGTGGGCTCCTCGATAGCACGCTGGTGGTGATGGCGGGCGAGTTCGGCCGGACGCCGAAGCTGTCGACACTGCCGACGTCGTACGAGAAAGCAGGACGGGACCACTGGGGGGCCGTGCAGAGCGTGTTCTTCGCCGGCGGCGGAGTGCGCGGCGGGACGGTCGTGGGAGCTTCAGACAAGATCGGCGCCTATCCGGCCCATTCGCCCCACAAGCCGGAGGATCTCGCGGCGACGATGTACCACGCGCTGGGAATCCCGGAATCCGCGGTCTGGCACGATGACCTGCAGAGGCCCCACCAGATTTATTATGGCTCGCCGATCGCGGGGTTGATGTGACCGACGATGCCGAAAACGAAAAGGAGTTGTTCCGCGTCAGCGCGATTCTGGAGTCGATCGCGGCTCAGTATCCCGAGGATTCTCCGGAGTGCCTTGCTATCCGCGACGCAGCTTTGGCTTTTTCAATTGTGAACCACCACAAGTTTCTCCTCGCCCAGTTTCGCGCCTCGCGTGAGCTTCTGGGAGGCGAGATTTCTGAAGAGACCAAGCAGCATTTCAAAGCACGGGGGATCGACTTCGATGCCCTCGAAGCCGAGGATCAGTTCTGACGGGAAGGTCAATCCTCCGCGGCGCTCCCGTCGTCGCACATCTTGACGATCTTCGGATCGAAGCGGGCGATGATTTCCACCAGGTCCTGCTGCTGGGCCATGACCTCTTCGATCCGTTTATAGACGTGGGGGACTTCATCCGCACCGGCGGAGAGGATAGTAACCCCCTTCTTCGCCAAGTCGTTCTTCACCGCTTTGAAGTTGTACGTATCCCGGGCCTTACGGCGGGACATACGGCGTCCGGCGCCGTGCGAGGCGGAATCGAGGCTCGCGGCGCTCCCCTTGCCCCGCACGACGAACGCCGGGTCGGCCATCGAACCCGGGATCACACCCAAAACTCCCGCACCGGCCGGGGTCGCCCCCTTCCGATGGACGATCAGTTCCTTTCCATCGTGGACTTCCTTCCAGGCGAAGTTGTGGTGGTTCTCGACACCGGCGATGACATCTTCACCCAGCAGACGGGCGACGAGTTGATGAATCACGGCGTGATTGGCAGCAGCGTATTCTCCCATCAGGTTCATGGCCGCCCAGTATTCGGCCCCCGCTTCGCTCTCCAGATCCAACCACGCCAGGCGGCCCAGTTCAGCGTACCGCTTCGGAAGCTGCGACTGGGCGATGGAGGAATAGACGCTGCAGACGGCGGCACCGGCACCCCGGCTACCGCTATGGCTCAATAGAGCGACGTATTCACCGGCGGGGAGTCCGAGGTCCGGATCTTCCGCGGGCAGCGTCAGGGCGCCGAATTCGACAAAGTGGTTTCCTGAGCCGGAGGTCCCAAGCTGCTTCCACGCGCGATCCTTATGTTCACGGGTGATCCGGGTGATGTTCCAGTCCAGATCCATCACCGCGTGCTGCTGCGGGCGTTCGTGAACGCTCCCGACGCCAAAGCGGGTTCCCTGTTCCAGCGCAATCCGGAAGTGGTGGAACCGGTCATCGAGTTCCGTGGGGCGGATGTCGAACACGGAGAGCTTCATACGGCAGGCGATATCGACGCCGACGGCATAGGGAATGACGGCCTTTTCGCAGGCGAGAACCCCGCCGATCGGGAGTCCGTAGCCGACGTGGGCATCGGGCATCAGCGCACCACGGTAGGCAACCGGGACGGCGCACGCCTGGCGCATCTGGGCATGAGACGCCTCATCGATCTCCGTCCCCCACGTCTGATAGCAGGCGGGTTCGGCGGGAACAAAATTCTTTTCGGCGATCAATTCCTGTGCGAGGGGGCCGAAGTGCGGATCGGTGGTGTGTTCCTCGGGCGCATCGAGGATGGCACGGATCTGCTTCTTGGCATCCGCGCCTTTGAATTTTCCCTGCTGCGCAGCGGCCTGGATTCCCTGAATGGCGAGTACCAGACAGTGATCAGGGACGCCGAGTTTGCGGAGCTGGGTCGTATTCATGTGACGGAGGAAAACTTGTTGTTTGAAGAACGCTCGAACTCATCACGGGACCAAATCCTGTGACAATCATACCGGGAGAGAAGTTCGGGGATGAACACACTTTTGTAGAGGAGTCATGTGTTCGGCGTCATCTGAAGTTAATCGACTGGCTCCCATCACGGTAGACGGATCCCTGATCCTGTGCCCAGTTTTTGGACCAGGAGACAAATGTGTGGCTGTAGGTCCACCAGTCGTGCTGGTGTTCCTGAGGAATCGGGAAATTGGGGACGAATTCCGTATTCTCCGAGGCGAGTTGCCACCACCGGAATTGCTGGTGAATGATCCGGCGGTTGCCACAGAGATGGCAGGACTGGCTGATGTTTTCCCGCCAGTGGGTGACGGGGCACAGCAGGGCGAACAAAATCGCCAGAAAAAGTCCGGCAACACTCGCTTCCACAGCAGTCAAACGGCGTCCGCGCATCTGTTGATTCCGCTCAGGGAACAGCAGGAATTCCTTCCGCACCGATGTCGACCCCCTTGCCCGAGTTGATCGTCGGCAGCTTCGTAATCCATTCGCGGATCAGTTCGATGGCCCGTTCGTCCCGGACACTGGAGGCGATGTGCGGCATCCGACCCAGGCCGAGGAGCTGCATCCGCTGCAGCAGGACCGATTGTTCGGGATGGCCGGGAACGAGGACGGAAGCATCGGTAAGACCGAACGCACCATGATTGGGGCGGACACCGGAGATCCCCATGTCATTCAGATCGAGAGTGGCCAGGAGTTGGAACTGCGCGTTCCCGCCACCCCACTTCATGTGACAGTGAGAACAGTTGGAGTGAAGATAGGAACGGGCCCGGGCGTTCAAGTCGGCGTGCGGGTCGGCATCGTTCGTCAGCTTGGGAAGTTTATCCGGTGCAGCGGGGAGCGGTGCGGTGAACAGCCCGAGGTGTTCATACGTGGCGAGTTGATTGGCGACGGTTCCGCCGTAATCGTGGTCCTTATTCAACTGCAGGGTATTGAGGCCGAGGACATATTTGGCGGGCATGGTATGGCACATCGTGCATTCCGCCCGGCTGGGAAAATGCCAGGTCTGCTGGCGTGCGCCGCCGGGAGCCGCGGGATCCTTGATGGTGAAAGTTTGATCCAGACCGTTGGCATCGAGAAGGTCCGCATCGGTCTGGTCGCTGTTCCACACATACGTGTACCCCCGCCAGACCTGATCGCCCACTTCCGCGGTGCCCGGGGTCTGCTGGAGATGCAGCAGGCGGGTTTCGAGACGGCGGCGGGACTTGGGATTCCCTTTTTCGAGTTCAAGCGAAAACGTCTTGACGGCGACGGTCCCATCCGGAAACCGCCAGCCACGCGGTGCTCCGGGGGCCGGCTGGGGATAGGGGATGCCGTTGTATTCGATCTGCCCGTTCCCCGGAATGGCGAGGAAGCGGTCCTTGTGGGCGTTGTCGGACCACAGCGGGGAATTAACGGAGTAGGGAATCAGACCCGGCGCGGGAGTGTGATCGCGGGTCGAAGCGAACAGACCCGTTTCACTCAGCTTGCGGGGGAATGATGCCGTCGGTGCGGCGGACTTGGGAGTCGGCATTAGACGGTGGAGTTGTCCGCCAATGTGGTCGAGGAGAAACAGTTCGCCATCGGCATCTTCAGCGAATTCGATCAGGCGGAGGTTGGTGTCGCACAGTTCGCGGTTCTCCGTGACCCGTTTGTCTTCGGGCAGAGACTCATCGTAGCGGAGCATCCAGACCTTGCCGGTGTCATAGTCGGCGTAGATGTAGGCTCCCTGGAGTTCGGGGAGGCGGTTGCCGTGATAGACGTAGCCGCCGGTGATGGAGCGAAAGTCAGAGTGCGGATGCTCGACAATGGAGCGGATGATTTCGCCGGGCCCTTTTTTCCGTTCGGGGTGGAAGGGGTGACGTCCTTCGACCAGGCTCCAGCCGTAGTTGCCCCCCTTGCGGATGATGTGGATCGATTCCCACAGGTCCTGACCGATTTCCCCGGCCCACAGGCGATCGGTTTTCCGGTCGAAGCTGAACTTCCACGCCTGTCTCAGGCCGAACGCCCACACTTCACCGCGCGCATCACTCCGATTGGCAAACGGATTGTCAGCCGGAATCGTATAGGGGAGATCTTTGGAGGGGTGATCGACGTCGATACGGAGGATCGAGCCGACGAGATCGTTGATGGTCTGGCCGGTCTGGTATTCATCGGCGATGCCGCTGGAGTCGCCAGTGGAAATATAGAGATAACCATCCGGTCCGAAGCGGAGGCAGCCCCCGTTGTGACCGCCTGAGGGCCATTTCAAAAAGATCTGTTCGGAGTCTTTCTTCGCTTGAGGGGGATTCCAGGAGGTGACCTGATAACGGGTCAGGAGGGTGCCCTCCGGCTGTTCCTTTTTCGGATCGAGGATGCTGGCAACGAAGAAGTAACCATTCTTCGCGAACTGGGGATGCACAGCCAGGCCGTAAGTCATCCGCCCGACGTCCAGGACGAGCGTGGGGACTCGCGAGAGCGGATCTTCCAGGAAGGAATAGATTTTTCCGTCCCGCTGGGCAATGAACAGCCGATTCGTGCCCGGGACGGTGGAAGCGTTCAGGGGTTCATTGAATTTGACGTAGGGGAAAGCGATTTCAAGGCGATACGGAGCGGGGGGATCGGGGCTGCCGACGACGTGCGAAGTCGTCCAGGGAATCCGTTTGTCGATCCCCCATTTCGCCGGTGCCGGGGCGTTGTTCAGCCGCTCGGCTGCCCGGATCAGATGGAGGGGGAGCAGAGTCCCGATGATTCCTGAAAGCAGCAGCAGGCCGCAGAGAGAGCGCAGCACGGAACACCTCGCAAGAGAAAAGAAGGGGAACGAGGATCAAGAAGCGGCGAACCCGGAAGAGCTGAGATGACTCTAAGTTATGCGGAGGTTTATCGATCCGTCAAATACTTTTTAGGGAAACGGGGGAGACGGAGAGTTGAGGCTTGAAGAGTGTCAGGGGATGCCAATAATGAACTGTTTCGAGCTTTTCCGTCCGTTTTTCCGTTCCTCAAGCCCGGTTCTTGAAGCCGGTGGCCGCGAGAATTTTCTATGACGTCTCCTGCTGTGACTTCGACCGCTTCGTCCCAGGTTCCCGATGCGTCGGGACGGTTCGGTGAATTTGGACGCCGCTTCGTTCCCGAAACCCTCATGAAGGCGCTGGAGGAGTTGACCGCGGAATATGCCCGCGCACAACAGGATCCGGAGTTCCAGAAGGAACTGGACCAGTTACTGAAGGATTACGTGGGGCGTCCCAGCCCGCTCTACTTCGCGAAGCGGCTGACCGAGAAATGCGGCGGGGCACAGATCTATCTCAAACGCGAAGACCTGAACCACACCGGGGCCCACAAGATCAACAACGCGATCGGGCAGACGCTCCTCACCCTCCGGATGGGGAAGAAGCGGGTGATCGCGGAGACGGGGGCCGGGCAGCACGGGGTGGCGACGGCGACGGCGTGTGCGCACTTCGGGCTGGAGTGCGTCGTCTACATGGGAGAAGAAGACATCCGCCGCCAGAAGTTGAACGTGTTCAACATGCGGACGATGGGGGCGGAAGTCCGACCGGTGACGACCGGTTCCCGGACGCTTCGCGATGCGATCAATGAAGCGATGCGGGACTGGATGGCCTCCGTACAGACCACCCATTACATCATCGGCTCGGTCGTCGGACCCCATCCGTTTCCGATGATCGTGCGGGACTTCCAGGCGGTGATCGGGCGGGAGACCCGACAGCAGTGCCTGGAGAAATTCGGACGGTTGCCGGATGAAGTGATCGCCTGCGTCGGCGGCGGGTCGAACTCGGCGGGAATGTTTTATCCGTTCGTCGAAGATAAACAGGTGCAACTCACCGGGGTCGAGCCGGGGGGACGCGGCGCGGAACTGGGACAACATGCCAGCACGCTCAGCTACGGCAAAAAGGGAGTCCTGCACGGCAGCTACAGCTATGTCCTGCAGAATGATGACGGGCAGACGAGCGACGTGCATTCCGTCTCGGCGGGATTGGATTACCCCGGCGTCGGCCCGGAACACAGCTACTGGAAGGACACCAAGCGGGTCAGTTACGTCCCCGTGAGCGACGACGAGGCGCTGGGGGCATTCAATACGCTCGCGCAGATGGAAGGGATTCTCCCGGCCCTGGAGAGTTCGCATGCGGTGGCGCAGGTGCTCAAATCCGCCGGCAAGCGTTCCCCGAATGACATTGTCGTCATCTGTCTCTCCGGTCGCGGGGACAAGGATGTGTATGAAGTGGCGCGATTGCAGGGAAAAGAAATCTGACCTCGGCCTCCTCCTTTCTGACTTTTTCTATTCTGAGTTTGAATCGGTTCGGACGACACCATGACGATTGCCTCGACATTTGAGAAACTTCGCGCGGAACAGCGGATGGCGTTCATGCCGTTTATTACCGCCGGGGATCCCGACCTGGCGTTCACGCGCGAGATGATCCTGGAACTGGCGCAGCGCGGGGTGGATCTGATCGAGGTTGGGTTTCCATACAGCGATCCGATCGCCGACGGCCCGGTGATTCAGGCGTCCTACA